>DATJJA010000029.1:0-43046 GCA_035492595.1 Puia sp.
CAAAAGTGTTCAGTTGTATTGCCCGTACGATATAAAAAGCTTCAAAGCGTTTGTCTTCAAAGCACTAGACTGGCTAGGCGCCGCAGGTCAAATAAAAGAAGGTTCGAAAACTGTACAGCCAAGTCGACAATGGTCTAAAGCTGGCAAAAGACAGAAGCCCGCAGCTCCAGTGCCTGACCACATATCCGCATAAGGTCGATAACAAGATCCATACAATAGATAGAACGAGCCGAGGGTGGCGTTCGACGACAATTTTTGCCCAGTGGACGATGAGCCCGGGCAATTCCCCCTTACCCGAAGTACGTTTGCTGTACAAAATCAATGAAATGAAATCCATTTACTCAATTGCTGCAACATCGACGGGAGGCCGCAACGGTCATGTAACAACTGATCATCAGTTGATAGATGCGGATTTAGGGCTGCCCAGGGCTCTGGGAGGCATCGACGATCTGCATTTGACACCGGAAGCCTTTTTTGCTGCCGGTTATGCCTCTTGTTTTGACAACGCCCTGATGCATGTTATCCGGCTGGAAAGAATCAAGACTGGTCCGGCTGTCGTTTCCGCGAAAGTGGACTTGCTGCTATCCGACATCAATAGACTGCAGATCGCCGTCGAGCTAAAGGTTGAGCTGCCCGGAATCGACTACGCCGGCGCCAAAGACCTGGTCGCTAAAGCCCACGAAATCTGCCCTTACTCTAATGCGGTTCGCGGCAATATAGAAGTCAAGATCATAGTAATTAATTCCTAACGTAATAAACAATCATTGTTAAGTCATCTAAAAATCAACTAATTATGAAACAGTTTTCAGCAGATCAGGAAATTTCCGAAAAGGCAGTAAAAGTGAGCCATGTTACCGTAGTTGTAAGATCATCCTATGAAGAATTTACCAAAAATTTGGAAGGCATGGTAGGGAGGTTTAATCCGGCAGTAATGGCAAATGTCGAAAAGGATCCCAAACTCGTTGTCAGCCAATTGGAAGCAATGCAGGGAGAGCAGAACCTGATGTTATTTGAAATTCAAGAACATGGCAAGTTGTTAAACATAGCCGGTGCGCCGCGTAAGGCAGTGCAATATACGATAGGCAACCCGCTTATTGCCAGTACGATGACCAGGCATGATATCAGGGCTGCCTTATACGCTCCCCTTCATGTACTCGTTTTTGAAGCCGATGATAAATCTGTCCACGTTGAATACGATTTGCCTTCGACGCTTTTTGGGCAGTTTGGAATAAACGAAATAACAACAGTTGGGCTTGCGCTTGACGACAAATTATTGACCCTGATAAAAAAAGCGGATAATAAATCCTGATGCTGCCAAATTACCAAGTCTGGCCCGGGATAAATCGTAGCCCTTCGTTGATCTAATACTTTCAAGCACCGATTCGTTACCGCCCGGACAAAATAGGCTTCCGGCTCCCTGATGGTGCCCGCCTTTACTGAACCCATTGCCAGAAACGTCTCCTGAACGATGTCTTCGGCATCGACAACACTTTTTGTCATTTTATACGCCAAGGCAAAAAGCCGTGACCGCATCCTGAGAAAATCATCCTGGTACATCAAAACGCCAATGTGGTTAATGACCATAGACAATATGGCCGCCAGATTAAAAATACCGCGAATAGCAAGATCCGCCAAATCCGAATGCGTGCTTCCTTAAGTTGGAATACTCTCAATCCGTGCGCAAGCTATTTACAGGATTAGCGCGGCCAACGTGCAGGCTTCTCGACAATACCGTTGCGACTGCAATCAGCAGCAAGCCCAGTCCAGCCAGCGGGAATATCCACCAGGACATACTCGTTTGATACGCAAAATCCTGTAGCCACAGACGCATTACCCACCATGACAGCGGGCTGGCGATCAGCACGGCCAATAAGACAGGCCGTAGGAAGTCGCGCAATAACAGGAACCCGATCGACGTGGCTGAGGCTCCCAGGACCTTACGGATTCCCATTTCCCTCATGCGTTGCCTCGCGCTAAAGGTCGCTAGCGCAAAGAGGCCTAAGCAGGCAATAAAGACCGTTACCCCGGTAAAAATGCTAAATAGCGCTTCCAACCTATCCTCGGTTTTATACAGGCTATCGAAAATATCGTCCAGGAAGCTATACTCGAAAGGTCTATGCGCATCGTATCGCGCATATATCTCCTTCAGCCGGCCGATCAGTGTTGGGAGATTGACGTGGGATTGTATCCTGGCAATAAGACACCCGCCGCCGGATATTCCCCAAAGTGAATCTTCCGGTTTGCGTAGCAATAAACATAACGGACCGATCTTTGCCTGGAGCGACTCATAATTAAAATCCTGCAAAACGCCGGAGACTTCACGATCCTTGCCAAAGACTTTGATGGTCTGGCCTAAGGGGCTGCCGTGCAATCCCAGTTTATCGACAGCACTTTCATTGAGCAGGATGTTATTATGCCCGTACATTGCGCCAGGTTCTGCGGGACGTTGACGCCATGCAAGGCCAAGCACAGATACATAGTCACTATCCACGGTTATGACCGGCAACATGATGGGATTATCCGAACCGTGCGGTATGGTAGAGGACACGTTGTACGCCTCGTATGGTTCGTATTGACCCGTCGCTGCCTTTTGGATGCCTGGAATTGATTCCACATCTCGTTTGAAGGCATTGTAATGGGACAGACTCTTGCTGAAGGATATCATGATCACATTTTCGCGGTCCATGCCGGTATCAACATGCCGGAGAAAATGCAGTTCTTTCCGGATGATCAGGCTGCAAAGAATCAGCGACATTGAAATGGTGAACTGAAAGACGAGAAGAATTTTTCGAACACGTTCGCTACCCTTTTGGCGGCTGACCTTACCATACAATACGGCAACGGGTTTGAAAGCGGATAATACCAGGGAGGGATAGCTCCCGCTGGCCAGGATCACGATCAGTAGCAAACCGGCAAAACAAAGAAGCATCTCAGGGGTCAACAGAAAAGAACTGTCGATCTTTAATTGCAACTGCTGCAAAAAAAACGTCCGGAAAAGCAGGAACAATCCGATTCCGGTAATAAATGACAGCAACGCGTAAATGGTGGATTCGCTATAGAACTGACTGGCAATGCTAAACCTGCCAGCTCCCAGTACTTTTCTCACACCTACTTCTTTCGCCCGCATGGTCCCGCGGGCCGTCGATAAGCTGATGTAATTGATCAGCGCCAGTAGCAGAACCAGGCCTGCTACCATTGGAAAGATTGTTAGATAACGAATATTGGAATACCCGGGATCTTTGTGCAGATGAACCCCCGGCAGAGCCGTCAGATGGAAGATACCCGGCTCATTACTTTTGGCCTCAAAGGATTTTGAAACTCGACCGATCGTCTGCCCTATTTCTCCGGCAGCGGAGGGATCTTTCAATAAAAGCCATGTCTGGAAATACCCGAGCTGCATATTTTCCGACTTAACCGCATCAGCCATGTCTTTCATTGTGGATAAACTGGAGCCCGATACGACCAGGTCGTAGTTGATAGTAGAATTGGATGGTGGGTCAGCAGATATTCCCGTGACTTCCAGCTGGTAATCCTGACTATAAATTATGACTTTACCGATAGGATCGGCGTTCCCAAAAAATCTTCTGGCCGCTCTTGCCGACAAAACTACCGTAAAAGGACGGCGTAGCACCTCGTCCGGATTACCCCTGACTAAACGAAAGCTGAAAAAATGAAAGAAATTCGAGTCGGCGAACAGGACAGGAGCCTCTGCGGTAAAACTCGAGCCCGCAAGTGTCGTCAATTGCAGAACAGGAGGTTGAAAGGGTTTGAAAGCTCGTGTATAGCTCTCGACATGACTATCAGATCGCAGCGCCAACGGCCCAACCTGGTAGCCTAACTCTTCGATGTCCAGGCTTGAATTACCATATTTAATAGTGGAACTAACCTTGAAAATACGCGTGGCGTTCGTCTGCCATTGGTCATAACTATGTTCATGCACCACATATAGCATAATGATCATGGCAACGGCAATGCCGATAGCCAGACAACCTACATTCGCCAGGCTATATAATTTATTGCGGCGGATATTTCGGAAGGCAATGTGTAAATAGTTTCGCAGCATAAAAACAAATTATCGAAAAAAAGCTATTTTTCAACAGGAAAATAATGACATTTTTTCGCAAATGCTTACCCTTATCCATATTCTAAAAACGCTCGCGTCTAAAAATTAGGTGCAGACCGCTCATACCAGCTTAGGACGCGCAGCGCCCGCAGCGTATTCCATTTACTGGGCTGACCATCACCGTTCTCCAGCGCAAAGTGAACCTTGCCGGGATGTGTGTTCTCCAGCAGCCAGGTGCCATCGGGCTGCTGTTTGGATCGAAGTAAGTCGATCGCTTCGTCCATCCGCGGGTCAGGCGCATCCCCTGCTGAGCGGAAGTATTCGAGTGCACGCAGCACGTCGTAGTGCCAGCGGATGGGAAATGAGAATTGCAACCAGGCAGGATTGACGATCCCGCCAGTACTCTTACGCCGGAATAGTTTTCGTTCGAGAAGGTACTCCTCGCCCCGGCGCCGGGCCGCAATGGATTCCGCGGAGCCGCCTGTGGCGCGCTCATGCGCTAACAATCCTTCCAGGACGTTGATCGTCGTCGCAAACGACGAATGAACGGAACCGTTCTCTGCTTCGCAATTCCATCCACCGTCTCCGAGCTGCTCACCTAAGAGGCGGGAAACCACCCCATCCACATTTTGACCAAAATACACACCCAATGTGACTGTTCTGCCATTGATACACGGCTCGACCTCCCCGCTGAAGAAAGGTTGCCCGGCGTGCTCCCAACAACAATGGTCCCTGACCTGCGCCACCGCCCACTGCACCCGGCCAGCGCGCGGGTCTACCCCGAAATCCCGCAGCAACTGGAGTGTCGGCAGCGTGGAGGTCCAGGGCTGGCCTGGCTCCATTGGTTCCGGTTGAAGACTGCGCGCCGGGAAGCACGCGCCTCCTGCCCATTGGCCATCTTCGCCCTGCAATGCCAGAAGTCGGGCGCCCCAGCCCACGGTAGCTACCTTCGCGCGTTCCGCTGCGGCTACTTCGGCCGGCGCATGGGCGAGATCCTGTAATACCTGCCAGCGGATAGCAGGATCCGAATCGAGAAGCCAATCCTGTACAACCATACAAATTGTTTATTTCTTAAGGTAATGAAGCAGCACGCTTCCTGATCCAAAAGTCCTTGTTTCAACAAGTTTTAATTGTAATTTCTCCCGCAGGCCAATGCCATCCATCAACCGCCTCCCATCCCCCGCAATGATCGGCATAACCATAAAATAGTATTCATCGATCAGTCCAAGTTCAATGAGTTGCGAAGGAATATCCACTCCCCCTACTAAAATATCTTTCCCTGGTTCTTTTTTCAACGCAAGTATTTCTTCCTTTAGGCCGGTGCGAACAATTCTCGTGTTTTTTCCTTCCGCCTCTTCCAGGGTCCGTGAAAAGACAATCTTGTCACAGGCGTCAAATGCCAGGGCATACTCGTAGTCCTCTTTGTCTTCTTTGGTCTCGCCGGGAGGGTTCCCGGCAATATCGGGCCAATAGGGAACCATCAATTGATAGGTTTTCCGCCCATAGACCATCAGGCCGGCATCGCGGACGAGTTGAATATAAAATTCGAACAAGTCTGCGCCAGGTACGCCGATGGTATGGTTGAAGCAGCCGTCGATGCTCAGGTTGATCGGGTAAATTAACTTTCTCATTTGATTGTTTTTAATTTCTTTTCGGCCCTGATCAGTTTTGAAACCGTCAACGGCCAGTCTTCCCGTCAGGCTTCTTGTCCATTTGTTCAATACTTTGCTTAAGGTCGATTAGTCTCTGTCTTACATTCTTATGAAGATTCCGTTTTATAAGTCCCGACAGCAGTACAAATGGGAATCTCGGGGTAAATGAATACAGGAATACAACCTCTGTCTTTCCCGCGCTTTTAAGTCTAAATCGCCATGAACCTAAAAACGACCTAAATAGGAAAGGACCCTTTGTCATTTTAATTGCGGTGACCTCCGGCCTATTGAAGGTAATATATTCAGTCACCATGGCGAGCCCGTTTTTTGCTACACAATACGCTTTCACCCCTTTTCCTGCTTTACTCGCTCCGTCCAGCAGATCGGCTCTTTTTAAGAACGTATCCCAATGCAGGCGTTTGCCGTAATCCTGGGTAAAATCGAAAACCAGTTCCGGAAGTTCCTCAATTATAATAGACTCTTCAATTCTTATCGCATTCATTTCTTTGACTAATGTGTTTTATTGAAGTCAGTAAATAGCGCTGAAATATCTTCAAAATAAGCCATACCGGGAAATGAAGAAATCTATAAAATCTCCTGTCCATGGAATAGGTTGTACCTAACGTCAAACATGTCCTTTGACCTTCACTGGAAAGTAAATATTCACCCATTGGAATTCTGAAAACTCCCCTGGAAAGCTCAAAAAAATGACAAACCTTAAATCCCGCCTCGGGGTTGAACGAAAAAGAATATTTGTTAAAGGGCTCCCATTCAATGATCTCTTGCATGAACCTTTTACCGGTATTGAAATAGGGCAGTGGCCCTTAAACTGGCAGGTGCCGGCGCAAAAATAATTATCAACTATGTCGGCGGGCGTGAAACCGCTGAAGCAACGGTTGACCAGATCCGGCAGCAAGGCGGCGATGCAATTGCCCTACAGGCTGATGTCAGCAAGTCAGATGAAGTAAAGCAAATGTTTGACGCGGCAATTTCCCACTATGGCCGTATCGACGTGCTGATAAACAATGCCGGCATCATGATCACCAAATTCCTGAAAGACACTACCGATGATGATTTCACCCATCAGTTTGACATCAACGTACGTGGCACATTTAACACGATGCGCGAGGCGGCAACAAAGCTGGCCAATAATGGCACCGTGATCAACTTTTCCTCATCTAACAACCGGCTGATATTGCCAGGTTATTCCACCTATGCGGCTACAAAATCAGCCGTTGAACAATTGACCAGGGTATTTTCCAAAGAAGTCGGGACACGCGGAATAAATGTCAACTCTATCTCCCCCGGTCCTACCAACACAGAATTGTTCATCAAAGGAAAGTCCCAGTCAACGATCGACTTTCTGGCTTCCCTGTCGCCCTTTAATCGTATTGGTCAACCATCTGACATTGCGGAACTGGTACTTTTCCTGGCAAGCGATGAAGCAAAATGGATCAATGCCAAAAACTTTGGCACCAACGGCGGTATCGCTTAGCCTGGGTAAGGCTATCGCAGAACGTTATGCAGCAATGGGTGCAGACATCGTTGTCAATTATTTCCTTTGTTTCCGGATAGCTTTTACTTGTAAATGGCGGTGCTACCAACCAGGACCGCCAGTCAATTTTTTACGCCGGGCTGGACGATCCTGTACCCTGTTTTTGCCTTTTCGTCGTCCACCATTTTTTTCACATCGGCCAGTAATTTTTTTGCATCGTAGATAATGCCATCTTTGATCGTGTACTTTACTCCACCAACCCGGACCACCTGGTTGTTTTCCACCAGCCGGATGGCTCCGGTTCCATATAAAGTCTGGAGGTTTGTCAGCGGGTTCTCTTCGGTGATGACAAAATCGGCCATCTTGCCTGGTTCAACGCTGCCAATTTCTTTATCCATTCCCAACGCCTGCGCGCCGCTCAGGGTGGCAGCCTTGATCACTTCAAGAGGATGAAAGCCCGCCTCCCTGAGTAACTCCAGTTCGCGGACATAGGAAAAGCCATAGAGTTCATAAATAAAACCGGCATCTGTACCCACCGTAACCCGGCCGCCCCGGTTCTTGTACTCGTTGACAAAAGTCATCCAGAGTTTATAATTTTCTTTCCATTGGATCTCCTGTTCTGTACCCCAGCTATGCCAGTAGGAACCATGCGAATTCCAGCTCGGCTTATAGAATTCCCACAGGCTCGGCAGCGTGTAGTCCTGGTGCCATTCGGCACATCGGGCCCGCATCAGATCCCGGTTTGCTTCATAAATGGAAAAAGTGGGCGACAGCGTGAAGTCCAGCGAGATCATTTCTTTCATCACTGCGTTCCATTTCTCTGAATAAGGCGGAGCAGCCTGCTTCCAAAGACTTCCCGCCTCCCCAAAACGATCCTGCTCGTTTTGGTAGTTATAATCGAGAGAATAGTTCTGCACCGTCCGATCGGCAAATAGAGCTTCCGGAAGCCCATACCAGTGTTCCATCGAGGTCAGGCCTGCCCGGGCGCTGCTCAGGGCATTCCAGCCGCCCACGTAGGTTTGGGAATGATGCATTTTCGAGCGCAGGCCGAGCTTTTTGTTCTCGTCCAGTGCGGCCGCCATGATCTCAGGTGGAGAGCCGAAAAATTTTATTCCATCTGCGCCCTGTTTCGCGTTCTCCCTCACCCACTGCCGCGCCTGGTCAGGCGTAATAATGGGTGTCGGGCTTTTTGCCCCAAAACGCGTATAAGCCTTGATGCGTGGCGCGGTGATCTCGTTGCGGCTGCTTTTTGATTTTTCCTCCAGCACCCAGTCCAGCCCGTTGCTGCAACCCGGGTCTACGATGGTCGTAATTCCATGCGCCATCCATAATTTGAAGACATATTCCGCGGTGGTCCCCTGCGCGGCTCCGCCGATGTGTGCGTGCGTATCTACAAAACCCGGCAGCAGGTACATGCCCTCGGCGTTCAACTCCTTACCCCCGGGTTTCAGGGCCGGCCTCTTTTTCGGATCGATGGGCAGCCCAGGGGTACCAACGACCTGCACGTCTACTATGCGATTATTCTCCACTATGATATCCACCGGACCCATCGGAGGGGCCAACGTGCCATTTATCAGGATCACACCCCTGATAATGAGCTGGCTCCATGGACCCTCACCTTCTTTTCTGGGCGGCGCCTTGAGAGGAGACTGACTGCTGGCCATTAAACAAGGAAGCAATGTTAATAAACCAAGAATAACGTATATCCGTGATCTCATGTGTCTCATTTTTTAAGATTATCATTGAACAGCCGGAGAATTCTTTTATACTGATCCAACCAGGCGTTGGCATCTGCAAAATCATGATCTTCCAGGGGATAAATGGCCATCTCCCAATTATCTTTTTCCAACTCGATCAGTCGCTGGCTCGTCAGTACCGCATCCTGGAAATTAACATTCATATCGATAACTCCATGAGTCATCAATAAATGTCCCTTTAGCCCGTCCGCAAAGAACAAGGGAGAGCTTCTCCTGTACGATATCGTATCATACAAAGGATCGTTCAATATTTCTGTTGTATACCGCTGATTATAGTTGGACCAGTCGTTCACCGCGCGCAGCGCAGCCCCGGCCGCAAAAACATTGCTCCTGGTAAACATCGCCATTAATGTCAGAAACCCGCCATAGGATCCACCGTACAGGCCTACCCTATCCGGATTAACATGGTATTTCTGCACCAGCAGCCTGACGCCGTCCACTAAACTCTCCAGATCTCTTCCTCCCATATAGCGGTAAATACCGGTGCGAAAATCACGCCCGTATCCCGAACTGCCGGCATAATCGACATTGATGATCGTATAACCAGCATCCAGCAGGAGATTATTGAACATATATTCCCGGTAATGATAGCTCCACCCATAGTGAACATTCTGCAAATAACCGTTGGAATGGACGAATACGATGGCCGGCCTGTTCGGATCGGGCTTTGCCGGAACATAGACATGCGCGTATACATCGGCGCCGGAGCTGTCGGTAAAAGACACCGTCTCCGGGATCTTCCACTTGTACGCATTGAATGCGGCAGTTGTCGAATGCGTTACCTGCCGGGCTTTGGCGCCTGCCTTGTTTTCCTGCAGATACAGCTCCCAGGGCTGATTGATATAGGAATACCTGATCGCGATCCATTTTTCATCCGGCGAAAGCGATGCTTCATTTTCGCCATCCATCGCCGTCAATTGCTCCGGTTCGCCGCCGCTGACCGGTAATTTATAAAAATGATAGATACCCGGATTTTTTTTGTTGGCCGTAAAATAAAAGAAACGACGGTCTTTCGACAACAGAAGCGATTGCACCTCATACTTTCCGGAAGTCAGCTGTTTGCGCGTATTGCCTTTCACATCCATCGTATAGATATGCGAATAGCCCGTAGCCTCGCTTTGGAAATAGAGAAGATCCTCGTTGATCCAACCCAGGCTGACACCTCTGTTGATTCCTGGCCCCGCAACCCAGGCCTCATCATGTTGCCTGTCTATCTCGCTCAACCCTCCCGTAAGAGGGTCAAGCAGCATGATCCATCGGTCTTTGTGGTCGGCTGCGACAATATTTACCGCCAGGTGCGAGCCGTTTCCATTCCATACAAGGTCTGTGATCGTCAGATTTCTGTCCTTGTCCTCTTTGCGCATTTTCGCTTGTAAGGAAGGATAATCTCCCAGGTAGGCGGGTAGGTCTTTTATTCCCGGTATCATTGAAATAGCCACCGGATAAATCGAATCTCTTTGCCTGTCATAGATGTAACTTTTACTTTCCGGACTATAGCTGCCCGCCTTGGTCCGGTTCGGAACAGCGACGGGATCCGTAAATCCCGATCGGGTAACATAGTCAGCAACGATCACTGACCTGTTCTCTACAGGCTTTTGTATAGTAAAAATGATAAATCGCAGATCGGGACTGACAGTCGCATTCGACAGGCGGCTGCCTTTTTCAAGAACGAACGCCCTGGGATAGGAGGAACTGATCTTCCTTTGTGAACGGCGAAGTTGTGCTGTTGCTTCCTCTCTTGACCGGAGAGTTGAAAAATTGCGCAGTTGTTTTTGTTGGTATAATATATCATACTCGTTTGGTTTGACGCCATCTGCTTCACCCGGCCTGACCAGGTTTGTCAACTGGACCAGGTCGCCGCCATTCAGCGGAGTACAAAACAAATTATCGCCGCTTTGATACACGATCATGGAATCGTGCAGGACAAACATAGGATTGCTTTCCCTTTCCAGGGTATGAGTGATATATTTCCTTTCATTTCTGCTCCAATCATTCAGGACAATATCGCCGTATGTCTCGGTCAAAATTTTAGACCGGTCCGCCGAATATACTTCCCGGGCCCGGCCGGGTATCATAGTGTTCCGGGTTGCGGCCGCCGAATCCGTTGATACCGGCCGAAGATCGCCGGTGGTCACTTTATAAACGATATTGCTGTTCTTTAAGTCAGGATTCCAGTCGTAGTAGATCGTACGACTGTCCGGACTCCAGTGAATATTTTCCGGAGATACGCCTGTCCACCTGTCTCCCTTCATGATATCCTGCAATTTCAATTCCTGGGCATACATGAAAAATGGAGATAGAAATAAACTGAAAAGAAATATCGCCGCCAGCTTTTTTTGTCTGATCATAAAAAAGGTCAACAATTAATTAAAATTTGTCCCAAAACAATTTAGTAGTCATCAAATCGCCCCCGATCGCAGTCGACGCCGCCTTCCAGTTAGCTCCATTCAGCGTTTGTTCTGTCGAAGGATACAACAATCTCACCGGAACGATATTGACAAACGCATTTTTGGGAGCCGTTAATTTCGGCCAGTCAAGCCGGCGATATTCGGTCCATGCTTCCGGGCCCTGGTTGAACAAGGCGAGCCATTTTTGCATGCCTATTTTTTGTTTCCAGTCCCCTGCGGCAGTAGTATAAGCTACTGAAGGCTGCGTCAGATAGGCGTCCACGCCAGTAACGCTATAATAGGCAAAAGAAGCCCGGATCGCGGCATTATAATGACTTTCGGCGTCCGCCGGTGAACCCAGAATGCCCCTTTCTGCGGCTTCAGCCAGGAAGAACTCTACCGACGCATCATCCAGCAGGATACCCGGCAGCACCGGTGTATAGAAGAGCGCGCCAAAATGTGAAAATGAATTGTAATCCGACGGCTGTCCGTAAGGGGCGCCTACATAGTTACCGTTCACAGTAGTGAAATAAACAGCCCTTCTGGGGTCATTCAGACTATTCAGCGCATCCACATAAGGAGCTGCCGCTATAAAATCCTGCCGGTTTCCAACGGCAAGGGAAACCCATAGCGGATTGGTATTGGGCTGCGCATTCAAATAGACCAGCTGCGCATTGTCTCCATTACCCGTAAAGACACCTCCGGCCACAGCGTCCTGCACTGCTTTTGCGCCCAGTGTTGGATTCGCATCCATGATACGCAAACCCATCTGCAACAAAAGTGAATTCGCAAATTTTTTCCATTGGGCGATCTTGTCTCCATAGACAAGATCATAGCTCCCGAAGCCGGTCCCGGTTGTATTCAGGCTGTCAATGGCGCTGTAAAGCCTCTTGAACAGGTCGGTATAAATGGTATTTGCATCGTCGTACTTAGGAGACAGGTTGTTGATATTCCCCGCATCCGTATAGGGAATATTTCCGAAAGCCTCTACCAGTTTGGAATAAGCGTATACATTCATGATCTCGATGAGGGCCGTCCTGTTCTTTTTCTGTATGGTGCCGGCCTGATCGATGGGTGCGGTCGCAGCGACGACAGTTTTTGCAGCAGCAAGATTATTTACCACGTTGCTGTACCAGCTTGACCAGGTAAACTGGGTGAAGTAATTAGTGCCATCCGTATACGTATTGCAGGAGACCTGCTGCGTCAGGAACCGGCTTATGCTGAACGGATCGCCTGTCGTCCCGTAAGTAATTGTTTGCATTGCATCGGACGTCCATTTTACGGCATAGGCAAAAAAAGCTCCTGCATCCGCCTGCGTTGCGTCCTTCGTATTCGTATTGAGGCTTTCCAAATTCTTGGAACACGAAGAAAACAATAGGGAAATGACGAATATGATTATAATATTTCTCATCGTATTGCGGTTGAATTATTTTTTAGAATTGAAGTTTAAGTTTCAACCCGATATTTCTTGTCGCGGGCAATGGCCCTAACTGGTACCCCTGAATATTACCCGCACTCGCCCCTCCTTCGGGATCGGAGTAGGGAAGATTTTTATGAATGATCCACAGGTTAGTCCCTATTGCAGAAATACTCAACGCGTGAATAAAGGTTGGTGCCAGCATTTTTGTCGGAAGAGTATAGGTTAAAGAGGCTTCCCTCAGTTTAACATAAGACGCATCGTATACAAAGGCGCGGGCTGGTGATTTATTCACGCCAAGCGCATTGTTGTATGCATCGAGAGCCGTCCTCACCGTATTCTTCTTGCCATTGGGATCTACCCCGTCGAGGATAATACCTCCGCCGGCCGACAGGGGATTTCTCATGGGCTTGCCCAGATCGTTTAACCCTACCGTATTGACGTATAGACCGTTCTGATATCCGTAGGCCATGTCGCTGGAGAAAATATCCCCTCCATGTTGTATATCGACCAGGAAGTCAAGGCTGAAATTCTTATACTGAAAATCATTGCTGATACCACCCTTCCAGTCCGGATTTACGTTGCCCACGACATTATTTACCGTAGAGGTGATCTTATATTGCCCGGTGGTCTGGTCGATCACCCGTTTGCCGTTGAGGTAAATAAAATCTTTGCCCATCAGTGTTCCGTATGGATTTCCCAGTGTAGCGTTTATTGTGACGTTGCCGCGGGGAGCTGCTAATTGGAGATTGTTCACACCTTCAAAAAGAGATACGACTTTACTGATATTCCTTGACCAGTTGACTTTTATATTCCAGGAAAAGTCTTCCCTCTGCACGGCCGTTCCACCAAGCATGATCTCGATTCCCTTGTTCTGAACCTCCCCCGCGTTCACATACTTTTGGGCGTAACCGGTTACGGGTGTTACCGCAACAGGAATGATCTGGTTTTTTGTATTTGTCTTGTAGACGGAAACATCCAAACGCAGTCTTCTGTTCTTAAAAAATCCCAATTCAGCGCCTGCTTCATAACTGTTCGTATTTTCCGGCAACAGCTGGTTATTGTTTTTTATACTATTCAGTCCATACATCGGTACCGAACCGAAAGGCGTAGGCTTGTACAATATATCCACCAGGCTCTGGGCAGGGGCGCTGTTGCCGACCTGGGCATAATTCAGTCTCAGTTTTCCATAGGTCAGCACACTGCTCTTTAATAAATTGGAGAAGACAAAACTGGTAGCTACTGAAGGATAAAAGAAGGTACTCTTGTCTTTCGGCAAAGTGGAAGCATGGTCACTTCTGCCGGTAACATCTACGAAAATGGTATTGTCATATCCCAAAGATACCAGACCGTAGATACCGTTGACACCTATATGCTGGTCTGTCTCCACAGGGGCGGGAGGCTGACTGAAAGAGTTGGAGATCGAATACAGCCCGGGTATGATCAGGCCTCCGGTGGTCTGCATAGAAACCTGGCTGAAATCATTGCGCCGTATATTGGTTCCGAACACACCGCTGACATTAAACTTGTCTGTAATATTTTTATTATAGTTCAACATCAGGTCATAATTGACTTCCGAAGCCGTTATATTCCGCCTCGTATATTGGCCCACCTGACCAAGGGTCCCGTTGTTTGTCCTTTCTTCCTGCAAATAGGAATAGCTGTCAGCGGAGATACGTCCGTCGACATTTAGCCAGGAATTGATCTTATAATTAAGTCCCATGCGCCCGTAAAAACGGTTCCGCTTATCCGATTCATAGTTTTGATATCTCACCCAATAGGGATTATCGATCGTCCCGCCTACGTAATTGGTTACATTTCTATGGGTCGTGAAATAGGCGTCCTTTAACTGCTTTATATCAACATTCGTTTGCCACCATTCTCTTACTACGGCAGAATAGTTTCCACCGCTTTTCGCGGATTCATTACCAGTTTCATTCCTGCCTATTCCCTCTGTTACCGAGTAGTTGCCGCTACCGGAAACGGTCAGGTTTTTGGTCGGCTTAAAGGAAACATTCAGATCAAAGCCGTTTTTCCTGATGGTACTATTCGGATCCAATCCTTTCTGGTAATTATTCAGATAGGAGAAACGGTACGATCCTCCATCGCTGGTACCTCCTGCAATGGAGAACTCATTACTGGTGGTAACAGGCGTCTCAAAAAATGCGATAGGCCCATTTTTGGGGGCTACCCAGGGCGTGGCCTTATGGTAATACGGCGATTGAACATCGAACGCATTCCATTGGTACACCATCAAACTCGGATCAAAGGGACCCCCGTACGATCCATATACTGCCAGCGGGGATACCTGGTCAGGCACGCCATCGCCGTTGACATCCTGCTGATTGAAAAAAGCATTCAGGCCCGGGCCATATATTTTACCATAGCCTACTCCATATTGTTTTTGATAGTCGGGCCAGGTAGATTTGTCGATTACTCCAACGGTAACAGCGGAATTGGCTTCCATTACCGCTTTTTGCCCCTTACTTCCTTTCTTTGTCGTGATGATAATGGCGCCGTTTGCGGCCCTTGAACCATACAGGGCGGTGGCGGCGGCGCCTTTAAGAATATTTACCGATTCTATATCGTCAGGATTGATGTCCGACGCCAGGTTCCCATAGTCATACCCCCCTCCGGACTGCGTCTGACCAGTCTGATTAAATGTCGAGTTGTCGATTGGCACTCCGTTAACAACAAACAGGGCCTGGTTATTACCCGTCAGCGATTTGTTTCCCCGTATGACGACATTGGTTGATCCGCCGAAATTATTGTTCTGTATAACCTGTACCCCCGCGGCTTTCCCTGAAAGCGCATTCGTCACGTTGGTGGCAGGCACCCGGTTGAGATCTGCCCCGGAAACCTCCTGGCTTGCATAACCCAGTGACTTTTTGTCGCGGGAGATCCCTAACGCTGTGACGACTACCTGGTCAAGCTGCTTGTTCGTCTTGTTGAGCTGTATTACCACCGGAGACGCAAGCCCACCCGCTTTAATACGCTGCTCTTCATAGCCTATATAGGTTATGATAAGCTCGGTTCCCGGACTCATTCCGATAGAGAATGACCCGTCCGAATTCGTAACAACCGCCTTTCCTGAATGGCCGGCTTTTACAGTTGCGCCCGAGACCGGAGACTGGTCATCCGCCGAGACAACTTTTCCCGATATGATCTTTCCCTGGGAAAAGCAAATGGAGCAATAAAATAGCGGGATAATAAAAATGACCCATGTTTTCATGTTAGCAGTTTGTTTTGGTGAATAATATATGATACAAATCCCCTGGTTCCAGTTGGATCATATGGCGCAGTCGTAACAGGCGAATTTCTCCCGATGAGCTTCGGATCGATCAGGCTACCAGGTAGAAACTAATAGGAAATGGTTATATATTATATTTTGTAATGTACCTTAATTTCAGTGGCTGGGTAAGAAATACTATAGAAGCAATCGAAGTTTATTAAAAAACAGACACAATACTACTTGAAAATTGATATTTGTTTCTACGATATTAACATAGTAAAAATTGTAATTCGTTAAAAGGGTAAAATATGGATAGGATTAGGTAAAAACATAGAATGCTTTTCGAACCAGCTGCGTGAATTTTAGTTCGCACAGCAAAACATTTCCCCATCAATAAATTTAAAATCGAAAATGGTATGAGAAAACAACTCCTCGTAACACTGACATCTGTTCTCTTTATCTCGGTTTGTGCGATCGCGCAACGGCCGCCGTCTCCTGGAAGAGACAGGATGGCAACCAGTTCTGATCCCGCCTATCAAAATCCGCTGCCTCCTTCAAAAAAAGCAGTACTGGCTCCGGATAGTACGGTCATTACCAGGCATTCCTCCGTTATCAGGGGCGCCAGCATACCCTATACGGCCTATGCGGGTACCTTGCCTGTCTATAACGAGGAAGGATCACCGATTGCGGGCGTATTTTACACGTATTATGAAAGAGAGGGAATCGAGGACCGGACGAAACGCCCTTTATTGATTTCTTTCAACGGAGGTCCTGGAACGGCTTCGCTCTGGATGGAAATCGGATACACCGGACCGCGATTACTGCAAATCGATGATGAAGGCAACCCGATCCAGCCTTACGGCATGCGGGACAACCCTTACTCTTTACTCGATGAAGCAGATATAGTTTATGTGGATCCTGTCAACACCGGTTATTCCAGGAAAACCGGAAAAGATGTGCCGGGCAGTTTATTCTTCGGGGTAAATGAAGATATAAAATATCTGGCCCAGTGGATCAGCCTTTTTGTAACAAGGTATAACCGTTGGAAGTCCCCGAAATTTATAATAGGTGAAAGCTATGGGACTACAAGGGTTTCAGGACTTGCCCTGGAACTTCAAAAAACTCAGTTTATGTATCTCAATGGTGTTATATTGGTTTCTCCCACAACGCTGGGTATCGATAGACCGGGCCCCCTGGCAGGAGCGTTGAAAACTCCCTATTTTGCAGCTACAGCCTGGTATCACAAACAATTGGCCCCGGAGTATCAGCAAAAGAAAATAGAAGATTTTCTGCCCGAGGTAGAAAATTTCACGATCAATGAACTGCTTCCTGCTCTGGCAAAGGGTGGTATGCTGGATAAGGCTTCCCGTGCGGCAGTTGCCGGCAAACTGGCAAAATATACCGGCGTTGAAGCGGCAGTCTATACCGCGAATAACTTAGACCTTTCCTCGCAACAATTCTGGAAAGAGCTGCTTAGAAAACAGGGACATACCATCGGACGGCTGGATTCGCGCTACTTGGGACTGGATAAGAAGAATGCCGGTGAGGTCAACGACTATAATCCGGAACAGACAGAATGGAATAACGCCTTTTCACCCGCCATGAACGACTACCTGAAAAATGAATTGGGGTATAAAACGGACCTGAAATACTATGTTTTCGGTCCGGTACGTCCGTGGAACCAGGAAAACAACAATACCGGTAACGACTTAGGCGATGCCATGAGACAAAATCCAGCCCTGCATCTGCTCGTACAGTCCGGCTATTACGATGGGGCATGTGATTTCTTTAATGCCAAATACAGCATGTGGCAGATAGATCAGGCCGGCAATCTGCAGGATCGTATGGAATGGGCGGGTTATGAGAGTGGCCATATGATGTATTTAAGAATGAAAGACAGGATCAAAGCCACGGAGAAATTAAGAGCATTCATCAAATCGGCTATCAACTTCGGAAGTCCGATCAAGTATTGACCGGATGGTGTGGCGATAAAAAATTAATTTTTTATCGCCACACATTTATTATTCAGCCATCCCTTCCCAGCCGGGAGGCTTCAGCCCCAACAAATGGGTCACAAAAAAATCCCTTCTTTTGTGCTCTCCATAGTCTCCACCCAGTGAATGATCCATTCCCGGTACTTCTAGGAAGTCAAATGTCTTATTTGCTTTTATCAGGGCATTAACCAATTGTAATGTTGACTCGGGAGGAACATTGGTGTCCATCTCGCCCAGGATCAATAACAGTTTCCCTTTAAGACGCCAGGCATTCGTAACATTGGATGATTCGGCGTATTGTGGTCCTACAGGATACCCCATCCACTGCTCATTCCACCCTAATTTATCCATTCGGTTGTCGTGGCAGCCGGAGGAGGATACCGATACTTTATAAAATTCGGGATGAAATAACAGCGCGGCGACAGCGTTCTGACCGCCTGCGGAATTGCCATATATCCCGACACGGGAAGTATCCATGCAGGGATACTGCTTTGCCGCGGCCCTGATCCATCGAATACGATCAGGAAAACCCCCGTCCTTTAAATTCTGCCAGGAAACATTATGGAACGCTTTAGAACGATTGGAAGTCCCCATCCCGTCGATCTGCACAACGATAAAACCGAGTTCCGCGAGTTCACTGAGGGCTGTCCACGTACGATAGTCGCCCGGGGCCGGCTGCGAAATGAAACTTTTCGGCACGAATGAGTTATGCGGTCCACCATAGATATACTCGATAACAGGATATTTTTTCTTTGGATCAAAATTGCTCGGCCTCACAATTATTCCCCATATATCAGTAGAATCATCTCTGCCTTTTGCATGAAAAGGCTCCGGTATCTTCCATCCCGTCTTAAGCAAAGACGTTATATCCGATTTTTGAAGATCCATCATGATTTTCCCGTCATCCGATTTTCGCATTACCGTTACCGGTGGAGAATCGATGCGGGAATAGATATCTGCAAAACAACTGAAATCGGGAGAGAAAAATCCAACGTGATTCGCATTTTCCGGAGTGAGGTCCCGTAAGCCCGAACCGTCAAAATTGATACGGTAATAGTGAAGAAGATAAGGGTCCTCCCCCTCCTTCATACCACTGCCTGTAAAAAGTACCGTCCTGTTTTTCTCATCGACATGTATGACATTCCTCACCACCCATTTTCCTTTGGTGATCTGGTTGATAATTTTTCCTGTTGTGCCGTCATACAGGTATAAATGATTCCAGCCGTCTCTTTCCGATGCCCAGATAATTTCCCTGCCATCACTAACATCATACCTGTAGCGTTTATTATTGTAATTGATAAATGTATTGCTGGATTCCGTTATTACCGCTTTCATTATGCCTGACTGCGCACCCACCGAAATCACCTGGTATAATTGACAACCCCGCCTGTTGTATTCGAACGTAAAGCTCTGACTGCTGTTTCTCCAGGCAGGCGGGCTGAGGCTATATTGCTGATCCAGCGTAAGCCCCGAAACCGGTATTCGTTTTTTATCTATTATATCAAATAGTTCGGGTGTACACTCTGGCAGCCTGTCCCCCGGCTTTAAATAGTTTCGTGAATGCAATTTTGGCTGTAACTGATCAGCAGGAGAAGATTCTATCAAATATACCAGGTGCGTCTCCGCCGGAACTATTTTGTAGGTGGCCAGTTTCCTGGAATCGGGCGACCATCGCATATACAGCGCCGAATAGTATTCTCCCGGTGACCCGTCATAGCTTAGCTGAACCGGAGTGGTATCTCCTTTTACCTGTTGAACAAACAGGTTGCCGTATCTGATAAACGCCTTTTTTTGCCGGTCGGGAGAAATAACAATTTGATCGGGGATCTCTTCTCTTTGAACCCTGGGATTGCCGGGTGACGGGGTCTCCCTTTGGCCCTGCTTAGTGCATTGCCGACTGGCCAGGTCATACTGCCATTTTTCGCCATACGCCTCGAATTCTATGACCCGGTCCTTATTCGTGAAATGTATGTCATCAAAAGGGAGCTTGTCGGCATCCGTTTTCCTGCCTGAGAGGCTCGAAAGACTTTCGGCCAGCGTCGACCGGTCAAAAGCAGGATGCTGACTCAATGAGTCGACATCCACGAGCATAAAAGTTTTCCCATCGGGCGTATTTTGTGCGTACCAGCACTTGTTTTCATTTTCAATCCAGTGAACGGAGTCTGGACTATAATATATCCTGGAATTCATGGCGCCCCTGATCAGATCGGCCCGTAGGTAGTCGGCCCTCCTGCCTTGTGCATGCAAGGACGGCCTCATGAAAAAAATAGCAATAACAAGGTGGGTGTATACTCTTACTCTCATCAGGCATTATATTTTTCTGTTTCCAAAACTTGCAAATCGTTTCAAATTTCAAAGTTTATGATATTCACCCCTGTTCATTAATTGACAAATATTGATCAATATTTATCATATTTTACTCTATCGACGTAAGTTTATGCCTCGCAGGCGCCGGCTTGAACTCTAAACCGGCGCCACCGCTACGACGATCTAAAAAAAATCCGGCCCGGGCTGTCCATATCCGCCTCCTTCCAACGACAATACGTTAAATTCAATTTATGAACGAATTCTTATTGCTCTTCCGCCGGGATTTCAGCTCCACAGATGCCCAGCCCTCCCCGCAGGAACTACAAAATGCCATGAAAATGTGGCAAAACTGGCTGGGTGGCATTGCAGCCCAAAACAAGCTCGTCGACAGAGGTAACCGCCTTGCCAGCGAAGGCAAAGTGATCCACGCGGGCGACCGTATCACCGATGGTCCTTATGCCGAGATCAAGGAAGCGCTCGGGGGCTACACGATCGTCCGGGCCGACTCCCTCGAAGAGGCCGCCGAACTCGCCAAGGGGTGCCCCGTCACCCTGATCGGCGGTAACGTAGAGGTACGTCAGATCGTTCCACCCAACCTTTAAATCAATTCCCCCGCCGAAAGGTGGGGGATCATTACATGGCTGAAAAAGAGCTTTTACCTCAATTATTCAAGACGGAGTACCAAAAGATCGTCTCGGTGCTCTGCCGCCGCTTTGGGCTCGAATACGTAGCCATAGCCGAAGACATCGCCAGCGATACCTTTCTCACCGCCGCCGAAACATGGGGACTCAAAGGCATACCCGAACGACCGGAAGCCTGGTTGTACAAGGTGGCCTCCAACAAAGCCGTCGATTTCCTGCGAAAAAAGGCGCTGCAGCAACGGCAGCCCGGAATGCCGCCCGCCGATGATACCGAAGACCCCGTCATCGACCTCTCCCTGCAAAACGTCCGCGACAGCCAGTTGCAAATGATGTTCGCCATCTGCCAGCCTCTCCTGCCCTCTTCGTCACAAACGGCGCTTGCCCTGCGCATTCTTTGCGGCTTCGGCATCGACGAGATCGCCGGCGCCTTCCTTACCAACCGGGAGACCGTGGCCAAACGCCTGCAGAGGGCCAAAGACAAACTCCGGGAAAATAAGGTCCCGCTGGAATTCCCACGCGACCCCTCTGCGAGGTTACCAGCCGTACTCTCCACCCTATACCTGCTTTTCAATGAAGGGTACTATTCCCGCCACAATGACCTGGCTGTCCGCAAAGACCTCTGCCTCGAAGCTATGCGGCTAAACCTGCTGCTCACCGAACACCCCGATACCGATCTGCCGGAAGTCAACGCCCTGCTCGCATTAATGTGCTTTCACGCTTCGCGGCTGGATGCCCGTATCGGCTCCCGCGGCGAGATCATCCGTTACGAGGACCAGGACCCCGAAGCCTGGAATATGGAACTGATCGAAAAGGGACATTTCTATTTGAATCGTGCAGCGCGAGGCACCGACGCCAGCCAGTATCATCTCGAAGCGGCCATTGCCTACTGGCATACCCACAAGGGCGATACTCCCGATAAATGGGAGGCCATCCTCAATCTCTACAACCGGCTATTGCTGCGCAGCTATTCCCCCGTCGCCGCTCTTAACCGCGCTTATGCCATCTCCAAACTACAAGGGAAAACCGCCGGCCTCCGCGAGGCCGAAAAATTAAAGCTCGACAATTATGCGCCTTACCACCACCTGCTTGGCTATCTCAACATCGGGGAAGACAGCGATAAAGCCATCCTGCATCTCCAGCAAGCCCTTCGCCTTACTAAAAGCCGTTCGGAACGAGACAATATCCGCCGTGATCTCGCGCATCCCGCCCTACATTCCCCTTCATAGGAGCCAAATTTCCCACCATCGCGCTCTAAGACAACCAACATTTTACCAGAAACGTCCAAAATTTCAATTCCTATTTTCACCCTGCAAAAGCTCTTCCAGTACTTTTTTTCCATGTTCGCTTTTGGGATTTAATTCAACTGATCTTTGGTACATTTTTATGGCTTCCTGTTTTTGCCCATTCTTCAGTAGCGTCTCGCCATAATCGAATAATCCATCGCCCGCTGAAGTATTTCTTCGCGCTTTCTGCCATCTGAAATGTTGGCATAGGCTTTTACGATAGCCATTACCACCAGCGGCCTGTTGTCTTCAAAAATATAATGACCACTTTCATAAGCCACGATCCCGGTCCGTTTTGAAGAAGCCTCTACGAACGCTGTATGGCAGCGCCGCCAGTCAGCAGTAGCTTTTTCAAGGTCTTTTATTAAAGTTATTTATAAAATCGCCGGTCCGGCGAACCAATGCCGTTTCTTTTTTGTTCGCCAGTAGTGTAACCAAACGCCATCAGCCATGAACACACAAGAACCAGCCTCAACCGATGCGCATTATGAGATGCCTCCCCGCAACGGGTTTACCATCGCACAATTCCTCACCGTCACCGATATCGACCGGTCAGCTCGTTACTACGAGACCGTTTTCGGCGCCCGCATTCTGAGCCGAGGCGACAACAGCGGCGCACCTGCCTACCTTCAGCTCGCAAATATATGGCTCATTCTCAACATCGGAGGCGGCCCGACTCCCGACAAGCCGACGGTAACGCTCAACGTCCCCGACCCCGACAGGATCAACAGCTTTATGAATATCCGTGTTGCAGATATTCAGACCTGTTACGAACTATGGAAAAGCCGGGGAGCCGAATTCATCACGGAGCCGATCCCCAAGTACGGCGAGATCCGCTGCTACATCCGCGATCCGGACGGATATATTATCGAGGTCGGACAGAGCACAGACCTTACTTACGGTTAGTCAGCGGAAGCAGCCTGGTACCGAAGCGCAACACCCCCTGCCTTAAAAACGGTTGACTCGACAAGTTTTAATTGCAGCTTCTCCTGGAGGCTGACACCTTCCAGCAACCTCCGCCCCTCTCCTGCTATGATCGGGTGAACGACAAAACGATATTCATCAATGAGACCGGACCCTATAATTTGCGAGAGGAGATTCAGACCTCCTATCATAATATTTTTGCCTTGTTCCTGTTTCAATTTTAGTATTTCGTCGTGAAGCCCCGTACGGACTATTCTCGTTTTTTTCCCTTCGGCCCTGTCCAATGATTGTGAGAAAACGACAATTTTGTCAACCGCATCGAACGCCCTTGCGAATTCGACGTCTGCTTTTGTCTGTCCGGAAGGATTCTTTGCGATATCGGGCCAATAAGGAACCATCAATTGATAGGTTATACGCCCGTAGACGAATGTGTCAGCCCCCCGCGTGAGATCCGTAAAGTATTCCATCATTTCATCATTGGGATTGCCGCTGGTATGGTCAACGCAGCCATCTAAGGTTGTGTTGATCGCGAAAATTACTTTTCTCATTTGATCGCTTTTTGTTTTTCCTCTCGTTTTGGGGATTTTCAGGTCTAAAGATAAAGATAGCCCGCTTGAATAAAAGGGCAGAATACGACATTTTTAGGGTGTCGTTGCGGCTTTATAAGAATGGGCACTGAGCCGCAGCGCAGGACCTGAAAAATGAGTAATTTTGATAAGAAATTAATGTAACCGGTTATGTGGGGTCCTTCATTTCTTATCGGATTGATGCTGTTTGTGCTGCCATGGCAGGAAGACGCATACAAAGAACGAAGAGAAAAAATGGTTACGCAACAAATTGAGCGGAGAGGAGTGGAAGACCCGGCAGTGTTGACCGCAATGCGAACGGTGAAAAGACATGAATTTGTACCTTCCGGCCAGGTTAATAATGCTTATGATGACCGCCCTTTGCCCATCGGCTACGGCCAAACCATTTCCCAGCCCTATATAGTGGCCTACATGACCGAAGCGATCAAACCACTATCCAGTTTTAAAGTGCTGGAAGTTGGAACGGGTTCCGGCTACCAGGCTGCCATTCTTTCCGTCATAGTGAAAGAAGTCTATACCATCGAGATCATTCCTGAATTGGGCAAGGCCGCCACTGAGCGGTTGAAAAAAGCAGGTTGTAAAAATGTACAGCTAAAAACAGATGATGGCTACAACGGATGGGAAGAACATGCGCCTTATGATGCCATCGTAGTGACTGCCGCTGCCGAATACATTCCACCTCCCCTGATCGGGCAGCTGAAAGACGGCGGGAAAATGATCATCCCGGTGGGATCGCCGTTTATGACACAAATGCTGGTACTGGTAGAAAAGAAAATGGATAGAACAACTACTAAAAGTATGCTACCGGTGTCCTTTGTTCCGTTCACAAGGAAGAAGTAAAATTCACAGGGAAGAAGTAAAGTTCACAGGGAAGAAGTAAACTGGAGCGTAAATGAACAGATGGGCAGATACTTCTGGCGGCGCCATAAATGGCCGGCTATTGCTGTCTCTTGGCATTCTTTCGGCAGCCATCATTGCTTTTCAACTGGCGCTGATGCAGGTGCTGTCCGTCGTACAATGGCATCATTTTGCCTACATGGTGATTTCGGTGGCCTTACTCGGCTTTGGTGCAAGCGGAACTGTACTGGCCCTTTTCAGGCAGCGGTTGAGAAAGCAAATCCGTTTTCTTCTTCCTCTGCTGATGATCAGTTGCGGTATTGCCATGTCCCTGGTGACGGATCTTTCGCAGCTATCTTTTATCCGGTTTGATTCTTACCTGCTCTTTGCCGACTATTCGCATATCGGCCGGTTATTCCTTACTTACCTGTTGTTTTTTATCCCCTTTTTCCTTGGGGCGCTGGCCATCGGCCTTATCTTCGATCACTATGCAGCAACGATCGGGAAGATTTATTTTGCTAACCTGCTGGGCTCCGCGATCGGCGGTTTGCTGCTGCTGGCCCTGATATGGTTTTTGTCGCCCGGCCGGTTACCGGCGTTCATTTCCTGTCTGCCTGCAATAGCAGGGGCAATGATCATCCCTGCTATTCATCCGCACAGCCGGGGATTAACCCTCTTCGCCTTCGTTGCCCTTCTCACCTGTGCATGGAAAATAGCCATTCCCCCGCAACTGCATCTGTCCCAGTTTAAAGATCTTAGCAAGACATTGTTACTGCCCGGAGCGGAAATGAAAATTGAAAAAGCAAGTCCTTACGGGATTATACAGGCTGTATCGTCGCCTGCCATACGCTATGCACCGGGCCTGAGCCTTATCGCCGATCAACGGGTGGGCGCCAGCACTGCTGTGTTTGTCAATGGCGACTGGGTGGGTGTAGCGGCCGGCTTTAGTGAACCCGATACGGCCTTCATTCTTCGGTACACCCCTTTTGATCTTCCCTATAGGATGGCCGGAAGAAAAAAGGTACTGGTACTGCAGTCCGGTACCGGAATAGCCGTAGCGCATGCGCTTAGTCACCATGCCGCCAGCGTCGTCGCCGTCGAGCCCAACGCCAACCTTATTGGTGCACTAAAGCAGGAATTGGCGCCGGATAATGATTCCCTTTTTTATCATCCGGCAGTTACCGTACACACGCTGGAGCCGCGTATCTTTCTTGTGGCAGACACCGCCAATTATGACCTTATCAGCCTGCCGGTAGTTGGTAGTTTTGGGGGGGCGGCGGGGCTGTATGCCCTGCACGAACAATTCTTACTGACCAGGGAATCCTTTTTAAAAATGTGGCACAGGCTAAAGGAGGGAGGCGTTATCAGTATCTCCGCCTGGATGGATTATCCCGCCCGCAATCCGCTGAAACTATTGGCCACCCTGGTGGAAGTACTGGAAGAGCTGAACATCCGGCAGTCGCATCTTCATATTGCCGCCATCCGAAGCTGGGGCACCATCAGCTTTGTGATAACGAAGTCAGCCCTGACGGAACCGGAAATACGAAACATCCGGGAATTTTGTGACCGATGGCAATTTGATCCGGCCCTTCTCCCGGGCCTTCAGCCCGGGGAAAGAAACCGTTACCACCAGCTGCAGGACAGTAGCATCTTTCAGAACATGGATAAATTATTGTCGGTCGGGAGAAAAACATTGTATGCAGGCTACGAGTTTAATATCATCCCGGCTACGGATAATAGCCCTTATTTCTCGCAATTCATCCGCTGGAAAAGCCTGCCGCACCTCGCTGCATATTTCGGCAGCCGCTCCATTCCCTTTTTCGAGATCGGATACCTGCTGGTAGTGTTTACGCTCCTGCAGATCGCCGCAATGTCTTTTATCTTTGTCCTGCTGCCCCTGATGAGACGCGGATGGAAAGGGAAGGACAAATTGGAATTGCTGCTTTACTTTGGTGGCATCGGCCTCGGTTATATGTTCGTGGAAATGGTCCTCATCCAGCACTTTATTCTTTATTTCGGCCACCCGGTATATGCCGCTGCTGCAGTGATGACAGCATTGCTGCTATTTTCGGGTTTCGGCAGCTATGCATCCGGTTATTTTACCGGTAGAAGAAATGCCCTGCTGTTTGTCCTGGCCGCGATCATTGTGTTGCTTTTTATCTATTCTGCGGTGCTGATGACCGTGCTGCAGCAAACCATGCAGGCAATCCTGCCTGTAAAGCTGCTGATCGTTTTTTTTCTGACAGCCCCGCTGGCATTTTGTATGGGCATTCCTTTTCCTTCAGGACTGTCATATCTCGCCCGTATCCGGCCACAGGAAGTGCCCTGGGCCTGGGGATTGAATGGCTGTGTTTCGGTGATCAGCACGACGTTGGTCACCCAGATCGATGTTGGGGCGGGTTTTACTGCGGTATTATGGCTGGCTGCATTCGCCTATTGCTTACCGCTGATCGTATGTAGCAGGTTGAAATAACGACCGTTATATAATATTTTTTTTATATAGAAAAATAAGCTAACTTAATAGAACGATTGTTTTTCAAACGAGTTGCCATGGATACTGTTCGCGATATACTACAAATAAAAGGGAATTTGGTATATACAATATGTCCGGAATGCTCTGTATATGAAGCACTCGAAACTTTAGAGGAAAAGAACCTCGGCGCCCTCGTCGTTTTGGAAACATGCGGGAAGCTGGATGGGATCTTCACCGAACGCGACTATGCGCGCAAAGTGATCTTGAAAGGCCGGTCCTCCAAAGAAACGATGGTGCAGGACATTATGACCGAAAGCCCCACATTCGTGACTCCAGACACCAAGATTGAAGAATGTATGCAGCTGATGACCAAAAAATTCATCCGCCATCTACCTGTGATGGACAAGGACGAACTGGTCGGTATCATTTCCATTGGTGATATAGTTAAATATATCATCAATCAGAAGGATTTCATCATTGAACACCTTCAACATTACATCGTCAGCTGAGCATATACGTTTGAGACTGGTATCAGGAACTGAATAGATAGTGCGTTGGTGTATTTTCATCAATGAAACAGCTGTTGTATGCCTGGAAACAACCCCGATAGTATTCCTTTATGGCCCATGTTACTATATGCCGGTCTGGTAAGCATATTGCTGGTGGTCATTCTCTCCTTATCATATATCCTCGGACAGCATCATCGGGACAGGGCCACCGGCAAACCTTATGAAGGAGGGATAGAACAGACCGGATCTGCACGAATACGTTTTTCAGCCCAATTTTATTTAGTGGCCATGTTATTTGTGGTCTTTGACGTCGAAGCCGTGTTCATCATGTTATGGGCTCTGGGCTTTTACGAACTGGGCTGGCCGGGATACATAGGCGCATCCGTGTTCATCGGGCAGCTGGCCGTGGTATTGGTTTACGAATGGGGCATCGGCGCATTGAACATTGGCGCAGATGTAAAAAAAATACTGAGGATCTACAAGATAAAGCAAACCCAAAAAATACACAACGGATGAACTGGTGGTTAAATAGAACAGACGATCCGACCGGGCGATTATCCGGTACAGGCAGCATGGAAGAAGCCGTCAGTAAAAGTATCATGCTGACCTCCGTACAGAGCCTCGTGGCATGGGGCAGAAAGAATTCTATGTGGCCTTTCCATTTCGGTTTGAGCTGCTGTTTTGTGGAAATGGCTACCAGCATTACCAGCAAATATGACGTGGCCCGGTTCGGGGCAGAAGTGATTCGCGGCACGCCCCGCGAGGCGGATGTAATGGTCATCGCGGGAACCGTATTTATAAAGATGGTACCCATAATCCAACGCCTTCATGAACAAATGATGGAACCCCGCTGGGTCATCTCCATGGGCAGCTGCGCCAACAGCGGCGGCATGTACGACATCTACAGCGTAGTACAGGGCGTGGATAAATTCCTGCCGGTAGACGTATATGTTCCCGGTTGTCCGCCAAGACCGGACGCTTTCATGCAGGGACTGGTATTGTTGGGAGAGGCGGTGGGAAAGGAGATGCGTCCGCTAAGTTGGACCATCGGTGAGCAGGGGGTCATCAAACCTCATCTCACTTCGATGAAAGAGATCAAGCGGGAGGAGAGGAAGAATAAGGTGATCTTCCGCGGTATAGATGAAGTCTAATAAAGTGGATCCAAAGATATGCAGGACGCAGATAACATACTTGAGCATCTGCAACGCAACTTCAGCGATACCGCCTTCCGGCAGCAGCGCACTGTTGATGATTTACTCACCTTGTGGGTGCCGGCAACTGACTGCCTGCAGCTTATCCGGCACCTGAAGTCAGCCATCCGGAAACCTTATTCACTCCTTTACGATCTCTGTGCGATAGACGAACGCGACAGGACCCACCGGAACGATATGCCTGCAGTCGATTTTACAGTGGTATATCATCTCTTCTCCTTTGACCGGAATGATTTTATCCGCCTGAAAGTGCCGCTCCTCGGGGAGTTCCCCACCCTTCCATCGATCACCGCTGTATTTAAGAATGCCAACTGGTACGAACGGGAAGTTTATGACATGTTCGGGATCCGCTTCACAGGACACCCCCACCTGCAGCGTATACTGATGCCCCTCACCTGGCAGGGACACCCGCTCCGGAAGGAACATCCCGCAAGGGCAACGGAAATGGGGCCTTTTGAATTATGGGATGAAAAACAGGACCGCGAGCAGGAAGCACTGCGGTTCAAACCGGAGGAATGGGGCATGCAGCGCGAGGGGGAGGACTCGGACTTCATGTTCCTCAATATCGGTCCCCAGCATCCCGGCACACATGGCGTGCTGCGGATCATCCTGCAGCTGGACGGCGAGGACATCGTTGATGCAGTGCCGGAGATAGGATTTCATCACCGCGGAGCAGAAAAGATGGGCGAGCGGCAGAGCTGGCATACCTATATTCCCTATACAGACCGGGTGGATTATTTAGGCGGCGTAATGAATAACCTGGCTTACCTGTTGGCGGTAGAAAAGCTGGCGGGCATCGAAGTGCCCGACAGGGTGAAAGTGATAAGAGTGATGTTGTGCGAATTGTTCCGGATTGCCAGTCACCTGGTATGGTTTGGTACTTTCGCTCAGGACCTGGGCCAGCTGTCGCCGGTATTTTACATGTTTACCGACAGGGAAAAGATCTTCGACGTCATCGAAGCCATTTGCGGCGGCAGGATGCATCCCAACTGGTTTCGCATCGGCGGAGTGGCGCAGGACCTTCCGCGCGGCTGGGATGGATTGGTACGGAGTTTTGTCGATTACTTTCCTAAAAAATTACGGGAATACAAAAATATGGTCCTGCGCAATAGCCTGTTCAAGGCGCGCACAAAGGGGATTGGCATCTATACACTGGATGAGGCGATCGAATGGGGGGTTACCGGGCCTGGCTTAAGGGCCTGCGGATTGGAATGGGACTTCCGGAAGCAACGCCCTTATTCCGGGTATGAGCGATTCGACTTTGATATCCCGATCGCACAGCACGGGGATTGTTTTGACCGCTCCGTGGTAAGGGTGGAAGAAATGTGGCAAAGTCTGCGCATCGTGGAGCAATGTCTCAACAATATGCCCGAAGGGAACTATAAGGCGGATCATCCCCTGACCACACCGCCGATCAAGAAATACACGATGCAGGATATAGAAACGCTGATCAACCATTTTCTGAACGTCAGCTGGGGACCGGTGATCCCTGCCGGTGAAGCGATGAGCTGTATCGAAGCAACAAAGGGCGCGAATAGCTATTACCTGGTCAGCGATGGCAATACTGCGGCCTACCGGGTAAGGATACGGACACCCTCCTTTCCGCATATGCAGATGGTGCCGTATATCAGTAAAGGATATACCGTTGCCGATCTGCTCTCGATACTGGGGAGTGTGGATTTTGTGCTGGCGGACATTGACAGATGAACTTGTACAAGCAGGATACTATGCTGAGCGAAGCCGAAATACAAGCTATTGATCATGAGATCAGCCTTCTGCCTCATAAAAAAGCAGGGGTCATCGAAGCATTGAAGATCATCCAGCAGCACCGGGGATGGGTCAGCGATGAGAGCGTGGAGGCTATCGCCGCGTACCTCGAAATCAGCCCCGCCGAAGTGGATAGCGTGGCTACCTTTTACAACCTCATCTTCCGCAAACCGGTCGGCAGACACGTGATCCTGTTATGCGACAGCATTTCCTGTTATGTCATGGGATATGATAAGCTGTATGCTGCCCTGCAGCAGCGGGTGGGCATCCGGTTCGGCGAAACAAGCCCGGATGGCCGTTTTACCCTCCTGCCCAATGCCTGCCTGGGTTGCTGCGACCATGCCCCGGCCATGATGATCGATGAGGACCTGTTCAGGGATGTAAAAGTAGAGATGCTGGATCAGCTGTTGTCAGGTTATAAATGAATAATAAAAAGAGTATGCAACGCCCACTGACTGAACATATTCAACAAGGCCGTCCGCCGCTGGACCTGAAAGGGTACGAACGGACGGGCGGGTATGCCGCCCTCCGGAAGGCGCTGCAGGGTATGTCTCCGGCAGAAGTACAGCAGCTGGTACGGGACAGCAACCTGAAGGGACGCGGAGGTGCGGGTTTCAACACCGGCACGAAATGGAGTTTTGTCCCGATGGATAGCGGGACGCCCGGCCCGAAATATCTCATCGCCAATGCCGACGAAATGGAACCCGGCACTTTTAAAGACCGGCTGTTGATGGAAGGCAATCCGCATCAGCTCATCGAAGGAATGATCCTGTCTGCCTATGCCATCCAGGCATCCGTTTCCTATATCTTTTTGCGCTGGGCCTATCGACAGGCAGCACAGCTGCTGCGCAAAAGCATGGCAGAGGCCTATGCGGCCGGGTTCCTGGGCCGGAATATACTCGGCAGCGGTTATCACCTCGACATGCACCTGCACACCGGCGTGGGCCGGTATATGTGTGGAGAAGAGACCGCCCTGTTGAATGCGCTGGAAGGCAAACGGGCTACGCCCCGGGCCAAACCCCCTTTCCCGCAGGTCAGCGGATTGTTCGGCAAACCTACCATCGTCAACAACGTGGAGACCCTGTGCTGTATCCCGCATATCGTGAATAAGGGCGCCGCCTGGTTCAAAGGATTGAGCTATAGCGAAGACAGCGGGGGCACCAAGATCTACGGGGCAAGCGGTAAAGTGAAAAAACCCGGAGCCTGGGAACTGCCGATGGGCGTTACCTTGCGCGAGCTGATCGAAGAACATGCCGGCGGAATGAAGGATCGCCTCACCCTCAGGGGCGTGCTGCCGGGCGGCGCCTCTACCGACTTCCTGACAAAAGAACACCTGGACATAAAAATGGATTTTTCATCGGTCGCAGCGGCAGGCAGCCGTCTCGGGACCGGCACGATGGTCGTAATGGATGATGCCACCTGCCCCGTCGGATTCGTCCATAACCTGCAGCATTTTTTTGCACAGGAAAGCTGCGGCTGGTGTACGCCCTGCCGCGAAGGGCTGCCCTGGGTGGAAAAGATACTCCTGTCGATAGAACGGGGGGAAGGCAGAGAAGAGGACATGGAACTGCTCCGGATGCATACGCGGCTTCTTGGCCCGGGCAATACCTTTTGCGCGCTGGCGCCCGGGGCCATGGAGCCGTTGCAGAGCGCCTTAAAATATTTCAGAGAAGATTTTGAGAATCATATAAAAGGTAAAAAATGCCCCTATACCTGAGTCATCGCCAGCTAAGGGCCTAAATGAGCTGCTATATGCCTACGATTAATATCGATAAGATACCTTACGCCGTCAAAGCAGGCAGCAATCTGCTGGAGACCTGCCTGGGCTTCGGATATGATCTGCCCTACTTCTGCTGGCATCCGGCCATGGGCAGCGTAGGCGCCTGCCGGCAATGCGCCGTCAAGGTATTCAGGGACGCACAGGATACAAAAGGCCGGCTGGTGATGAGCTGCATGGAGAACGTAAAAGAGGGAATGCTCGTGTCCATCGCGGATGCAGAGGCCGCCGCCTTCCGCTCGCAGATCATAGAATGGCTGATGACCAATCATCCCCACGATTGCCCGGTATGCGATGAAGGCGGCAGCTGCCATCTGCAGGACATGACCGTGATGACAGGACACAATTACCGCCGTTTCCAATACAAGAAACGCACCTTCCGCAATCAATACCTCGGTCCATTGATCCACCATGAAATGAACCGCTGCATACAATGTTACCGGTGCGTCAGGTTCTATCGGGATTATGCCGGCGGGAATGACCTGAATGTTTTTTCCGCCCATCATCATGTCTACTTCGGAAGAGAGAAAGACGGCGTATTGCAAAGCCCGTTCAGCGGCAACCTCGCAGAGGTCTGCCCGACCGGCGTGTTCACGGACAAGACGCTGAAAGAACACTATACCCGTAAATGGGACCTCACGACAGCACCCTCCATTTGTCCCCATTGCAGCCTGGGATGTAACACGATAGCAGGCGAACGGTATGGGGCCATACGCAATATCGTCAACCGCTTCAACGGCGAGGTCAATGGCTATTTTTTATGCGACCGGGGACGGTTCGGCTATGAATTCGTCAATAGCGTGAACAGGGTCACCAGGCCGCTGGTACGCCATCGTACCGTGGAGTCCGTGGATGATGCCACGCTGATGGAAGAATGTAAAAAATTGATAGGTCGTCAAAAATTAATAGGGATCGGTTCACCGAGAGCTTCCATTGAAAGCAACTTTGCCCTGATGCAGCTGGTAGGAAAAGAACACTTCTACCAGGGTGTGACGGAAGATCTGGCCTACCTGGAAAGACGGATCGTTGACATCCTCCAGTCAGGCGCTCTTCATTGCTGCTCCCTTGGCGAAATAGAAGAAGCAGACGCCGTGCTGGTTTTGGGGGAAGACGTCTGGAATACGGCGCCTGTCATGGCGCTGGCTATCCGCCAGGCAGTGATGAAGACCGCACTGGATCAGGCGTCCCGGCAGCTGACCCTGCCCGTATGGCAGGATGCGGCTGTCAGGGAGTTCGTACAGGACAAAAAAGGGTTTTTGGCCAATGCCACTGTCGCGCCTTCTCCGCTGGATGAGATCAGCACCTGTACCCTCCATGCCGCACCGGATGATATAGCCAGGCTGGGCTTTGCCATTGCGCATCTGCTCGATCCTTCCGTGCCGCCGGTATCCGACGGCAGCGAAGAAATGCAGCGGACAGCAGTGACGATTGCCGACGCTCTGAGAACAGCCAGGCGCCCGGTTATCATCAGCGGTGCTTCCTGTTACAATGAAGCATTGATCAGGGCGGCTTATGCCATCACCGCGGCATTGAATACGACTGCGGCTTTGAATACGGCTGAAAGAAAAGTTGGAATAGCATATGTCTTGCCGGAATGTAACAGCATGGGATTGGCGATGATGCGCGCTCCATCCATCGATGCAGCCTTTAAAAGGACAGCGTTCGAACAGGATCTTACTGTCATCGTCCTCGAGAATGACCTGTACCGGATCATGCCGGCAAAAAAAGCAGACGACTTTTTCGGGCGTTTTAAAAATTGCATCGTACTGGATTCATTGAACAACCGTACGACGGAAAAGGCAACGGTGCTGCTGCCGGCGGCTACCTTCGCTGACGGAGATGGGACGCTCGTTAACAATGAAGGACGCGCCCAGCGTTTTTACCAGGTCTTCGTGCCGGCCAACAAACAGATCAAAGAAAGCTGGTGGTGGTTGTGGAAGTTGTCTACCCTGGCGACAACAACAGGCAATGGGCACGAATGCCATCCGGATGAGCTGCTGGTAAAGCTGGAGACGGCCCTGCCCCAGTTTGCCGGCGTTTCCCGGGCTGCTCCGCCACATGACTTTCGCATACACGGTGAGATGATCCCCCGTGAGCCGCATCGTTACAGCGGCCGCACAGCCATGCTGGCCAATCTGTCGGTGAGTGAACCGAAACCGCGCCAGGATGCAGATTCCCCGATGACCTTCACGATGGAAGGTTACCAGGGACTTCCGCCTTCTCCGTTGATCTCCTTCTTCTGGGCGCCGGGCTGGAATTCCGTCCAATCCGTCAACAAATACCAACAGGAACCCGGCGGCGCATTGAAAGGAGGCGATCCCGGATTCCGCCTGTTTGAACAAAAGGCCGCGGTCGATGCTGTACTTTTTAAAGATCCGCCCGAAGCCTTTTCCGCCAGGGAGCAAAAATGGCTGCTGCTGCCGCAGCACCATGTTTTCGGATCGGAAGAATTGAGCAGTACTGCCAGGGCCATCGGGCAACTCATTCCGGAACCTGTTATCTCATTGTCTCCCGGTGACGCCCGGCAGCTGGGCGCTGTGGAGGGGGCGCCTGTCTGGCTGCGGACGGACCAGGAAGAGATTGCTCTTCCATTGAAGCTGCAGGAAGGCTTGAGTTCCGGTATTGTACTGGCGCCGGCAGGCTGGCAGCGGATGCCGGCATCGAATTGGGGAACATGGGTTACTATAAGAATATGACCGTTATGCAACATATATGGATCGTTCTGGGCGTATTATTCGTCCTGCTCAATGTCGCCGCCGGGCTGATCTGGGTGGAACGCAGGCTCCTTGCGCTGTGGCAGGACAGGCTGGGACCCAACCGGGCAGGACCACTGGGTATTTTGATCGTGCTGGCCGACACCCTCAAACTGTTCTTCAAGGAAGACTGGATCCCGCCGTTTGCCGATAAATGGGTATTCATCGTCGCACCGGCTATCGTAGTAGGCAGCGTACTGATGAGTTTTGTCATTATTCCCTTTGCACCCGGTGTGGTGGTCGCCGATCTCAATATCGGCCTGCTGTTCTTCCTGGCGATGTCCTCTTTAGGCGTATACAGCATCGTCCTCGGCGGCTGGGCATCCAATAATAAGTATGCACTGCTTGGAGCGCTGCGCGGCGCCTCGCAAATGATCGCCTACGAAGTTTTTATGGGGCTGTCCCTGATGGGAGTGGTCATGCTGACAGGATCATTCAATATGGGTGAGATCGTGGCCGCGCAAAAGAACTTGTGGTTCATCGTAACCCAGCCGCTGGGTTTCATCATCTTCCTTATCGCCGGCATCGCAGAGACACATCGCCTGCCCTTCGATATTCCCGAGGCGGAGAGCGAACTCATCGCAGGTTATCATGCCGAATATTCAGGGATGAAGTTTGGGATGTTCTTCATCGGCGAATACCTTGGCATCACGCTTATTTCTGCTATGACGGTAACCCTGTTCTTTGGCGGATGGCTGGGACCCGCATTCCTGCCGCCGCTGGTCTGGTTTATTCTAAAGACAGCAGCGTTCATCGGTTTGTTCATCTTACTGCGCGCTTCTCTTCCGCGGCCCCGATACGATCAGTTGATGGAATATGGGTGGAAAGTTTTACTGCCCCTCGTGCTCGTCAATCTCCTGATCACCGGGGCCATCGCCCTGTGGATAAGAAAGTGAATGGTAAAAAAAATTAAATTATGTTAACCCATCTGCGAACCATGTGGCTGGTTTTTTTACACTTGTTCCACAAGAAAGCCACCATCCAGTACCCGGAGGAAAAGATCCGGCTGGCGCCCCGCTGGCGCGGACGCATCGTGCTGACAAAAGACCCCGATGGCGGGGAACGCTGCGTAGGCTGCTACTTATGCGCTGCTGCCTGCCCGGTAGACTGCATCGCTCTTCAGGCTACGGAAGATGAGAATGGCCGCAGGTATCCCGAATTTTTCCGCATCAATTTTTCAAGATGTATTTTTTGCGGGTATTGCGAGGAAGCCTGCCCCACCTACGCCATCCAGCTGATCCCGGATTTTGAGATGGGCGAATACATCCGGAAGGACCTGGTATTCGAGAAGGATGATCTCCTGATCGACAGCGAAGGAAAATACCCGGGGTATAACTATTATAAAGTGGCAGGGCTGGATGCCGGCGTCAAGTCAAAGGGAGAAGGAGAAAAGGAAGATCCGCCCGTCGATGTCCATAGTCTATTACCATAAAATGTCAGAACTATTCTACATAGCATCCTTTGTAGCCATACTGGCGACGATCCTGGCGCTGACCCGCTATCACCCGGTCCATGCACTGCTCTACCTGGTGGTTTCTTTTTTGGCGGTGGCCATGATCTTTTTATCCCTGGGCTCCCCTTTCGTAGCGGTATTGGAAATTATCATCTATGCCGGCGCGATCATCGTTCTGTTCATTTTTGTCGTCATGATGCTGAACCTGGGTAAGGATACCGCGCTGCAGGAAAAAAGATGGCTGCAGCCCAGGGTATGGCTGGTCCCGTCCCTGCTGACGCTGCTGCTGCTGGTGGAAATGGTGCTGCTCCTGCTGAGAGGAAGTAAATTACCTATGCAGGTATCGGTTGTGGCGCCCCGGAATGTATCGCTGTCTTTATACGGAGAATATATCATCGCCGTGGAACTGGCCGGCTTCCTGCTCATGGCAGGAGTCGTCGGCGCCGCGCATATCGGAAAACATACAAAAAAGAACCTGCACCGTTACCTGCAGGAAGAGGAGGAACTAAAACAAAAACTATGAACTCCTTTAATGCCGATACCGTCCTGGTAGTTGCTGCCCTGCTCTTCGTGCTGGGACTCACCGGTGTGCTGACACGGAAGAACATCATATTTATGCTCATTTCCGTGGAAGTCATGCTGAATGCCGCGGGCCTGGCGTTTGTGGCCGCCTCCGCCCAATGGCATCAGGCGGACGGACAGGTGATGTTCCTGTTCATCCTGGCGATGGCTGCTGCGGAAATCTCGGTAGGACTGGCACTGGTACTGCAGATCTACCATCAGCATAAGACGATGGACGTTGAGGACCTCGGGGAGTTGAGGGATAAGAATAATGAATATTAATCATTACCTATGCTTGCATCTATCGCCGCGTTGCCATTTTTAGGTTTCCTGCTCTTATCGCTGGCGGGCAGACGCCTGCCCCGATTAGCGATTGCGTGGATAGGCGCCGGCACCGTGAGCCTCACGGCCCTTCTGACGATCCTGTACGGCATTCAATTCCTGCAGAGTCCCCCGGTCTCCGGCGCTGACAGGCTGCTGTTGTGGCAATGGTTTACCGCAGGCAGGCTGTCGGTCTCCATCAGCCTGGGCGTGGATGCGCTGTCGCTGGTATTTATGTTCATCATCACTTTTGTGGGCGCGCTGATCCATATTTACTCTACCGGTTACATGCGGCAGGACCGCGACTATGCCCGTTTTTTTGCCTGCATGAACCTGTTCGTAGGTTCTATGCTGGTATTGGTGATGGCCGATAATCTCGTGCTTTTATATTTAGGCTGGGAAGGTGTGGGGATGTGCAGTTACCTGCTTATCGGGTTCTGGTATGGGACCTCCGCCAACTGCCTGGCCGCCAATAAAGCGTTCCTTGTGACCAGGATCGGCGATACGGCAATGCTCATTGGGTTGTTCCTCCTGTTCAAAGAACTGGGTACCCTCAATATACCCGCCCTTCTTCAGCAGGCCCCCGGCCATTTTACGCCCGGCGCCTCCAATATAACCCTCATTTCCCTGTTGTTGCTGGCAGGGGGCATGGGGAAATCCGCACAGCTGCCCCTGCAGACCTGGCTGCCTGACGCCATGGCGGGGCCTTCTCCCGTCAGCGCATTGATCCACGCAGCGACGATGGTCACAGCCGGCGTCTATCTTGTCGCGAGAATGCACACCCTGTTCCAGCTTTCCCCGGTGGCGATGATGGTCACTGCCCTTGTCGGCGGAGTGACGCTGTTCGTGGCTGGTTGCAGCGCAATGGTGCAGACGGATATCAAAAGAATACTGGCTTATTCCACGATCAGCCAGATCGGGTACATGTTCCTGGCATTAGGGCTCGGCGCCTGGAGCGCGGCGATCTTTCATTTCTTTACCCATGCCTTTTTCAAGGCGCTGTTGTTCCTCGCCGCGGGCGCCGTGATCGAGGCCCTGCACCATGAGCAGGATATTTTCAGGATGGGTGGGCTCCGAACCAGGATGCCCCTGGTCTTTTATACCTTCCTGGCGGGAGCCGCCGCTCTTGCAGCATTGCCATTCGTAACCGCAGGGTTTTACAGCAAGGATCCGATCCTCTGGTATGCCTGGAGCAGCAGCAACGGCAATCCCTTCTTATGGGCCCTTTCCCTGGCGGGAGCATTCATCACGGCGTTTTATTGCACCCGCCTGATGCTGGTCGTTTTTGGCGGTGAGATGAAGACCCCTGTAAGGGAGCTGCCCGGGAAAGCGATGACGCTCCCGTTGACCGTTCTTGCCGTCTTATCCCTTGTGGCGGGGTTCATCGAGTGGCCGCACAACCTGGTGCACCTGTCGCTATTCTCCGATCTTATTCAATCCGTCCTGCCCGCTCCTGTTTTGAAAGAAAATCCGCCGGCTGAAGGGGCATTCCAGCTGGTTGCCATCATAGTGACCTTGCTGGGTATCTATACCGGGTATGTCCTTTATTACCGGAGAAAGACGGTCATAGAGCAATGGCGACGATCTCCGGGAAAAGTAATGACCCGGAATTTCTTTTTCAATGGGTGGGGATTTGATCAGCTGTATGATGTGCTGTTCGTAAGACCCTTCCTGTTCATCACCCGGGTCAATAAAACCGATGTGTTCGACCGGATGTATAGCGGTCTGGCCCAGGTTAGCTTGAAGTTCAACCGCCTGCTGTCGGTTACCCAGAACGGTTCACTGCGCTGGTATATCGCCGGCGTTCTCATTGGCATCCTTTTCATAATAACCTTACAATTAATCTTATGATGCTGACAGGGATGATATCGGTATTACTGGTGGGAGGTGTCCTGAGCTGGCTGGCCGCAGGATGGAACGCCCTCCTTTCGAAATACATCGCCCTGCTGGCAGTCGTGGCGGATTTTTTCCTCGTTGGCTATTGGTGGTTCCAGTTCCGGGGCCCCGCTCCGTCCGGCTCTTCCTGGTTCATCGATTACAAAACCGATTGGATCCCTTCCTTTGGTATCGGATTTCATGTGGCGATGGACGGGCTTAGCCTGGTATTGCTGCTGCTGACCTTCTTCCTGGGTATCCTGGCGGTGCTGTGCTCCTGGCAGGAGATCAAAGAGAGAACGGGTTTCTTTTTTTTCAACCTGTTATGGACCCTGGCCGGCATCAGCGGCGTGTTCGTCGCCATGGATCTGTTCCTGTTCTACTTTTTCTGGGAGGTGATGCTCGTGCCGATGTTCTTCCTGATCTCCATCTGGGGGGATTCCAATCGCCGTTATGCCGCTTATAAGTTTTTCATTTTTACCCAGGCCGGCGGGCTGCTGATGCTGCTGGCCATTCTTGCCCTCTACTTTATACACGGTCAGCAAACCGGAACGTATACGTTTGACTATTTCAGCCTGCTGAAAACTTCCATTGCGCCTTCCGCCGCCAAATGGATCCTGTTCGGGTTTCTCATCGCCTTTGCGATAAAATTACCGGTGGTGCCCTTTCATAACTGGCTGCCCGACGCTCACAGCGAAGCCCCGACGGCAGGCAGCCTGCTGCTGGCAGGCTTGTTACTAAAAACCGGCGCATATGGCATCATCCGGTTCGTGTTGCCCTTGTTTCCGTCGGAGTCGGCAGCCATTGCGGAGTGGGCGATCCTGGCCGGGGTGATCGGTATCGTATATGGCGCCCTGCTCGCCTTCGCGCAAACCGATCTCAAACGCCTGATAGCATATACTTCAGTCAGTCACATGGGATTCGTGCTGCTGGGTATTTTCTCTTTTCGGGAAATAGCCATGCAGGGCGCGGTCATGCAGATGCTTACGCACGGTATCAGTACCGGGGCTTTGTTTGTGATGGCCGGGATGCTGAAGGAAAGGCTCCATACCAGGGATATTGAGAAGATGGGGGGACTCTGGACGTTCATGCCGGCCATGGGCGGCGTGGCCCTGTTGTTTACCATGGCTTCCCTGGGTCTGCCCATGCTTGGGAATTTTATTGCGGAATTTTTGATCCTGCTGGGCACTTTCTCCGTCAGTGTGCCCTTCGCCGTGATAGCCAGTTTCGGACTGGTTTTGTCGGCTTTGTATTCATTACGGATGGTGCGGAAGGTTTTTCTGGGACCTGCAACCGCTGTTTTGCCATTGAAGGATTTTAGTGCGAGAGAGCTGCTCATTCTGGCGGCAATGAGTGTAGGTATCATTGCGTTGGGATTATATCCCCAGCCGGTGATAGATATGGTAAGAACGACAGTCCGGCAATTAGTGACCCGGTAACAACTAAAATCAGTCAGATGAGCGAAATTCAATTCGATGCGCTTCTCCCCTACACACTGCTGGCCGCCTCATCCATGGTGGTCATCCTCCTTATTGCCTTCCGCCTCAGCCATACCGTGATCCAGGTAGTGGGGTTCCTGTTGTTATGCCTGGTCATTGCAGCTTTGCTGAAAGTAAGAGCGATCCTGCCTGTTTCTATTTTACCCTTGTTCCTGATAGACGGGTTTGCCTTGTTGTTTACCGGCCTGATCATCTTTTGCGTGGCGATCATCGGACTGTTCTCTTATATTTATTTTGAGGAGCGGGAAGAGAACCCCAAAGAATATTATATCCTCTTATTCCTTGCCACACTTGGCGCCGCCATATTGACCATCAGCCGCCATTTTATTTCCCTGTTCATTGGCCTGGAATTGCTGAGTGTTAGCCTGTACGCGCTCATCGCCTATCTGCGGACCCGGAATAATGCGGTGGAAGCCGGCATGAAATACCTGGTATTGGCGGCTCTCTCCTCCGCCTTTCTCCTGTTTGGTATGGCATTGATCTATATGGATACCGGGAGCATGGAATTTGCCGCCATCGCACAAAAGATCAGCGGTGATCCGGCAGCTTCCACCCTGGTGATCATGGGCGCAGGCATTATGATCGTGGCCATCGGCTTTAAGCTGGCGCTGGTGCCCTTCCATCTCTGGGCCGCAGACGTATACCAGGGAGCGCCCACACCCGTCACCCTGTTTATAGCTACCGTCTCGAAAATAGGCGTATTTGCGGCGTTAGCCCGGTTTGCACTGGCCATCGACCTCCAGCACTATCCACAGGCCAGCACGATCTTTTCCGTTCTTGCCATAGCGTCCATGATAACAGGTAATGTGCTGGCGCTGCGGCAGCGGAATATCAAACGCCTTCTGGCCTATTCTTCCATCGCCCATTTTGGATATTTGCTGGTGGCGTTTTTGACGGGTGGCGGGGCTGGCGTGGAAGCGGCCGTTTTCTACCTGCTCTCTTACAGCATAACCTTACTGTCGGCCTTTGGAGTTGTCACTCTACTGTCTACCCGACAGCGGGACGCGGAAGAACTGACGACCTACCGGGGATTGTTCCGGAAGGACCCATTGATGGCGGCAGTATTGACCGTCGCCCTTTTCTCGCTCGCCGGCATTCCGCTTACGGCCGGTTTCCCGGCTAAATTCTTTGTGTTAACGGCCGGGGTCCGTCTGCATTTATGGCTGCCAGTCATTATCCTGGTATTGACCAGCGTGATCGGGCTGTATTATTACCTTCGCGTCATCAGTACCTTGTTTGAAGCGGCCCCTGAGCCGGAAATAAGAGAAAGAACGCTGCACCCCTTTTTTTATACCGCTACCTATACCACACTGCTGGCGCTCCTGCTTCTGCTTTGTCTCTTAGGGATCTTTCCGGGCAGGATCGTTGAAGGGATACGGGAATACCTTCTTATCCGGTAAGGATTATGAAAATAAAAATGTTTTTATTATACTTGCACCATCCATCAATATCCTGTATCTAATTGTCCTCTACCATGAATAACCAGCATTTTGCTTCCCACGACCAGCATTCTGTTCCTGATGACCAGCATTCTGTCCCCGATGACCAGCATTTTGTCCCCGATGACCAGCATTTTGATTCCGACGACGAATATTTTTCTCCGGATGACGATGACAACCTGTACTCTCCCGCGGACGATGACGACGGATCCTTTCCCGTCACCAACCAGGTCTTTTCCATCTCCGGCAATAAGATCCACTCCCTTCTGCTCGACGACCAGTCCCTCCGGTTCTCGAGCCGGCGGTTCAAATTCCCCGAAGACTTCGAAGAGGCCTGGGATAAAAAGTGGACCACGGCCACAAAACTGGAGATCAAACACAGTTCCATTCGGTCCATCACCAAAGAGGACCAGGACTTGACGATCAGGATCGTATACAGAACATACATAGGGATTCTCAGCGCATGTGAATTCTGTTTCTTCAATGCAGGGATCTGCGCCGCATTCCTTACCTATATGGAGAAAGAGCAATATCTCGTCTACACCCACGAAAAGATGCTCCCTTTCAAAGCAGTTTCCCAATATATCCTGGGCTTACTGTTTACGATCGCCATGACCTGGTTTTGCTGCTACCTGGTAGTCGATCAGAAGAACGGGGGAACGGACGATGCCAGTGATGCCAAAGCGCGACTCTTTCTTTACGTGTTAAGCCTGCTCGGCGAAAAAGGCATCATCGCTATCGGCATTGGTATTAGCGGATATATTGGCTTCAAGATCTGGAAAAGGGCCAGTAACCCTCCTTTCCGGGTAAAGTTGGCGAGGGTGTGAACACG
>DATJJA010000030.1:0-85831 GCA_035492595.1 Puia sp.
ATGGATGTCTCTGCTGCAAACTATCCCTGAGCAGTAAAAAATCACTTCTTAACGCATCCGGTGCAATCTTCTGAAAACAGTCTACAGGCTGTGCCGACAAGCCGGTCGAAAAGACGCAAATAATAAGTATCGTTCTGAACAAGTGTAACATAATTATCTATTTTTTTCCGTATTCCGTATAAAGAAAAAATAAGCCAAAAAACCGGCCGCTATGCTCAGCGACATAATGGCTAATGAGTGGATCCCCAAAGGCTGAAAATGCTCAGCAAGCAGCAACCCAAGCCCCCCGCTGCCAAGGATACAGACCCATTTCACGATCACGGTCTTTGTATCTTTTACGGACGGCTGCAACAATTGCGTGATCAGGCCGTCAGGAGCGCCTTTTTCGATCAGCTTGTTCTTAATGCGATCATCCAGGAGCATTTTTATAAAATAAAGGATCGCCACCGCGAAAAAGGAAAAGGTCAGCAACATGGAAAAAAGATGAAAAGATTCCCATTTGATCTCTATGTCCCTTCCCGGATCATTATCCCCCGCCTTTGCTGATAGAAACCCTATCAGGACCATTGTAGTAAAAGCTATTTTTTTCATAATATTCTTATATTTCTTATACCAATCATAACACTGCCAGAATAGAACCCCGATCACCGGGATCAGCAAAACCAGCACAGCCACCGTTGTCAAACTATCGAGCGCCCCGAAAAGGTCCCGCCGGAACAGCCAGACCATTACGCCCAAAAAGCCAAAGGCTGCGAAAGCGATGACATAAACAAAACGGTCGCTCAATGCAATAGATCCTTTCTGCCGGGACAAAACAGGCCATTCAGGCAAGGCCGCCAGCACTGTCCCCGCAACATCGAATTCAGCAACTGGCCTGTCGGCTTCCGTAAGAGCAGAAAACAAGAGCAAATAATTCTCTGCCTTCATCCTGCAGGCGTCACATGCTGATAAATGCTCCACAACCCCGGCCCCGCAAATTGTTTTATCCAAAACATACTGTTGTATCTCCATCTCCGAAATGTGGCTGGTACTCATAATTCCTCTTTTTTATATTGTGCCAGGATACGCGTTTTCAACATTTGCCTTGCCCTGGACAAATAGCTCTTTACTGTCCCTTCGGGCAGGTCCATTACCTGTGCCATGTCCGCATAGCTCATTTCCTCCTGGTGATAAAGAACGATCATCGTTCTGTACAAAGGCGTCAGCTTCCCGATCTCAGCGGACAGGATCACCGAAAGCGCCTTCCTGAAAAGCCCTTCCTCCGGTTCATCCCCGGCAAGGCCCTCTTCGAGGTCCTCTCTCAACACCAGCTTCTTTTTTTCAAGACAATTTACACAGGTATTATAGGCAATATGGCCTATCCATGTTGAAAGCTTTGAACGAAAGGAAAAATCAGGCAGACTGCGGTAGGCCTTAAAATAGACCTCCTGTATGATATCCTTCCTGTCCTCCGGGTTACTGATCATCCTGACGACGATCTGCGTAACCAGTCCCTCTGTATTCTTAATAATGGCCCCAAAAGCGGCCGTATTACCCTGCAATATGCTATTGACCAGGTCCGCTTCTGCCGGTTTCTTTTCGTTATTAAGCCTCACTTACCGGATTAGACAGGTGAACATCTATTATGTTGCAATAAATAAAGGATATTAATTCCGGAATCTATTCCGCCACCTTATTAAAGACATTCGTCCCAAGCAGGGTTACCTGCTTAACGATCCCATCTTTGTCTTTTATCACCATCACCGGGTACGATTGGGCCTCATTATAAAAATAGGTATCTGTCTTTGGCGAAACGATGATTTCTTTCCCATCCCAAAGCTGTTTGACCACCAGGTTATTCTCCTTCACGGTGATCCTGATCAGGTTGTCAGCGTCGTCCTTCGACTGATACTTTCCTTCACAGGCCTTCAACTGGGCTACCGTCGGCGCAGGTTTACCGACTCTTTCCCACATGTCGCGTTTGAATGCCAGGAAACGGGAGATGGTCCCGTCTTTTTCTTTTGTAAATTCAAGCGAGAACATCGGAGCGATCTTGCTGTAAAATACCAATTCGGATTCGGGTACGAACATGACTACCTCGTTGCCATCCCAATATTGTTTCAGCACGAGATAATTGGCCTTTTCGTACAGTTGGAGCAGCCGGCTATTATCAGTTTGCAGCCGGTAAAGGCCTTCGAATGGTTTTAGCTGGTCGGGAGTATGCTCCATTTCCTTTTTTTCCACCTGTTTGAAGTCCTTTACCCTGTTCAGGACCTGGTTATTGTTGGCCAGCCTGACCTGGTTGACCTGTCCTGAGGAGTCCCGGGTAAAAATAATGTGCAAGGGGCCTTCCTCCTCCGCCTCCTTACTGGTAAAGTTCAGATCGGATTCCGGCAGAAAATGAACCTCATTATTATTCCACAATAGTTTCGCCAGCAATATTCCCTCCCTTGCAGTAAAACGAACATTCATTTCTTTGTTGCCGCTCAGCTGGAATACTCCTTCGAGCGCCTTCCACTGGCTTTCGCTAAGCTGAACAGCTGCTTTTGCTGTCGTCGGCTGGGTTTCCTGTGCCCTGGCAACCACCGTCGAAAAACTCATTGCGACCGATATAAAAACAATGAATATCTTTTTCATATTATTTGGTTTAAACGATTATTTTATCCAGATGAAATAAGCCAGCCAAACGAGCAAAGTTCCCAGTAAGGCCACCAGTAGTCCTGCGACACGCTTTTTTTTCAGGAAGACCATGAGCAGCAGTCCCGTCAGCGAGACCAGTGTAAGAAATACCGCGGACACATCGATGAATAAAGACCAGGCCGTCCCCGTGTCACGCCCTTTGTGCAGGTCATTGATCAATCCTACAAAACCCGCGCTGGTCTTCGTTATTTCATATTCTCCCGTGGCGCGGGAGACGAATACGTCGGCGGCATAGCCGGGTCCCCTGAACGAAACCCCGATCTGGGTGTCGTCGATCCTGAAATCGCTGACCCCGGCTCTTATGTTCTCAACCCGCCTCAGGTATTCCACTACAGCCAGCCTGTCAATTCGTAATGTATCCGGAGCCTGCACCCACTTTGCATCGAGCCTTCCCTTTCCCGCGATGGTATGTACCTGGGCGCTGAATTTACCGGCATGATTCAGGGTCAGACCCGTCACTGCAAAAAAGAAAACGATGGTGAAACTGATCATCGACAGGTAAATATGCAGCCACCGGCTTAATCTGGCTGCGCTGCGATAAACCGGTTGATTATTTATCATTCGTCTTTTTCCTGTAATCAAGAGATGCTGATGCTATTTCAATGTTACCTGTAAGATCGATGCGTTTCGGGCTTTCATTCCAAACTATTTCCTGCCTCATCAATTGATACGTGCCATGTTCTCTCGCTGCCTCTATCTTTACGGTGTATTTACCGGGTTTTACAAAATTCCCCTGATCATCTTTCCCATCCCATTTCACGGTATATTTTCCCGCAGGTCTTGTCGCACTGGTGGCGGAGGTGTTGAAGTTCTTATCGGTAGTATACAGGCTCCTGTATTTCAGGTACCAGGACCTCAGTTCCGGCAGATATTTGTCGCTGCCATGCCAGACGGTGAGACAGCGAACGGGAGCATGGTTTTCGTCCTCGACCCAGACCGCTACATAGGGCCGTTTCACAAAGCCTTCCTTCTGCAGGTTTATTTCCAGATTGACGACCAGTTCGAAGTCGCCGTTCCCCTCCTGCGCCGTGGCGTTATTCGTTTCTCTTTCGCCGGGTCCCGCGCCGTCCATTTTCCATCCCGGACTCTCGACCCTGCGTCCTTCCCGCGTAATGATGAGATATTCTACCCCCGGTATCCGGCTGGCCAGCGACTGGCTTTCCTCCGGACTCAAGACATTGAACGCAGTGGCAAGAGCACCTGCTACCGTTGCATCCGAAGCCACTACCGTAGCGCTGATGATGTTGTCGGCAGGCTGTCCCGTTCGGGGATCAACAATATGAGAATACCAATGTCCTCCAATGAGTTCCCCACGCCGGTAACTCCCGCTGGTTGCTACTGCCTTGTTACTCACATTAAATGTCCCGATTGGAGTTTCATTTTCCGCATCGGCTTTCGGATCGCTTATCCGAATGGTCTCGTCTATTTTCCCGCTGATGACCAGGTCTCCTCCAATATTCACGACGATGCCATCCACACCGCCCTTTCTCATGGCCACCTCCGCCGCATGTTTTATGATATAGCTTTTTGCAAAGGAATTCAGCACCAGTGGCGTCGCGGTCAGGTGGGTAGCCGTTTGAGCCTGCCTGTCCAGCGTCCAATGGACCTGTTTTACTTCATTTACCGCCGTCGAAAGCTCATCCGTAGCGGGTACGCGGCCCTGTGCAGACGCCGCTTTCCATATCCTTGTGATGACCTCCGCAGAAGCATCCAGAGCTCCATCGGTCCTGACCCGCCATTGATCGAACAGGTCCAGCACTTCAAAAAGTTCCCTGGACACGTGGACAGCCTGTCCGCGCGTTTGCAGCCACCTGCTGAATTCACTTTTTGCGTCATACCCGCTCAGGATCTTTGACATCCTGCTGATCTCATTGAGCACTGCCGCTCCGGCCCCGTCAGAAGCCAGCCTGGAACTTGCCGCGATCTTCATTTCCATCGAAGTGCCCAGCACATTTTCATACTGGGTTAAATACAGGTGTGCTTTTCCCGGACGGGGGCGCTCGCCGGCAAATGCATGGCAACAGACAAAGGCAAATGCCGCCAATAGTCGAAGATGATGTTTCATCGATAAAGTTTAAAGTTTGTTCATTATTCCGCTCTCAAATTCTTCACCGGGTTAGCCAACGCGGCACGCACCACATGGAAGCCCACCGTTAGCAGAGCCAGCCCCAGCGCCGTAACGCCCACCAGCGCAAACATCCACCACTGCAGGTTGATCCGGTATGGAAAATCCTGTAACCACTTGCTCATGACCAGCCAGGACACCGGCGTGGAGATGACCACGGCCAGCCCGACCAGTATCAAAAACTCCCTCGATATGAGATAGCTGATATTTCCAACGCTTGCTCCCAGCACCTTCCTGATCCCGATCTCTTTTACCCGCTGGTTGACGATCAGCAGCACCATTGCCAGCAGTCCTGTACAGGAAAGTACGATGGCTACCGCTGCGGCGATACTGAAAAAGATGGACATCGTTCTCTCCTGGACATACCAGTTGTTGATGTTCTCATCCACGAAGGAACCGCGGAAGTCCTGTCCCGGTTCCAATATCGCCATCTTCTTTTTGATGGTTTCCATCGTCCCGAGCGCATCGACAGGGGTAGTCTTTATGAAACAGTATTCAATACTACCTCCTTTGTTTAAGGTCAATGTCAAAGGCTCCAGCTTTTGTTCCATCGTATACAAATGAAAATCAGCAAACACCCCCACGACATGCCAGCCAGCCTGACCGCTGTCGACAGCGATGGTTGTACCTACGACATTCTTTTCGCCCAGCTGTTGGGCCATACTCTCGGAGATCAGTACATTATTTGCCGTATCGGTCCCGTATGACCGGTCGAAATCCCGGCCTTCGATCAGCCTGATACCGAACGTCTTAAGATAATCATAGTCAATAGACGCAAAGTCCGTCTGAACGGACCTTCCTTTATAGTCAAAGCCGATCCCTGTCTGACTGGTCTTGCGATCGGCTCCCCTGCCCATGTTGATATTACTTCCCGATACCGAAAGGATATGCGGATCGGTCGCGAGCATTTCCCTCAATTTTTCTACGATGACAGATCCCTTCCCGGTATCATGCAGCGGGACGCTGATCACAAAATTTTTATCGATCCCTGTATCGGCCTCCTGTAAATGCGTGAACTGCCGGTAAACGACAAATGTGCAGGTGATCATGATACAGGCGATGACGAACTGAACGACGATGAGACCGCTTCTTAGACCGCTGCTCCGTTTCAGGTTCAGCTTACCCTTCAGGGTATCGACGGCGTTGAACCTCGACATGACCCAGGAAGGATATCCGCCGGCGATGAGCGACACGAACAACAATAAAGCCAGCGCCAGCAGCAGGAAACCGGGCCTTAGAAGGATCTCCGAAAAATCGACGTTCATCCGCTGGATGCCGTCGATATTGTGGACCAGTATATTGGTCAGCAGCAGGGAAAGAAGAAAAGCTGACAGGCAGACAAGGAAACTCTCGTTCCATAGTTGAACGAACAAACGATTGCCTCTTGCACCCAGGCATTTCCGTACGCCGATCTCCTTGCTTCGGGTGAAGGCTGTCGCCAGATTGATGTTCACATAATTAAAGCTCGCAATGGCTATGATCAGCAGACCGATGATCAGCAGGGTATAGATCAACGTATAAGGGGTCGCCTTATGACCGTTGACCCGTGTGGAGAAATGCACTTCATCAAGCGGCAGAAGGCGGGTAGCAAAAACATCACCATACTTGTCCGGTTTTGCGCCTTTCTTTGCAAGGTCGGTATATGTGTTGGGCAGATACTTGTGATCGATCGTTCGGAGCTGGCGTTCTGCTTCCTGTTGGGTAGCCCCGTCTTTTAGTTGCACATAGACGACATGCCCATGGTTATCCCAGTTATTCCTGTCGCTGGCATAGTTGCTCCTGTTCTCTATTCGTGTCAGCATCTCGAAGCTGACCGATGATTGTTTGATATCTTTGATGACGGCCGACACCGAATAGACTTGCAGCCTGTCTCCCGCTGAAGCCTTTAGCCGCTGACCTATCGGGTCCTCCCGGCCAAAGATCTTCAGCGCCGCACTCTCTGTCAACACCACATCTGTCAACTTCCCAAGCGGATGGCGCCGGTCTCCTTTGAGGATCGTAAAACTAAACATCGAAAAAAGATCTTCGTCCGCCATCATCACCGGCATTTCCAATACCTTATCCTTATAGATCATGTGACTGCCGCCATCGACAAAACGGGTCATTTTCTCAATCGCCGGCGCCTCGGCCTTAAAGACTGGTCCTGCGGCAAGACCGAACAGGTTATTGATCTGTTCCCCTTCAGCATGATTGGAAAAGTCATAGGCCTGGTAGATCTTCGCCCGGTTTACATTGAACCCATTAAAGGTTAGCTGGCTGTATACCACCGCCAGTACCGCGATCCCGATCGTAAAACCGATGACCAGGCCGCCGAGATTGATGGTCGTATGTAATTTATTCCGTATAAGATTTCGCCAGGCGATGAAGAGGTAGTTCCTGAACATGAAAGGTTAGTTTTCCCTTTTGCGCACCAATAAAATGCCAAGGTCGTAAATGAATGACTATCAGTTATCTATCAAATAGAAATCCTTTCGGATGTCCGGTTTTGATACGCCGGCTGTTCAGTTGCAGGCACCGGCCGATCAGTTGCAGGCACCGGCTGTTCAGTTGCAGGCACCGGCCGATCATTTGCAGGCATGGGGTGTATCCTGAGAAGGCGTTCGCTTACCGGTTCTATGATGAATCGCTGGCACTCCTGTACGAAAAGGACAGCCAAACGGCCACCCTGATCAATACCTCCATGGGTATTGCCATCTTCATTTCCTGTATCGGGCTATTTGGTCTCGCCCTCTTCACCGCTGAAAAAAGTGCAAAAGAAGTCAGCATCAGAAAGATCCTGGGAGCCAGCGTCGGGAGCATAACATTGCTTCTCTGTAAAGACTTTGTGATCCTGGTCTTCATCGCGCTGATGACGGCATCTCTGATCGCCTGGTATGGGATGAACCGCTGGCTCCGGAGTTTTGCTTTCCACATCGACATCGGTGTGGGTACCTTTATCATACCAGGCGCTGCGGCCGTCATCATCGCCATGATTACTGTCGGTTACCAGTCGGTCAGCGCGGCGATGGCCAACCCGGTAAAGAATTTGAAAATGGAATAAGACCTCATGTGTATCAAATTCGTACACTGCCAGTCCGTTTTTGGGCAGGCTGGTACATCAGAAATTATTCAATTTATTGATTGCCAAAGTTTTGAAATAAGGGCCGATTCTTGTACTTTCCGTGCAAACATTTTCCGATGATCGTTAGCTACATAAAGATCGCCTTCCGAACCATCCGGCGAAACCGCCTTGTCTCCTTTATCAACATCTTCGGCCTTGGGCTTAGCATGTCGATTGGGATGATCGAACTGGTGCGGATACAGGACGCCCTGAGCTACGATCGCTTTCATCCGTACCCGGCCAGGACCTTTCGCATCATCAGCAGCTACCATAAAAAGGACGGGCAGCAATGGTCCCTTGCCAGCACACCGCTACCCTTATACGCAGTCCTGAAAACAGATACTGCCGAGATCGAGAACGCCGTCAGGCTCTATCCCGAATTGAACGGAACTGCCACCGCCGACGGAAAGGAGCTAAGCCTGAAAGGCGCCTTCACCGAGCCTGCTTTTTTTAAAGTATTTGGCTTTACGCTGGCAGCCGGCGATCCGCTTACCGCGCTGGCACAACCCAACTCCATCGTTCTGACAAAGACGACTGCCGAAAAGTTCTTTGGCGCTGCCAATCCCATGGGCAAGGTCATCACCATAAAAAATAAGGGCAACTTTGTCGTGACGGGAGTACTGGCGGAGACCGGGAAGTCGCACATCGACTTTTCCGCTTACGCGTCGTCTTCTTCCATCCCTTACCTGGTACAGACAAAACAATTACCCGACAAATCCAATGATTGGACAGACTTCCTCCCCGCCTATACGTATGTGCTGATGAAGGAAGGCTCAGGTAATACGACCCTGAAGGGACAGATCAGCAGCATTGCTGCCGGTATAAATAAAACCGACAAGGCCGGGACCTTGTCCTTCGATATGCAGTCTATTACAAAGATCAGCCCGGCCCGGTCCGATCTTTACAACGACATTGGCAGAGGCGAGCCCTGGAGCAAGCTCTGGATCGAGATCGACATCTGCCTGCTCCTGCTTATCGCTGCCTGCTTCAACTATACCAATCTCACCGTAGCCAGGGCGCTGACCAGGGCCAAAGAGGTCGGCGTGAGAAAGATCAATGGCGCCATGCGTTACCAGATCTTCCTGCAATACATCGTTGAAGCCTGTGTCACCGCCTTTCTGGCGCTGGGTTTTGCCTGGACCCTTTTTACCTTTATCATTCGCTATGCCCCTTTCAATGACGGGTATGAAATGGTCCCTTCCTCTTTCAGATATAATCCCGACTATTTCTTTGCCACCCTGGGCTTTGCTGTCTTCACCGGCGTTCTTGCCGGTACAGCTCCGGCCTGGATCCTCTCTGCATTCAAGCCGCTGAGGGTTCTCAAGAATCTGTCCACCGCAAAGATCTTTGGCAGCATCGGGCTGCAAAAGACACTCATCGTCTTTCAATACAGTCTCTCCCTCGTCGCCATCATCTTCCTGTTCTCTTTTTACCGGCAATTCTCTTTTATGGCATCTGCTGATCATGGCTTCAAACGCGACAATATACTCATCGTTCCGCTGAACGGTACCGACAAGGACAGGGCCGCCAATGTCATAGCGGCGACAGGTGGCATCAGCACCGTCTCCGGTCTTTCCACGACCTTTGATGGCCGTTTCCATTCCATGCGCGGAACGGGCTGGATCGACAACAGCCAAAAGGGGGCTGTATCATTCAACTATTTTTTCACTGACCGCCACTTCATTCCTTCCTTAAAGATCGATTTGCTTGCAGGAAGGAATTTCACTGCCGATGCCGACTCCATCGGAGAAAGATCGGTCATCATCAACAGCAAGGCTGCCCATCTGCTGGGCTTTAAGACAAACAATGAAGCTCTCGGAAGCCGGCTCAGGGTCGACGATTCGACTTCCCTTGAGATCATTGGCGTGGCAAAAGACTTCTTCTATGAAAGCCCGGCCAGACCTATCGATGCGATGGCCTTCCGAAATAAAAAAGGGGCCTGTAACTATCTCTTCGTAGATGTCGGGCAGTCTGACAAAAAGGCCGTGACGGACCGTATTGCCGGGGCCTGGAAGACGATAGCTCCTTCCCAACCCTTTTCATCCTCCTGGCTGGACGATGACCTCGAGAACAGCAACTCACAACGGGCCACCATCTCTCTGCTGGGCTACCTGGCCTTTATGGCGCTGAGCATTGCAACGCTGGGTCTTTTAGGACTTGTTATCTATAGTGTGGAAATAAAACGGAAAGAGATCAGCATCCGCAAAGTGATAGGCGCCAGCCAGTCTCAGCTCGTTCGCCTGTTATCCCGGAAATTCATAAAGCTGCTGGTCATCGCGGGGGCGATAGGTCTGCCTATCGGTTATACCCTGAGCTTTCTCTTCCAGATGAACTTTGCATTACGTCCGGACTCGGGATTGCTTTCGGCAGTATTGTGTTTTGTCCTTCTCTTTGTTATCGGACTTGTCACCATCATTTCTCAGACCTATGCGGCCGCGATGGAGAATCCGGCCAAAAGTCTGAAAGTGGAATAATCGATCTCGCCCCGCATAGGAGATTTTTTTCAGATAGTTGCTTTTAATGCAATCGTTTGCTTTGTTAATATTCGTTAACACCTCAATATGTGTAAACGCATAATTTGCAGCCGAATTCATATTGCACATAGAGACAAAACTAATTACACATGAGAAAAATGCTTATGCTGATACCACTTGTGGTATTGAATATGGTATTTGTATTCGCCCAAACCAAAGAGATCACCGGAACCATTGCTGACCCAAAAGGCACCCCTATCCCGGGGGCCTCTATTAAGTTAAGAGGATCAAAAGGCGGCACCGCCACAGATGCCAATGGTGTTTTTCATATAAATGCATCGCCCGGCGCCGTGCTCATCATCAGCGCCGTTGGCATGGAGACACAGGAGGTCAGGGTAGGAGCATCACCCACAGTCGCCATTTCACTTAAACAAACCGACGCCAGCCTCTCCGAGGTCGTCGTAACAGCACTTGGAGTCAGACGGGACAAGCGTATGCTGGCCTATTCCACCCAGGAAGTAACGGGGACAGCCCTGGTGGAAGCAAAACAGGATAATCTCCTCAATGCACTCGACGGCAAGGTCGCCGGCGTACAGATCACCAATTCCAGCGGAATGCCCGGCAGTTCCAGTCGCATAGTCGTCAGGGGTACCAGCTCCCTTCTGGGAGATAACACCGCCCTTTTTGTCATTGACGGCGTCCCGATGGACAATACCGAGCAGGGAAACCCCGATGGCTCGCTCGGCGCAGGAGGCACGTCCAACAGAGCGATTGATATCGACCCCAACATCATTGAAAGTATTACGGTATTGAAAGGGGCAGCGGCCACGGCTCTGTACGGTTCCAGCGGCTCCAAAGGCGCAATCCTCATAACCACGAAGAATGGCCAGAACGGTAATCGTTCCGGCAAACCGACCGTAGCCTTTAGCAGCAGCTATTCAATACAGAAAGCAAACCTTCCGGAATTACAGGATAAATACGGCCAGGGTGTCGGCGGTGTCTATACGAACGGGAATATATTCGGGCAGCAGAATTCATATTCCTGGGGACCAAAGGTCGATACCTTAAAGGTCAACGGCGCACCGGTCAAGGTCTATAACCCCTTAAAAATGTATTTTGTCACCGGACACACGACAGACAATAACGTCAGCGTGTCTGGCTTTGGAGATAGATCCAGTTACGTCGCCTCCTACTCATATTTAAGGACAGACGGAACCGAACCGACCACGAATTATATCCGGAACTCATTCTTCACAAAATACGTCACGGCCCTTGGTACAAAGCTAAGCCTGAGCACCCAGTTCAACTATATCCATTCGGATAACAACCGTCTCGAAGAGGGCAACGGCCTAGCCGCCCCCCTGTGGACCGTGTTGGCGGCTCCCATCACCTGGAACCCTTTCCCCACCATCAACCCGGATGGGACGCAAAGGCTTTATCGCAGCGCAGCCCGGAATAACCCCTACTGGCTGCTCGACAACACAGGTCTTGCCGATAAGGTCGATCGCCTTATTCCTGTTGTAAGCCTGGCCTATAATCCACTATCCTGGCTGAGCTTCACCGAACGCCTGGGCGGTGACATGTACAACGAACAGCTCGACTTTCACGAGAACACGGGTGTAGTAGAAGGCAATTCCGCATACGAAAGCGGGCGGGTATACAGCCAGACCAACCGCTTCCAGAATTTCAATCACGACTTCATCGTCCATGCCAAAAAGGAATTCGGCTCCGACTGGTTCGTCGACCTGCTGGTCGGCAACAACGTCCTGACCAATTATCATAATAAGAACTTTGTACAGGGCGTAGGTCTGTCCATCCCTGGCCTCTACCGGATGGGGAATGCTACCAATGTGAGCTCGAGCTATAATTCTTATGAGAAACGCAAAGTAGGCTTCTATGCACAGGCCAGTGCGGAATATAAAAAAATGCTGACCCTGACAGTCACCGGCCGCTATGACGGAACATCGGTTCTTTCCGAAGGACACCAATATTACCCCTATGGATCGGCCAGCCTTGGCTTCATCTTCACCGAGCCGCTGAAAATGTCGGACAGCCGTATCCTGAATTTTGGGAAGGTACGTGTCGCATATTCGAAAGTGGGTGATGACGCCATTGATCCATATTCCCTAACGAATCCTTATTACCAGGCAAACCTCGTCGGAAATGTCCAGTTCCCTTTCAACGGGCAGAATGGTTATGTCCTGACTACCAACTATGGATATCCGCTGAAAAACGAATCTATCAAGGAGTTCGAGACCGGTATCGAAACTCATTGGTTTAATAACAGGGCAACGCTCGACGTCACTTACTACGATAAGAAAAGCAGCAACCTGCTTACCAGCGGCGTTCCCCTCGCCGGTTCTACCGGGTATGAAAGCGCCACCCTGAACGCAGGTAATATGGAGAACAAAGGCGTGGAAGTGCAGCTGGGTATTACACCGGTAAAAACAAGGAACTTTACCTGGCATGTCGATCTCAACTGGACCAAAAATTCAAATAAGGTGCTGGCACTTGCACCCGGCATCAACTTCCTGCAGTTTGCCGGCTTTATAGACCCCGGTATCTTCGCCTTTGCCAACTCTCCCTATGGTACTATTTATGGCACGCATTTCCTTCGTAACTCAAAGGGACAGATGCTCATCGGTGATGACGGTTATGGCATCAACGAGGGTGACCTCCAACCCATTGGAAATGTTACGCCCAAATGGATCGGCGGCCTTGTCAATACCGTCAGCTACAAAGCATTCACGTTCTCCTTTGTCCTCGACATGAAACATGGCGGTCAGATGATCAACTTTGACGACCACTACCTCGACTCTTATGGTACTTCGAAAAGAACAGAGAACAGGGATAAGACGACCATTCTGCCTGGCATCCTTAAAAGCTCCGGCAAGGTCAACGATATTGTCATCAAGACCGACCAGAACTATTTCCAGAACCACTATTCCACTATCGACGAAACCTCCGTGGAGGATGCTTCCTTTCTTAAGCTGCGCTCTGTCGCCCTAAGCTATAATTTTGCAGGCAACCTCTTAAAGGGTTCCCTCTTCAAATCTTTAACGCTTACTGCAACCGGTACCAATTTTATCCTGCATAAGAATTACACCGGTTCCGACCCTGAGGTCAGCCTCAACGGCAGCGGTAACGGGCAGGGCTTTTCGAACTTTACGGCGCCGACAAACAGGAGCTTCATTCTTGGATTAAGAGCCACGTTTTAGTCAACTCAAAAAAGAAAACAATGAAAAATTTCATCAGATATAGTTTTATCCTGGCTGCCGGCGCCATGACATTTGCTGGCTGCAAAAAGTTTCTGAATATAAATACCGACCCCAACAATCCGCTGGCAGTGCCCGAATCCGTAACGGTACCTCCCGCAGAGGTCAACCTTGCTACCAACATAGTGGGTGGTTTCCCCGCTACCACTCTGGCATTCTGGACCCAGCAGCTTTCGATCAACCAGGCCCTGCCCACCAAGGAAAACTATTTTATCCAGCCGGTGGATGTAAATAACGCATGGTCTTATACCCTCTATCCGAATATCCTCCAAAACCTGAAAGTGATGATCTCCCAGTCTGAAGCCGCGGGACACAACCAATACGCGGCGATAGGATTTGCGATCTCGGCGTATTCCCTGGCCATCATCACCGATCTCTGGGGCGATGTTCCTTATTCCCAGGCGTTGCAGCTGCCCGCCATCACTAAACCCGTTTACGATCCGCAGCAGTCTATTTATGGCGATATCCAGAACCTTCTCGACAGCGCCCTTTATTATATCGCTCAGCCTGCGAGCAAGATCGCACCCGGAGGCGACGACTATATCTATAAGGGTAAAATGACTGCCTGGGCTAAATGGATCCATATGATGAAGGCGCGCTATTACCTGCGCCTGAGCAACGCTCCCGGACGGACCCCATCCAGCCAGGCTGACTCTGCCCTTTCCGAGCTGGTAAACGGGTTTTCCACAAATGACGACAATGCCATGGTTCCCTATCCTACTGCTGATGGCAGCCCCTGGTACCAGAACACGGACCCCGCCGCGGGTGGCGTCGTCATCGCAAAATATTTCATCGACCTCCTGCAGGGCAACAACGATCCGAGATTACCCATTATGGCTACCCCGGCCACAAAAGGCGCTGATAGCTCTAAGTATGTCGGCCGACCTTCCGGCACAAATACAGTGTATCCCGACTACCGCGATTTCTCGCTCGTAAACAGCGCCTATGCCGACCTCAACGCCCCTCTCTACCTGGCTACATACAGTGAACAGCTCTTCATAAAAGCCGAAGCTACTTTTATTAAGTCCGGGGCCGCCGCTGCCGATCCGGTCTATCGCGCGGCTATCAGTGCTCATATGGATATGCTGGGGGTGTCAACAGGAGACCAGGCGACCTACCTGTCTTCAAAGCCGCCGCTGACCACAGCCACAGGGCTTCAGGACCTTATCACCGAAAAGTACATCGCAGATTTCCTGAGTCTTGAACCTTACAACGACTGGCGTCGCACCGGATTCCCGGTAATTCCACTGGCTCAGAATGCCCTCACGCCATATATCCCCAGGCGATGGCCGCTGCCCACCAACGAAGTGCTGGCCAACCCACGCCCCCAGGACAGCCTCAGCCTGGGGACAGCGGTATGGTGGGATCCTAAAAAATAAGAAGAAATGAGTATAATAAAAGGCCGGCGCGTAACAACAAGCCGGCCTTTTCCATTATTCGGGCAGAGACTTCAGCCACTTGATATTTTCCAGTTTCCCTTTTTCAAGCAGCTGCTGACAATAAGAGGTGAAGAATTGATGGTGCTCCAGCAACCAGATGCTTTTCTTATGCCATTCGGGAAAGTGCATCCCGGTCCGGAGTTCGACCTCCTTTCTCACAAGGGGATCGGTCTGATGAAAATATGGCGTTCCAAAATGATAGGTATCCGAGTCGCAAAGGATCTTTTCGTGCAGCGATCCGGGATGGGAAGGGAATTTCGTAGCTTTTATACAATCGCTGACGCGTGCAATCATCTCTTCCGGAGCCTTGAACTGTTCCATATAGCCTTTCATGACTGAAACGCCGCGCTCCTCATGTCCTTCAAAGCCGCCGTATAAATGACCTATGTCATGAAACCAGCCTGCAATTTTGATCACAGCAAGGTATTCTCCACTCAATTTATAGAAATTCCCGATCTCAACGGCATGCTCTACCACGTTGACCGTGTGCACCAGGTTGTGATAGGGGTATTGATGATCTACACAATTTGCAAAAGTCTTTTTAACAAACGCTTCGGCATTCTTCTCCAGATTAATGTAATCCATTTCCTTAACGATAGACATGTTACACCTAAAATTAAAGGAAATATCCTTGCAGAATCTGGAGAAAATCTGCATACCCTGAAATTGGGGTTTCTTTAACTCAGGGCGTCGTGAAAGATCACCGGCTTACAGGTTGTATATGTTGTATTTTTTACTGGCAAGGGTATACAGCCGGCCAATTGTCAGGAACCCGTTCCGTGCGATGTTCCTCCCCCCACCTCATGCAACGATCCGAACTCGATACTATAAATTTTGTACAACAGCAGAAAATAACTGATCAGCAGCGGCCCGAAAATAAACCCCCAGAACCCGAATAGTTTCAATCCCACGATGACTCCCAGCACGGTGACAACGGGATGCACATCCCCGATCCCCTTCAGCAGCGTCACGCGCGCCACGGTATCGATATTGCCTGTCACCACGAGACTATATAATCCCAGCCCGATACCATGTCCGGTATTCCCCGAAGAAAAGAGAAAGACCGTCACCGGGATCCACACTACCATTGTCCCTACGACCGGGAAGAAGGCGAAGAGGCCCGTCAGAAAACCCCATAGCACAAAATCCTTCACCCCGAAGATCCAGTAACCCAGCATTGCGGCGACACCCTGAATGATGGAGATGAGCGGGATACCGATGGCATTGGCCCGAACCATGTTCATCGTCTCTTTGGCAAGTATATCGATATTGTCATCACGCAGGGGAATAAATCTCGCCATGCCTTCCTCCATCGGTCTTGCATATTTGAACATGAAGAAGGAAAGAAAGAGCAGCATGATCAGATTGCCCAGCATGGAGGCCGTGCTGTTGAGCAGGGTGGGTATAAATCCCGCAATCCCCTTTTGCAGCTTCTGAATATTCGCGTCGGTGAGCAGTTCGTCCCCCGTCCAGCGTTGGATCTGCTGGGAAAAAGACCGAAGTACCTGCATCACCTCCTGCTGATCCGCGAAGAGAGAATTGATCTTTGAACTGGTCAGCCGTACAGCCAGGTAGATAGGGATGCCTACCACGATCAGGAAGCCTACCACGAACAGGATAGCCGCAAGCGTCTGATTCCATTTCTTCTTCTCGGTGAGAAAGAAAAAGGGCCGGCGACAGAGAATATACCAGGTGACCGCCCCCAGGAAGCCCGGGAAAAAAGCGTACAATTCCTTGAAGAGCAGTAAAGCAAGGCCGATGATCACCGTCAGCAACAGCATCTGCCTTATCCGATTATTGTATTTATCTGGCATACCTTAAAGTTACGGTTTTTGATATCCGCGCCACACATACAGGGGGATAGCCGCCATCAGCAGCAGGAACCCGTGGTACACCGAAGTCTGTCCGGCGCCTGCAATCTCCCATAACGAATAGATAAAGGCAAGGATGCCAAGCGCCAATGCAGAGATCAATGCCTTCCGTGTCAACGGCTTCCGGCTGAAACGAACGATCAGGTAGGCCGCCGTAGAGAAAAGGTAAGGAACGAGGATGGTGAAGACCGACAGCAGCAGCAGGGTACGGAATTGCTCCACCAGGCCGCTGGTATAATTCATCAGTATAAAGATGGAGATGATCGTTCCGCTGACGATCATACCGACAAAGGGCACCCCCTTGCTATTCGTCCGGGTGAACAGGGTGGGGAACAGACCGTCCTTTGCGATGGCAAACGGCACCTGGCTTTGGACCAGGGTCCATCCGTTCAGTGCCCCAAATGCCGCTATGGCGACACCTGCGCTGACCCAATACCTGGCACCGGCCCCAAAAAGAATAACGCCTGCATCTGCAAAAGGTGTTGCGGAACGCCGAAGGACGTCTCCGGGTATCAGTCCCATGACGGTGACGCTGCCAAGAAGATAGATCAGGGTGGTGATACCCAGCCCAAGCAGGGTGGCGCGGGAAACGGTCCTCCCCGGGTCCTGTACGCTCCCGGATGGAACGGTAGCGGACTCGATCCCGACAAAGCTGAACATGGTCATCGTAGCCGTGGCGGTGATGGCGGCAAATAACGACGTATGGGTATTGTTGAATGGGTGAAAATTCTCCGCCCGTATAAAGAAAAGGCCGGCCACACCGATGACCAGGAGCGGCAATACCTTTAGAACGGTCGTGATGAGCTGTACATTCCCTGAAAGAACAACGCCGCGGCTATTGACCCAGTTCAGCAGCCAGACCGTTCCCAGACCGGTCAGCGCCGCTGCCGCCGCATTTGTCGCCAGCACCGGGAAGAAAGTGCTTAGTGCGCTGACAAAAGAAATTGCAATTGCGGCATTCGCGCAGGAGGTAGCCAGATAATACCCCCAACCTACCAGGAAAGCCGCAAAATCACCAAGACCGGCTCTCGTGTATGCGTAGGGTCCCCCGGTGGCGCCTGGTAAAAGCTTGCTGAGGTTGCTGAAGACCTTTGCGAGAAAGAAGGACCCTATGGCCGAAAAGATCCAGCCAAGCAGGCTGATGCTGCCAAAAGATGCTGTGGCCGCGGGCATCAGGAACACTCCGGCGCCGATCATATTGCCGACGACCAGGGCGGTGCTCGCCCATAGGCCTAATTTTGTGGTGCGCGATCCGTTGTCTGCTCCTTGTGTATTCATTGGCGATATTTCGTGTCGGATAGTCATTTCCTGTCAACCCGTCATTGACAATCAGCTCTTTGAAATCTGGAACGGGAATTGACGGATAATTTACAAAACAAACATATGCTAAACTGGAATGATGTCCTCAACTTTGCCAATAAAGGCAATCTAAAGCCCGACAGAAGGGTGGAAAAGACCGATGCAGAATGGAAGGCCCAGTTGACCGCTGAACAATTCCGCATCACCCGGAAAAAAGGCACCGAACCCAGCTTCAGCGGGGAGCTTTGCAGCCGGTATGACCCGGGGAAATACAATTGCATCTGCTGCGATACAGAACTGTTCGATTCCAGTATAAAATTTGACTCGCGCACCGGATGGCCGAGCTTTACCCAGCCGATAAAGAATAATGTCATTTCTTACGAAAAGGATGTCTCCTTTGGCATGGTGAGGGTCGAGGTCAACTGCAGCGTTTGCGATGCCCACTTAGGTCATGTGTTCCCGGATGGTCCCCCGCCCAGCGGACTCCGATATTGCATCAACTCCGAATCGTTGAGGCTTGTTGTCAACGAGCCTGCTGCCAGCAAAGCGGCGACCAAGTAGACAGCTGCAGGTCAACCGGCGACCAAATAGCGCAAAGGGCCATTTATTTTTGGGCCAGGGTCGGCAACGATCGTTTATTCCCGGACCAGGGTCGGCGCGTTAACCGGGCTGACCACGACCGGGTATTTTTCGATAGCCACATTACTCCGGTCGAGACCGAAATTCGTAGCTTCTTTAACGCTCAGATATCTTAAGTTGAAATAGCTGCGCATCAGGAATCGCTTTCCGGCAGGCAGGTCGTTCCCAAAGGAAAGAAAGGGATCCATCAGCAGGAAGCAATAGTCCCCGATCGGGCTATGCTGGTAGTAATGTTCATATCGTTCGGAGACATCCACCTCGCCGCACTGTACCAGGCTGCGCACCGCCTGTTCGAAGAATTGATCCATCCGCGGTTCTATGCGGAAACCGAGGTTGAACGTGATGAAATAAACGTCGTTAGGAACGATCGTATCCACATGATAGGTCAATGCATAGGGCTCATCCAGCACATTGACATGCAGGAACCAGTAGATATCCGCTCTTTTGGGCGCCCTCGACAGGATGGAATCCATTGCCGATCTTTCGATCGTCTTTGAAGACCCCGATGTTGTCAGGTAGACCAGGTTGGTTGCATATTTGGCTATTTTTTCATCTGCGCTCAGCCGCTGTAACATGAGGGTATACTGGTCTATCGGGCAAAGGCTGATCATCGATCGTTTGATCGCGCGGCCCTTGTACCAGATGAACATGACGGTGTAGAGTCCGGCGCCGATGAGCAGGGTCAGCCAGCCGCCTTCCCTGATCTTCCGGAAATTGGCCACTAAGAAGGATAGTTCGATAAAGAGAAAAAGGCCTGTTATAAGAAGCCTGCCTATAAAGGGCACGCGTCGGGTGCGGAGATAGAAATTGATCAGGACCGTGCTCATCAGCATCGTCAGCGTAACGCTCAATCCAAAGGCGGCCTCCATCCGGCTTGACTCCCGGAAATACAGCACCATCCCGATACAACCGGCCATCAGCAGCCAGTTGATAAAGGGAATATAGATCTGTCCTTTTATATTCCCGGGGAACAGCACGCGGTGCAGCGGCCAGATCTCCAGGCGGATGGCTTCGTTGATGAGGGTAAAACAGCCGCTGATCAGGGCCTGGCTTGCAATGATGGTCGCCAGCGTCGCAACGATCAGCGAAGGCAGGTAAATGGCCTCCGGAACGATATGATAAAAAGGACTGATCACCCCAACCTGTTGTCCCTGATGGTGCAAAAGCCAGGCCGTCTGCCCGGCATAGCTGAGGATCAGCGTGGTCTTAATATAGATCCAGCTGACCCGGATATTATTCCTGCCGCAGTGTCCCATGTCGCTGTACAGCGCTTCGGCGCCTGTCGTACAAAGAAAAATGCTCCCCAGCAGCCAGAAACCGCCCGGGGAATGCCGCAGCATTTCATAGGCATAATAGGGGTTGAGGGCTTTCAGGACACCGGGGCTATCCTTCAGGGCCATCGCTCCCAGCACACCGATAAAGGTGAACCAGACCAGCATCACCGGACCAAAGATCTTCCCGATCTTCTCCGTTCCGAACTGCTGAAAGATGAACAGCAGGATCAGTATAACGATGACGATGCCTTCTGTCTGGATATGAGGGTTGATCGCCTGCAGGCCTTCGATAGCGGAGGCTACGGATATCGGTGGCGTAATAATGCCATCGGCCATAAGAAAGGCAGCCCCGGCCATGGCGGGGAATAAAAGCCAGCGCCCGGACTTCCGGCGGATCAGCGCGTAGAGGGACAGGATCCCGCCTTCTCCTTTATTGTCCGCCTGCAGCGTGATAATAACATATTTCAGGGTCGTTTGAAAGAAGAGGGTCCAGAAGATAGCGGACAAAGCCCCAAGGGCGACATCCTCCGTGATCACCCGGTCATGAAACACGGCATTCAGTGTATACAGGGGCGAGGTGCCGATATCGCCAAACACGATGCCGACGGCGATGAGGATCCCCGCGGTTGAGATTTGCTTATGAAATGTGGTCGCAGACGTCGAAGACATATCGTTTTAAAGTTGAGGCTACAATCTAACTATTTTATGGCGACTGGCTCTTCGGTGGCCCGCAGTTTTTTCAATTCCTGATCGAAACCCGATATGCTGCCAGGAGGTAGTTTGGGATTTTTTAATTATTATTGACAGAATTTACCAAAATTAATTTTTGTAACTGAGGCATGAGCGAGTTGGTGGACAAAAGCGAAAACCAGTGGACTGACGATCTTCGTCAGGGGGAGCAGACTGCATTAGCCTTTTTCTTCAAAAAACATCATCAGTCGTTGTGTTATCTTGCTACAAAACTTGTACAGGACAGGGGGCAGGCTGAAGATATCGTTGCGGACTGCTTTATCAAGCTGTGGGAACGACGCGAACGTTTTGCAAGTGCTGAAAAGATCAAGGCTTTTCTTTATATTTCCTGCCGTAACAACTGTCTGAACTATCTGCGCGACCTGAAGCGCAAAACTGCTGCGCAGGCACTGTATTTAAAGCAGCTGGAAGTCAACAGTAAAGACGTGCTTTACGAAGTCATCGACACAGAGATCATTGGCCTGTTGGCCCGTGAGATCGAGGAACTGCCGGAGAAATGCAGAGAGGTTTTTAAGCTTCTGTATATTGAAGGCAAAAAGACCGATGAAGTGGCCCGGGAGTTGGATCTAAATGTACAAACCGTCAGAAATCATAAGACCAGGGCGATCGAATTACTAAAAGCGCAATTTCTCAAAAAAGGTCTTTCCGCTGCTTTGCAACTGGCGTTGCTGCTCTACCTGGACCGGTACTGCTAAGCCCTTATTTACGGCGCATTATAAAAATATTAAGATCCATTTGGTTGTTACAGCTGTTTTGGGGTTTCTATTTTAAAGACAGGTCCAAAACAAACTCAACCTTATGCTTGAAAGAGAATTTTACATCGCCGGTCTGGTGGCTGCCGGGATCAGACGCAGTCTTACTGCCGATGAAGAGAAAGAGCTACATGCATGGATCGCTGAAAGTGTGCAAAACCGCGAGCAATTTGAGCAGTGGCGGAATGAAGATCTGCTTGCGCAAAAGATCAGGGAATACTACCAGGTCAATAGCGATGCTATATATCGGAAGATCGACAAAGCGATCGTTGAAGCTGATACCGTCGGGCCAGCAAGGCAAGCGAGGAAGATCCGGTCGATCTGGCCGCGGATCGCTGCTGCGGCTTGTATTATTTTGGCCGTATCAACAGCCGGATATTTTCTGTTGCAGAGACCAATAAAAGAAGAGCATCTTGCTGAGCACCTGCAACAGGATGTCCTGCCTGGCAGCAACAAGGCCTTTCTTGTCCTGGGTAACGGACAGCGGATCTCGTTGACCGATGCCGGAAATGGCACTATTGCCAGGCAAGGCGGCAGTTCAATTAAAAAGACGGCAGATGGCATCGTTGTTTATGACCGGTCAAATGCCCGAAGGCAAAATGCTGAACAATTATACAATACGATAGAGACACCTCGCGGCGGACAATACCAGGTGACGCTGGCCGATGGTTCGAAAGTGTGGCTGAATGCTGCATCATCGCTAAGATATCCCCCGGTATTCAACGGAGTTTCCCGTGAAGTAGAGCTCACCGGCGAAGCCTATTTTGAAGTCTCAAAAGACATAGCGCATCCATTCAGAGTGAGGACGGCCAGGCAGACCGTTGAGGTTTTAGGTACCCGTTTCGATATCAATGGCTACTCCGATGAAAAAAACATAGCCACTACCCTGATAGATGGATCCGTCAAAGTGACCGACGAAACGGGCCAGGTCGTCATCAAACCGGGCGAACAGGCTCTCAACAAAGGCGGCCAGATCCAGGTTCGCCAGGGCAATATCGATAATGCGACAGATTGGCTTAATGGGGACTTCTATCTCAATCGCATTAATTTCCGTGCCGCTATGCGAAAGATCGCCCGCTGGTATGACGTCGAAGTGATCTATGATGCTTCAGTGCCTGAAGATATCGAGTCCGGCGGATGGATCTCCCGTAATAAACCTTTGTCTGCAGTGCTGAAGGCGATGGAAAGGACCGGCCAGGTACACTTCAAGGTAGAAGGGAAAAAAGTATATGTGGGCAAATAGAATTTATACCAGGGAAACCGGTGTGCCCAGCCGGTTATACCACAAACTAATGCTGGTGATGCGACTGACGACTTTAATTTTAATGGCGACCTTTATGCAGGTCAGCGCAAATGCGCTTGGCCAGAAGATCACGCTCAATGAAAAGGGTGTAAAGCTGGAATCTGTTCTCCAGGAGATCAGAAAACAAAGCGGCTATGATATTTACTATGACAGTAAAGACATCCCAGGCGACCTGAAGGTCAGCGTGCATGTCACTAACGCAGAAATCAATGAAGCATTGACAGGTGTTTTGAAAGGATTGCCGTTGACCTTCGATATAGATGGCAGGATCATATCGATCAAAAGGAAAGAGGCGGGTTCTACAGAGAAAATAAAAGCCGGGGACAAAGTGGCCATTGCAACTATAACCGGCACCGTGAAAGACGAGAAGGGTCAGCCAATGACGGGAGTTAGCGTTCGGGAAAAGGGAAAAGACAATATTGTCGTATCCGGCGCTGCGGGTGATTTCAAAATAGCCGTATCGGATCAGGAGGCGATCCTTGTTTTCTCTTTTGTCGGATATGAGTCGAAGGAGATCAGATTAAAGTCCAAAACGGTTATCGATGTTGCGCTGGCTCTAAATACCGGACAGCTGCATGACGTAGTCGTGTCGGGCTACACTGTTCAAAACAGGACGGAATTTACAGGATCTTCGGCGCACATTGACGGCAAGGACATCGAGAACAGACCGGTACCCAGCTTTGACCAGGCTTTGGCGGGACAGGCGGCGGGTGTCAAGATCACCTCGAACGGTGGCTCCCTTAATGCCACTCCGGTGATCCGCATCAGGGGAACGAATTCGATCAATTTAAGCTCTTACCCGCTGATCGTCATCGACGGGATCACTACGTTCAACGGGAATGTGGGCTTCTCTTCCGCTGTCGAGAACAACCCGCTTTCCGGCATAAACGCTGACGATATCGAGTCTATAGAAGTCCTGAAAGATGCATCTGCGACGGCCATTTATGGCTCACGTGCGGCAAATGGTGTCGTGGTGATCACTACCAAAAAAGGAAAAATGGGTAAGGTAAGAGTAACGTATGACGGTTACGTCGGAATGACCAAAAGGCCAAAGCTGCCTGAATTATTAGGGGCTGTGGATTATGTGAAGGTCAAGAATGAGGCAGAAGTAAATTCCGGGCTTGCACCGACCTATTTTTTGGGAAAAAATGCCGACAGCTCTCTGCAGCAGACAAACTGGTATGATTACCTTTATCAAACCGGGTATTCACAAAACCACAATCTCAGCTTTTCGGGAGCTTCGGAATCCACCAATTACTTCGTATCGCTAAATTATAGCAACCAGACCGGTTTTTTGGTTAAGAATACATTTGTCCGCAAAGCGGCCAGGGCAAATCTCGATCACCTGCTGCTGAAAGGTTTGCATATCGGTACAAATTTTACCTATAGTAATGTTGTAAACAATAACCTGACCACGGGCATAAACAACTCGTTTGGCAGGAACAACCTGACGCGGGAATCGATGGTCCTTCCGCCAAATGTCCTTCCATTCAACCCGGACGGGTCTTACAATATCGTCGGAAACAGTTTGGGTTACGGGCCCAATAAAAACCTTGTGGGCTATTTCAATCCATTGCCGGAAATAGAGCACGATAAATATACCTCCGAGGGGAATAATTTTTTGGGATTGGTGTATGCGGAATGGGAACTGTTCAAGGGCTTCAAAGTAAAAACAAATTACAGCATCAATAGTCTCAATGTCTCGAATACCAGCTTTAATAATCCTTTCCAGGGCAACGGCTACGGGAGCAACGGTTCTGCCGGCAGCGATTATAACACGAACTACCGAACCGACTTTACCAATACGATCAATTATACAACGGCCATAGCCAAAGACCACCATATCAGCGCACTGGCGGGCTATGAAGAGATCCGTACGGTGCTGAACGGGACTTCGACCACACTTACAGGAGTCACCGATCCTTATTTTCAAACATTTGCCGGTGGTTTTACGACGATAAGCGCTGCGAGCGGCAGTCATTCCGAAAATGGCTACCGGTCTTACTTCAGCAATCTTTTTTATGATTATAAGAAGAAGTACCTGGTAAGCGCAAGTTTCCGCAGGGATGGCTTTTCCGGTCTTGCTGTCAATCATAAATACGGGAACTTCGGAGGCGGCTCCATTGGCTGGAACCTTTCCGAGGAAAATTTCTACCAGAATTCAGCCCTGGCAAAAACTGTTTCTGCCGTTAAGATCCGGGCCAGTTATGGACAGGTAGGGAATGTGAATATTGGAGACTATGCTGCATCATCCCTATATACTTCCAGCACCTACGGTGGGGTGGCTGCCCTTGGACTTTCGCAAACAGGCAACCCGGACCTGAGATGGGAGACCAGTAAAAAGACAGACATAGGTATCAACATCGGTCTGTGGCAAAACAGGATCACTCTTGATGCGGATTATTACAATAACAATATCGACGGTCTGATCCTGGCCGCTCCCCAGTCACCTTCAAGAGGTATTCCTGGCAATAGCATCAATACCAATATCGGTTCAATGTACAATCGCGGATTCGAGCTGGATATCAAAGCACACATCATCGATGGCGGAGCGTTCCGCTGGACCGCAGGCTTTAACATCAGTACCCTGAAGAATCGTGTAACCGCTCTGGCCAATAATACCGACATCTGGACTGCCAGTCTGGAAACTTCGAATATTACCCGTGCCGGTTATTCCGTGGGCTCTGTCTATGTCGTCAGGACAAACGGGGTAAACCCGGCTAACGGATTACGAACTTTCGTCAACAGGAATGGCGCAACCGTACAGTATAATCCCGTGGCGGGCGCCTGGTCGTACCTCGATGGAACCAAGGCACCCGCAATGGATGCTTACGGAGATGGCGTCGTGATGGGGGCCACGTTGCCCACCTATTATGGTGGCTTTAACAATTCGGTGAGGTACAAGGCATTCGACCTATATGTCAATATAGTCTTCTCCGGCGGTAACAAGTTGTACAACGGCACCAGGGCTACCTTGCTGGACAACAGTTTCTTCAACAACCAGAAAGATATTTTACGCCGATGGACGAAGCCGGGCCAGATCACCGATATTCCGGCTTTACACTACAATGATACAAGAGCCAGCGGTTCAGGGCTGCCAAATTCCTCCAACGTTGAGAGCGGCGCATATGTCAAGCTGGGTACAACATCTTTGGGCTACACGATCCCGTCAAGGCTCTATAAAAAAGCAGGAATATCGTCTATCAGGGCATACGCTTCAGCCAGCAACATCATTTTACACACCAAATACACCGGGTCGGATCCTGAAATTTCCGCAAATGGCGATTCCAACACGGCCGCGGGCCGAGACAAGAACTCCGTCCCCGCCGGCAAGTCATTCACCTTTGGTATCAATGTAGGGTTTTAATAACAACACGATGAAAAATATTTTAAGATACAGAATAATAGTAGCCTCAATGGCAGGCAGCTTGTTGATATCCGGTTCTGCCTGTCAGAAGCATCTGCTGGAACCGGCCAATCTCACGAGCATCTCCGATGCCAGCGCCTTTGATAATGCTACCCGTATCACGGCGCAAATCAATGGTCTGTATGCCTCTTTGAAAAGCGTCTTCTTTTATGGCGGGAGCGTGATCATCTACAATGAATTGAGGGGTGATGAATTTATTATGAACAAGCCGAGCACCACGACCGGCCAGCAAAGCTGGTTACAGGCTGTCAATCCCAGCACTACGGAAGTGATCAACTTATGGAGCGGGGGGTATGCCACCATCAACGCGGTGAACATCTTTTTGACTGGCTTAGCGCAGCATCAAGGTAAGATCTCCGCGACGCAATATGCCAACTTTGTTGGCGAGGCAAAGTTCATTCGGGCGCTGTGTTATTTTGCATTGGTACAAACCTATGCCCAGCCCTACACGGTTAATAATGGGGCTGGCATGGGCCTGCCCTTGCGTTTGATCGCGGAAAACTCCAATGACGGCAATCAGCTGGCCAGGAGCCCGGTTGCGGATATTTATAATCAGATCCTATCAGACTTAAATGCTGCGGAGACAGGTTTGCCGGCTAACTATACCACCACCGTTCTGAATACCACCCGGGCGACAAAAAACACGGCCATTGCCCTTAAGGCAAGAGTTGATCTTACAAAAGGCGACTATACCGGTGTAATTGCCGAATGCAGCAAAATTGTATCCGCTGCCGCACCCTTTCAGGCTCCTGCCAGCGGAGTGAACAATAAGCTGGAGGCTGATATTGCAACGGTTTTCCTGGGCAGTTATGCAGGCCCGGAATCCATATTTTCGTTGCCTTTCATCACTACAGAACCTGGTCTGCTGGCCAATTTTTTCAATATCTCCCCCGGTAACGGCTCGTATTATCTCAACGCCTCCGGAACGATCTCCGATCCGGTGTACAGTTCGCCAACATCTGCCGATGCACGGAAAAACTTTGTATTTGTCAATAGCGGCCAGAAATGGTTGAGCAAATTTAAGGTACCCGGCACTTTTTCCGACTGGGTGCCGGTCATCCGTTATGCCGAAGTATTGCTGAATTATGCCGAGGCTTTGGCTCGTACAGGCAATGCCGATAGTTTAAGCAAATCTGCCGCATTGCTTGCTGCCGTAAGAAACCGCTCTGATGCCGCCTATGTGTTTCCTACAGCAAGCGTCGGCACTCAACCGGCCCTGATCGCCACCATTTTGCAGGAAAAGAAGATAGAGTTGCTGGGAGAAGGCTTTCGTGTTCCGGAATTACAGCGCCTGGGTTTAACATTGCCGGCCAAATCAGGCTCTCAAGGGAATTCGCCAGCTATAGCAGCAACTGACAATCGTTACATATGGCCGATACCCAGTTCGGAAACGGCGATCAATTTATTAATTGTTCAAAATCCTCAGTAATTAAAAATAGCCGTGCGAACATGGAAGGTGTAAAAATTTTAGGAACAGGCATAGCCGCGATCCTGCTAACCGTAGTTTCCTGTTATTCTGTGCGGGCGCAGGCTGTGGCCTCCCCGGATAGTACAAAAAGACAGCTGGACAGGCTTTTGGCATCCAAAGATCCGGCTGATCAGCGGTTATTGAACGATCGCCTTAGAATACTGGCGGCCAGCGACAGGGAAATAGATATGTCCATAGCAGCAAGCTATTATTACCAGGTAAAGGATATGAAGGCATTCGATTCCGTCTATGCCGCGGAGATCATAAAATTCCCAAAAGGGATGGAAGCCAGGATAAAAGCGCAGCAGGCTGTGACAGGTATAAAAAGTTTGCCTGAAATGGAAAAAGCGTATGAGGAGTTCATCAAGAGCTTTCCACCAGATAACTTTCAGAAACTGCCTTTCGGCGAAGACAGGTTAACCTATGATCGGGTGCGCAGCAGCCTGGCCATCGGATATGCGAAAGAAAAAAATGCAGTGAAGGCAAATTACTATGCCGGCCTGTTAGAAGCTGATTTTTGGAAAGGTAAGTCTTATGGTGACCTGTCGAAAGCGTTCTATGGCATTGGCGATCTGACCAACGCGGCCTTATACCAGAAAAAGGCGGTGGAAAGTGCGAAGCCTTATGCTGAAGGAAAAATGGGTAATAGTGCGGCTGCCCGTTATGCCGCTTCCGGCTACGGCGGCGGGTGCAGGACTTATGCCGGGATCTTATACGAGCAAAAAAAGTATAGTGAGGCATTGAAGTATATTGAGCATGGCGCGGAGGCGGGGGCGGAGTCAGACTACATTTATGCGGAGGTCCTTGCAGCGCTGAACCGATACCAGGAAGCTTATGACAGGATAGAAGCCGCCGTGAGATCGGGTAAGGATACCAAAGAAATGTCGGAACTGTTTAAAAATTTGTATGTGAAGGTCAAGGGCAGTGATGCCGGTTTGGAAGCGCACCAGGCAAATATACGCCGGGGCGTGATGGAAGACCTGCAGAAAAGGCTAACGGAAAAAATGGTGAACGAACCGGCGCCTAATTTCACATTGACAGATCTGCAGGGTAATCCGGTAAACCTCGCCGATCTGAGAGGCAAAATTGTTATACTCGATTTTTGGGCGACCTGGTGCGGACCTTGTAAAGCCTCGTTCCCGGCCATGCAAATGGCGGTGGATAAGTATAGAAATGATCCGGGCATCCGGTTCTTATTTATCCATACCTGGGAAAGAACGGCAAGCCCAACGGAAGATGCGAAGGCGTATGTGGCGAGCATGAAATTTAATTTCCAGGTGTTGATGGATACGAAGGACCCGGTAACCCGGGCCAATAAGGTAGTAGACAGCTACAAGGTGGTCAGTATTCCCGCAAAATTCGTTATCGATGAGAAGGGAAATATCCGTTTTAAGCTACACGGTTTTGATGGGAGTAACGAAGCGGTAGTTGATGAGATATCGATGATGATAGATCTGCTGAGGGCGGGCAGGTGAATAGTTGAGGATGGGCGCTGGCGCGTCGTCTTTTAAGCAAAGTAATTACGTCTTTTAAACAAATCCGACGATTGCAAACCTGACTAATTTTGAGGCATCAAATCTCAAAGTATGACTCAATCAGATCAGGTTCTGGTCACCGGCGGATCAGGTTTTATAGCCAGTAACTGTATCGCCGGCCTTTTACGAAAAGGATACCGGGTAAAAACCTCATTGCGTTCTTCGAGCCGGATACCGGATGTAAGACAATTGCTGTCTGTCGCCGGTATTACCGATCTCGAAAAATTGTCTTTTGTTCAGGCAGACCTTTCCGACGAAGCGGCCTGGGGTGCGGCGGCGGAAGGTTGTCGTTACGTCATACACCCTGCCTCACCGACACCAAATTTTATTGCAAAGCATGAGAACGAGTATATCGTACCGGCTGTAAACGGTGTATTGTATGTATTGCGCGCTGCAAAGGCAGCCGGAGCTGAGCGGGTGGTTTTGACATCGGCTTTTGGCGCCGTCTGTTATGGGACTGACAAGCACGCGCCATACACGGAAGAAGACTGGACGGATCTGTCAAAGGATATTCCTGCCTATCAGAAATCAAAAACAATGTCTGAAAGAGCCGCCTGGGATTATGTAAAGAATGAAGGTAAAGGGCTGGAGCTTGCCGTGGTTAACCCGGTTGGCGTCTTAGGTCCGGTATTTGGCGCGGACTACTCACATTCCATCCAGTTTATCAACCAGATGTTGAATGGTCAGCTTAAAGGTGTTCCAAAGATAAAGTCTGTTTATGTCGATGTTCGTGATGTAGCTGATCTGCATATTAAGGCCATGACTGATCCGAAAGCTAATGGCCAGCGTTTTCTGGCTACATCCGGCGAATCGATCTCCTTGTTGGACATAGCAACTATTTTGCGAAGCGAATTTGGCGATAAGGCGGAAAAAGTACCAAAGAAGGAGATTGCCAGCTGGATACTCAGGATCGTTGGGTTATTCATTCCCCGGGTCAAACTGATCGTTCCACACCTGGACATGGTGAAAGGCGCAAGCCATGAAAAAGCTACGCGTATGCTCGGCTGGCATCCGAAAACCAATAGGGAAGCTATTATCGCAACTGCGGAAAGCCTGATTCGGTTGGGACTGGTGAAATAACTTAAATTTACCTCATGGAATATGCGGGTGCAAATGTAAAGGGACGAATATTTGTCTCCTGTAAAAAGGAGAAACATTATAGTAAAGAACTGATACTGGACCAGCATGCGCTGGTTTATGTATTTGAGGGCACTTTGGAATTGTCTTATGCTGACCAGGTGCATCGCTTTGGGGCCGGGACAACCCTGCTGATCCCAAGGAACCAGTTGGGCCGGATGGCCAAGCTACCGGAAAATGGGGAGCCCTTCCGCTCCGTTTCAATATTATTTCCGGAAGAGCTGCTGCGGAAGTTCTATGCTTCAAGGACTGAAAATCCGGCACAAGGCAAATGGGCGGGTCATTTAGCGCTTCAGCGGCATCCCCTGCTGCAAAGTCTGTTTACTTCGCTCGTACCTTATTTTGAGATGCGGGAAGAACTGCCGCCTGAACTGGCTGGGATCAAGATTGCCGAGTGCCTGACGGTGCTGGATGCCTGTAACCCTGCCGTAGAGCGTCTGCTCAGTTCCTTTAACGAACCGGGTAAAGTAGATCTGGAGGGTTTTATGGAACAAAATTTTTTGTACAACCTTTCGCTGGAAAAGTTCAGCTATCTGACCGGCCGCAGTCTGTCCACCTTCAAAAAGGATTTTCAGAAAGTCTTTAAAACTACGCCGGGACGCTGGCTTACTCAAAAGCGCCTGGAGTTTGCTCATTACCAGATTGCAGTAAAGAAACTGAAGCCTACTGATGTTTTTGTTGATGCCGGGTTTGAAAACCTGTCCCATTTCTCCTTTGCTTTTAAAAAGCATTTTGGTTATAGTCCGGCGGTTGCGCTCAATTTGCCGGAGATGAAGCCGATTTTGGCGAATGGAGCGCCGGGGAAGAGGGGAAATTAAAATTTTAGTTTGCAATCGATTGCATGATCGGATTTTATTGTATTTTGGGTTCTCAATAACGATTGTGCGACATACTATCTCCATATTGTTCCTGGTTTTGATAACACAGGCGACCACTGCTCAGCAGGGTGATCTGAATTTTATAAACTTTAGCAGCAACAATGGCCTTTCTTCCAACACGGTCAACAGTATAGTAAAGGACAGGCTTGGGTTCATGTGGTTTGCCACTGATGACGGACTAAATAAATTTGACGGCCTCAGCTTTACGGTATATAATCATAATGTGCTGGATTCTACCAGTATCAGCACAAACCAGACACAGGTAGTGTATGAAGATCCCGGGGGGGATCTGTGGGTTGGGACCAGCAGGGGCCTTTCACTTTATGACCGACGGAAAGATCGCTTTTATAATTATAATATCTCCTATGGGACCGCTATCCTTTCCATCTGTTCGGACAAAACGGGTCATCTGTGGATCGGCAGTTATGCCGGGCTTATCCTATATGATCCGGTAAGCCGCCATGTCAAACATTATACCACGGATTCTGCCAGGCCGGGGGGGTTACTGTCCAATACCATCACCTGTGTATTCAGGGACAGCCGGGGCAGGCTATGGGCAGGGAGCAACACGGGCTTATATCTTTATCAACCGGGCACTGATAATTTCAGGCGTTACAGCAATGTGCCGGCGGATCCCACATCTATCAGTGACAATGTCATCAAGGCTATTACGGAAGACGGGGATGGCCATCTGTGGGTTGGGACGCTCAGCGGTGGTCTGAATTTACTGCAGGAAGATGGCATGCGTTTCCAACGATTCAAGAGCATAAAAGCCAGCGATCCCGACCGGGCCGATCAGGTGCGTAAGACTGATATCCATAGCCTTAGCAGCAACCGCATATACAAGGTGGTTCCGGATGGCGCCGGGAAGCTTTGGATAGGTACAGAGGAGGGGTTGAATATTTTTGACATCCGAACAGGCAAGGTGCAGTGGGTTACCGGCAATGACCGGAATAAATACAGTCTGAAAGGGAGGGCGGTCTGCAGCATATTTATTGACCGGCAGGGCATTTACTGGTTAGGTACGGTCCAGGGTGGGGTAAATAAATATGATAAGAATCTTGGATTTTTTAATCTTGTCCAATACAATCCTTTTGATCCCCGGGGGTTGAGCTCGCCCAAAGTAACTTCTTTTGCCGAAGGTGATAACGGGGATATATATATAGGCACCGATGGCGCCGGATTAAATCTTTTTCAACGGAAAACCGGTTTGTTCGAGCATCTGATGATCGGGGAGAACAAAAAAAGTTCAGGTCTGGCTGTTCTTGCGCTGGAACGTGCGGATAATGAGCTGTGGATCGCGACCTTCCAGCATGGGGTATATGTGCTGGATACCAGGACGCGGCGCGTCAGACATTTTACAAAGGGCGACAGGCCGCAGGATCTGCCGCAGGATGATATATTCTGCATCAAAAGAGACAGGGAAGGCAATGTCTGGCTGGGCAGCAATGGAAAGGGGGTTTGTATGTACGATCCGAAGGTGGGTATCTTTCGCCGGTTCGGCCCCGTTGTCATCGATGGTAAACAAAGCAGGCTGTTCTCGGATGGATTTATCCGGGCGATCGAAGAAGATAAAACAGGCAATATTCTAATAGGAACGGTAGGTATGGGAGTGGCTGTATATAACCCGGCAGCGCGCACCTGCCGGCTGTTGAACCGGGGCAGCACTCACCTGCCCCTGGATGAAGCCATATCACTTCACGTCGACAGGAAGGGTATCATATGGGCAGGTACACCGAGCGGCGGCTTGTGCCGGTTGGATATAGCAGGCAGGAAGTTCACGAATTATTCAGAGCAGCAGGGATTGGCCAACCCGGTCATATACAAAATTCTGGAAGATGACGCGGGAAAATTATGGGTCAGCACCAATAAGGGGATCAGTTGCTTTGACCCGGAAAGATCGGCCTTTAAAAATTATACTTCTGAGAACGGGCTGCAGAAAAGTTCTTTTAACCTTGGGTCGGGTGTAAAGGTATCTTCCGGGGAATTCTTCTTTGGCGGGATCGAAGGCTTCAATTATTTTCTACCCAGCTCATTGATCGACAATAAGAATGTTCCCGTCGTTGTATTTACGGATCTCAAGATCGGCGGCCAAACGGTTATTCCGGGGAAGGATGCGGCCATACAGGAACATATTGCTGTTGCCGGCGAGGTCCGTCTTGATTATAAGCAGAATTTCTCCGTGGATTTTGTTGCGCTGGACTATACTACTCCTTTGGAAGACCGGTTCATGTATAAATTAAATGGGTTTGACAAGTCCTGGAACCAGTTGGGAGTTTCGAGGACGGCGGTGTTTACCAATCTGTACCCCGGCCATTATACATTAGAGGTAAGAGCCAAAAATTCCAACGGGGCCTGGATAACGCCTTCGGCAACCATAAGAATATATGTAAAACCTCCCTTCTGGTTGACGGGTTATGCCTATGCGACCTATATATTGCTCGCAATATTACTATTGCTGGTCATCAGATACCGCGGCATTCGCCAATTCAAAAATAAGCTTGCGATCGAGCAGGAAAGGCTGCGAATAAATCAATTGATCGAACAGGAACGGATGGAGGCAGAGCGGGTGCATGAGTTCGACCAGTTGAAGATCCGGTTTTTAACCAACCTTAGTCATGAGTTCAGGACACCGATCTCACTGATCATGGGGCCGATAGAGAAATTGCAGGAAAAAGAGGCCGACGCAGATAAACTGGGACAACTGACCATGGTGAGGCGTAATGCGAGGCGATTGTTAAACCTGGTGAATCAGCTGCTTGATTTTCGTAAGCTGGAGGATCATGAATTGAGGCTTAATAAGACGGAGGGTGATATAATCCCTTTTATAAAGGAGACGGCGGAATCTTTCAGGGATATAGCCGAGCGCAAGCAGATCCACTTTACGTTCAGGAGTGGGCCTGACAGTTATTATACGGCTTTCGACAGGGATAAGATCGAGCGGATCCTGTTTAACCTGTTGGGGAATGCATTCAAGTTCACCGGCGAAGACGGGAGGATATCGCTTGAGATAAAGCAGGCCCATTCATCCAAAGAGATAATGATCCTTATTTCCGATACCGGCATCGGGATGTCGGCTGAAGAGCAGGGACGGATCTTTGACCGCTTTTTTCAGGGTAATGTACATGCCAGCGTGATGAACCAGGGAAGTGGTATCGGGTTGTCCATTACCAGGGAATTTGTGCAGTTGCACGGCGGTACGATCGGAGTGCAGAGCGAGCCCGGCAAAGGCAGTGTTTTTACCATCTGTCTGCCGTTGGAAAGGATCCGGCCGCCAGATATGCCAACCCTGATGCCCGCGCTGGACAGGATGCCCCTGATGCCGGTGCTGGACAGGATGCCCCTGATGCCGGTGCTGGAAAGGCTGACCGTGCTGTTGGTGGAGGACAATGAGGATTTCCGGTGTTATATGAAAGAAAATCTCTCCTGTTTTTATAAGATCATTGAAGCGGCGGATGGCAAGGAGGGATGGCAAAAGGCGTTATCGGGTCACCCGGATGTGATCGTGAGCGATATCAGTATGCCCAATATGGATGGGATCGAGCTGAGCCGGAAGATAAAATCGGATAAGCGGGTCAGTCATATACCTATCATCCTGTTGACGGCGCTGACCGAGGATGCCTACCAGCTGAAAGGACTGGAGACAGGCGCCAGTGATTACCTGACGAAGCCGTTCTCCTTCGAGATATTGAATATCAAGATCAGAAATCTCATTTTGCTCAACCAGCGGTTAAGGGAAACCTATACCCGGCGATTGAATATAGAGACGCCTGTGACCGAAGTGCAGTCGAATGACGAGAAGCTGATCCTGACGATCACACAATATATCGAGACGAACCTGGACAGCTCGAATTTATCCGTGGAAGAATTGTGCAAGCATGTTTATATGAGCCATGCTTCCCTGTACCGGAAGGTCGTTGAACTGACGGGGGAGACGCCTGTGGAATTTATCCGGTCGGTCCGGTTGAATAAAGCAGCCGATCTGCTGGAAAGGAGCAATATGAAGATCGCGGAAATAGGGTATGCGGTAGGGTTTACCACACCCAATTACTTCACAAGGGCGTTCAGGGCAAAGTTCAATCTTTCCCCTTCCGAGTATGTGTCCTTAAAGCGGAAGCAGGTCAACTGCTGACGAATATGTGCTAGGATTTGCGCAATTGTGGCAAGCCTCCGGTATCGATTGCCAATAGTTTTGCTGAAAACTACGCTTTTGACGATTATGATACAACATTTTCACAGGGTAGCCGTGTTGGCGAGTTTGTTATGTATTAATGCCGCGGTGTTTGGTCAGGGTAACGGAGGCGGCGATTCTTCCCAGTTCTACAATGAAGTGAAGACTTATGTAAACCCGGTATTGCCAGGAGATCATCCGGACCCGACATTATTGAAGGTAGGAGATGATTTTTATCATTGCGGGTCCAGCTTTCATTTTACGCCTTATTTACCGATCTATCATTCCCGCGACCTGGTGCATTGGGAAGTGATCAGCAGGGTACTTCCGCCCTCGCGGGCTGCTTTCGTAGGGGACCGGCCTTCGGCGGGTGTGTGGCAGGGGGCGATAACGCATTTTTATGGTTCCTGGTGGATCTATTTTTCTGCCGGCGGGCAATGGTTTTGCAAGGCGGAGTCTCCTTATGGGCCATGGTCGGCGCCGGAGAAGGTGAAGACCGACGCAACCACGGGAGATCTGGGATATGACAATTCGATCTTCGTTGATGATGATGGGAAGCCCTATATGGTGATCAAGAATGGTCAGAAGATCAACCGGCTGCGGGCCGTCGGACGGGATGGGCAGCTGACGGATACGGTCATAAATCTCGACTGGATCAACGCGCGTCTGCAATACAGCTGGGCCGAGGGGCCGGTGATGTGTAAGCGGAATGGGTTCTATTATTATTTTCCGGCTGGGGATGTTTCCGGCGGGCAGTATGTGCTGAGGGCGACTGCGTTGACAAGCGACTCTACGAAATGGGAGCGGCTTGGAGATTTCTTTAAGCCGGTGACGGACCGGCATACGGGTTTCCGCCGGCCCAATCATATCGGCGCCCCGGTGCAGATCGCCGATGGAAGCTGGTGGACGATCGGGCAGAGTTATGAAAGAACGGAGGGCGATGACTGGTCGGGTACGGGGCGACAGACCTCTTTGTACCGGGTGATCTGGGAGGGCGACAGGCCCTGGGGGATGGCGCCGGTGAGCACACCGGTGGAGATGCCGGACCTGCCTGTTTCCACGATCCCCTGGAGAAGTGTTCGGTCGGACTATTTTGATGGAGACTCTTTAGGGTTGTGGTGGCATTTTTTGAACAGGAAGGCGGCCGCGGATTACTCGCTGACGGCCCGCAAGGGCTGGATGCGGCTTACGCCTGAGACCGGCAGAACGCATGTCATGCAAAAAGAAACGGACCATTATTATACGGCTGTTACGCGGGTGGATCTGGATGCGACCGATACGGCGGCGAAAGCCGGGATCTATCTCACCAATGGAAATGAAAAAGTTTTTGTACGGCTTTATACGGGCTTCGATGCGGGGAAGAAAATTATTTTCAGTCTCGATACGGCGGTCCGCAGTGTTGTCAATCCTTTTGGCCGGACGGTCTGGCTCAGGCTGGAGCGGAATGGTCATCAGCTGACGGGTTTTTACAGCGGGGATGGGCGGGTCTGGCAGTCGGTCGGCCTTGCGATCGGTTCGGAAAAACTTGATAAGGTGCAGCCCAATTACAATTCGTGGGTAGGCACGAGTGTAGGTTTGTTTGCGGAAGGCAGGCCGGCGGATTTCGACCTGTTCGTTTGCAAGGATGGCTACTCACCGCTGCAGGCTGTGGGGTACAGCAATTACTTTGGTGTGGAGCGGGTTGGGACCGGGGCCGGGAAAGCGGTGACTAACGTTTCCGAACATGGGGGCTGGTTTATGATCTCGGGGGTTGATCTTGGGCGGGACAAGGGCAGGGTCCGGCAGGTGGAACTCACTGCGGCGTCCGGTAAGGGGGGAATTGTCGAGGTATGGCTGGATGACCCGGTCAGGGGACAAAAGATTGCGAGTATACGGGTAGGCGTTGCGGCGAATGAAAGCTGGAAATCCTTCGGCAGCCGGGTGAAAGGTGTCACCGGCAGTCACGATGTCTTTATTAAGTTTCCCGCGGGGGCGGATCATGAGATCTTGCTCCGGCAGCTTGTCTTTAAATAAAACTTATCATATGAAAAATGTTAAACGCTACAAGGCCTATTGCCTGTTGGTCATTGGGATCCTGTTTTTGCGGGCAGGTGTCGCCCAGGGGCCGGGGACTATGGGTGGGGGTGGGGGGAAGCTGCAGATCAACGACTCGGGATATTTTGAAAAGCCAGGTGTGAACTGGCTGGTTTTTACCAATCAGTATAATGGGATGTTCTACGATGAGAAGACCGCCGGGATCGAGCTGATCCATCATGGGGTGCGGACGGTGACAGGGGGAGCGATACGATTGCAGAATACGCCTGAGCAATGGGATCTGATCCCGGTGCTGATGAACCGGAAGATCGACCAGGCGAATAACAGCATTGAGGCTGTTTTAAAATATAAAGAGTACGATTTTGTTTCGAGAGTGGTCGTCAGTGCAAAGGACAGGGGGATCGAGATCAGTGTCTGGCTTGACCATCCGCTTCCTGAAAAGCTGGAGGGGAATGCGGGTTTCAATCTCGAGTTCCTGCCGTCGGCTTATTTTGAAAAGAGCTGGCTGGCGGACGGAAAACCGGGATCTTTTCCTTTATATCCTTCCAGTGCGACGCGGATGGAGCCGCTGGCTAAAAAGATCCCGCAGTTCGCGGGGCATACTACGTTCGACGACAGGGGCAGAAATGAATTTATTGTTCCGCAGCCGCTGGCGGCCGGCAGATCGATGGTGCTGGCGCCGGATGATCCGGAGCGGGAGGTGGCCATCCGGTCGGCGGATGCAGATCTGCAGCTTTTCGATGGGCGGAACCTGGGGCAGAATGGCTGGTTCATCGTGCGCAGCCTGTTGCCTGCTAAAAAAACAGGGAAGGTATTGACCTGGTACATTGAAGCCAATGCGATACAAGGCTGGAAGCGGAAACCGATGATCGGTTTCTCGCAGGTGGGCTATCGACCCGGGCAGGAGAAAACGGCGGTGATCGAGCTGGATAAGAATGACGCGCCATTGAAGCTGGCGACCTTGAACCGGGTAGAGGCCGATGGTAAGATCGTGGAGGCGCTGAAAGGTGATGTGAGGGTTTGGGGAAGGTGGCTTCGGTATAACTATGCGAAGTTCGATTTCAGCGCGGTGCGGGAACCTGGTTTGTATTTTATTCAATATGGGGAGGTGCGGACGAATACGTTCCGGATCAGCCCGGATGTCTATGCGGGCATTGGGAATCCGACGCTGGACGTCTGGTTCCCGGTGCAGATGGATCATATGGAAGTCAATGAAGCCTACCGGGTGTGGCATGGTGTGCCGTTCCTGGACGACGCGTTGCAGGCGCCGGTGAATCACCAGCATTTCGATGGTTACAGCATGGGGGCGTCGACGCAGACGAAGTATAAGCCATTGGAACGGATCCCGGGTCTGGCGACGGGCGGGTGGTTCGATGCGGGGGATTTCGATATCCAGACCGGTTCGCATTGTGATGCAGTGCTGGCGCTGGTGGATGCCTGGGAGAAGTTCAGGCTGGACAGGGATGAGACTTTTGTGGATTACCCGACGAGGTATGTGGATATTCACCGGCCGGATGGGAAGCCGGATGTTTTGCAGCAGATCCGGCATGGGGTATTGAATATGGTCGCGCAGGTCAAGAACATCGGTCACCCGGTGCGGGGTATCGTGGTGCCGAATCTGCACCAGTACCATCATCTCGGGGATGCCTCTACGGAAACGGACAATCTGCCGTACAATGCGGATCTGAAACCTTATGAAACAAACGGGAAATCGAGCGGCACGATGGATGACCGGTGGGCATTTACGGAAAGAACTACTTTCCTGGATTATTATACGGCGGCCGCTCTGGCCGCGGCGAGCCGGGCTTTGAAGGGTTTTGACGATACGCTGGCGGAGCAAAGCCTGTTTTATGCGCAGCAATTGTGGAGACAGGACGACAGCCTGAGCAAACAGGATACTTCGCGATCAGCTGCGGCGTTCCGGAGGAATATGAAAATGTCGGCAGCATTACAGTTGTATATAACGACGAAGGAACCGTCTTATGCAAGTGCTTTCCAGGAGGCGGTCTGGCAGACGCTGGACCGGTCGGTTTCTTTCGGGATGCTGGCTGCTTTGCAGGGTTCGGCGTATATGGATGAAGGATACAGGACAAAACTGAAGGAATATGTAGTGAAGTTTAAGGCGTTGAGCGATGGGTATGCCAGGCAGAATCCATATGGCGTGCCGATGGCGACTGGCGGATGGGGTGGCAATGGCGGGATCGTGAACTGGGGGATCACCTGTTACTATGCGAACAAGCTTTACCCCGATGTAATGAGCGCAGAATACGTGTGTAAGGGGTTGAACTATCTTTTCGGATGTCATCCCTATTCCAATCTTTCTTTTGTGTCGGCTGTGGGAGCGCGTTCGAAAAAGATCACTTATGGCAATAACCGGGCTGATTTCAGTTATATAGCGGGTGGGGTGGTTCCGGGTATATTGATCCTGAAGCCGGATTTCCCGGAGAACAAGGAGGACTGGCCGTTCTTTTGGGGGGAGAATGAGGTGACGGTGGGGATATGCGCAAATTATATTTTTTTGGCGGCTGCTGCGGCGGCGTTGCCGGCGGGGCGATAGATGGTTTGAGGTGTTTGCTGGAATGATGATAATTACTGATACAATTGTTTCAAATATGAAAAGAATGAATGGTTTCCCGGGGTATGTCCGCAGGTGGATGACATCCGGCTTATTGCTTGCGGTTCTGCTGATGGCGGGTGAAAGCGCGTTTTCGCAGAACCCGAAATTCTATATTTTCCTGTGCTTTGGTCAGTCGAACATGGAAGGGGCTGCAAAGCCTGAACCGCAGGATACACTTGTCGATAGCCGTTTCCAGGTCATGGAGGCGGTTGACTGTCCCGAACTCAACCGGGTCAGGGGGAAGTGGTACACGGCGGTGCCTCCTTTATGCCGTTGCCGCACCGGGCTGTCGCCGGCGGATTATTTTGGAAGGACCCTGATCGCGCACCTGCCTGCGGATGTGAAGGTAGGGGTTATTCATGTTGCCGTAGGGGGCTGCAAGATCGAGCTCTTCGACAGGAATGCTTATCAAACTTATGTTGCCACTTCACCGGACTGGCTGAAGCGCATCGTAAATGAATATGACGGAAATCCGTATGCGCGGCTGGTGGAAATGGCGAAGCTGGCGCAGCGGGATGGTGTCATTAAAGGGGTCTTATTGCACCAGGGCGAGTCGAACACCAATGACAGTACATGGCCGGGGAAGGTTAAGTTGGTATACCATAATCTTTTGAACGATCTGGGTTTGAATGCCGATACTGTGCCTTTGCTGGCGGGTGAAGTGGTCAATGCCGACCAGGGGGGTGTGTGCGCAAGCATGAACAGGATCATCGATAGTCTGCCCCGCACCATTCCGACGGCGCATGTTATTTCATCCGCAGGATGTACTGCGGGACATGACCATTTGCATTTCACGGCTGCGGGGTACAGGGAGCTGGGGCGGAGATATGCCGTACAGATGTTGTCGCTGCTGGAGCCGGTGAAGCCGATGCCGGTTGGTTTTGACTCCATGAGGCAAGGAATTGCTCATGGCCGCATCGATACGATCACCTATAAGTCGGCAACGGTTGGTACGAAACGCAGGGCCTTGATCTATACGCCGCCGGGATATACCAAAAAGAAAAAGTATCCTGTATTGTACCTGCTGCATGGCATCGGGGGCGATGAGAAGGAGTGGCTGAAGGGCGGCAGGCCGCAGGTGATCCTGGATAATTTATATGCCGACAACAAACTGCAGCCGATGATCGTAGTGCTTCCCAACGGAAGGGCTATGAAGGATGACCGCGCAACGGGTAATATCATGGCGCCGGACAAGGTGCAGGCGTTTGCAACATTTGAGCAGGATCTGCTGAACGATCTTATTCCTTATATCGAAAAACATTTTCCTGTCTATACCGATGCGGAACACCGGGCGATTGCCGGTCTCTCGATGGGTGGGGGGCAATCGCTGAATTTCGGATTGGGGCATCCGGATAAATTCGAATGGGTGGGCGCGTTCTCGGCGGCCCCCAATACAAAAGCGCCTGAATTACTGGCGCCGGACCCCGACCGGATAAAGAGCCAGTTGAAGCTGTTGTGGATCTCCTGCGGGGACCATGACGGTCTGATCGGTTTCAGCAGGCGTACCCATGACTACCTGGCGGAGCACCTGGTGCCGCATATTTATTACATAGAGCCGGGTGTCCATGACTTCAAGGTATGGAAGAACGGGTTGTATATGTTCTCGCAGCTGCTGTTCAAACCGGTGGATACTTCGGGCTTTGCAGCTTATCTGGCGGCGTCAACGGGGCAGCCGTCCTCGACGAATGTGCCGGGCGTTCGCTATCCACTGATCCTGCCGGACAACCGGGTCTCTTTCCGCATCAAGGCGCCGGATGCGCAGCGGATCCAGATCGACCTGGCAAAGAAGTATGACATGATCCGGGATACAGGTGGTTATTGGGTGCTGACGACGGACCCGGTTGTGGAGGGCTTTCACTATTATTCCCTGCTGATCGACGGCGTGGCTGTCGTGGATCCTGCCAGCCAGACCTTTTATGGGATGGGCAGGATGGCGAGCGGCATCGATATCCCGGATAGGGATGGAGGTTTTTATGAAGCAAGGCCGGTGCTGCACGGGCAGGTCCGAAGCATCAACTATTATTCCGCCATCACGAGGGCATGGAGAAGGGCCTACGTCTATACGCCTCCGGGATATGACCAGCATCCTGACAAAAGGTATCCGGTGTTGTATCTGCAGCATGGTGCAGGGGAGGACGAAACGGGTTGGAGCACACAGGGAAGGATGGACTTTATCCTTGATAACCTGATCGCAGATGGCAAGGCCACGCCCATGCTAGTGGTTATGGACAGGGGCTATGCTACCGATCCCACGCGGCCGGTGGATAATGCGGCTGCCAGCAGGCCGGGGTCGATGAACGGCAATGTTTTCCCGGAAGTCTTAATAAAGAACATCATACCGATGATCGACAGCACTTTCCGAACGCAGGCTGACAGGGATCACCGGGCGATGGCCGGACTTTCCATGGGTGGATTCCAGACCTTTCAAACTACGATGACGAACCTGGATAAGTTCGCCTATATCGGCGGCTTTAGCGGGGCTACCTTTTTACAGGCGGGAACGGATGTAGGGCAGATGTATAACGGGGCCTGGGCGGATGCAGCCGCGTTCAATCAAAAGGTCAAAGTGGTATACCTGAGTGTAGGGACGAAGGAACCGGAGCGGATGTATACCGGCATCCGGGGTTTGCATGAAGCATTGGACAAGGCCGGGATCAGGCATGTCTATTATGAATCTCCGGGCACCGCGCATGAGTGGCAGACCTGGCGGAGGTCACTGAGACAATTTGCCGGTTTGATCTTCAAATGATCGCCTGTTTATATAACTGTCAGTTTAACGCATAAAAAACTATTGCCAATGCCAGAAACCGCACTCAGCCAGAGGGTACCTACCCCGGCTCCATTCATTTTATTTTTTGTCCTATTGTTTTCCTCCACGGTCATCGGCCAGCCAGTGCAGCCGGCTATAACGCTCCGGCTGGATGTTCCGGGCCATGCGGTCTCACCGAAACTATACGGTCTGATGACCGAGGAGATCAATTACTCCTATGAGGGAGGCTTGTATGGCGAGCTGATCCGGAACAGGGCCTTTAAGAACAACCCGACAGCTCCGGACAACTGGTCGCTGGTGGAAGACGGTGGCGCCGGCGGAAGCATTTCGCTGGATCACCAGGAGCCGGTAAATGAAGCGCTTCCGGTCAGTCTGCGCCTCGACGCGGAAAATGCCGGTACACGGATAGGGATCGCCAATACGGGGTACTGGGGGATTCCGGTGAGGCCGAAGACTGCTTATTCGGTCAGTTTTTATGCGAAAGCAAAGAAGGCTGCTGTCCTGGCAGTTTCCATAGAAAGTAAGGACGGCGCGACAGTATATGCCAGGGCGGAGAGTCCGGCCATCGGCACCGGCTGGCAGCAATACCAGCTTGTCCTCGCTACGGCTGATGGCGTAACGCCCACGGCCGAAACGCGGTTTGTCATCGCTACGAAGGAGGCCGGGACGGTTTGGTTCAGCCAGGTTTCCTTATTCCCTCCGACCTATCATAATACCCCGAATGGTAACCGTTCGGATATCATGCAGCTGCTTGCAGAGATGAAGCCTGCCTTCCTGCGGTTTCCCGGTGGGAATTACCTGGAGGGGGACTATTTCAGTACCCGGTTCGACTGGAAGGCCACTATCGGTCCGGTAGAACTTCGTCCCGGGCACCCGAGTCCCTGGGGCTACCGGTCGACCGACGGGATGGGGCTGTATGAATTTCTGAAGTGGTGTGAGGACCTGAAGATGGAGCCGCTGCTGGCCGTATTTGCCGGCTATACGTTGAAGGGAGATCATCTCGAAGATCCGGCCTATTTGCAGCCCTTTATAGCCGATGCGCTCGACGAGATAGAATATGTGATGGGGGATGCTTCTACGAAATGGGGTGCGAAACGTGCCCGTGACGGTCATCCTGCACCGTTTGCGATGACCTATGTCGAGATCGGCAATGAGGATGGTTTTGATCGTTCGGGCAGTTATGAGAAGCGATTCAACCAGTTCGCCAAAGCGATCCGGGCAAAGTACCCGGCTCTGAAAATAATTTCGACGACGGGGGGGAAGAATGACTGGCTATCGGCGCGTAATCCACTGCCAAAAGAGACCCCTGACCTGGTGGATGAACATTTCTATCGCAACTCCATTGAAATGCAGGAGATGGCGACGCTCTATGACCATTATGATCGCAGCGGCCCGAAAGTTTTTGTTGGGGAGTGGGCCAGCCGGGAAGGATTTCCTACTACGAACCTGAATGCGGCGCTGGGAGATGCCGCTTTCCTGACGGGCCTGGAACGTAATTCAGATCTTGTACTGATGTCGTGTTATGCGCCGTTGTTCGTGAACGTGAATCCCGGCGGAATGCAGTGGAAGTCCGACCTGATCGGTTACAATACTTTAAACAGTTACGGCTCGCCTTCCTATCATGTCCAGAAGATGTTCAGCAATTATGTGGGCGACGAGACGGTGACAATCGATGCAAAAGATCTGCCGACACAGGTGAAGAAACCGAATGCAAAAGATTCCGCAAAAGGTATTCAGCCGAGTACGATACCGGCCATGTTCTTTTCGGCTACCCGGGATACGAAAACCGGGAAGATCTATCTGAAAGCGGTGAATGCAACACCGGTAGCGCAAAATGTGGCTATTGCCTTTGGGGGCGGCGGAAAGATCGTCCCGCAGGGTACGGCCGTCACGCTCCGGTCGGACAGCCCGGAGGATACGAATACGATAACGGAACCTGGTAAGATAGTACCTGTTACCCAGTCCTTAAAAGGCCTGGGAAGAAATTTCCACCAATCCTTTCCCGCCTGGTCGGTGACAGTTATCGAGATGCAGCAGGTTCGATGAGAGGCGTATCGATCATATTATTCCTTATGCTATGCGGGGGACGGCTGGCGGCGCAGGACATGATCTTCTCTCCGATAGAGAACGTCCGGGAACTGAACGAGGAGCAGATACGCAATATCAATCAGCTGCCGGATGGAAGACTGATGATCGCTACCGAGGGAATGTTCAATTTGTTTGATGGCGGACGATTCCGGAACATCCACTTCAACAGCGACTATATGATCCCGCTGGAGTTCCATGGCTATTATAGAAGTTATATCGAAAATAACAGGCTTTGGTTCAAGAACCAGGGGAAGCTGATCCTGATCGATCTTTTAAAAGAACAATGTCAGACGGACCCGGCAAATACCTTAAGGCAATTGGGTTTTGCCGAGGCGCCTGCCGATGTATTCATGGACCCCGGCCGGACGATCTGGGTACGGACCCAATCCAATAAACTGCTTTATCATGATCAGCAAACAAATGCTGCGGTAACCTTTTTACCGGATGCGACGCCTACTTCGGATACAACAGATAAGCTGTATGATCTTACAAAGATGGATGATCATCTTTATCTGTTTTACCGGTCCGGTCTGATGCGGTGTTTCGAATTTCCGTCGGGTAAAGAATTGTACAGCAGGAATTTTTTGTCCGGGAAGTCAGGCAATGGTTTCAGAGAAACGATCCTGCTGGCGCCGGTGGAGCATTACTTATACCAGATAAGGACGGGTTTGGGTACGGGTCAATTGCAGCGGTTCGATACGCGAACGATGGAAGCAAAAGTCCTGTTGGAAGAGAAGACGTATTGGTTCAACAGCTTTACAGCGGATAAGGAAGGCAATTTCTGGCTGGGTTGCCGGGAGGGTTTATGGTATTTTAAAGCGGGTGAGGACTCCGGAAGCTTTCAGCCGGCCCTTCGCCTGGCGGATGGAAGGCAGATAAAGAATGAGATAAGCGCGGTTTTTTGCGACCGGCAGGGTGGTGTCTGGGCGGGCGCGCTGAACAAGGGATTGTACTATTACCACCCGGACCGGTTCCGGTTTCAGCGTTACGACAAGTCTTTTTTTCAATTATCGGATAACCAGGACCTGGAGGTCAGCTGTTTTGAAGAGACCCGTGACGGTGAACTGCTGGCGGGTACACAAAATGGGGTATACAAGAACCGGCTGCCGCTGAACCGGGAGCATCCTTTTAGCTTGCTTATTCCCGCGGTAAACTGCACAGCCATGTGCAAAGACCGATCAGGGAAGATCTGGATTGCTTCAAAGCAGGGACTTTATAGTATGGAAACCAACGGGAGGGTAGAATCCGTACTCCGGGCGCCGGTAAATTACATTTATAGAAATGCATCTGACGAGCTGTTTGTATGCACTGCACTGGACGGCCTGCTTGTTTATAATGAAATATCCCGGGTATTTCAGCCGCTGTATTCAGCTGCTCAGCTGCCTTTTGTACGGCAGGTGACGCAGTGGAATGGTAATTTAATTGGAATAACCGGCAGATCAGCCGAAGAGCCCTTCCTGATAGACAGGGAGAAGGACCTTCTTTCTTTCCCGATGAGAAATGATGGGAAAGCTTCGCCGATGTTCCTGCATTCCAATTATCAATATGCCTGTCTTTTAACCGACAGCGATGGATTGTTTTGGATGGGGACGCATGATGGATTGAATATATGGGATGACCGCCGCCAGAAGCTCTATCAATTAAATACGGCTGACGGATTGGTGAACAGCAGTATCAAAGCTGTCATTGAAGATCATGATCATTCGCTCTGGATCACCACTTCCAGGGGAATAAGTCATCTTAATAAGCATTCTTCCGATACCGGCTGGCGATTCTCGATCATGAACTATAACAGATTTGATGGATTGATAGAACATAGTTTTGTCGACCGTTCGGTTTTTCTCTCTTCGGGGTCCGGTCTGTTTGCCGGCGGCGTGGATGGGATGAATGTGTATTATAAAAAGGAGAAAAATGAGAACGGCAGCAGGCCGGTTCTGCGGCCTGTTCTGACCGATCTTAGACTACTAGGAAAGAGCGCTGTTCTTCCGCAGTCGATAGAAAGCACCGATACACTGGTGCTGAATTATGATCAGAATTTTTTCAGCATCAGTTTTTCCGGGTTAAATTATATCAATCCCCCGCAGACATGGTACCGGTACAGGCTTGAAGGTCTTGATAAGGACTGGCGAACGGAAAGAGCGGTTTCAGGGGTAGCGGAAGCTTATTATACCAATGTGTCCCCGGGCACTTATGTATTCAAGGCATTGGCGACGGCGGATGATTCGGTCTGGCCTGATAATCCAAGAACACTTATCGTGATCATCCGGCCTCCATTTTGGGATTCTCCCTATGCCAGGATACTATATGCGGTGTTTGCGGCGCTGATCGGGGGGATCGTGTTTCGCTATTACAGGAACAGAAGGAAGCAATCGGATCTGAAGCAGCGGGCTGAGGATAGGGAAAGGGCTAAATCAGAATTTGTAACGAATCTCAGCCATGAGCTTCGAACGCCCCTGACGCTGATCATTACACCGTTGCGGTCGCTGATCCCGAAGATAACGGATATGCAGATCAGGACCGAGCTGCTGCAAATAAGCAGCAGCGCAGATCTGCTGCTGGGTACAGTCAATGACCTGTTGATGCTGAAGAAGCTGGAGTCAGCGTCGGAAACGCTTCACATGACTTATTGCACGGACCTGGAATTTTTACGGGAGGTATGCTCCGGTTACGAGAGGCCGGCTGTAGAGAAAGGGGTGAGTTTTGTCCTGCATATCGCTGATGGTGGCCCAGGGCTGTGGATGGACAAACAGAAGATAATAAGAATTGTCGTCAATTTGTTATCCAATGCGTTGAAGTTTACCCCGGCGGGCGGACAAATTGAAATTGTCATAAAGCCCGATGCGGCAAATGAATGGTTGGTCATTACTATCCGTGATACAGGGCCTGGGATCCCGGCCGAAGAGATACCGAAGATATTTCAGCGCTTTTACCAGGCGAAAAATCAGCCTGATATGGGTGGGGGCGGTACCGGTATCGGCCTGTACCTGGTTAAGCAGTATGCGGAGATGCACGGCGGCGATGTCCGTGTGTCCGGAGGGTTGGGGGGCGATGTCGCTGTATCCGGAGGGCCCGGGGGCGGGGCCAGTTTTGAGGTGCGGATACCGGTCAAAGGCGAACTTCCTGCTGATCAAAAAGGCGAAGGTCAGCAGCGTGCCAAACTGCTGATCGTCGAGGATAATGCGGATTTCAGGGACTTTTTGACGCGGCAGCTTGGGGATGATTATGAGATCATCACTGCAGGGGATGGGGAACGGGGCCTTCAAAAGGCGAGGCAAAAGCATCCGGACCTTATTATAACGGATATGATGATGCCGGTGATGACGGGGGAAAAGTTGTGCCGGCTATTACGGCAGGATGTTTCGATCTCACATATCCCGGTGATCATGCTGACTGCAAGATTATCGGCCGAGGCGGAGTATGAAAGTTATGATTCCGGCGCTGATGCGTATCTCTCAAAACCGTTCGATATTCAATTATTGCGGTTGCGTGTAAGCAAGCTGCTGGAACTATCCCAATCGAGGAAAGCGATATTTGACGGGACGATACCGGTCAATACCGAAACGATCACGACCAATCCCCTGGATCAGGAAATATTGGAGAAGGCGTTGAAATGTGTGGAGCGCAACCTGTCGAACCCGGACTATTCGGTAGAGCAGTTAAGCCATGACATGCTGATGGACCGGACGGGTCTGTACAGGAAGCTGCTGGCCCTCACGGGACATTCGCCCATCAATTTCATCAAAAGCATCCGGCTTAAGAGGGCGGTTCAGCTGCTCCTGGAAAGAAGAATGTCTGTTTCGCAGATCGCTGAAGAGGTCGGTTTTAACAGCGTCTCCTATTTTACCAGGTGCTTTAGCGAAGAATTCGGCAAGTCTCCTACTCAATATCTGGCGGACAGGGGGAAAGAAACACATTAATGCTCAACTATATGTTTAAACAGTTCTTAACGATTGCTGCCTGGGGCTTTGCGATGATGCTGCTGCCGCGTTCGGGTCAGGCGCAAGGATTTCAACGAACGGATCGCGGAGCCATAGTAAATGCCAACGGGTTCTCCGTCGAGGTGCGGTTTTACGGTCCGGACATTGTCCGGGTGATCAAGATACCTTCGGGGCGAACGTTCGATCCCAAAAGTCTTTCTGTTATCAAAGCGCCGGAGCAAATCAAGATCGGTGTCAAAGAGAAGGATGGGATCGTCCGGCTTAGCAGTGAAAAGTTGAGTGTCAGCCTGGGTCTCCGGTCGGGGGATGTTGTCTGCCGGACGGCAGCCGGGGAGTTGTTGCTGAAGGAAAAAGAGAACGGGGCGGCCTTTGTTCCGATCGACGACGCCGGCAGCCAGTCATTTACTGTTTCGCAGGCATTTGTACTGGATACGGCAGAGGCTATATATGGCCTGGGGCAGCATCAGCGTGGGAATCTCAACCAGAGAAACCAGGAATACCATCTTATACAGGGGAATACGGAGGATGTGGTCCCCTTTTTTCAGTCTGTAAAAGGATATGGCGTTCTTTGGGACAACTATTCACCGACCCTGTTCAGCGACAAACCCGGGACGACGATGTTCAGATCGGATGTGGGAGAAGGCATCGACTACTATTTGATGTATGGAGGCAATGCTGATGGTGTGATCGCTGCCTATCGCGATCTGACGGGACAGGTCCCTATGTTTCCCTTGTGGACCTTTGGCTACTGGCAAAGCAGGGAGCGTTATAAAAGCCAGGAGGAATTGGTGGAAGTCGTTGGGAAATATCGTGCGCTGGGCGTTCCGCTCGACGGCATCATACAGGACTGGCAATACTGGGGTAATAATTATCTCTGGAATGCCATGGAGTTTCTCAATCCGGAATTTCCCAATCCGCGGAAGATGGTCAATGATGTTCATGGGATGAATGCTCATCTGATCATCTCTATCTGGTCGTCGTTCGGTCCACATACAAAACCTTACCGGGACATGGAAAAGATCGGTGCGCTGATGAATTTCAAAACCTGGCCCGAGTCGGGTTCTGAAAAATGGCCTCCCAATCCCGACTATCCGTCGGGGGTAAGGGTATATGATGCTTATAACCCGGCAGCCCGGGATATTTACTGGAGCTATGTGAATAAGGGATTGTTCCCGATCGGCATCGACGGCTGGTGGATGGACTCTTCGGAGCCGGATCATCTTGATTTTAAACCTTCCGATCTCGACGGGAAAACCTGGCTCGGCTCGTTCAGAAAGGTACGCAACGCCTATCCGCTGATGACGGTAGGAGGTGTTTCGACGCATCAACGGGCCGCATCGGCGGATAAACGGGTATTTATCCTGACCCGTTCGGCGTTTGCCGGTCAGCAGCGTTATGGCGCCAATACCTGGTCGGGTGATATTACGGCTTCGTGGGAGACATTGAAGAGACAGATACCTACTGGGCTGAGTTTCTCGCTGAGCGGCATACCGTATTGGAATAGCGATATCGGAGGGTTTTTTCTTACGAAGTTCAGGCGGAAGCTGCTGGACCCGGAGTACCGGGAGCTCTATACCCGCTGGATGGAGTTCGGCGCTTTCTGTCCGATGATGAGGTCCCATGGTGCGGATGCGCCAAGGGAGATCTACCAGTTCGGTCAGAGAGGGGATAGCGTGTTTGATGCTATTGAAAAGTATATAAATCTTCGGTACAGTCTTTTGCCTTATATCTACAGTATTTCACGGGATGTGTCGGCGCATCAGTCGAGTATGATGCGGGCGCTGGTCATGGATTTTGCGGCCGATAAAAAAGTGCGGGACATCGGCGATGAATTTATGTTGGGCAGATCCATGCTGGTACATCCGGTGACCGGACCGATCGATGTGGCAGACGTGTATCTGCCGGAGGGGGCATCCTGGTATGACTTCTGGACGGGGGAGAAACTGGCCGGAGGGCAGCGGGTGAGCAGAGCGGCGCCGCTGGACATCATTCCTGTCTATATCAGGGCCGGGTCAGTTCTACCGTTGGGTCCCCGGGTGCAGTATGCCACCGAGAAGAGATGGGACAGTCTTGCCATCCGGGTTTATCCGGGAGCCGACGGAAATTTTACGCTTTACGAGGATGAGAATGACAACTATAATTATGAAAAAGGGGCGTATAGTGAGGTCCCCTTTCACTGGGACGATCAAAAAAGGGTATTGTCGATTGGTGAGCGGAGGGGTATGTTCGAGGGGATGCTGACAAAACGGCGTTTCAACATCACGGTGATGGATGCTGCCGGCGGCCTGCGGTCTTTCAGCAGGGAACCCCGGTTGGTTGAATATGAGGGCAAGCCGCTGGCCATCCACCTGGCGCCGGCGGGGTCCGGCCCTAAATGATGGTTTTCACGGCTGTTGAACGACAGGTACGCCATTGTTTCAACAATTGTGCTAGATCCTTCAACATTCTTACAAGCTGAATCACCGACAAAAATATAGTTTAGCGGTGCTTGTTAAAAAATTGTTTGCCATGTATGATCAATTACCAAAACGCCATGGGTTATCCCATAACTGTCAATTCGACACTATATCTTGTTCCCGACAAGGTCATTTATCCTCCTATTTTTTTATCAAAGCGGTCCGGATGCCAGGATGCGTTGTCGAAGCGATCCGGATCCCAGGATACGTTGTCGACGTGGTCCGGATCCCAGGATGCTGGATCCGTTTCCTGCGACGTAACTGATGCCCGTCCCCTATGGATCCGTTGAGGATTGAAATTGCCAATTGTAAAATAAAACGATGCTTATGAGATCATTACGATCATTCCAATTTTGGCGGTGCTGTCACTTGCCAAACTTTAATCTACAGCAGTATTTATGCGCTGGTATTTTATTGCTCTCTCTCTTTTTGGGAAGCTTTTCTGCGATGGGGCAGGCGGCGCGCCCAGTGAAAGGGACAGTACTCGATGCCCAAATGAATCCTTTGGCGGGGGTATCCGTCCAGGTGAAGGAGACCACCACCACCACGAAGACGGATGGCGGTGGAAGGTTTTCCATACTGGTGCCTCCAAAGAAACATTTACTGGTGGTGACCTATGTAGGAAAAGCCAGCCAGGAGGTGAACGTCCGCAATGAGGATATTGTTTCCATTATAATGAAGGACAGCAGCGCTGTCCTCGATGACATAGTAGTGGTGGGATATGGCAAGCAAAAAAAGCAGAGCGTAGTGGGAGCCATATCACAGGTGAGGGGAGACGTGCTGGAAAAGACGGGTGGAGTATCCAGTCTCGGCGCGACGTTGACGGGAAATCTGCCGGGTGTCATCACGGTGGCTACACAGGGAACACCCGGGGCTGAAGATCCCAAGATCTATATTCGTGGTCAGAGTACCTGGAATAACAGCGATCCGTTGATATTGGTGGATGGGATCGAACGTCCAATGAATAGTGTAGATATCAGCTCTGTTGAAAATATCTCCGTTCTGAAGGATGCGTCCGCAACGGCTGTATTCGGGGTGAAGGGGGCGAATGGTGTGATATTGATCACTACCAAGCGGGGGAAGGAGGGAAAGGCCGACATCCGTTTCACGGCCAATACTACGATGAAAATGCCCTCGAAGCTGGCCAGCAAATATGATTCATATGATGCGATCAAGATCCGGGATATGGCCATTGAAAATGAACTGGGTGTTTCTCCGGCATCCTGGAACAGCTATGTCCCTTATTCTGAACTGAATAAATACCGCAATCCGGCCAACCAGGCGGAGGCTGAACGATATCCCAACGTAGACTGGCAGGATCAACTGGTGAAAAAGTCTGTCATGTCTTACAATGGCAACCTGAATATCTCGGGGGGGACTCCTTTTGTAAAGTACTTTTCATCGATCGATTTTTTGCATGAGGGCGATATTATCAAAAAGATCGACAATGGAAAAACGTACAAGCCGGGATATGGATTTGATCGTGTCAACACCCGTACCAATCTCGATTTTAATTTAACCAAGAGTACGGTGCTGACGGCCAACCTGGCGGGCTCCTATGGCGTGAAGCAGGATGCCTATGGGCAGGACAGCTGGGAGTACCGGATCTGGCAAAGCATTTACAACAATGCGCCGGACATTTATTATCCCCGTTATTCCGACGGTGGATGGGGCTATTTTCCTGCCGAGCAGGTCTCGACGGTCAATTCACTGACGACGATGGGAAACAATGGTGTCCGCAAAACCACTACTACCCGGATCACGACGGATTTTACCCTGAAGCAGGATCTGAGTTCGATCCTGAAGGGGTTGGCTGCCAAGGGAACCATTTCTTTTGACAATACCTTCGTATCGCAGGGTGGGATCTATGATAACGGGAATGTTCAACAGGAATATATCGACCCGGTCACCGGGGACACGACCTACAGTCAATATTTGGGAACGAACCAGTTCAACTGGATACCGCCGCGTTGGGGTACGAATGTCGATACGGTGCTGAATGGGTCCACCTACCGGAAGCTGTTCTACCAGCTGCAGGTGGATTATTCGAGGAAGTTCGGGAATCATGACCTGACTGCGATGGGTCTGTTCAGCCGGGACAGGTATGCCACCGGCAGTGAGTTCGAGCATTTCCGGGAAGACTGGGTCGGCAGGGTCACTTACAATTATAAGCTGAAATATTTTGCGGAGTTCAACGGGGCCTATAACGGATCGGAAAAATTTGGTCCGAACTACCGGTTTGCCTTCTTTCCGTCGGCAGCGGCCGGATGGACGATCAGCAATGAAGAATTCATGAAGAACGTGACATTCGTCAATGCCTTGAAAGTCCGTGGCTCTTATGGAAAAGTGGGGAACGACAATATAACCAACCGCTGGTTGTATATGACGACATGGACCTATGGCGGGAATGCTCCGCTGGGAGCGTCGGCCGGGCAGAATAGTCCTTACACCTGGTGGTCCGAGGCTCATACCAATGTCGGAAATCCCGATGTTCACTGGGAAACGGTCACCAAGAAGGACCTTGGGGTGGACTATGCGCTGTGGAATAATTTGATCTCCGGTAGTGTAGATCTTTTCAGTGACTACCGGACGAATATCCTGCTCGATGGGTCGAGCCGGGCTGTGCCGTCGTATTTCGGTGTCCAGCCTGCTACGGCCAACCTGGGTAAGGTAAGGAATAAGGGGTATGAGGTGGAGCTAAAGATCAATAAGGTTCTATCGAAGAATCTCCGGGTGTGGGCCAACCTGAACATGACCCATGCGAAAGACAAGATCATTGAAGCCGATGACCCGCAGCTGCTGGATGACTATCTGAAGAAGGCTGGAAAACAGATCGGCCAGGCTTATTCCTATGTCAGCAGCGGTTATTATAATAACTGGGACCAGGTATATGGCAGCACCCAATTGAATACCTATGACAATCAAAAGCTGCCGGGCAACCTGAATATGATCGACTACAACGGGGACGGGGTGATCGACAATAAGGATATCGTTCCTGCCGGCTATCCCGAGCGGCCTCAGAATACCTATAATGCGACTATCGGCGTAGACTGGAAAGGGTTCAGCGTATTTGTGCAGTTCTATGGGGTAAGCAATGCGAACCGGTCGCTGCAGCTGGTCAGCTTTGGCGGGCAATATCACTATGACAACGTCTACAAGCAGGGAAGTTACTGGTCGCCGACCAATACAAACGGCAGCGTGCCGGTACCCCGGTATGCCAGCGTAATGCCATATTACGGGACTACCTATTTGTATGATGGTTCGTATGTGCGGTTGAAGAATGCGGAGATCGCCTATACGTTCAAACCACGTGAGCTGAAGCGGATAGGGGTCAACGGGCTCAGGGTCTACCTGAACGGAGACAATCTACTCTTATGGACGAAAATGCCTGATGACCGGGAAGTCAGCATGGGGAATGCTACAGCATATCCCACTATCCGACGCGTCAACATGGGCTGTAACGTGACCTTCTAAACTTATAAATATGAAAAAGCATTTCCAAATAATAAGCGGTTGTTTCATCCTTTTTACGATGCTGCAGTTGACAGCCTGTAAGAAATACCTGGACAGGGCGCCTGGCGCCGATGTTTCGCCGACGGACGCCTATATTAATTTTACCAATTTCCAGGGTTTTACGGAAGAGCTGTACAGTGCCATACCTGAATTTACCAGCAAGACCTGGGCATGTGACTGGATATTGGGGGATGAGATCATCCATAAGACGGGTGTGACCTGGCTGAATGAACAATTGGATAACGGTGACAGCTGGTCGTGGACCAATGCAGAATGGATCTCCTGGCTGGATGGCCAGACGTATGTTACGGACCCAACGACGGGTTTTGGGAAAGGCTTGTGGCCCAATGCCTGGTATGGGATCCATAAAGCCAATTTAGGATTGGCCAACCTGGACAAGCTGAACGGCACACAGGAAGAGAAGGACCTGATCAAGGGGCAGCTGCTGTTCTTCCGTGGATGGTTCCATTTCGAACTGATGACCTACTGGGGAGGTTTGCCTTATATCGATACGGTCCTGTCTTCAAGCGGGAAATTGCAATTACCCCGTCTGAGCTACCAGGCGATGGCGGACCTTGCGGCGAAGGATTTCAGGGCGGCGGCCGATCTGCTGCCGGTCAACTGGGATAACACCACGGCGGGGCAGGCAACCCTTGGCAAGAATCAGCTGAGACTAACAAAGGTGGCAGCGTTGGGATATCTTGGCAAGAATTATTTATACGCCGGCAGTCCGTTGATGAACCGCTCCTCGACGGGAAATGCGAGCTTCAATACCGACTATTGTAAGAAGGCGGCGGATGCCTTTGCGGAATTGCTGAAGCTGGTGGACAATGGCGATACCTGGGTCAAGCTGATCGACTTTGCTCATTACAGCAATCTGTTCTACACGAGTGGGGGAAGTTTTATTCCCGGATACCCGGAGTCGATATTTGAGAACCCTGTCTATAGTTCGTGGTTCCAGGGTTGTCCCTGGGGGCCAAGCTCCCTTTTTGTAGACGAGAATATCGGTGGGGGATATGCTTCACCCAACGCCAATTTTGTAAAAAATTACGGGATGGCCAACGGACTGCCCATCGATGATCCTGCATCAGGCTATGACCCTGCCAATCCCTGGGTGAACCGGGATCCCCGTTTTTATCACGACATCGTCATCGACGGGGACCAGCAGATCAAGGGCTCTGCGCCGGCTGACAAGGAAAAATTCCGGTATGCGAACCTGTCCAATAACGGGTATAGCCGTGATAATACGTCGATAGGACGTACGGGCTATATGTTGCGGAAGCTGACGCCCATGACGGCCAATAGTATTGACAACTTTCCCAATAACTATATGCATCTGTCCTATATGCGGCTGGCGGACGTCTACCTGATGTATGCAGAAGCTGTATTACAGGGATATGGGTCGGCTACCAGTGCCGGACCTAATTACATCACTGCGGAAAAAGCGCTGAATGTGATCAGGGACAGGTGCGGCGCCGGAGAGGTTGGTGCTGCCTATGTTGCGGATAAAGATAAGTTCATGGGGGAGATCATCCGGGAGCGTGCTATGGAGCTGGGGTTTGAGGAAGAGATACGGTATAACGACCTGCGCCGCTGGCTGCTGGCCGGGCAGGTAAATTACCGGATAAAGACGGCCATCAATTTTGACAGGGACGCGAACAATAAACCCATCAATATAAAGGAAAGCGTACTTGTAACGCGGAAGTTCGAAGATAAAGATTACTGGCTGCCGCTGAAAATAAGTGATGTGAACCTTTATGTGACCCTGAGCCAGAACCCGGGTTATTAGGGTGCATTCTTTTAAAGCTAAAAGAGAAAATAATGAAAAGAAATATAATAAGATCAATAATTTCCTTCTGGTTATGTTTTGGGGTCGGATCGTTTGTTGAGGCACAAACGATCTCGCCGAACAGTGCGACCAGTCTGGGAAGCGATTCTACGGTACATATTGCTTATCGCACTATCCAGCGGAAAGATCTGCCGGGCGCGATCTCGGTGTTAAACCCGCCGCAATACCTCGATAAACATTACGGAACATATCCCCTGGAAGGTACCGATGCATTCATCGGCGGCGGTAATCTATGGAATATCGGGGCGGGGCTGATACTGGTGGATGGAGAACCCCGTGCCCTGACCGATGTTACGACGAATGAGATAGAGCAGATCACCTTTCTAAAGGGCGCCAACGCCGTTGTGTTATACGGCGTCCGGGGGGCGAACGGGGTGATCCTGATCACGACAAAACGTGGCAGGGCGGGAGTCCATGGCAGCAGTATCCGTGTCAATTCCGGTGTCAGCGTGCCGAAGTCCTACCCGTCTTTTTTGGGAGCGGCCGATTATATGAGGTATTACAACCAGGCTTCGCTGAATGACGGCCTGCCGCCCTTATATGCGGACTCGACGATCGGGCATTATGCTTCACATTCCAATCCCTACCGCTATCCCGACGTAAACTATTTCTCGCCGACCTATCTGCGCAAGCTGTACAATACGTATTCCGCCAATGCGGAGTTCACGAGCGGTACGGATCGCGCCCGGTTCTATGCGCTGGCCGGCTTTCAAACCCAGAACTCGCTGCTGAATTTCGGGGAGGGCAAGAATGAAAAGAATACCCGGTTGAATTTACGGGGGAACATCGATCTTAAGCTGAACAGTTTCATCAGCACCTATGCGAATGTCTCCACGGTATTCTCGAACAACCGGCATGCATTGGGGAATTACTGGAGCCGGTCGGACAGTCTGCAGCCGCAGTTGTTCAGCCCGCTGATCCCGATCGGTCTTGTTTCGGGGAATTCAGCGAGTGCGCAGGCGGCAGTGACCGGGAACCGGAATACGATCGGTGGAAGATATTTATTGGGAGGGGCGCAGCAATATCTGACGAACCCGATCGCGGACGTCTATGCGGCAGGATATGATAATTTCACCAGCCGCCAATTCCAATACAGCAATGGGGTCGACGTAGACCTCAGGAATGCGTTGAAAGGCTTGTCTTTTCATACGCAGGTGACCATCGACTATTCGAATACGTATGACGAAACGCTGAATAACAGTTATGCAGTGTATTCTCCCACCTGGACGAGCGGCGGGGCTTCCGATTCCATCACCCAGCTGACGAAATACAACAAGGACAGTAAGCCGGGTACTCAAAACCTGCGCAATACCTACAGCGACCAGATGATCGATTTCAGCGCGCATGTGGACTATGTGAGCACTTTTGGTGAGAAGAACAATGTGTCAGCCATATTGGTTGCCGACGGTCTTCGCCGCCGGCATACGCTGGACTTCCAGAACCGGACCAACGCCAACCTGGGTCTGCAGCTGAACTACAATTACGACCATACCTATTACGTGGATTTTAGCGGGGCTGTGGTCAATTCGACGAAACTTCCCCCCGGAAAGCGGGTGGGTTTTTCACCGACTGCAAGTGTGGGCTGGGTAATGAGCGAGGAGCAATTTCTTAAAGGGGTGAACTGGATAGACAGGTTGAAGCTGACCGCGTCTGCCGGCATCGTCAGGACGGATATCGACAGCAACAATTATTATCTGTACCAGGCGGTGTATGCCCCTACGAATTATTATTCCTGGTCCGACGGCACATATGTTAACCAGGCCACCTCTATAACGCGTGGCTCCAATCCAAATCTGACCTTTCCTAAACGAAAGGAAGTCAACCTGGGTATAGAGGGTTCGTTTTTTCAAAAGAAGCTGGATCTGATGGCTACGGTGTTCCTGGTCCAGAAGGAGGGTATTCCTGTGCAGGTTTACAGTCAGTACCCCAGTTACTTTTTGACGGGTTATCCTTACCCTGCGTCATCATTTGTGCCTTTTACCAATTTCCAGGCGGACCGCTACCAGGGATTCGACCTCCAGCTGAATTACCATCAGAATATCGGGAAGGTGAGACTGACGCTGGGTTCGGGGCTTACCTATGAGAAAACAAAGGCGTTGAAACGGGATGAGCTGTATGCGGATACCTATCGCAACCGGGCAGGGAAACCTGTCGATGCGTTGTTCGGGCTGAAAAGCGAGGGTTTGTTTGCGGACCAGCATGATATCGATGGCCATGCCGTACAAAAATTCGGCACGGTAAAACCCGGGGATATCAAATATAAAGATCAGAATGGCGATGGAGTGATAGATGAGCGGGATGAAGTATACCTGGGTAGGATGGGCAGTCCGGTGATCGGCGGCGTGAATGTAACCGTGCAGTACAAGGAGTTTACGCTCTTTGTCCTCGGAACGGGTTCGTTCGGAGGAACGGCTATCCGGAACGGGAATTATTACTGGGTATCGGGATCTGTAAAATATTCGGATGTCGTGCGCAACAGCTGGACAGAAAATACAAAGAATACGGCTACTTATCCCCGTCTGACGACTTCGAGCTCGGCCAATAACTTCCGGAATTCCGACTACTGGACTTACAGTACCGATCGTTTCAATATCTCCAAGGTTCAGCTGACGTATACGTTTTCCGAAAAATTGCTGAAAAATTCATTTGCAAAGGGATTGAAAGTGTATGTGAGTGGAAACGATCTGCTGACGATGGGCAGGAACAGGGCGCTGATGGAGCTGAATGTCGGTACTTTGCCGCAGACGCGCTTCTATAATTTTGGTATCAAGGGTGAGTTTTAATGTTAACAATAATACAACTGAATAATGAAAAAGCTGACTTATATATTGGCCGTGGTGTTCGTATTTTCCGGTTGCAGGAAAATATTGTCTCCGGCTGATGAGAACAACCGTCAACTTAGCGATATATATGATAATGCAGCGTTTGCCGAGGGGCTTTTGCTGAACGGGTATGCGCGTCTGCCCAACGGAAGCTATTCATTCAATGACGTCGCCACGGACGATGCGGTCTCCAACGATCCCAATAACACGTATCGTCAGATGGCGACGGGCAACTGGTCTTCCATTAATAACCCGGTCGATCAGTGGACAGAATCGTTTGCCGCCATACAGTATCTGAACCAGATGCTGGCGCAGGCTGATAAGGTAACATGGGCGACCACGGGGCAGTATACCGATCAAATGTTCAGCGACCGGATAAAAGGGGAAACTTTTGGATTGCGAGGTTTGTTCATGTATTATTTGCTGCAGGCGCATGGCGGCTGGTCGACGGATGGAAAGTTATTGGGATTTCCTCTCCTGACTGTGCCGCAGGACGGAAACTCCAATTTCAAGGTGCCCCGTAATACGTTCAGCGACTGTCTCCAGCAGATCTACAAGGACCTTGATTCTGCAGAAAGCTACCTGCCATTGGATTTTGAAAATATTTCTCTTGCCAATCAGATCCCGGCAAAATATGCCGGCAAGACGACTGTCGCGGATTACAATCGGGTGTTCGGCGCCTTTGACCGGCAGCGGGTGACTTCCCGCATCGTCAAGGGGATACGCGCCAGGGTCTCGCTACTCGCCGCGAGTCCTGCTTTTGCTGCGGGAACGACTGTTACCTGGACAAAGGCTGCGGATGATGCCGCTGCGGTGCTGGACCTGAACGGCGGTTTGTCAGGGATGGCAGCCAATGGCGGGTACTGGTATGCCAGCAAAAATTCGGGCGAGATCAACGGTGTGTCTTCGGGAGTAAATCCTCCTGAGATCTTATGGAGGGGCAATGTAGGGGATGGCAATAACCTGGAAAAGGATAATTATCCTCCGACGTTATATGGCAATGGGAAGGTCAATCCGACGCAAAACCTGGTCGACGCGTTTCCTATGGCCAATGGTTACCCGGTTACCAATCCGGCCAGTGGGTATGATGCCAATAATCCATACAGCAACCGGGATCCGAGGCTGGCTCTTTATATCGTCGTGAACGGGAGTAAGGAAGGACCGAACGGATCGACTGTTTATACCAAGGTCGGGGCCACCAACGATGGTTTGAACGCCACTCCTTTTTCGACCCGTACCAGCTACTATATGCGTAAGCTGCTTCGGGAGGACGTGAATGTCAACCCGGCCAGCACCAATACACAAAGGCATTACATCCCTTATATCCGGTATACTGAATTGTTCCTGGCCTATGCCGAGGCGGCCAATGAGGCCTGGGGGCCGGATGGCAAGGGATCTCATGCTTATTCGGCGCGGGATGTTATAGCCGCGATACGCAAGAGGGCCGGGATCGTTCAACCGGATGCCTATCTTTCTTCCATCAATACCCCGGAAGACATGCGGGCGCTGATCCAGAACGAAAGACGCCTGGAGCTGTGTTTCGAGGGGTTCCGGTTCTGGGACCTGCGGAGATGGAAGGGCGCCCTGGCGCAGCCGGCTACCGGAGTCACTATTAACAATAACACCTATACGGCAGGCCCGGTGGAGAACAGGCAATACAGCGACTTTATGTATTATGGTCCTTTACCTTATAATGATGTGCTGAAGGAGAGTTTAATACAAAATAAAGGATGGTAAAAGTTGTTGACAATTTATAAAAAAATGAAAATGAAAAATTATATAGTGGCGTCATGCTTTTTTTGGGCGGCCTTTTCTTCCTGTTCAAATAAAAAGCTGACTTTCCCCGACTACAAGTATACTACGGTATATTTTGCCTATCAGTCGCCGGTGAGAACGCTGGACCTGGGGGATGATATTTTCGATAATTCGCTGGATAATGCGCATAAGTGTACGATCGAGGCGACCATGGGCGGCGTCTATTCCAATACCAAGGATATTTCCATTGGGGTAGCGGTCGACACCACACTTTGCAATAATCTGCTGTTCAGCCAGGGTGGAATGCCGGTGATCCCGATGCCAGCCGGTTATTATACCCTTCCCAAGAATATGACGATCAGCATTCCTTCGGGCAATGTCGAAGGGGGGCTGGAGGTACAGCTGACGGACGCCTTTTTTGCAGATCCGCGGTCGATCACCAATACTTTTGTCATTCCCCTGCGGATGACCTCGGTAAAAAATGCGGATTCCATTCTTGTGGGAAAAAGTGATCTCAGTTCACCTGATCCCCGCGTAGTGGGTGACTGGGCTACACCGCCAAAGAATTATATCCTGTATGCCATAAAATACATCAATCCCTGGCATGGGAATTACCTGAGAAGGGGAGCCGAACAGATACAGGACAATACGGGCGATACGACAATTATTTATCACACGCCCTTTGTGGAGACGGACCAGGTTGTCAGCACGGGTACTTTATCTTTGTCGACGGATTCCTTATTGCTGAATGCTAAATCCAGGACGAATGTGGATATCCCTTTCCAGATGCTGCTGACCTTCGACAACAGCGGGAAATGTACTATCACCAATCCTCCCGCGGCTGCCTATACGCTGACGGGCAGTGGTGAGTTCGTGAAGGGCGGCGACTCCTGGGGTAATCAGCCGCGGGACGTTCTGCATCTGAAATATACCGTCAATTTTGCGACGGATACGCATACCTTTACGGATACGCTGGTGGTGCGGGACAGGGGTATCAAGTTCGAGACGTTCGCGCCTGTGGTACAATAAGACGGCGGCCTGGTAAATGGATGGAATTAATTTAAAAAGATAGTTTATGTATAACCGGTTTAAGATCGCAGCAGTGACTTCTTTTTTTCTTGTGTCATTTTCCTGTCGCCCGCAGGCGCAGACAGGTAATAGTACCGGCAAAGTTTACGATCCTGTTCCGTCGCTGAAAGAGGCCTTCCGGGATGATTTTCTTATAGGTACGGCGCTGAACATGTCGCAGGTGGAGGAAAGGGATCCGGCTGTTTCTGCGCTGATCTCAAAGCAGTTCAGTACGTTCACCCCGGAGAACAATATGAAGGGGGCGTTGATCCAACCCGGCTGGGACCGGTATAATTTCGAACAGGCCGACGAGATCGTCCGTTTTGCCGCGAAGTACAATATGAAGATCAATGCGCATTGCCTGATCTGGCATAGTCAGCTGCCATCGTTCATGGCGGGGATGAAGGATGCGGACTCTGTGAGGCATTACTTTACGGATCATATCACGACCGTTGCCGGGAGGTACGATGGTAAAGTATATTCCTGGGATGTGGTGAATGAGGCGCTGAATGAGGATGGGACGATGCGGAAATCGATATTCGAGCGATACCTGGGGGATGACTATATCGTGGAGGCCTTTCGTCTTGCGCAGAAGGCGGCTCCTCATACGCAGTTGTACTATAATGACTACAACATCGAGCATGAAAAAAAGAGAGAAGGGGTTGTGGCGCTGGTAAAAAAGATCCAGGCGGCGGGCGTGCGTATCGATGGGGTGGGGATACAGGGCCATTGGAGTGCGGGGCATGTTCCGTACGAGGATATCGAGAAGAGTATCATCGAGTTCTCCGCTCTGGGAGTAAAGGTCATGTTCACCGAACTGGACCTTTCGGTACTGCCTTCTCCACGAAACCATAATACGGCGGATATAGGAGATAACGCGGCCTATGCCGAATCGCTGAACCCGTATGTCAATGGTTTGCCGGACTCCGTTCAGAACCAATTGGCGGACAGCTATGCCCAGCTGTTCCGGCTGTTTCTGAAATATAAGGACAAGATAGGGCGGGTCACGTTCTGGGGGGTAGACGACGGTCAGTCCTGGCTGAATGGTTTCCCAGTCCGGGGGCGAACCAATTACCCGCTTCTTTTTGACAGAAAGCTAAAGCCCAAACCGGCTTTTTATAAAGTGATCGAAACGGCGAAGTAATTCATTTGTACGACTATGAAAAAAGGAGTGATCCACAGGGTATCGAAGATTTGTTTTTTGTTTGGAATTTTGATCGTTTTTGTGTGGGGGCGCAGCCGAGCGCAGAACCCGGTTATCCGCGACCAGTTTTCGGCGGACCCGTCTGCAAGGGTATTCGGGGACCGGGTATATTTATATCCTTCGCACGATATTCCGGTCGTGAACGGAAGAGGGAGGCCGGGATGGTTCTGTATGCAGGACTATCATGTGTTTTCGTCGGCCGATCTGAAGGACTGGACGGATCATGGTATGATCGTGAGCCAGGAAAAGGTACCCTGGGCCGATCCGGGTGCGTATAGTATGTGGGCGCCGGATTGTATTGAACGGAATGGGAAATATTATTTTTATTTTCCCACGAAAGCAAAGGATACGGTTTATGGGAAGGGTTTTTCCATTGGTGTTGCCATTTCGGATAATCCTGGTGGTCCATTTGTGCCGCAGGCCGAGCCTATTGCCGGAGTGCATGGTATCGATCCCAATGTATACATCGATGCCGACGGACAGGCATATTTGTATTGGGCGGAGGGGAATATTTATGCAGCGAAGCTGAAGGACAATATGCTGGAGCTGGCCTCTGAGCCGAAGGTGCTGGGGGAACTGCCGGCGAAAGGATTGAAAGAGGGGCCTTACCTGTTCGAGCGAAAGGGGATCTATTACCTGACCTATCCCCATGTGCAGAATAAAACGGAAAGGCTGGAATATGCGACGGGAGATAATCCGATGGGGCCGTTCAGGTTTGGCGGCGTGATCATGGATGAATCGCCTACAGGCTGCTGGACGAATCATCAGTCAATTATTTCTTTTAAAGGGCAGTGGTATTTATTTTACCATCATAATGATCTTTCGCCCGGTTTTGATAAGAACAGGTCGGTCCGGATCGACAGTTTGTCTTTTGAACCGGACGGGTCGATCCGGAAGGTCATCCCTACATTAAGAGGGGTGGGGGTGACAAGGGCTGGCGAGCGGATCGAGATCGACCGGTATAGCCGGATAAGCGATCACGGCGCTGCCATTGGTTTTCTCGATACGATGGACCGCTTCAAAGGATGGAAAACGATCTTTACTGTGCCGGGTGCATGGGTTAAATACGATCATGTGGATCTTGGGCAGGGCGGGGCCGGTGAGGTGATTGTACGGGCGTCATCGGCAACGGGCGGAAGAGTGGAGGTCAGACTGGATGGTGTCGAAGGGCCGGTGGTGGGGAGTGTCAATGTCCCTGCCGGTGCGGACTGGGGGCTTTTCCGGGCGGAGGTGAAGGCGGGGGCGAAGGGCGTGCATGACCTGGTGGTTAGATCACCCGCGGAAGGCCATCTCGAGGTTGATTGGGTAAGTTTTGGTCTGCCTGACGCGAAGGTTGGGGGGGCAGATAGGGGCGAAGCGCGGAATCCCATCATATATGCCGATGTTCCGGACATGTCGATGATCCGGGTGGGAGACACGTATTACATGAGCAGTACGACGATGCATTTGAGTCCAGGGCTGCCGATCATGAAGTCGAAAGACCTGGTGAACTGGGAGATGGTGGGTTATGCCTACGATACGCTGGCGCACATGGACGAGCTGGATCTGACTAACGGGAAGAGCACGTATGGGAGGGGCTCATGGGCAAGCAGTCTGCGTTATCATAACGGAACTTTTTATGTGAGCACGTTTGCGCAGACGACGGGAAGAACCTATGTGTATTCAACAAAGGATATTGAAAAAGGGCCGTGGAAGTGTAACTCGTTCAAACCGTCTTATCACGATCATTCTTTGTTCTTTGATGACGATGGGAGAGTTTATCTCGTCACCGGTGCGGGAAAGCTGCGGCTGATCGAATTGAATGCTGATGCATCGGGAGTAAAGCCGGATGGACTCAATGAGGTGGTGATTGAAAATGCCAGTGAGCCTTCCGGAAATGGGGGGCTTCCTGCGGAGGGGTCGCAGCTGTTCAAGATCAACGGGAAATATTATTTGTTCAATATCACCTGGCCGAAGGGTGGGATGAGGACGGTGATCATTCACAGGGCCGATAAGATCACGGGGCCGTATGAGGGAAGGATAGGGTTGCAGGATATGGGTGTAGCGCAGGGTGGGCTGATACAGGCGACTGACAGCAACTGGTATGCTTATCTTTTCCGGGATAATGGCGCGGTGGGGCGGGTCCCTTACCTGGTGCCGGTGAAGTGGGAAGATGGTTGGCCGGTGCTGGGCGTCGGCGGTAATGGAGGCGGTGGAGTGCCGGCGACGGGTGGTAAGGTGCCGGGGACGCTGGATCTACCGGTCAGCAGGGGATTGATACCTGGTATCGTGCAGTCGGATGAATTTTCGCGGCGCAGACGCGAGCGGGATCTGCCGCTGGTCTGGCAATGGAATCATAATCCTGATAATAGTCTTTGGTCGGTTCGGGACAGGAAGGGTTATTTGCGGCTGCGGACGGGCCGGCTGGATACTTCGTTCGTACTAGCGCGAAATACCCTGACACAGCGTACGATCGGGCCGGTCTGTTCAGGGGTGACGGCCGTGGATGTTTCGGGTATGAAGGATGGCGACCTGGCCGGGCTGGCATTGCTGCAAAAAAAATATGGGTTGGTTGCGGTGCGATGTGACAGCGGGCGCCGGTGGATCGTGATGATCAGTGCGGAGTCCGGGAAGGCGGTGGACAAACAAAGTGTTCCGCTGACGGGGCGTAAGGTGTTTTTAAAAGCGGAATGCGATTTCCGGGACAAAACGGATCTCGCGAAATTCTATTATAGCATCGACGGCAAGTCCTGGATCTCCATCGGGCAGCCGCTTCATATGGCGTATACTATTCCGCATTTCATGGGATACCGCTTCGGGTTATTTAATTATGCGACAAGGTCGGCGGGCGGGTTTGCCGATTTTGATTTTTTTCACATTACCAATTCGATCACAAAAACAGAATAAATAATGAAACGTTTTTTATGGCTGTCCCTGTTATGCGGATACGGCTGGTGTGGGTATGCGCAGAAGCCGGGGATTACGATCAGCAGTCCCGGTGGTAATATCGTGGTGACCTGTGATGCAGGCAAGGGCAGTTATGCGGTTGCTTACAAGGGGGGGGCTGTGCTGAGCGATTCCAGGCTGGGTGTGATCAGGGATGATGGCGACTTTTCGCGAAACCTGGAAGTGCTGCGGGTATCGGCGCCGGTGATGGTCAAGGACGACTATGGGCTGGTGGCCGGGAAGAAGAAAGAGATGCGGTACCGGGCGATGCGAAGGGTTATCGAAACGAAGATCGCTTCGGGCGGCAGGATGAATATTATCTTCCAGGTGTCGGATGATGGGGTAGCATTCCGGTATGAGTTTCCTGAAAGGACGGAAGCGGTTAAAAAGATAAGTGCGGAAGCCACGAGCTTTCATTTTCCGGAGGGGACGAGGGCCTGGCTGCAGCCCAAGACGGAGGCGCAGACTGGTTTTGAGCACAGCAACCCTTCTTATGAAGCGCATTATATGATGGATATCCCGGCGGGTACGGCTGCTCCGGGACGGAACGGATGGATCTACCCGGCTTTGTTCAGGGCCGGCGGGGTCTGGGTGATGATCACGGAGGCGGCGCTGGGCAGGACCTATTGTGGAACGGCCTTGCAGCAATATTCACCGGGCGGTGAGTACAGGATCAATTTTCCCGAGGCGCCGGAGGTATTTACCAACGGCAAGGCGACGCTGAATCCCGAGTCGACGCTGCCCTGGCAGACGCCGTGGCGGATCATCGTGGTGGGCGATCTGGGGACGGTAGCGGAGTCAACGCTGGGAACCGATCTGGCTTTGCCGGCGAAAAAGATGGACCGGTCTTTTATACAACCGGGGAAGGCGTCGTGGAGCTGGATCTTAAAAAAGGACGATTCGACTATCTACCCTGTACAGAAGCGGTATATCGATTATGCAGCTGACATGAAATGGCAATATTGTCTGATCGATGCCAACTGGGATAAAACGATCGGGTATGATTCGGTGAAGATGCTGGCGGATTATGGGAAACAAAAGAATGTAGGCATTTTGCTCTGGTATAATTCGGCGGGCAGCTGGAACACGGTGAAGTTCACGCCGAGGGACAAGTTGCTGACGCATGAAAGCCGGGTAGCGGAATTTTCGCGGTTGGCGCAGATGGGGATCAGGGGGATCAAGATCGATTTTTTTGGCGGGGATGGCCAGTCGATGATCAACTATTACCAGGATATACTCGATGATGCGGCTGTTTATCATCTGATGGTCAATTTTCATGGGGCTACGCTGCCGCGGGGTTTGCAGCGAACGTATCCCAACCTGGTCTCGACGGAGGCGGTATTCGGGTACGAGATGATCACGTTCTCGCAGCAGGCCGCGGACCGGGAGCCTGATCACGCGGTGATGTGTGCACTGGTGCGGAATGCTTTTGATCCGATGGATTTTACGCCGATGTGTCTGTATAAGATCCCGCGGATCAGGAGGGCGACTACTGCGGCCTTTGAGCTGGCGACCTCGGTTGTATTTCTTTCGGGTATCCAGCATTATGCGGAAAGTCCGGATGGGATGGAGCATGTGCCGGGTTATGTAAAGGAATTTTTGCGTGGGCTTCCGGACAGATGGGACGATGTGAAATTTCTGGAGGGTTATCCGGGGAAATTGTTTGTGGTGGCGCGGAGGGCCGGGAATAAATGGTATGTGGCGGGGATCAATGGGGAGAAGGTGGAGAAGACGTTGTCACTGGATCTTTCGTTTTTGAAAGGCAGGAAGGGAGAAGTTATCGGGGCGGGGGAGAGGGAGGACGGGGAACCTTCTTTTTTGAAAAGGGAGCTTGTTGTGCCGGAATCGGGCAGGATGGACATTAGGGTAAAGGGTACGGATGGGTTTGTGGCGGTTTTCGATGCTGCGGGGGGAGGCGGGCTTACTTATTAATTAATGAGTATCAGGCTTCGCCAAAATATTTTTGCAATCGATTGAATTTATCAAAAAAGCTTTTTATATTTGAAAATCTATTATAGATGTTCCAGGTATTTCTATGCCTCTTTCGGTTGTTTTTTTTACTGACAAACGCCCATCGCTGAAGTGGTGGGTGAGTGGCGCCGCCCAGATGCAGGGCGGTTTTATTAGGAATTTGTTTTCAATCGATTGAATTTTTAAATCCAATTTGTTGATCTCGTGCCTAATTGCTTATGTCGGAGAACTAATAATTTTTCTCACACTAAAAAGCTGCTAATGAAACGATGTTTGCCAAAAGGGGATACCTGCTATTCCCCTAATCGCCTCTCAGGGCGCTGTAACTCTTTTTTACTTTCTTTCTTTTTCCTGTCCTTTTTCTTTTTTTCCGCGACCGGATATGCGCAGGAGCGGATCCCGGTCACGGGTAAGGTCATGGCCGGTGACAGTGTGATCGGCGGCGCCACGGTGCAGGTGAAAGGCCATAAGGACGCTGTACAGACGGGTTCGGATGGCCGATTTTCGATCAATGCGCCCAAGGGTGCGACGCTGGTGATCAGCTTCGTCGGGTATGCGTCCCAGGAGATAGCTGCCCGCGCGGAGTTCGTGGTCGTCCAATTGAAACAGGCGGCCCAGCTGGGCAACGAGGTTGTCGTCGTGGGATATGGCGTGCAGAAAAAGGCGACCCTGACTGGCTCTGTTGCCACTGTAGGTGGTGCGGAGATCGCGGTCAGTCCGTCTCCCAACGTAGGCTCTTCGCTGGCGGGTAAATTGCCTGGTCTGATCGTCAATCAAAGCACGGGGGAACCGGGCCGGGACGATCCGAATATCCTTATCCGGGGTATGGCGACGCTGGGGAATGGGGCTCCGCTGATCATCATCGATGGGGTCGAGAGGAGTCTTATCACGCGTCTTGATCCTGCCGATATCGAGAGTATTTCCGTTCTGAAGGATGCTTCGGCTGCGATCTATGGTGCACGAGCGGCGAACGGGGTCATCCTCGTGACGTCGAAGGCGGGGAAGAAAGGGAAGACGGTTTTTAACTTCAACTACAACTACGGTATCCAAAATGTGACGAAGATCCCAAAAATGCTGGATGCGGTCAATTTTGCCCAGGTGTATAACGAGGGGCTGTTCTACCGGCAGGGAAGACCGACGGGGGGCTTTACTCCGTTCTACACGGATTCAGTGATACAGAAGTTCAGGGATGGGTCCGACCCGGTGAACTATCCCAATACTGACTGGGTGAAGGAAGTTTTGAAAGCATCGCATGTTTCACGCCTGGGCTTACAGGCAAGCGGCGGTTCCGATGCCGTCCGTTACCTGTTGTCTTTCGGCACTACCGGGCAGGACGGCAACTTCAAGCATAACCCAGACGAATACAAGCAGTATAATGTCCGCTTAAAATTGGATGCGGACGTTACAAAGAACCTGACCGTGGGAGCGAATATTTCGGGTATTTTCAGCAATGGGACGTATTCTTCGGTAACGGGTACTGCCGGCTCAAGTGTTACGTTCATCAATATCCTGCAGGCGAACCCGACACTGGCGGCTGTCTATCCAAATGGACTTATTGCGCCGGGCCGTCTGAACCAGAACCCGTTGTTGCTGGATCAGCAGGGTTTCGACAAGATCAACAACAACTCTGTTTATTCGACGTTCACAGCGACTTACCGGGTGCCCTTCATTCCCGGTTTGCGCGCAGATATATCCTATAACTATGACTTTGCGACCAAGGAGGAGAGGGTCTGGCAGATCCCGGCCTATTTCTATTCCTACAACGTCAATACGGGAAACTACGACAAGCTGCTGCAAAATACCGCCATCCAGCTGAATGATACGCTGACCAGATATTCGACGCAGCTGACGAATGCCCGTCTGACCTATGACAGGAATTTTGCCGGTAAGCATCATGTTACGGCCCTGCTCGGTGCGGAACAGCAATACAATACGACCTCTTATACGGAGGCCGGGCGTAAGAATTTCGTGAGCACGGCCGTACCGCAGCTCAATGTGGGCAGTACGGCGGGGGCAGATCAGAGCGTTGCAGGCAGCGCATCGGCCGGCGCCTACAACAACTTCTTCGGTCGTCTGAATTATGAATTTGCATCCAAATATCTTGCGGAATTCTCATTCAGGGACAATGGCTCGCAGATATTCCCCGTCGGAAAACGGTATGGTTTCTTTCCCGGCGGTTCTGTGGGTTGGGTCATGTCCGAAGAGAATTTCATGCACAACCTTCCGTTTGTCACTTATTTAAAATTAAGAGCGTCTCATGGCGAGCTGGGTAATGACAGGGTTCTCCCCTACCAATACCTGCAGTCCTATTCTTTTGGGAGTAACTATGTCTTCGGTCAGTCGGATGTTCCCGGGATCTATCCTAATACCGTTCCCAACGCGAATATCACCTGGGAAGTGAGCAAAAAGACCGACTTCGGCCTGGTGACTACTTTATGGAACGGATTGCTGGGAATCGACGCCACTTATTTTCTGGAACATCGTTCGAGGATACTGGTGCAACCGAATCTGTCTGTGAGCAATATTTATGGCTATCCCAGCCTGCCGTCCGAGAATATCGGCCGGGTGAACAACCATGGCTTTGAGATGATCCTGACGCACAGGCAGACATTCAAGGACTGGTCCTATTCGATCTCAGGAAATTTCACCTATGCAAGGAGCAAGATCATTTATATGGATGAAGTGCCCCAACCCGAGCCCTGGCAGAACCAGAGCGGTCATCCCATTGGCTCCCAGCTCGTTTATAAAAGCGCCGGCATCTTTAAGGACCAGGCTGATCTGACGAAGAACGCCAACCAGGCCGGCAGCGGTACGCAGGTGGGTGATCAGAAGATCGCCAATCTCAGCGGCGGGTCGGCGATAACTGCGAATGACCAGTTCCGGTTTGACTATTCTGCGATCCCGATGGAGACTTTTGGTCTTACTACGAATTTCAGGTATAAGTCATTCGATCTGGTCTTATTCTTCTATGGCCAAACGAAGGTCTATAATTATGACCAGATCTATTCAACGCTGGGGGGCACCGATTTTGGCAATGCAATGGTCGCAAGGGCAACCAACCGGTGGACGGTGAGCAATCCAAATGGGTCGCTGCCACGCAGTAACGCATGGGATCCGGGCAACACGACGCTGTACCTGAAGGATGCGACCTTTATTCGTCTAAAGACGGCCGAGATAGGCTATACGCTCCCGCGTACGCTGACGGCGAAGACAAAGACATTCTCGGACGTACGGTTCTATATGAGCGGATTTAACGTGCTGACCTGGGCGAAGGCGATCAAGTATGCCGATCCGGAGATCAGTGGGAATTCCACTACGTACCCTCCTATGAGGATCATCAATTTTGGATGTACTGTCAAGTTTTAAAATCATAAACTTTTATGAAAAAGATAATTGCCATACTGATCTTATCCGGCTGCCTGGCGGCATGCCGCAGGAATGTGCTGGACATAGCCCCGCAGGACAGGATCTCAGATAACGCCGTATGGGCGGACCCCAACCTGGTCGCCGCGTATGAGAACAACCTGTACAATGGGATCCCCCATGGATTTTACATTCATATGTATTCAAAATACGCCGACGAGGCGATCAATACTGCGCCCTGCTGCGGTGCGAATATCTTTGCGCAGAACACGTATAACCCGGACAATATAACACAGGCCAACCAGGGTGATTACTGGGGCGGCTATATGTACTACTGGACGCAGGGATACCAATACATCCGTCAGGCGAACCTTTTCCTTTCGAAGATGGCGGCTGCGAATTCCATCAGCTTTTCCAACAAACAGCAGCTGGTGGGAGAGGTACATTTCCTGAGGGCCTTTATGTATTTCAACCTTATTGAAAGGTATGGAGGTGTTCCACTTGTAGACACTACCTATAATCTGGGCGACAGTGCGGACTTCAAACGGAATACTTTCGACGAATGTGTGGCCTTTATCAAAAAGGATCTGGATATGGCCAAGCTATTACTTCCGCAGCACTACGACGCTACCGATCAGAATTTTGGGCGCGCCACACAGGACGCCTGCCTGGCGTTGTGGTCGCGTGTTACGCTGTACGCTGCTTCTCCCCTGTACAATACGAGCAACGACGCTGCTAAATGGCAGGCAGCCTCTGATGCGGCGGACTCTTTGTTGAACAAAGGTTATACGCTGTATTCCGATTACCGGACGTTATTCAATCAACCGAGCGGCAGTCCGGAGAATGAGTACATCTTCTCGCGCCAGTTCACGACGGCTAACGGAACACAGTACCCGATGCATAATCTCGGCAGGCGTTATGGAGCGTATGGGGGATGGTGGGCCAGCAACGGGCCTTCGCAGAACCTGGTGGATGACTATGATATGGCTACGACGGGTGAACCGCCGTTCAAATGGACAGGTGGCGGTCCGGGGTCGATGACAGCCGCTACGCAACAGCCCAATCCTGCATCGGGTTATGATCCTAAGCATCCTTATTGGAACAGGGATCCGCGTTTTCAGGCAACGGTGCTTTACGACTCGAGCGTGTATCACGGAGATACCTGTTTTCAATGGATATCTTCGGACGGGAACAGCTGGGGATTCGACTCCTATAAGCAAAGCAGCGATAACCCTGAGGGAGGATATATCCTGAGGAAGTTCATGCCGGACAGTGGGCCGCTGAACTGGTCAACCTTCTATACGACACCCTGGCCTTACTTCCGGTTGGCGGAGATCTATCTGAACTATGCGGAGGCGCAGTTCAACCTTGGCAACGAGGGCGTCGCGCTGCAATACATCAACAAGGTAAGGGCGCGGGTAAATATGCCGCCTGTTCCGGCGACCTATACCGGGACGGCCTTAAGGGACCGTTTGTATAATGAACGGCGGATCGAGCTGGCCTTTGAAGGGCATCGCTTCTTTGATGAACGGCGGTGGCTGATCGCCGGCGACATCGAGAACAGGCCGTTGCGGGGAATGCAGATCATCAAGAATCTGCAGACAGGGCAGACCACGTATACGCCGGTGGTATGGCTGCAGAAGATCCCTTATACCAATGCTATGAACTTCCTGCCGATCGAAAGGGCGGAGATCAAACGCGATCCGGATGTTGCGCAGTCGCCGGGCTGGCAATAAGGAGATGATGGGCGACCATTTGCGTCAGCGGGTATGGTTTGCCTCAGCGGATGCCTGATTGCCGACGGGAGCTTTGCCGGATACGGATCTCCGAGGGGATGACGATGGTCTCCGTATCCGGCATTTCTTCCTGTCCGCTGATGCGCTGGAAATAAAGTTCGGCGGCCTTTCGTCCGATCTCCATGCTATGCTGGTCTATGGTGGAAAGGGAGGGTGTCACGAGCTGAGCAAAGGTCTCATCCGCGAAGCCGAAAACGCCCAGCCCGGATGGGATCGTGATCCCGAGCGATGCGGCAGCGTCCATGACGCCGAGAGACTGGTGGTCGGAGACAGTAAAGATGGCATCGGGCCGGTTGGGCAGCCTGAGCAGCGGCAGTGCTGCCTGTTTGCCCCGCTCGCGGGTGAGAACGTTGTCGACGATAAAATTATAGGGGACAGGAAGGTTAGCCTCTGCTATGGCGGCAATGAAACCATCTTTCCGATCCTGGAAGGCCTTCACGCGGTTGGGGCCACCGAGGAAGGCAATGTTCCGGTAGCCCTCGCTGATAAGGCTTCTGACTGCCTCGTAGGAGACTGTTCTGTTGTCGTTGACAACTTTGAAACTATCGAAGTCATCCAGGCAGCGGTCGAACTGAATAATAGGGATCTGGTTTTTCGCGGCCTGGCGGAGATGGCCGGCGCTGATGGTCTCTTCCGCATTGGAGATAAGGATACAGTCGACGTTCTGGTGGATGAGGGTCTCGATGGCCTTACCCTCCATTTCGTAAGACTCGTGGGACTGGCAGATGACGAGGCTGTGGTTGTGCGCGAAGCAGATCTCTTCGATGCCGGAGATGGCGTCGGAGAAAAAGCTCTGATTGATATGTGGGACGACCACCCCGATGATCTTTGATTGCCCTCTGCGAAGGTTGGCCGCCCGGGAATTGTGCTTATAGTTCAGCTGTTCCGCCTTTTCTTTTACGCGCCGACGCATGGTTTCGCCGACCGAGGGGTGGTTGTTGAGGGCTTTGGACACATATGACGGCGAAATGTCCAGTTCTTTGGCAAGGTCATAGATCGTGGCTCGTTTTCGGCTGTTCATGTCAATAATTTCAACAGTGAAAAAGTTGAATATAGCAAATATTCGGGAAAGATGGCCCTTGCGGAAAGAGAATTTTCAATCGATTGAATATATTTGGGTATTTTGACCTATCAATGGACACATGACCTATGGATAAAAAGCTGCCTCCTATTATATTTGGCACCAGTGGACTTGGAAATCTGTTTGTCGCCCTGGATGAAGAAGCAAAAATTAAGATCGTCGAGGCATGCATTCTGCTGTCAGGCGGGCGGGTGGTTTTCGATTCTGCCGGCAAGTACGGCGCCGGGCTTGCGCTGGAAGTGCTGGGGCGCGCTCTGAGCAGGCTGAAGATCAGGCCGGAGGACGTTGTCATCAGCAATAAGCTGGGGTGGGTTCGAAGCCCGCTGCAGGGCAAGGAGCCGACATTCGAGCCGGGTGTATGGAAGGATCTGCGATTTGATGCCGTACAGAAGATCAGCTACGACGGGATCATGGAATGTTTCGAACAGGGTAACGAGCTGCTGGGCGGATACACTCCAAAGATGGTGTCGGTACATGATCCGGATGAGTACCTGGCAGGTGCGGGAGGCCGGCGGCATCTGCTGGATCAGCGATACGGCGATATCCTCGACGGATATGAAGCTTTGTTCGATCTGAAGCGACAGGGCCGGGTATCGAGCGTAGGTGTTGGGGCCAAGGACTGGCGGGTTATCCAGAAGATCGTCAGGGATGTGTCGTTGGATTGGGTTATGTTCGCCAACAGCATGACGTTGAAAACCCATCCCCGGGAGCTGGCTCACCTGATCAGGGAACTGGCGGAGAGGGGGGTAACGGTGATCAATGCGGCGGTATTTAATTCCGGTTTCCTGGTAGGCTCCGACTTTTTCGACTACCGTCGATTGTTCAGGGGTGATCCGGTCTCCGACCCATTGTTTCGCTGGCGGGAGGAGCTGTTTGCCGTTTGTGAAGAGTTCAGTGTTCCGCCGGCGGCGGCAAGTATACAATTTGCGATGAGGGTGCCTGGCGTCAGCAGTATTGCGCTTCATTCTTCCAATCCCGACCAGGTCAAAGAGAACCTGGTGCTGGCTGAACGGCGTCTTCCGGCCGAGTTCTGGGAGGCGCTGAGGGTAAGGGAGCTGATCGACTTTGTACCTGATTAATTAACAAGCAAAATAATTTTTGATGAAACAAATCCTATGCGCAGCATTGCTGGGTATGGCAACGATTGCTAATGCACAACAGGCCGGGGACCTGAAGCTTTGGTACCGGCAGCCGGCGGGCGGACGCTGGGAGAGCGCCTTACCGATAGGCAATGGCCGTTTGGGGGCCATGGTCTATGGGAATGTGGAGCTGGAGAATATCCAGCTCAATGAGCAGACTGTATGGAGCGGGAGTCCTAACCGGAATGACAATCCGGCTTCGTTGGCGTCGCTGGCGGAGATGCGGCGGCTTATTTTTGAAGGCAAGCAAAAAGATGCGGAAAAATTAGCCAACCAGACGATCATCACCAAGGGATCGCATGGCCAGATGTTCGAGCCGGTCGGCAGTCTGCAACTGGCTTTCGAGGGCCAGTCCGGCTACAGCGACTATTACCGGGACCTGGATATCGGGCGTGCGGTGGAAACGGTTTCCTACCGGGTAGGAGACGTAAAATATACACGTGAGGTGCTGGCGTCTTTTCCGGACCGCGTGATCGTCATGCGCCTGAATGCAAGCAAGCCGCACAGCCTCTCGTTCCGGGCCTTTTTTTCGACACCGCAGCCAAAGGCTGTCATGAAGACGACCGCTGCCGGGGAACTGACGATTGCGGGCAGAACGATCGATCATGAGACCGTGGAAGGAAAGGTCCGTTTCAAAGGGATCGTCAGGATGAAGCTGACCGGGGGAAGCCTTTCCACCGACGACACTACACTGATCGTAAAGGATGCCGACCAGGTCACCCTCTTTATTTCCATCGCGAGCAATTTTAATAATTACCACGACCTGGGCGGGGATGAGAATGCAAGAGCGTCGGGAACCCTCGCAAAAGCCTTTTCGAAGACCTGGCCGGAGATCGAGCAGGCGCATGTGGCGGCTTATCGGAAATACTTCGACAGAGTGAAGCTCGACCTGGGAAATACAGAGGCGGCGAAACTTCCGACGGACGAGCGGCTGCAGAATTTCCATTCGGTGGACGACCCGTCTTTTGCGGCCCTGTACTTCCAGTATGGACGTTATTTGCTGATATCGTCCTCGCAGCCCGGCGGACAGGCGGCGAACCTGCAGGGGATCTGGAATAACAAGCTGTATCCACCATGGGACAGTAAGTATACGATCAATATCAATGCGGAAATGAACTACTGGCCGGCCGAAAAGACCAATCTTGCCGAATTGCATGCCCCTTTTTTGCAGATGGTAAAAGATCTGTCCGTGACGGGGCAGCAAACGGCCAGGGACATGTATGGCGTTCGCGGCTGGATGGCTCATCATAATACGGATATCTGGCGGGCGACGGGGGCGATAGATGGAGCCTTCTGGGGGGACTGGGTCAACGGAGGAGGCTGGACTACCCAGCATCTTTTTGAACACTACCTGTATGATGGCGACAGGGCCTACCTGGCTTCTATATATCCCGTGCTGAAAGGTGCGGCCTTATTTTATGTGGACTTCCTGGTGGAGCATCCAAAATATCACTGGCTGGTAGTGTGCCCGGATATGTCGCCGGAGAATGCACCGCAGGCGCACCAGGGCTCTTCGCTCGACGCAGGGGTGACGATGACCAACCAGATCGTATTCGATGTCTTCAGCAATGTCATCCGCGCGGCGGGGATCCTGCACCAGGACGCGGATTTTGCCGATACGCTCAGAAGGATGCGGGACCGTCTGGCCCCGATGCATATCGGACGATACGGACAGCTGCAGGAATGGCTGGACGATATCGATGATCCTGCGGATCATCACCGGCATATTTCGCATCTGTATGGACTTTTTCCTTCCAGCCAGATCTCGCCTTATCGTACGCCAAAACTCTATGCTGCGGCCAGGAATACGCTGATCCAGCGGGGAGATATCTCTACGGGCTGGAGCATGGCCTGGAAAATGAACTGGTGGGCGCGGATGCTGGATGGGAATCATGCTTATAAACTTCTACAGTCCCAGCTGACCCCTTTGAGCGGAAAGCCAGAAGGCGGAGGCTCCTATACCAATCTTTTCGATGCACATCCGCCATTCCAGATCGATGGTAATTTCGGTTGTACTTCGGGAATAACGGAGATGCTTATGCAAAGTGGGGATGGGGCGGTGTCGCTGTTGCCGGCGCTGCCGGATGTGTGGCCTGCGGGCAGTGTTCGGGGTCTTCGGACGAGAGGCGGGTTTGAGATCGAGGATATGGAATGGAAGGACGGGAAGTTGACGAAGCTGGTGGTGCGGTCCCGGCTGGGGGGGAATCTGCGGTTGCGGGCGCCGAATGAACTGCGTGCCGGATCGGGTTTGCGACCTGCAATGGGCGTCAACAAGAATACTTTCTATCAAACGGAGGAGATACCGGCCGCTATTATCTCGGCTGAGGCGAAGCTGGCGGATACGGAGATGAAACGGACCTTTCTTTATGATATCGATACACGGCCGGGTACGACCTATACAATTTTATCCAACTAACTATTACGGCTTGTTATGAAATTGAATCGTCTTGTTTATGGATTGTTTGCGGCTGCGCTGACGGTAACGGGCATGGCAGGTTTTTCCCAGACATTGCCTTACCGGGATGCGTCGCTGAGTCCGCAGGAGCGGGCAAAGGATCTTGCAGGCCGGCTGACGATGGAGGAAAAGGCGTCGTTGATGCTGGATGAATCGTCGGCCGTGCCTCGTCTGGGAATCAGGAAATTCAACTGGTGGAGCGAAGCGCTTCATGGGCTTGCCAATAACGGGAATGTAACTGTTTTCCCGGAGCCGATCGGTATGGCGGCCTCTTTCGACGACAGTCTTCTGTTCCATGTTTTTGACGCCGTATCGGATGAGGTGCGGGCAAAGTATAACGATGCCAGCCGGCAGGGACTGGAGAACAGGCGTTTCCTCAGTCTTTCGGTATGGACACCCAATATCAATATTTTTCGGGACCCGCGATGGGGCAGGGGGCAGGAGACCTATGGTGAGGATCCCTATCTCACTTCGCGTATGGGCATAGCGGTTGTTAGGGGGCTGCAGGGGCCCGCCGACACGAAGTACCGGAAGCTCTATGCCTGCGCCAAGCACTATGCCGTGCATTCCGGTCCCGAGCCGGAGCGGCATGTGATGAACCTGTACCAGGTGGACCCCCGGGATCTGTGGGAGACCTATCTGCCTGCCTTCAAGGCGCTGGTGACAAAAGCGGATGTCCGCGAGGTCATGTGTGCCTACCAGCGGCTGGACGATGAGCCTTGCTGCGGAAGTAACCGCCTGTTGCAGCAGATCCTGCGGAATGACTGGGGATTCAAATATATGGTGGTGTCGGACTGTGGAGCCGTTACGGATTTCTGGGAGAGTCACAAAGTATCTTCGGACGCGGCGCATGCGGCGGCGAAGGGTGAGCTGGCCGGCACGGATGTGGAGTGCGGATATAATTACGCTTTCAAGAGTCTGCCCGACGCGGTGCGAAGGGGGCTGATCAGTGAAAAGGAGATAGACCTTCACCTGACGCGGGTGATGGAAGGCCGGTTCGAGCTGGGGGAGATGGACCCGGACTCGCTGGTATCGTGGTCGAAGATCCCGATGTCGGTGGTGAACTCCGCCGGGCACCAGCAGCTGGCGCTGGACATGGCGCGTGAGTCGATGACGCTGTTGCAGAACAAGGGTTCGATCCTGCCGCTGGCAAAGACTATTCGTAAGATCGCGGTCATCGGGCCAAATGCGGATGAAGCGCCCGTATTGTGGGGTAACTATAATGGAACGCCGGTTCAGACCGTGACGATCCTTCAGGGTATCAAGGCCAAACTTCCGAGGGCAGGTATCATTTATGACCGTGCCTGCGATCTCACGGACCAGGTCTTCATCGAGAGTGTGATCGCGCAGTCCTCGATAGATGGCAAGCCGGGAATAAAAGCAATGTACTGGAATAACAGGAGCATGGAAGGGCAGCCGATCGCTACGGACCAGATCAGTTCTCCGTTGGCTCTGACTACGCTGGGGCAGCATCCTTTTGCTACGGGGGTACCGCTGGAAGGTTTTTCCGCGAAATACGAAACGGTGTTCAAGGCGACAAAAAGCGGGCAGCTGGTGATCCGGGTGGAAGGGACAGGGCGCAATGAGCTGAAGGTGAATGGGGTTTCGGTGAGGCGTTTTGGCTCATGGCGGGCCGATCCCAACCGGGTGACCGTGGCGGTGGAAGAGGGCAAGGAGTACCGGATCGAGGTCGACTATACGCAGCGGGAACACTGGGGCGCTAACCTGAAACTGAATTTCGGGTGGGAAGTGCCGGTGAGTTTCGATGCGCTGATCGACAAACTGAAAGACGTGGACCTGGTCATTTTTGCCGGAGGGATCTCAGCCCGGCTGGAAGGAGAGGAGATGCCGATCGACCTGCCGGGTTTCAAAGGCGGCGACCGGACCGATATGGAATTGCCGGCGATACAGCGCAATTGTCTGAAGGCATTGAAGCAGGCTGGCAAGAAGATCGTTTTTGTCGATTGTTCCGGTTCGGCTATCGGGCTGGTACCGGAAACGGAAAGTTGTGACGCCATTTTGCAGGCGTGGTATAGTGGTGAAAAGGGAGGCGAGGCGGTGGCCGATGTCCTGTGGGGTGACTATAACCCTTCGGGCAAGCTGCCGGTCAGCTTTTATAAGAATATAGGGCAGCTTCCGGGCTTTGAGGATTATTCGATGAAGGGACGGACCTACCGGTTCATGTCCGATCCGCTGTTCCCCTTCGGGTATGGCCTCAGCTACACGACGTTCGCGATCGGTGAGGCGCAGCTTTCGAAAACTTCGATGCCGCGGGATGGCGCTGTGGAGCTGACCGTACCCGTTTCGAATACGGGTAACCGTAAGGGGACGGAGATCCTGCAGATCTATGTCCGCAAGGTCAATGATAAGGACGGGCCGCTGAAAACGCTGAGGAATTTCCGGCGGGTGACGCTGGCGCCCGGTCAGCGAAGCCAGGTGGACATCACATTGAATGCGGATGTGTTCGAGTTTTTCGACCGGGATAAGGGGAAAATGATGACCGCTCCGGGAGAGTACGAGCTGTTGTACGGCAACAGTTCGGCCGATAAGGATTTGAGATCAGTAAAAATTACAATTATATGAAGACTTTGGTAGCAGCACTCTTTCTGTTGCTGACGGGGTATGCGGCTTTTTCGCAGCGGTTAAGGGTCGAGTCGCCGGATCATCGTGTAGCGGCGGATCTTTATTGTGCGGCCGGCGGCGACACGGGCGAGTGGTATCTGGAGCTGCCGGGCATGATACCCAAGATATCGCTTGGGCTCGTGCGGAGTGATCAGGCTTTCTGGAAGGACCTTCGGTTCATAAAGGCAGGCAAACCCGTGCTCATCGATGAACAGTATACGGTGGTGCATGGAAAGAGGTCGCATTGCAGCAATAAGGCCAGCGAGGTCACGGTCTTGTTCGAGAATGCAAAGCGGTCTAAAATGGAGCTGGTCATCCGCGCCTATGACGATGGGCTGGCTTTCCGCTACCGGTTCCCGGATGGAAAGGATTCTATTGAGGTGAAAGAGGAAATGACTTCTTATACTATAACGCCGGGGACCAGCCGGTGGTTGGAGAAATGGAACCCGGCTAATGAGGGCCTTTACAAGGCGATGAAGGATGATAGTGTACGGCAGGACTGGTGTTATCCTGCGCTCTTCAATATTCCCGATAGCGGTAAAATTCCCGGCAGCGGCAAATGGTTCCTGATCCATGAGGCGGATCTGGACGGGACCTATTGTGGTTCGAAGCTGAGCAATGTTGCAGACGGGGCGACCTATAAGATCACGTTTCCGGATCAGAAGGATGGCAGAGGGCTTGGCTCTTCGACGCCTTCCATCCGGCTGCCGTGGCAGTCGCCGTGGCGGGTGGTCATTGCCGGCGGGCTCGGCGACATCGTCGGGTCTACGTTGGTGGAGGATGTGTCGAGGCCATCGGTTCTGACGGCGGCGGACTGGGTCCGCCCGGGGCTGGTCTCGTGGAATTACTGGTCGCATAATCACGGTACGAAAGACTATAAGGTCGTGTGTTCGTTCGTCGATCTGGCGGCGAGGATGAACTGGCCGTATACGCTGCTGGATTGGGAATGGGACGCTATGGGCAATGGCGGCACGATGGAGGATGCGGCGAAATATGCTTTATCGAAGGGGGTGCGTCCGCTGATCTGGTATAATTCGGGTGGTCCTCATACCTATGTGACGGCAACGCCGAAGGACCGGATGCTGACGCATGAGAACCGGGTGGAAGAATTCAGGAAATTGAAGCAGCTGGGGTTTGTGGGTGTCAAGGTGGACTTTTTCGAAAGCGAAAAGCAGGATATGATCCGGTATTTTCTCGATATACTAAAAGACGCCGCGCAGGCGGAAATGATGGTTTATTTTCATGGCTGCCTGGTGCCGCGCGGATGGTCGCGGACCTATCCGAATATGATGACCTTCGAGGCGGTACGTGGGGCCGAATGGTATAACAACGGACCGGAATTTACGACGACGGCCCCCGAGCACAACTGTACACTTCCTTTTACGCGCAATGTAATCGGACCGATGGACTATACGCCGGTCACTTTTACCAACTCGCAGTTCCCTCATTTGACCTCCTATGGCCATGAGCTGGCGTTGAGCGTGGTATTCGAATCCGGGCTGCAGCATCTGGCGGATCGTCCGGAGGGGTATGACGCGCTGCCTGAGGCTGCCAGGAGCTTTTTGATGACGGTGCCGAATGCCTGGGACGACACGAAATTCGTAGATGGCTATCCGGGGCAGGATATCACTTTAGCCCGGCGCAAAGGGAAGGATTGGTGGATCGGCGGGTTAAATGCCACGCTACGGGAAAAGACGAAGAAGATAAAGCTCGGCTTTCTGCCGGCCGGGGTGAAGTATAAGCTGACATTGATCGCCGACGGGGAACATGATAAGGCGTTCGCCACCAGCTACCAGGTGGTGGACAGCTCGAGCGAGATCGAGGTGAAGATGCTGCGCCGGGGTGGTTTTGCGGGTTCGCTGGTTGTGTTGTAGTGGAGTGATAAATTTAATTGCATTATATGATGAGAGGAATCTGGGCATTGATCCTTGCTACCTTATTGGGATTACCTTTTTGGGGATCGAGTCAACAGTATAAAAGTTTTATGGTCAAAAAGGACCGGCTGGCCATTATGTTGCAGGAAGGGGAGCTGGACATAGTCCCTTTAACGGCGAAGGCGATCCGGGTGGTATGGACGAAGGACCTTCTGCGGCGGGACTCTGAGCTGATCTTTATTCAGCATCCTGCGGCGCCGGCGTTCACCTGTACGGAAACGCATGGTGCGCTGCAGCTGAGTACGGGCGAGGTGACTGTCTATTTTGATAAGCTCTCGGGCGTGATCGAGTATCGGGAGAAGGGAGGACATGTCTTTTTGCGGGAGCTGGCGGGAAGCCGGCAGCTGAAACCGGACACGGTTATGGGTCAGCGCTGTTATATTGCCGGGCAAAGTTTCGAATCGCCCGCCGATGAGGCGCTGTTCGGGCTGGGGCAGTTCCAGGATGGGAACTTCAACCTGCGGAACATCAGCCGGCAGCTGATCCAGGTAAACACGCAGATCGCGGTGCCTTTTCTTTATTCGAGCAAAGGATACGGGCTCTTGTGGCATCAATATGGAATGACGGAATTCAACCCGGCGGATAGTGTGGTGGGGCTTGCGAAACAGGATTCTGTCAATGGAAGCAATCGGGAGGCCGAGGTGACGACGACCTCGGGCACGCAAAAGGTCTCGCAGCGGCAGGCCTTGTATAGTGGAACTTTTATGGTTAGTAAGGCGGGGAGCTACTGTATGATGCTGGACCTCGGCAATATGGACAACCGGCATCTGCTGGTCATTGATGGTCGGGCTGTTATCGACGAGTCAAATCTTTGGTTGCCGCCGGCGGCTGGTAAAACGGTGGAATTGACGGCGGGTATGCATACGGTGCAGGTTGTCTGCCGGGCAGGGAATGTGCCGAGGCTCTCGTGGAGAGCTGCGGCGGACGAAACGACCTTCCGGTCGCCGAATGCTTCGTGCCTGGACTATGTCGTCTTTGCGGGCAGGGATGCCGACGAAGTGATCGGCAGCTACCGGGACCTTTCGGGCGCTGTCCCGCTGCTGCCGCTGTGGGCCTATGGTTTCTGGCAGTGCCGGGAGCGGTATACCTCGGGTGAGCACCTGGTGGCTACTGTCGAAGAATTCCGGAAGCGGCGGCTGCCCCTTGACGTGATCGTACAGGACTGGCAGTACTGGGGTAAATATGGCTGGGGTGTTCCGAAGTTCGACGAGGATCATTACCCGGACCCGGGTCGGTTCATCGGCCAGCTGCATGACCTGCATGCGCATTTTGTGCTCTCCGTCTGGGAGAACCTGGATAAGAAGTCGGAGGTGGCCAGGCCTTATGTGGCCGGCGATTTATACCTGCCCAATAGTCCATGGATCGATATTTTTAAGCCTGAGACGCGAAAGACGCACTGGGCGGCCCTGAATGACAACTTATTCCGGTACGGGGTCGATGGCTGGTGGATGGATGCGACGGAGCCGGAGAATGATGCGTTGAAGGGGAAACAAACGTATTTCGGGCCGGGGGATCTTTACCGGCTGACCTATCCGCTCTTTGTGAGCAGGGCGGTGTATGAGGGGCAGCGGGGGACCGATCCTTCGAAAAGGGTCTGTATCCTGACGCGGTCGGCCTTTGCGGGCCAGCAGCGGTATGGCACGATCAACTGGTCGGGGGACATTGGGGGGACCTGGGATAGCTATCGCCGTCAGATCGTGGCGGGTCTTGATTATGTAATGACGGGACTGCCTTACTGGACGACGGATATCGGGGGCTTTTTCCGGCCCGGCAAGGGACAATATACGGATCCGGGGTACCGGGAGCTGCTGACGCGCTGGTTCCAGTGGGGGGCCTTAAACCCCGTGTTCAGGGTTCATGGCTACCAGACGGAAACGGAACCCTGGAAATATGGAGACACGGTTATGGACAATATGCGGACGATGCTGGACCTGCGGTATCGTCTGATGCCCTATATCTATGGAACGGCCTGGCAGGTCAGCCGGCATGGTTCGACGATGATGCGGCCGCTGGTGATGGATTTTGGTAAAGATTCCGCGGCCTGCAGCCAGCGGTACGAATATATGTTCGGGAAGTCGTTGCTGGCGGCTCCTGTGACGGAGCCGGGTGTACGTACCATGGAAGTGTATCTGCCGCCGGGGGCGGGCTGGTATGACTTCTGGACGGGAAGGCGTTGTGCCGGCGGCAGGGTTCAGGCTGATGCGCCGCTGGAGCGGATGCCGATGTTTGTAAGGGCGGGCTCGGTCGTGCCGATGGGGCCTGCGGTGCAGTCGACGGCGGAGGCAAGGGGCGACAACCTGGAGATCAGGGTATATGCCGGTGCGGACGGGCAGTTCACGCTGTATTCCGATGAAGGGGATGGATATAATTATGAAAAAGGAAAATACCAGGAGATATCGTTTCGGTGGGATGATAAGCGCAAGGTGTTGTCTATTGGGGCTGTATCAGGTGGATATGCGGGTGAGTTAAAGCAGCGCGTGTTCCGCGTGGTAGGGGTGGATGGGAATGTGGTAAAGATGGTGCGGTATGTGGGGAAGGGGGTGGAAGTGACGTTGGCGAAGGCGGACCCGCGTGTTGTCGGGCAGGAGAAGTTGTACCGGAATGAATTTCCGTTATCCGATGTCAAGTTGCTGGATGGTCCGTTTGCCCGTGCCCGTGACCTGAATATTGCGACGCTGTTAAAATATGATGTGGACCGCTTGCTGGCCGGATACCGGAAGGAAGCCGGGTTGTCGCCAAAGGCGCAGATCTATGCCAACTGGGAGGGGCTGGACGGGCATATCGCCGGGCACTATTTGTCGGCGCTGGCAATAAATGTCGCGGCGACGGGTAATG
>DATJJA010000031.1:0-119682 GCA_035492595.1 Puia sp.
CCTGTACTTTCTCAGCACTTTCCAAAACTCCTCCCCATAAACGGGTGGATGGATAATGATGTTATTATGGTTGAGGAATTTATTCCAGCCTTCCCCATACACGTCTATCGGAACGGCATCCGCAATTTCTGAAAGCGCAATGACCCTCTGCTGATCCGGGTTTCCTAAAAAACAGGCCCTGACGACCTCTTTTTCACCCGCAGCGGCCAAATAATGCTCTTCGCTAAGTTCGAATCCAAAAGGCAACAGGAGACAACGAATGCCATACTCCGTTTTGATCTTTTCCTGTATATCCCGGTCGTAGGTAAAATGCAGATCGTAAAGCCCGATAGAGGTCCTGACATTTTTATTTCCGCTGCCTTTCCCGGTAAAAATAAAAGGATTATCAGGATTGTAATTTACCAGCCTGATCCCCCGGGCGGCAGCCCATTTCAGAGATTCCGGGGTGATCTCCATTCCTTTAAAGACCCAAATGACATCCGGGTTCAGTTGCTCGACGGCAGACCTGAATTCCTTATCCAGCCGGGCCTGTATTCCCGACAGACCGCTTCTGTACAGTAGCTTGTTAACTACACTCCTGTTGTAATACCGGTAGAAGTGACTTTGCAAAGGCACGGTTTCTACCGGTATACCTTCAATCCGAAGGTACTTGACAAAATGTCTTTCGATCGACCAGGGCTCGTCTGAGCCCGCTAACAACAATTTCATTTTGCCTGTAAAATATTTTCGACAATACGGTCTATACTGAAATTTGCAACTATAGCAGCCGAGCGTACTCCGGCATCCGCCGGTAACTGGCCGCTGTTGAGAGTCAGGTCCAGGAATTCTCCCAACTGGGCAGGATTGCCTTCCTGAAAAACGTATCCATTGACCCCATGCTGCACCAGATCAGTGCTGCACCCGCATGTTTCGCTGACGATCACAGGCTTTTCAAAATTCATTGCTTCATTGACCGCCAGTCCCCAGGTCTCTCCCATTCCGGAGCACATTACAAAGACATCGGCAACAGAATAATACAATGGGATCTCAGACTGATTTACAAATCCAGTAAGCCGGACTCTTCCTTCCAGCCGGCTGTCCCTGATAAATTGCTCCATTTCAGGCCGCAATTCGCCTTCCCCTACCATGAGAAGAAAATAGTCACCTTTGTCTGTTGCGGCAAAAGCAGTGAGGATATCCAACGGACGCTTCTTGGAGATGAACTTACCGGAGAAAAGCACGATCTTTTTTCCGGCAGGCAGCCCCAGCTCCTGCTTGATCTCATCCAGTCTTCCCCTGTTGGCCGACCAGGCCGATCTGAAGAAGTCGTTGTCCACCGAATAGGGCGTATATATAAGGTGAGCGGGTCGTACTCCATAGTATTCAAAGAAGAGTCTGCTCTCCGTGCCGATATACAGACACCTGTCGACCAGGTATCTGAAAAGAAATTGTTTGAGGATAATTCTTTTTGCCCACAACACCTTCCTGCTTTTTTTTAATTCCTGGTTCAACGGGTTCTCAGCCCTTAACCATACGCTTTTCCCTGACATCCGCGCAGCAATTATCGCAAGCCAGGTCGAACTGTAGGTCCAGCCATTCACAATAATAATACTGGCTTCGGCGTGGCGGACGGCTTTCCATACACCAGGATTCCATACGTCCCAGAACCGGTTATCCAGGCCCCTGTCCTTCTTATGGTTTTTCACAAAACTGCTTTTATATCCCTCGAGAAGCGGGATATCCCAGGAGATCTTTTGGCCAAACCCTTTGTCAAAAGTTCCCCGGATGCTGGCATCCGAAAAATAATACACGGAAAGATCAGTCGCTTTTGCCAACGCCTTGAATAAAGGAGAAAAATATTGAATAGGGTGGCTGAGAAAATAAGCCAGGGAGATCTTTTTGCTCATATAAAAAAACCAAGGACCGTTTCTATAACCTTGCTCTGATCGTCTTCCGTTAATTCATAGAAAAGAGGAAGGCGGAGCAGCCTGTCCGTATACTGATCACTGTACGCCAGTTCCCTGCCGTCGTGTTTTTCTTTGTAATAGGGAGAATTATGCAATGAAAGATAATGAAATACAGACAAGATGTTCTTCTCTTTCAACGTGCGGATCAGCTCGCTCCTTTCACCAAGATCCCGGCACAAAATGTAGAACATATGGGCATTGTTGGTAGCATAGGATGGCAAAAATGGCAGGCCGATCCTGCCTTGTTCTGCTATCGGCCGAAAAGCGGCTTCATATCTTTCCCAGATGTTCTTTCTCTGCCGCTGTATTTCCCGGAGATTTTCCAGCTGTGCATAGAGAAAAGCAGCCGTTATCTCTGAAGGAAGAAAGGATGAGCCAATATCGACCCAGCCATATTTATCCGTTTCGCCCCTGAAAAAGGCGGACCGGTTCGTACCTTTTTCCCTGATGATCTCGGCCCGTTTGACCAGGTTTTCATCATTGATCACCAGCATTCCCCCCTCACCACACTGAATGTTCTTTGTTTCATGGAAAGAAAATGCAGCCAGGTTTCCGATGCTTCCCAGAGGCCGGCCTTTATAAAAAGCGTCAACGGCCTGGGCAGCGTCTTCCACAACAGGGATCTTGTACTTCCCCGAAAGCTGCATGATGTGATCCATATCACACGCTATACCGGCATAATGTACTACGACGATCGCTTTTGTTCGTGGACTGATCAGCCGTTCAATGCCGCCGGCATCCAGATTGGGATTGTTCGGATTGCTGTCGGCAAATATGATCTTTGCCCCCCGCAGCACAAACGCGTTAGCCGTAGATACAAAGGTAAAAGAAGGCATGATCACCTCATCTCCCGGCTGGATATTCAGCAAAATAGCCGCCATCTCCAGCGCATCCGTACAGGACGTGGTCAGCAGGCATTTTTTAAACCCGGATCTCTCAAAATACTCATGGCATTTACGCGTAAAAACGCCGTCACCTGATATTTTACCCGTCGATACAGCCTGATAGATATAATGAACTTCTTTACCGGTAAGGTAGGGTTTATTAAATGGGATCATACTTCTTATTTAAACCACCAATGGTAGACCAACTCCTTTTTATATGTTGTAAAACCTGTTCTTTCATAAAATCTGCAGGCCTGTTCATTCGTGCCCTGGGTAACAACCGTGGAGAATGACACCCCTCTGCTCCTGAAGAAAGCATCGGATGCCAGTATCAGATCTTTGCCAATACCCTTTCCCTGGTGTCCCTCCGCAGTAGCGATCAGGCCAATGCTTCCGTTGCCTTCTTTTGTGACCTTACAAGTTATAAAACCAAGTATGTTCTCATCGGACCCGTATACAAATAGCCTGTCTGCAAAACTCCCATTCAACGAATTTTCCAGCCACAAATTGTAAAGAGGTGCGAATCGATCCGTCAGGCGGGGGTCTTTTTTGAAGCGGGATTCATGACCTGCCAGCAGGGCAAGGAATAAGAGTTGATCTTTCCTGTCGCCGGTATAGATCCTCACCTCGCCCGAAGGCGGAGTAACGGTATCCGGTATATTCTTTGAATAGGTGATCTTTTCATCATATAATTTTGCACCTGCCCGGATAAGATTTTCATGTATCACCAGGTCATGCTCCTCGAGAAAGACATAAGCCAGATGGGCGCCCGCGTTGCGAAACGCTTTTTCCAGCCCCTGCAGCTCCGTCTCGCTCAAACCAGCCTTCAGCGTTACCGCACAGATCGGAAATCCAAAAAAATCGCTGTCCCAGCTCAGTTCCCTGATAGGTATCATGCCGCCAGCTTTTGTCTGAAGAGACGAAAGAATAGTTTATAATTCATTCTTAGCAACGATGCTGTCAGTATCGTTCCGTATTGAAACATTTTTTTCGACTTCAGAATGTTTAGAAACAAATAGGTATAGGATTCTGCCATATAGGACCTGGCCGCCCGCGAATATTTCTTCCCCGTATATTCATTCAGCTGCCTTGCCAGGCGTATCTCAGCGAGCCCGTTCCTGACCCTGTTTTCCAGTAATACGAACGACATGCCCTTACTGTGTTTTCTCCAGACGCTCATTACATCTTTCAGACAAACGGCCTTTCCATGCATACACAAAAAAACATGCAGGATCGTATCATACCGGTAGGGGAAGTCAAATACCCATGCAGGAGGTTCTTTCGGAAGAATATCGTTCCGGAAGAATGTAGCTCCGGTCCGGATGAACCACCCCTGCCTTAAAAAATCGCTGAGATCATATTCCTCCTTATCATACACAACGATCTTGTCCTTGCCGGTAATATCATCGTATTTTTCCTCGACCCCATGGAAGCCCAGTACATAGTCGGGGTTCCCCTCCAGGGCATCGTATAGCTTTTGCAGCTTGCGGTTATCCGTAAAATAATCGTCGCCGTCGAGAAGGGCAATATATTTTCCGCTGCAGCGGTTGATGGTCTTTATCCAGTTGCGCGTCCCTCCTATATTCGTTTCATTAAATGAAAGAACGATCCGGTCTGGATACCGGTCCCTGTATGCAGCCGCAACAGACCTTGTAGCATCCGTCGAACAGTCGTCTCCAATTACAATTTCCACAGGAAAGCCGGTCTCCTGCGCCAGTACACTGTCTATGGCCTGGTTAAGGAACTTCTCGTAGTTGTAAGTAAAGATGCAGACGCTGACACCAATAGTATGCTTCATAAACGTGCTCTGTATTAAATTTTCCGCCAGTTCCCCGGTACAAACATGTCCGGCCCCTTACTCCTCCATATACGCGGCGCTATAACCACCTTTTCGCTATTCCCGGACAGCCACGCTCCCCACCAGCTGAAACTGCTGTTGGCTATAACATGATGTTTGCAACGACTCATAAGACGAAGATCTTCGAATGCATTTTCCTGGGAATTATGGTTGACAAAGACGCAGGGATGATCTATCTTGACATTGGCTCCCGTCCATTCGGGATCATCGGAAAAAACATAGAATACAGGTGACTGAACTTTTTCAGCGATCAGCTGGACAGCCCGCCTGTAATAATCCAGGTCGCATATTCCGACATTATTGACGGTAAATGCGTCGGTAAGATAATCCCCCCGACGTATATGAAGACTTACAGCTTCGGTGCCCGATATCAGGTCCAGCATTTCCTTGTTGAGCCCCGATGGCTCACTGCAAAAAGACAGCTCCTTTCTGAGCGTATCCTGCACCGGAAAAAAATAACGTTCGTCCTGCCAATAGCCAAAAAGATAGGAATCGTCCCTGACCTGGAGAATATCTGCATCAAAGTCAAGCCGGCCTTCATAAACCACTTTTCTTTTATAATATGGCCGGCCGGCCTGTACAACACTGCGCAACCTCCTTTTCCATATACCCGGAGAAAGAAAAGACGCGATCTGCTCCGGCTCCGCAATGTTCTGCCGGATGTTGAATTTGTCAAGCTGATAGATACGGGGATGTTCAGCATCCGGAGGCCCGGAAAAAAAACTTATATCAAGGGCAAAATCATACCCTTTCTGTATCGACAGGCTCCGGGCCAGAGCATATTGGAACAGTTGATTACCCAAACCATAGTGAACCTTTACTACAACCATTTAACCTGAGATGATGCTATGTAATAAAACGGGCAGCTTCCCGGATTATTTTTTAGGAAATAATAGTTTTTTTAAATACGCTTTACCCCCGGATACTTTTTTTAACCTGACAAAATACTTCAGCACTTTGCTTTTTTCTTCGTCAGACATGATCTCGGCCGGCAGGTCAGCGAACTGTTCCTTAAGCACATCCGCTATCATGGAAGCATACATATTGTTATCGATACCTATAAAAACCTCCTGGTCTCCATGATTTCGCCAAAAAGCCAGCGCCGGAGGAAGGATCATTACTTTATAGCTACGGGCGATCTTAAGACCGAATTCCAGGTCTCCGATCATCCGTTTTCCCGAAAAACCACCCACGGCTTCAAAATAGCTTCTGCGGATGATCGTTCCGGTTGGCGCACAATCCAGGAAACCTTCCGTAAAAAAATGATGCCGCAGCGATCGGGTAGGATCGAGGATCTCCGGAAAAGGCTGGTGAGTGATATTCTTTCTGTAGGAGACCCCCAGCGCAACGTCCTTGTCGCGCTCCATAAAACCTATGAATGCTTCGAGGCCGTAGCTATAGATAAGATCATCCGAATCCAGGTATTTGAGATATTCCCCGGTCGCAAGACTTGCGGCCCGGTTACGGTTGGGATAGTCGCCCAGATTGGTCTCATTTATAAAAACCTTTACCCTTTTATCTTTTGCTTCATAGGAACGGGCAATAGCAACTGTATTATCCTTTGAGCCGTCATCCACTATTATGAGCTCGAAGTTGGAATATGTAGAGGCCAGGACGCTCTCCACCGCCGCAGCAATAAATTTTTCCCGATTGTACGCGGTCATCAGGATACTGACAAGAGGCTTACTGTTCATGTTATCTGACTTTCGATTTCATTTTCATCTTTCTGATCGCATAGACCAGCCTGGTTGGCAGGAAAGGGCTGTCCAACCCGTTTAACTTCCATTTCTTAGCCTTTTCATGGCGACTGGACCCGTCTGCCATTTTCCTGAAGAACGATACATAATTATTTGCAGCAAGCCTGATGTCATACTGAGACCGGCCTTTTTCCAGGCCATTGTTCTGCATTTTATACAACAGCTCGCGATCCGCGTCGAGACCCGATATTGCAGCCGCAAATTCCTGAACATTTCCACTCTGGCAACGAAAGCCTGTATCGTTCGTTACCATATCCCTTGTTCCGCCAGGAAGATCCGTCACTATCGGTACCACTCCTCTCGACATTGCCTCCATTATGGCAACCGGCGTTCCCTCGAATTTGGATGGGAAGACCAGGATGTCCTGTTTTTCCAGTATTTGATAGACCTCAGCGGTATCTTTAGCGGTAATAAATTGAACGTTATCACTGTTTTCCCACTGTTGTTTCAACTCCGGTTCACTGGGGCCCGCCCCTAATATCGTCCATTCCGCATTGATTTTCGCCGTTTTGAGAGCAAGGTCTATTTGCTTAAGCAATAATACCCCCTTACTGGCGACCCATCTTCCCAGGAAAACCAGGCGCAGCCTGCCGTCCGATCTGCTTTTTGTAAGCTCTTTGCGAGGGAGCTCGACCCCATAGGGTATATAGAATACTTTGTCCTGAAAAATTTCGATGTCCGTAGCCAAAAGAACATCCTTAAAAAAACTCGAATGAGCGATACAACTGTCCACCAAAGAGCCGAATTGATGAGCCAGGCCGACATAATACATATCATGGAGAAGCAGTACAATGCTCTTGGGAGTGCCTGCATGCTTCAGGACATTCAATGTAAGCCAGTTGTCCGTGACGACGCACCCCGGTTCGCTGCCGATCACCCCCGACAATCTCCGGTACATGCTTCTGTTGTTCTCCCAGTAAGAAAAGGGGAAATGAATGACCTCGTCCGCATTGATCTCATCAGTGAATTTCTGACGGGTGTCCTGTTCGTCTTCCAGGAGAATGACCCTGACGCGGTAGCCCGGTTTTTTTTCAGAAAAGTTAACGATGTTCCTGTTGAAGCTGCTAACCCCACCCATACAATTCAAAAAGGTAAGTACTATCGTCTTCGGGTCTTGCATTAAAAAAATGGATAAATAGCGATATAAATATTAACTCCGGGGAGGCAAACTTTTAAAATATGACACATATTCGCTCACTCCCGCTTCAAGAGTTGTCACGGCTTTATACCCCAGCGACTGTATCCTCGAAATATCAGCCCTCCAGTTGACGGGGTCCCCGACTCTTTGCTCGCCGTTGAAGATGATGCTTTTTTTGCTTCCGTAAGCTTCCAGAAGCAGATTTGCCATATGTCGTACAGTTACCTCCGAGCCGTTGGCAGCATTGTAGATGTCCGCTTTAAAGCTGCTGTTCTTCATGATACATTCCATAACAAAACAAAGGTCGGCAATGTGGATAAAGTCTCTGGATTCATTGCCCGTCCCGAACAAACCCACTTTTTCATCCTGCCGGATCTTTTTGCAGAGGTCCCAAAGCAGCTGTTTGCGAAGTCCGTTGCCATATACCGAGAATGGCCGCACGATAGCAAGAGCTATCGAGTATATTTCGTAATACTCCCTGCAGATCTGCTCCGACATCAGCTTATGCCATCCATATGGCGACAACGGATGGGCGATTGCCTCTTCTTTTATGGGAAGACTTGCCGGATTACCATACACCGCAGCGCTCGATATATGGATATATTTGCATTGGGGATTGAACTGACGGATCGCCTCGAGTATCCGCAACGCATCCAGCGTATTTGCCTCGAAATCGATCAACGGATGAGACATTGAATAAGGAACGTTTCCGCTGCCCGCCGCATTGATACAATAGTCATATTTTGCATCCGAAAAGATCTCATTCCACTCCGGGGCTAACCTGCTGACCTTGAAGTACTGATAACCACGCTGAAAGTCTTCCAGCAGGTCGCAGCCGGCAACGGAATAGCCCAATGATGTAAAATATTTTACGAGATGGCTTCCAATGAAGCCTTCCGAACCCAGAATAATGATCGTTTGTTTGTTTGTCATTCCCTGATTGGAATATTTTTAATGAACTGTGCGGGATTGCCGCCTACCAATGTCCAGGCAGCTACATCTTTCGTAACAACACTTCCCGCTGCGACAATAGCACCTCTTCCGATCGTCACACCTTTCAGAATGATCACATTCATCCCTATCCAGGCATCTTCACAAATTCTGATCGGTTTTGTATTAACACTGTCCCAGTTCTTATTCTGGATAAATAATACCCCTTCCCTGTAATCTTTCACCTGCTGGGCGAGATCATTCCTTCTTTCTTTATAATCCAGGGAATGCGAATCGTGGTCATAAAAATAACATCCCCACGCAACAAAGATATTGTTCTCAAAAACTACGGAATTTGAACAGAGAATAGTACTCTGACCTATAAATACGTTGTTCCCAAAAGAAACATGCCCCTTTCCGGATTCAAAAAGTATGGAACAATTCAACATACAATCCCTGCCGGCAGTAACGTATTTTTCACGCTGTGGATTATGTACCCAGACCTTAAAGTCTTCTAAAAAAATAGAATCTTCCTGCTCAACATAGTTCATGGCAGAAGCCGGAAAGCGTTTCGCATTCTTTTCCCGCCTCCGCTCTACCAGTCCAAAAGGTATGATATTCCGCAGCAGTCTCTTAATACCGGATCTAGCCAATTTCACTCCATTTAATTGGAAAGTAAAGATTTCCCAGCCTGTTATCCACAGGTATATCCGATGTTTCAGCAATGCCTTCAATACTTAACAGGGGAAAATGATGCACGACATCGTAAAACTCCGTTTGGTCGGGCTTATAGGTAGCAATGGATATCATATAGTCCCCTTTCCTGATCTTCGGATCACTTACATCAATAAGTACTTCAAAATATTTATCTTTTTGTATTGCTCCCTGCAGATCCGATAATTGAGTACAAAATAAGGGTTGCTGACGCTGGTTTTCAACTGCAATACTCATATCCAGCTTTATCGGCTCGTTTACTTCTATTCCAAGCAGTATTTTAAAAGCCTCGCCCTGTTTGACGCCAAGCACAGTATTCTCTTCCTTTTTTATCTCTAATTTTACGATCCGCGCCTTCCCGTTTCCAAATCTGTCTCTATAGGTAGCAATACTATCTTCGGAATTATAATTATTCAGATAGAGATCAACCGTTTTTCTTGTTTCTCCTTCACTGAACACCGTACCATTCTTTAAATAGATACATCTCGATGTTAAAGATTCGATTGCATCCATCTGATGACTTACGAATAGCACTGTCCTTCCCTGATTCTTACTCACATCTTCCATTTTCCCCAGACATTTTTTCTGGAACTGGGCATCGCCCACCGCCAGGACTTCGTCGACAATAAGGATCTCCGGTTCCAGGTTAGCGGCAACGGCAAACGCCAGCCGTACATACATACCGCTGCTATAACGTTTTACAGGCGTATCGAGGAATTTTTCAACTTCTGCAAATTCGACGATCTCATCGAATTTTTTCCTTATTTCGAACCGGCTCATCCCAAGAATAGCTCCGTTCAAAAAAATGTTCTCCCGGCCGCTGAGCTCCGGATGAAAGCCAGTCCCGACTTCAAGCAGGCTGGCAACGCGGCCGCGGATCGTGATACGCCCGCTGGTCGGCTCGGTGATCCGGCTTAACAATTTGAGCAAGGTGCTTTTTCCGGCTCCGTTGCGGCCTATAATACCCACTCTGTCCCCCTGATGGATCTCAAAGCCGACATCCTTTAACGCATAGAACTCTTCCCTGGCCGGAGCCGACACGGGCGACTTGACCATCCGTTTGGCCTTTTGAGCGATGACATCCCTCAGCGCCTTATATCTCTCTGCGCCCTCATGTGATATTATGAATCTCTTCGAAAGCTCTTCGACTTTTATAACAGGCTTTGACATTTTACAGGGTTCATTAAATGTTATCGGCAAAGGTCTTTTCCGTTTTCCTAAAATACCTGATCCCAATGATGCAAAACAGGATGATAACCGTCAGCGATGCAAAAAATCCGGGCCAGTACATCGGCTGCCCAAGGATACACCACCTGAATCCATCAATTATCCCGACTGCCGGGTTCATGGAAAAATAAAATCTGGCCGTCTCCGAGTATTTTTGAGAGATGACCTCGCTGCTGTAGCCAACCGGTGTCGCATAAATTCCAAACTGTACCAGGAATGGTATTATGTATCTCACATCCCTGTATTTGACATTCAGAGCCGTAACATACAAGCCCACTCCAAAAGATAATAACAGGGTTAATAGAATAAAAAGAGGAAGTAAGAGTATTTGCACAGGAGGTACAAATCTGTAGAAGAAGAAAACTGCGATCAGCAGGAGGAAAGAAATAAAAAAATCCACCAGCGTCGTAATGATAGCAGAGGCAGGAATGATCAGTCTTGGAAAATAGATCTTGGAGACCAGGTTGGTATTCCCAATAAGACTATTGCTGGCCTCCTGAAGAGCCGTCGAGAAGAACTGCCAGGGAAGCAGCCCGGCAAATACTACGATCGCATATGGGGGACCATTTAAAACCGACAGATTGGCGATCCTGCCAAATACAAACGTAAAGATCAGCATGGTCAGCAACGGCCTGATGACACCCCAGGTCGCACCTATAGCGGTTTGCTTGTATCTTACCTTTATATCCCTCCAGCTAAGAATATAGAACAGCTCCCTGTAGCGCCAGATATCTTTCCAATAATTTTTTTCACTTCTGCCTGGCTCTATTATCAACTCCGCGGTGGAGGACAACAAGTCAATTTCGGTCATTTAATTTCTGTTTATATTCTTTCCGTGTCAAGTATTCAAAAAAAACAAACCGCTACTTCCTGGAAAACAAGCCGAAGAGGCCAAATCTCTTCTTTTTCTTTTTCCTTCCGTCCTCATCTTCAAAATATCCCGATGCCGTACCGTAACCATACCCCCCGTAATAACCATACTTACTTCCATAATATCCACCTTCAACCTTCACGTCATTCAGTATCAGGCTCAGTTTTGGTATCTTCTTCGCTTTATAAAGTTCTTCAATAAAACCCACCTGCTTACGGAACGTATGACCCTGGCGGACTATATACATCGAGCAGTCTGCATAATTGCCAAGCGTCGTTGCATCGCTTACAAGCCCTATCGGGGCCGTATCCAGGATCACTACCTCAAAATTTGCGGTCACTTCCTTCATCAGATCATCCAGGCGTCTGTCAAGCAAAAGTTCCGCAGGATTGGGCGGTATCGGACCGCATGGAATAATATAAAGCCCATCGATATTATCTACCTTCACCAGCAGGTCTTCAAAACTGGCCTTCCCGATAATATAATTCGTAATCCCCATTTTCCGCTTCAGATCAAGTCCGGATATGATCTTGGGTTTACGGATATCAAACTCCATGATCACCGTCTTCTTACCAGATAACGCCATTACGGCTCCCATATTGGTGCTGATAAAAGATTTTCCTTCTCCGCTGAAAGAAGAAGTGACCATGATCACCGGTCGCTCATTTTTCCCGATAATATATTGAAGGTTGGTCCGGATGATCCTGAATTGCTCGGCGATCAGCTTACGGCTGTTTCGCGTTACGACAAGCGGATAGTCCGTTTCCGAATGGCCTATCTCTCCCAGGATCGGAGCATTGGTAAGCCTTTCAATGTCTACCCGCCCACGTACCTTATCCTGCAGCTGCTCTTTTAAGACAATGATGCCGATCGGGATCAGCAGACCGACAAGCAGGTACATAGTATAGGTCTTCTTTGTATCCGGGCTGGTGGGCGTCGGATTACCAAGCGCCGGTTCCAGTACCTTGGAATTGGAGATGGTAGATGCGGATGAAAGGGAAATATCCAGCTTTTTTTGTAACAGAAGGGAATAGATATCCTCCAATATCTTTTGCTGCCTCTCTTTATTCAACAGCTGCATGGACTTGCCAGGCAAAGAAGTGATATTGCCCTGTAGCTCGGCAAACCGCCTGTCGATCTTTTCGTCCGCTATGGAGTATGCCTGTTTCACATTCAGCAACGCCTGGTAAATGTCCCTTCGTATCTTGTCCAGCGTATTATCCATACCTATTATCAGGGGATTGGTCGCCGGGGTCGTCTTCATATTGTTGTCCCGCTCCAATTGTATCTGGTTGTAACCCGCGACAAGCTGCATTAGCGCAGGCTCTTCGATCCCAAGATTGGTCGGAACCAGTTCATGCATGTTTTTTTTGTCGGCCACATATTTAAGCAGGAAATCTACGATGCCGACCTTTACTTCCATTTCGGTCTTTTGTTTGGCGCTTTCATCCAGCCTGTCCAGATAACCCTTGGACTGATTTTCTACGTCGAAGACCTGGTTCTGGACCATAAAGGCCTTTAATCCGCCCTGCATATTTCGAAGCGTATCATTCAGCTCAACCAGCCTGTCATTGATGAATTTCAGCGTATTGCTGGCGATCCGGTTCTTGTCCTCAACGATCATCGTATCGTATACCGACATCAATGTATTGAGCACATCCTTGCCCAGCCGGATATTCTCCCCTTCAAAATTCAAATTCAGAATGGTAGACTGCTCATTGGATTGCGCGACCCGGATACTCGAAATAAGGTATTCTGCAATTCCAGGTACCGGTACCCAGTCTACCTCAAACTCAGGTGTCCCAAATGAATTATACCCCACTGCCGGATTCCGGATCAGACTGAAGCTGTTCCCCCCGCTCTGTAATGTCTGACCAAACAGGTATACGGTCTTATCCGCATCTATAAGGAATCTCAAACTGTCCAGTATCTTGATCTTTAAACCGAAGCCTACCGACGAATCCGCAACCTTGAGCGTATTCAAATAAAAAGGAACATCCGGGTACAACAGGCCCGTCCGCACCTTTCCCTTATTATAATAACGGACCTGCAGATTCAGATCTTTGACTACCCTTGCTATCAAAGGTCTCGACTTGAGCACCTCCATTTCATTACTAAGATTGGTAGTCCCGGGAGACATGAACAGCTCTTCGAACCGGGCATCTTTTTTATCGCCAAAATCCCGTTCATCCTTGATAAGCAGCGAAGACTGGACCCTGAAGATCTGCACCGTATACCTGATCTTTATGTAAGCGACCAGGAAAAGGATCACACAGGAAATAAGTACCCAGGGCAGATAGCGCAGATATTTAAAAAAGAAATCCCTTGGACTGATGGTCCAGCGGTTATCAAATATTGGTTTTGATCTTGGAGTTATTTCCTCGTCAAAATTCCCGCTTGTTGACATTTACTAAAGATTATTTTCTGAATATGCTGTAAATAATAGCGATCGTTGATGCAATACTTGCTGCAATGGTGATATTACGGGCAGTGACCTGGTCGCTGGCAGCCACCTTTTTCTTAGTTGCTTCGATGATCACTATATCGTTTTGCTTCAGGTAATAGAAGGGAGAACTCATGATCTCTGGTTTTGTAATATCCATCCGCCCGAATTCTCTTTTCCCATTGTATTCACGGACCACAAGTATATTATCCCGCCGACCGTAAAAGGTCATGTCACCCGACAGACCCAGCGCTTCCAGTACTGAAATATGCTCCCCCGGAAGATTATAGACACCGGGATGATTTACCTCACCGATCACCGTAAAGCGGTAATTGAGAAAGCGAATGGTAAAATAAGGATTATTCAGCAAGGGTCTCAACTTGGAATCGAGGGTATCTCTCAACTGGCTCTTGGTCAGGCCTTCAACATGCAGGAGCCCAAGCCCCTGGAATTCGACATTGCCATTATCGTCGACCAGGTAACCCGGCGAGCTCGGTCCGGAAACCCCCACTTGCGCACCCGTGGTCGAGCCGGAGCCACCACCGGTGTTGGTATTTGTTCCCGTACTCGCCGGAGTGGCAGCCATCGAGATGATAGACTGGTTATACAGCGCAGTTGCAGAAGGGTTATCGCTGTAAACGATGATGCTGAGCAGATCCCCTTTTTGAATGATCGGATCAGGGATCTTGATCTCACTCAGCCGGGCCGTATCGAACTTTCCCTGCATATAGGTCAGATGTCTTGTATTGCCACAGGAACAAAAAGTTACGATCAGGAACAGAAGAACGCCGCCTGACATAGACCGGAACATCCATTCTGAAAAAAATTTATTCATGTAATGAGATATTAACGTCATTTCCTTATTCTAAACAGTAGAGACATTTGATTTATCAATGACTGCAACGAGGGAATACCCGATGCTTTCAATAATGACCCGGACCTTATTGTTCATAACCTTCATGATCCGTCCTTCCCGGTCCATAAATACTCCTTTCCGGATCCTTATCCTCGAGTATTCTTTAAGATCGACCGGTTCAAGGGTAACATCCTCATACTCGCTTAGGAACTTTCGGATGATCTCTATTTCCCTGTCTTTTACAACGGCCGGTTTTTTCAGCCAGTATACGAAATTCACTACCCCGCTAACCATCCGCGCAGATGTCTGCTCCTCGTCGTTGAGCCGTACAAAAACATAAGACTTGAATAATGGCTCCTCTACCCACTTCATCCGGTCGCTCCATCTTTTCCGCACCTTATTCAAAGGACAATATGCTTCGATACCTCTTTCGTGAAAGAGATTGTACACTTTTTTCTCCCAGCGAGGTTTGGTGTAAACAGCATACCAGCTTCTCTTACTGTTAGACATAGCTTCGCCTCCTCAGTCACATATTTTAAATATAAAAAACTGATTATCAATAGTTTAAATTTTCAATGGTACCAGGGATCACAAGAAAAAAAGGGCATCAAGAGCGCTGGAAGTACTCTTATACCCTTTTACATAAAATTCTTATATTAAAAAGTTAATCAACTTATTCTTCACAGGATGAAAATGATTTGCGATCTCCCGATTTAAAGCCTCCAAAACTAATTGGGTGCCGGATTTATTGCCTGACGCTCAGATTATCTTATTAAAAAGCAGGGAGTCCGTTTCCTGCAAATATAGGAGATTTTAATATTCTATAACTTTAATTGTAATTTGAAAAACAATCTTTTAAGACCTAAAATACATCGGCATTTCCTGCCGTTTTTAAGACATGAAAACAGTACTTGTATATATCTTTTTTGCATTAGTGGTGGCGAAAGCTTCGCTTTTTGGCCAGGCCGTTTCCCCGCGTCCCAACAGCCGACCTGACAGCAGCGCCTTATCCATCATCCGGCTGCCGGAAGGGAATGCCCTCAACGTACGATCGTTCGGCGCTCTCGGAAATGGCAGCGCGGACGACCATGATGCCATTCAAAAGGGTATTGATTATATCCTGAACAATGACCAGTCACCGCGAACCCTGTTCTTCCCGCCGGGGACATACAGGATCTCCAAACCCCTCCTTATCGCCAGAATAAAGGGCAACACCTATTTACAGTCTACTATCAATCTTGTTGGACCAACCAGCGCCAAGAACGCATCCGTAGGTTACGCTACGATCGAACCCGATTTTAATAATACTTTTGCCATCGGCATTCAGTTGGGGAAAGGGATACTGATCCGGGGACTTGCCATTATCGGCAAATTCAAATTCCCCAACACCCTCAGCTATATACAGGTCGATACCCTTGGATTTTCGGAATGGACCGACAGGACAGTACGGCAGAATACACGGTCTCCCTATTCGGGGATCGTTATCGACCCTTTTTCGGATGCATCTGCGTACCCGGATCCATCCGACATGTACCCGGGATTGACCAATTATTGTTTGAAAGGAATGGGACCAGGCGGGTCTACGGCGGTACAAATAGTGGACTGCTCTATCCGGAATTTTATTGTGGGAGTGATGATAACGCCCTCACACCAGCAAAATGGCGAGCTCATCGACGTGCTGGATTGCGACATCAGTTATAACAAAGTGGGTTACGCCATGGGCCAGGCCCAGTCAAAAGAATGCCATGTTGTACGGCTGAAATGCTGGGGTCCTACACATACCTTATTTGATAATGTAACCTATGGGTTCCAGCGCGGTGACGGAGCCGGCGTGCCAATGGTAGATGGTGTCAATATTGCCAGCGCAGTGAAGCAGCTCTGCAACATTCTTTGTTCCTCGTTTGGAGGTTCTTTTAGAAATGTTTATGCAGAAGGCCTGTTCAGGCTGGGTTTTGCCGGAGGAAATGCAGGTCTCTCCTTTTCAGACTGTCAGCTTGATTTTTCGTCCCAGGACGCCGGACTTCCCTATCCCGACTTTTATGTTCAGGGAAACCGGGTCACTTTCCGCGACTGCATGCTGCGGATATACCCCGGTATACCCGGTATGAGACTCGTTTTATCGGGGACCAACAACCACTTTGATGGCGGCTGCACCAATGCCCCGCCCATCACCATCAACATCGACAACAATAGTACTTACCCCAATCCCGTGTTCCACAATATGACCATGTATTACAGCGGAGGGATACTGGGAAACAGTAATCCGGGGATCGTCAATATCAATGCTCACCTGGATGGCTCCAACGGAAACGGTCCGGACCCCGTGTACCCCGGCAATACCTACAGTTACCAGCACATCGCCGGTCATGTTGCCTATAAATTTACGTATTTAAATAATTATGACCGGCTCGTTACCCTCTCGGGCAAACCGGTCCTGCATGTCGACAAGAAGAAATGGACCGCATTCTTTAAGGTCGGCGCCCCCACTGATATCAACTGGCTGAAAGCTGGTGATTTCATCCTTACTGCCGGGCTGAATTACCAGGATCAGTTCCGGAAACTGTATGCCCCGACATACCCTGTAGGCATTATCAGGCAGATCTCCCATGATACCGTCTACCTGGACAACCTGGCCATCGGTATTCATGAAGGCACGACCCTCCCGCTTTGGATGGATTACTTTGTGAATGAAAAGGCAGCTTTTACAGGAGATATAGCCGCCGGAAGTAATACGATAGTCAATGTGCAGGGTGTTTTCCCCGAAGTGGGTGAAAGACCGGACATTCCTATGCTGGCGATAGGGACTTACGTCATCGGAACAGATCAAAAAAACAGAACTATCACGTTCAGCACCGGTAATATGACCGGCCAGTCTTATAAGGACTTTACATTCATGAACGGCTATCCTAATATAGAAATGTATGGTACCAGCAAACCGGAAGCCCTGCAAAAGAATGGCGAAACTTTATTCGGCAGCGCCGACTATTACCGTTACGACAACGCGACGCTGAATACCAATGACGCAAATTTCCCTTTTCGGAAAGGGCTTCAGACCGAACACTATAAAATATACAATACAAATATTGGAGGGGAGGCTACTCTCCATAAACTGAGTTATCAGCTGCTTTCTTCAGGGAGACAGGACCCGCCGGCCAAAAAATAATGGGATCTCAATTTTCGTCCTTTGCTAGTTTGCCGATACCCCAGTATAGTGCACAGGCAAGCATAAAAAGGAGACAGACAATAACAATTGAGAATTTCACCCTGGCGAGGTTATAGGCAAGAGAAACATTAAACTGTGAGATATCTCCCTGCAGGGTTCGGGATAAGGCTATGTTCTCCACCAGATCGCATATCGTCGCGGCCACGATCAGCCAGGAAAAGCCTCTTCCCCCCTTGATCAGGATATCATTGTTGGTACAAGCCGAGATAAATCGGCATCCCAGGCCTATAGCCAGAGTATAAAGAGCCATAAAAACATATGCAAAATAGGTACTCTTTACTCCCAGATCATACTTGCCCGTATTTTTCCAGTTGTCAATAATGGCTTCGGCCTTGCCGACGGTTTTTGATATCTCAAATTGAACGATTTCATCGGAGCTCAGGGGAGACAGGTAGTTCCTTACCCAGATCATATAGGCGATGGTAAGAAAAAAGAATAACCAGAACAGATATCGCAGCCGTCTGAAACGTGATGGCCATGAAGGAGGTTCCATAAATGATTTATCTCTTTAAAACGTTAAATTAGACAAAGTATGGCTCATCCGGTTAATTAGGAGGTTATTTTTTTTTGCAGTAACTTCCGCACTTTGACATGCCCATACGTATGAAGAACTATCATTTACCCGGTCTGAATGGAATCCGTGCTATAGCGTGTATTATGGTTTTCTACCATCATGTCATCGCTACCTTTGCCGGCTATTATTCTTTCCCTCACCGTTATACTAAAGATCTGGGTCCTTACGGGGTGACCTGTTTTTTTACATTAAGCGGATTTCTTATTACAACGTTGTTATTAAAGGAAAAAAAAAGGGATAACAGCATTAATCTCAGAAAATTTTATATACGTAGAATTCTTAGAATATGGCCGCTCTATTTCATGATCCTGCTTATAGGAAGGCTGATCTTTATTAAATATCCTCAGGAAGGAGAACAGGCTTCCAATTTCTATTTTTACCTTTTCTTTGTTGGCAACCTTGGGTATAGCCTTGGACATGCCATCTGGACTGTCAACGTTCTCTGGTCCGTAGGGGTCGAAGAACAGTTTTATGCTATCTGGCCGTTCTTCATCCGGACGAAGCACATACTACGGAGCATCATCGTCTTCATTGTCGCTTACCTGGGCATTAAACTATATGGAAAACACCTGGGTGCCTGGCAGGACGATTTGATTTCCAATACCCGACTGGACTGCATGGCCATAGGAGGCTTGTTTGCCTATGCAAATTTTAAAGGTTGGAGCAGGTTGGATCTGTTTTATTCCAGGAATGCCCAGATCGCTGTCTGGATTATATTCGCCAGCGCGTTCATAAGGCGATTTCACATCATCACATTCTTCGATCACGAGATCTTTTCCATTATAGTTGGAATTATAATCTTAAATGTCAGCTGCAATCCCGCCACCTTATTTTCTCTCGAGAACAGGATATTAAACTATTTAGGGAAGATCTCTTATGGTATATACGCTTATCACATGCTGATCATTCTTGGATGGAGAGGCATTTTCGTCACCGATCACCCCAGCAATCCCGGTATAGCTTTTTTCCTGCCTTTTATCCTTTTGGGCATCACTATACTTCTTGCCCATGTATCATATTTTTACTTTGAGAAAAGATTCCTCGAAATAAAACATCGGTTCAGCACTATACCCTCCGCCGCCTGACAGACTAAAGTGACCATGGTCTGCAGCCACTTTAGTTTATGAAAGCGGGGTAGTTAATGTCTGGAGTACAGTAAAGATATTTTCATGCCATCCTGCTATCAAATGGACATCGTCTTCAAGTATTTCCAACGGCTTCGAACCATAACCGGCAAGGTCAAAACAATATAGCTTCGCCTGCGGAGCCACCTGGCGCCTGTACTCCCTCCACCATTCCCCAAGGTTGGTGCCGGCAGCCTGGTTAAAGGTCCTGTTATCCCAAAGACGGGTATCCGTAAAGATCAAAACCTTGTCGACAGCCTGTCTCTTCCTCAATAGGTCCTGCAACACAAGATATGCGTTGATGGCATAGCCGGCTTCCCCCTCTCTCAAACGGAGCTCATCCGTCCCGGACAGAATGGGGCGGCCCGGAAAATCCATAGACTTCCAGGTATTACCGATGATCCCGGTTATGACCTCATCGCCCCGGTTTTTCCAGGACAGAGCCAACAGAGGAGCTATGTCGAAGCGTAACCAGCTGCCTGCGCCGTTAACCGGACTCTTCATGCTATCGCTGACATCCATCGCGATGACCGAGACCGCATTTTTTCCAAATTCTGACCGGCTCCAGCTGCTATGAAGAGCCGCTTGTTCCAGAGCTTCTGTCAGCATGCCTACGCCCCCCTGGTCTATCCGGCGAAGGGCTCTGTAAACTTCCAGCATTTTTAAAGGCGAATGACCGGCTCTTGTCACGGCGGCTGCATTACCCAAATATTCCGCGGCCAGTTTCAAAACCTTTCCGCTGACACCGGTGCAGAGCATCGGCTGCAGATTGTCCAGCAGTGCCGTATAACCGATACGAAAAGAGGAGATCCCTTCCTTCCATTTATCCCGCAGGATAACCTGGCGCTGCTCCGGGCTGTCATAACGCTGCTGATGCAGAGCATGCCATTCCTGCTCCCAGGTTGGACGCGCCGGCACCTCGTCACGCTGGATCTTCAGGAACAGCACCTTTTGATCCCGGTCGGCAGCTTTGGGGCGAAGGAATAACAGCGCTTCCTTTATGCCTGTTTGTGTGTCTCTATCATAACGGCTGAACTGGTATTCATCCAACTGATTCAACACTGTGGAAAGACTCTTGCGCACAGCCCGGCCCGGCTTTCGTGCCGGTCCCTTTGTCGTCCAGCCACTCTTCGCGTCTCCCCTCCCGACTTCGCCAGGACGGCGAAAGCAATCCAGCCAGACAGGTACGTCCGCTGCATGACGTACGATGCGGCTGACCAGCTGACCAGTCGCCTCGTCATTGCCCCTCAGCGCAGCGAGCTCAGCCGTCAGCAGGAAAGCAAGCTTACTAAAGTGCTTTTGTTCGCGCAGCCACACAGCAAGACCAGCTACAAATTCCGGGTCACTGTTTCGTATGCCCTCCCGGATAGAAAGCAGGGGTTCCTCCTGTTGATCCAACCTGGTGTACAGCGATGCCGACAGCAGGGCTGTGTACAATTCCGATCGTACATCCGGGATTCCCGCCTGCACGAATGTGTAGTGGGTACCGGCTGGTTTTCTTCCTTTCAGGCTAAAGTTAAATTTCATGACTACCTCCTTCTCCCTGCGGGAGCGATTGATGAATAAAAAAACCCGGTCTGCCATCGACCGGGTTCCTATAAAAGTCTGCAGTCGCAGCAATTATTCGGTATAACCCGGTCTTGGGCAATAACTAGACTTCACGCGCTTCGAGCACGCTGCGGTTATCAGAGTTTTGTTTTGTTTTCCCGTGGTTCTCATATGAAAAAGCCCCGCTGTTGGCGGGGCTTTTATATGCTGGATCTTTTTTTAGATGTTAAGCAGCACTTCGCCCCGCAGATATACACACCTTAATCGGGTTATACCCGGAAATCAATTGTGTATGTGTATATTGTCGTAGCATATAATTGTGCTTTGGAACTCTACAAAAGTAAAATTATTTTTTCCTATTCAACAAGTATTTGAAAAAAAATGTTGGGGAAATTTTTTAACGGCCGCTTCCGCTATATCAACGGCGGTGTCTTCGAAGTTTGATGACAGCGCCCCATCGAAGAATCGACCGCGAGGCCCTATGCCCTGTTGGCGATCAACTTCTGGATCTTATTGTGCAGGTCCTCCGGCCGGAACGGCTTGGGCACCACTTCCATAAAACCTTTCTTCATGAGATCGATACGCATATCCTCATATACCGCTGCGGTAAAGGCAATCGCCGGAATAGAAGGATGGACTTTACGGATCTCTGCCAATGCCGTGATACCATCCATCTCCGGCATTTCCAGGTCGATCAGCACGAGGTCAAAATTACCCCGCCGAAACTTTTCCACGGCTTCAAGACCATTCACTGCCTCGTGTACTTCGATACCCCATTTTGTCAGGAATTTCCGGGCCACCGACATATTGACGAAATTGTCCTCTGCTATCAGCACCCTCAGCCGGTCGAAGACAGGCAGTTGTTTTACCTTTTCATCGTTGATATAGAGTTTGGCATTTTCATTGATCTCCAGCTCCACCGTAAAATAAAATGTGCTGCCTTTCCCGTCTTCGCTTTTCAGCAGCAGTTCGCCGGAGAAGAGACTCACCAGTTTCTTGCTAATGGCAAGCCCCAGACCGGTCCCGCCATACTTCCGGGTTGTATCCGTATCCGCCTGCGTGAAACTATCAAAGACCTCCTGCTGTTTATGCGCCGGGATGCCGATACCCGTATCCTGGACCATGAACTGGATGACCGATTTCTTGCTGCTGGAAGAGATTTTTCTTGCCCCCAGCGTAATGCCGCCCGTCTGGGTAAATTTAATGGCATTCGAGAGCAGGTTGCTGAGGATCTGGTTGAGCCGGGTCTCATCGGTCAGAAATTCCGCTTCCAGGTTCTCGTCTATGTCGACCAGGAATAAAAGACCCTTTGTATGGGCCTGTACGGAAAACTGCGTCTCCAGCTTTCTCAGGAAAGCCCGCATGTTCACAGGTACATTCTCCAGCTCGAACCTTCCGGATTCGATCTTATTAAAATCGAGGATCTCATTGATCAGCATCATCATATGCTCAGATGAGAATTTGAGTATCTCGAGATGCGAACGCTGGTCTTCCAGGTACTGTTCCTGCAACAAAAGATTGGACGCGCCGATGATACCATTCAGCGGGGTCCGCAGCTCATGGCTCATGTTCGACAAGAACCTTGACTTGGCACGGGAGGCCGTTTCCGCCTTCTGCTTCGCCTTCATCAATTCGAACTGGGTCATTTTTATCTCGGAGATATCCAAAATGCTGATCTTCCAGAAATGGCGGGCATTCTCAAAGAAGGGTACTACGTTCACAAAGGCAAAGACTGTATTATCCTTACGCGAGGTGAGCGACAGCTCTCCCTGCCAGCTATTGACCCGCTCGTCTTCCGGACCGCCCTTGATACCTTTGAAAAGTTGAATATGCTCTTTGGTAAAAAGACTGTCCATCGGGGCGCCGACAATTTCTTTCTTATCCTCGATCTCCAGCAGCTCCAGCGCCCGGTTGTTACAGTCTGTGATGACCAGGCCTTCTGCATCCAGGATAAAAACGCCGTCCAGAGAGGTGTTATATATCGTGTCGCCAAATTGCTTTTCCTTGAGAATGGCCTCTTCATTATTCCGGTTGATGCGCACGATAGCATAGGAGAAAAAAGTGGTCAGCAATAAGGACAATACCAGGTTGCTGTCATATAGCCTCCCAAACATATGGGCAATATGCACCTGGTAATAGTTTTCCTGTGGGCAGGCATAAAAGGAAAACCCGAGGGAAATTGCCGTGACGAGGTAGGCGAATCCCAGCTCCTGGAAATTCTTCCGGAAACTGATGATGAACGTCATTATGAGGAAGTACGGGAAATAGAACAGATATTCACCGGCCCTGAGCCCTTCCATATAGTTCATGATAACCAGATAAAGGTTCAGGTTCAGAATGGATACCACACGGGCAAGCGCATATTTGCGTCTTAGATTGAGATGATAGGCGATAATGAATATATAAGCAGCACTGAGGTTGATCAATGCACTGATATACAGACCAAAACAGAAATAGGAGACAACACAGACAAAATGCGCGATAAGAATGAGGAGGATGAACTGGTTAAACCGTATCGTCTTTTTCCTTTTGGAATGAGTATAGTCTTCCCGAAGACCGGAATAGACGATGTCCTCATAGAAAGATTGAAAAAGTACGAATGGGTTGCTCACAGGATGTGGAATAAGGGTTTTTGAGTATTCCTTTACGTGAACGTTCGAAGGCAATAAATTATTATGACGACCCGTTTTATAACCGACCCGGGATAAAGTACAGCCTATGTCCGACAAGACCTTTATTTTTAGCAATGCCATCAATAGCCAATATATAATCGAATTATATGCAGGTGATTACGTAATGATCGAAGAGACATTTACGGATGTATTGCTTGAATATGACAGTTTTGTGCAAAAAATAAATACCTGTTTCCGGGATGATGATACAGCTGCTTTGAAAAGTGCCGTCCATAAGATAAAACCCTTATTCGGCTTTGTCGGACTGACCGATCTGCAGGCTTTATGTCTGCAGTTTGAGAACGCCTGTCAGGTGGGCGCCAGCTGCTCCCAGATGGCGGCTGATTATGCTGTCCTGTTTGAAAAGCTGATGCAGGCAAAATCGATCATCAGGGACGAGCAGGCCCGGCTGGTGGTCTTTAATCAGCATTAACTGGCTCAGCAGCGCCAACTTACACGCAACAAACAGGTTCAGCAGCGCCAACTTGCACACAACAAACAGGCTCAACCCCGGCTGGCTTCCTCCAGACTCTTTGATACCCCCTCCAATCCTGCCCGCAGCTCTTCTTTTGCAGGCCATCCAAATCCGATCCGCATGTAATGACGCGGCATTTCAAACCAATGCCCGGGTCCCACATAGGTTCCGTATTTCTTCAGCAACAGATGGTAAAATTTATCTTTATCCACTTTCTCGGGGTATTTCATACGGGGAAAACAGACACAACCACCCCGGGGTTCCACCCATTCAAAGTTCTCCTCCTGTAAGATCCAGCTTTTCACGATCTGGAATTTCTCAAAGATATCTTTTTGTATCCGGTCGAAATGCTTATCCCTGTGAAGCAGGTAGCGATAAGCCAGCTCCTCGTCCAGTACAGGACCGCAGATATGGATCTGCTCCTTGGCAGCAAGGAAATTTTCCATCAGCAGCGGATCGCGGCAGATGATCCAGCCGGTTCTTAATCCCGGCAGCCCATATGTTTTGGAAAGAGAGCTGACGCTGATGACGCTGGGTGAAGATATAGCCGCCAGAGGGAGTTGTTCTCCGAACACCATATCCCGGTACGTCTCGTCGACCAGGAGACGGATACCTCTTTCTTCAGCAACGCGGCCAAGTGTCTGGATCTCTTTTTCAGTGAGACAGACCCCGGTGGGATTATGGGGATGTGTTACCGAAATAAATTTTGTCTTCGGTCCGATAGCCGCTTTTATCTTTTCGACATCGAGCGTAAACCCTTCTTCAAAGTTCAGATCGATATACTTTATGGAAGCGCCGATGGCCCGCGGCGTCTCGATATTGGTCGCATAGTTAGGCCGGACCACAATAAGCTCGTCGTCTTTCTCCAACAGGGTAGTGGCGATGATAAAGAGGGCCCCCGCAGCACCGATCGTAAGCAGGATATCGTCTTTTTTCAGGGCGGTGCCCCGCACCAGTAATTCACGAAGGCGATCGTGTCCCGCATGAGAACCGTAGCAGAGGACCAGTTCCCGCAGGTCGGTGTCGAGCTGGATATCCCTGAAGAACGCATCGGTATAAGAGCTTTCGGAAAGGTTGTTCCGGATACTGTCATAACCGAGTTGCTCGGGAGATTCTACTTCGATGGGCATGCGGCGATAATACATGTATAAAGAGTTTACAGGTGGCTACAGGGAGTTTACAGGTGGCGAATGAGCCGGGCCGGGTTGCCGGCATAGATTCCCGGCTGCAGAATATCTTTTGTGACTACTGCGCCGGCGCCTATGACCACACCATCGCAAATGGTAACTGGCAGAATGGTCGCATTGGAGCCGATGGACACATGATTGCCGATCTTCGTTTTCTTCCACAGGGCTGTATTCCCTGCAGCCGGACCGCCGGATGAAAAAAGATCGTTCACAAACATTACGCCATGCCCGATAAAACAATGGTCGCCGGTTTCCACTCCTTCGCATATAAAGGAGTGAGACTGGACCCTGGAATGATCTCCGATCCGGCTATTCTTTTGGATCTCCACAAAGGGGCCGATAAAACAATGGTCGCCGATACGGCAGCCGTATAGATTGACGGGTTGTACGACCGTCGTCTGTTCACCGAACAGGACATCGTCTGCAATGCCGGATGATATGAAACGGGCGCTCATAGATGTTTTACTGTAGAATAGATTTTATTGATGATCTCGACTGTTTTCAAGCCTTCGTAACCGTTAGCATTGGAGCCGCCGTCCATCCCCCCCTCATTCGCGCGCGCCATACCCTCAGCTCTCCGGATCGCCCCGATGACATGCTGATAAACCTTATCGTGATTGGACATCGAGCCCTGGTATAAACCATAATTATTGGGCGGATTACCCGGGGGAAGATTTTCAATCGTATAATCCCGGATATCCTGGTATTCCAGTTCATTCAGGTACTGGCCGCCGATTTTTACCGTTCCTTTTTCTCCAAAAAGGGCCAGCGATCCCTCCATATTCCTGTTATGACTGTTGACCGTATAATTGATCGTGCCGATCGCGCCATTATAAAATAACGCGCTGATCACACCGGTATCTTCGAACTCTATTCCTTTATGAGCAAAATTGCAGGCATAACCCTGAACCTCTTTTATATCTCCTACCATCCAGTAAAGAAGGTCGATGAAATGACTGAACTGCGTAAAAAGAGTTCCGCCGTCCAGGTCCCTGGTTCCTTTCCATGAGTTGTCATAATAGGCCGCATTCCTATGCCAGAAGCAGCTGAGTTGGACACTGAAGATTCGGCCAAGCCGGCCTTCATCAATGAGTTTTTTGACAGCGGCTACCGGCGGGTTAAATCGGTTTTGCTTTACGATGAACAGCTGTTTGCCGGCCTTTTCCGCAGCGTTGATCATATTGCTGCAGTCGGCTACGCTCAGCGCCATCGGCTTTTCACACAAAACATGAAAGCCCTTTTCCAATGCTTTTATCGTATGTTCGGCATGGAGACCATTGGGAGTACATACGGCTACTACATCCGCTTCTTTGGATCCTTCCAACAACCCTTCAACCGAGGTATACGGATCGGCGCCATACTTCCCGGCAAGCTCTTTCGATCTTTCTTCGATAATGTCAGCGACGGAGATCAGCCTTCCCAGCTTATGAATATGTTCCGCGTGCCGTTGGGCAATACGACCGCAACCAATAATACTGAATTTCATCATGCCGTATAAGGTATATGCTTGAATTGCGGCAAAACACTCGTACGATTGCCGGATCAAAGCTATTAAATTTATACGTCATATTTAAAACAAGTTCATTTGCTGCCCCGGCCTTCTGAACTGTGAGCAATCCAACTCCCACCGTTCGGCATTGAGCCCATATTTTTGTGTATAACGGGCATATTGCTGGGCTACCAGCTGGGCGATATTCCCTTCTCCGCGCATACGCACGCCCCAGCGGCTGTCATTTACTTTACCATTGTGACTGGCTTCGATCAGGTGCCATACCTTGTCAGCTCTGTCAGGGAAAGTTTTATAGAGCCAGTCATGGAAGATCAGCTTAATGGCGCCATTGAGCCGGATAAAGGTATAAGCCGAGAACGTTGCGCCATTTTCCGCAGCCGCTTTCATGATACGTTGCATCTCATGTTCGTTGAGACCGGGGATCATCGGCCCTAACATGACACCCATACGTACACCTGCTTCGCTAAGCTCTCTGATAGTCCGGAGCCTTTGCCTGGCAGTGGTGGTCCGTGGCTCCATCAGCCTTCGAAGATCCTCGTCGAAAGAGGTAATGGACACCAGGACGGATACCAGCTTCTTTTTTGCCATTTCCGCCAGGAGGTCCTTATCCCTGAGAATACCCGAATTCTTGGTGATCATTCCAACCGGCTGATTGAATTCCGCACAGACTTCCAGCAGCTTGCGGGTGATCCCGAATTTCTTCTCTGCAGGCTGATAACAATCCGTATTCCCGCTGAGCGAGATGGGAAGACATTCCCATTTGGGATTCATCAGGAACTTACGCAGCAGATCAGGAGCATTCTTTTTTACAATGATCTTTCTTTCAAAGTCGAGGCCGGCGCTGTAACCCCAGTATTCGTGAACATTGCGGGCATAACAATACGTACAGCCATGTTCGCAGCCCTGGTAGGGATTCATGCTGTACCACATACCTACGTCGGGACTGTCGACCTTATTGACGATGGTCTTCGATTTATCTTCAAGATACTGGGTTTCGACATTGGATTCGATCCAGTCATCTATCCCTTCGATATGCTCTTTGACGATCTCGTTCTTCAGGAATCGATTCTTCGGATTGAACTGGGCGCCGCGCCCTTTTAGATACACAGACTCCTCACCCTCATAATATTGCATGGGCGTAGGATCACGCCCCTCATCCTGTTCTTGAGACATAATAGTTGAATTGAAAAGTAAATAATTGGCAATGCACCGCCCGCAAAATCGCGCCCACCGGCGCCCTTATCCAAACAGATCCCCCTGGCGGGTGCCAACAGGCAGATTCTGGAAGACAAGTCGTTCCGCGATCTGCCAGCCCCTGTCCCCTTCACGGCGCCGGAGCAACAGCATTGCATCGGCAATAAATCTACCGGTAAAACTTTTGTTACTGTATTCCAGCCAGCCTTTTTCGTACTGCCACGGCAGCAACTTACGGGCAACAGGCAAATGAGGTTCGTCAATAAAATGCGGCTTGTGTTCCTTGTCCAGCTTCATCAGCCGCTGCACATCCTTTATCTCATTGACCAGACCCCGGATGGGTAACTTGCTTATTACATTGATAAAGATCGTATGCGAGGGAAAGCTGCCAAAGTCCTTTAACTCCACTTTGAAAGGACAAAACCCCATGGAGATGGCCCTCAGACGCTGAACTATCCGCTCTTCCATCAATTCCAGCTGCGTAAACCGTACAAGCGTCAGGTTTGGCTTGCCGCCAATAGCCGTTGGAGCCTGGTAGGCCTCATAAAATTCTTTTTTTACGCGCTGGATCCGGTTGCACAGCTCTTCCCGTGGATTAAGCACCAGGAGATATTCATTGGTAGTAAGCTGTCGTTTATAGTTCTCATTAAGGACAGCAGCAACGGGTCTTATTGCTTGTTGCATGTTTTCGTTTTTAAAGAGTGACAATAACATCAGGTTAAGGGGTTGTCGGCGTCAACCGGAAAATATTCACTGTTTTACAGGCATCGAAGGAATGCTCTCTTTTCAGCAGGACCATCTCTCTGACATGAAAACTATCGTGGAAGTCCTTGCGGGAGTATTCGGGCATCGCCCTGTTGTAGACCTGCTCCGTCAGGCCTCCTGCAATGCTCAGGTAGGGCCGGTTGATGAGATTGACAGGCGGACAGCCGGACGAGCGGATAAAGTCGTCTATCGCCCTCAGCTGCTGCATCAGCTCGCGAAAAGGCTGGGGGTCCTGCACACGCAGATAGATGGTATGGGGAGGGAAACCGCTGTAGTTGTTCAGCGTGATATCGAAACTCTTATGCCGGCTGCAAATACGCTGGATCCACCGGATAAGCGTCTCTTCCATGGGCTCGCCGGCCTGAAAAGCAGCCACGGTGATATGCGGCTTGTTACCCACCGGTACAGGCCCCGCAGGCCTGCCCGACTTTAATCCTGTCATCTGCAGGCCATAGTCCAGCGAGAATTGCTGCTGCTCTTCCAGAAGCCTGTCCTGCAGCTCCCCGTAAGGATAGATCACAAGGAGATATTCCGCCCTGCGCGAATACTCCTTCGAGCGCCCGGGATCCGCCGCCCCTCCAACACCCGCGGATTCGCCAGTGCCAGCAGCGCCGCCAATACCCGCTAACCCGCTAATTCCCCACGCACCGTTCATATTGGTAGTCCCCCCAAAACCCACGGCCGACACCGGCTGCAGCGACATAAAATTCGATTGTTTTACTAACCCGGTTTTCATAAAATAATTTTTACCTGACCAATAATTTAGCATAAATTTACTAAATAAATTAGTATAGAAAATATTTTTTTTAGCCGTCGGAGAAAAACACACTTTTATGGAACTCGAACAATTTTATGGAATGAACTATACCGGCACCAAACGCTTTACCCAATGGGAGGTGCCCACCGCCAACGCTACCGGCTTTGGAGCAGCGGCAGATGATTATATGGAAAGAGGCATCGATCTGAACGAACAACTGATCCGTAATAAGCCCGCGACCTTTTTCATGCGGGTCAGCGGTGATGCCATGACCGGTGCCGGCATTTTCAGCGGGGATGTAGTGATCGTCGACCGTTCCGTCAAGGCCGTAAGCGGAAAAGTCGTCATCGCCACGCTCAACGGCGAAATGCTGATCCGCCGGCTGGACAAGACTTTTAACAAGATCCGGCTCGTTCCGGAGACGTCCCGGCTTTCGCCCATCGACGTAGATCTCTCCGGCTCGGAATTTTCCATCTGGGGCGTAGTGACATATGTGATACATAGTTTATAGATCATTTAAAACACATCAAATTTGAAAGCCATCGTCGATTGTAATAGTTTCTACTGCAGCTGCGAGCGTCTCTTCCGGCCCGACCTCCGGAACAAACCCGTTGCTGTCCTCAGCAACAACGACGGCTGTATCATCTCGCGAAGCGATGAAGCCAGGAAACTCGGCGTCGGAATGGCAGCGCCCTATTTCCAGGCCCGGCACACCATCGAAAAGAACGACGTCGCCGTATTCTCATCCAACTATCACCTGTATGGGGACTTGAGCTGGCGGGTGATGCAGACCCTGCGAACGCTGATAGGAGACCGCGAAAAGGTCGAGGTCTATTCGGTGGACGAAGCCTTTCTCGACATGGACGACGTCCCCCCCGAACAACTGGCAGAACAAGCCCGACATATCAAAAATACCGTCGAAACATGGACCGGGATCTCCGTATCCATTGGAATAGCTCCCACAAAAACACTGGCCAAGATGGCCAATCGCATCGCGAAAAAAGACAAAGAGACCTCCGGCTGCATAACCATTCTCGCGACCGAAGAGACAATTGACGAAGCCCTGCGCCGGACAAGAGTGGACGATCTATGGGGCGTCGGAAGAGCCTATGCCGTCAAGCTCATCAACTGGGGCATTACCAGCGCCTGGGAACTCAGCAATATGTCCGAAGAGTGGGCTCATACCAACATGGGAGGCGTAGTAGGAGTAAGACTGATCCGGGAATTGAAGGGACAGCCCGCCATCGTGATGGAAGAAGAGCTGGTCAATAAGAAGATGATCGCTACCACCCGCATGTTCGGACGACCCGTCACCGATGTGAACGAGATCAAAGAAGCCGTCGCTACCTATATCTCCAGGGCCGCCGAGAAATTACGCCGGCAACGAAGCGCAGCAGGAATAGTCAGTGTCTTTATAGTACCCAAAGAGCTGGATCACCTTACCAGCTTCCGGCATGGCCCCGGCGTCAGCAGCCATTCCTCCCTGCCCAAACCTACCTCCCTGACACACGAATTGATCAAACCCGCCATCGGATTGATAGACGACCTGTATGAGAACGGCAGGTCCTACAAAAAGGCCGGCGTGATGTTGAGTGGCCTGGTCCCGGACGATTCCATCCAGGGTAATCTTTTTGCCCCCCAGGAAAAAAACCAGCACCGCTTCCTGATGAATACCATCGATAATATCAATTTCAGCATGCGGGACGAAAGCGTGAAATTCGGAGCCGCAGGAATGGCAAAGAACTGGAAGATGAGACAGGAGCTTCGTTCAGGCCGGCATACCACCCGGTGGGAAGAGCTAAAACAGGTAAAATAAATATTTTTTAAAAAAATTAAAATATCCATTCGCTTCATCCGTCTTCCTTAATAGATGGATGAGCTATTGACCATATCACCAGGCATGCCCTCCTCCAGCCGGAAAAATATCACCGCAGTCATCAGCCGGTTTGGCAAACGGCTGATGGGCTTTATACGCCAACGGGTTGGCAGCGAGGCCGATGCAGAGGATATTTTACAGGATGTCTGGTACCAGCTGACGACTACGGTCGACACAGAGCCGATTGAGCAGGTCAGTGGATGGCTCTTTGCCGTGGCCCGCAACAAGATCATCGACCGCCACCGGAAGAAACGGCCGGAGTCGCTGGAAACGCTCCTGCAACCGGGCGGTGGCAGCGGAAACGCGACCGGAAGCGGCAGCGCCGAAGACGGACCCGACCTTGCCGGCATCCTGCTCGACAACAGCTCCAACCCGGAAACAGCCAACCTGCGAGCACTTTTCTGGAAGGCCCTCCAGGACGCCCTCGAAGAATTGCCGGAAGAGCAACGCATTGTATTCGAGTGGCATGAGCTGACCGGCCTGTCCTTTAAAGAGATAGCAGACCTCACCGGGGAAAATGTCAACACCCTCATCTCGCGAAAGCGATATGCCGTCATTCACCTGCGGGAAAGACTGCTGACATTGTATCATGAAATTATCGAACATTAAAAATCACAGCATATGAAAGGTTTTTGGATACGCAAAGTGGCAGGCTTTATTCTCCTGGCCATTGTCGGCATCCTGGTCTTTGGCAGCATCGTCATGCTGCTGTGGAACGCCCTGATGCCCTACATTTTTCACCTGCCCCTCATCACATTCTGGCAGGCCCTCGGACTACTTCTCCTGACTAAAATATTATTCAGCGGGTTTCGCGGCGGCGGCCCCGGACGGCCATGGAAAGACAAAATGAAACAAAGATGGATGAACATGACACCGGAAGAAAGGGAAAAATTCAAACAGGAATGGGGTCGTCGCTGCCGTAAGCCCTTTGGAAACGAAAGACCATCCGAATCCGATCGGGAAACACAAAGACCATTCTCAACAGCACCAGATCCAGGGAAGGAGGAACGTTTATGACCTACCAAAATCTTTTCTCTATGCATGCGCAAACCAAAGAAGCAGGCAGATCTCCCCAATTCCTCCATTGGGCCCGCCAACAGCTGAACATACAACCTTATCAGCACCTGCTTGAGATCGGTTACGGGACAGGTCAGCTGATAGAAGAAGTGGCCCGCGCCCTGCGCATCGGCTTTATTGCCGGCATCGAATCCTCCATCTCTTTATATCAGCATGCCTATCGCCGCAACAAACGATTCGTCCGCCAGCAGCTGGTACAGCTACACATAGGAGAGCCCTACGAGCTTTCCTATCCCCCACATTATTTTCATACTGTCTATGGAACCAATATCCACCTTTCCTCCAATGATATTCATTCGGAACTTCTTCGCTTATCCCGCATGTTGAAAAGCAAAGGCCGCCTGGTCTTATTGCTTGAAGCTGGACGCAGCCGCTTTAATATACACGAAAGCGCCTTTCTCCTGCAGGAGGCCTGCCGCTCCGCCGGACTCAGCCGTGTAAATACCGAAGCCCATCCGTTAAACCCTGATAACTGTTTGGCTATCATAGGATTCAAAGCCTGATTTTCCCCTTTACATAATCTTTAACACTGCCCCTTTAAATCTTCACCCCCTTTTCATATCTGATATATAAGGATGTACACCAGCAACAAAAGAACATCCGCTAACTAAAAATCTACAGATATGAAAAAGCTATTTATTCTTTCCGCCCTCGTAGCCGCTACCAGCCTCATCGCTACTAAAAGCTACTCTCAGGTATATGTAAACGCACACGTTGGCTTCCGTGTCCCCGGCGCAAGAGTGTATGTTTCTTCAGGCCCCGCTTATGCGACCCCTGCATATGTTGCCCCCGTACCAGCCCCTGTATGTCAGGATGGATACGATGCCGTTGCATATGAGAACGAGTTCCCCGGATACGCTTATTATACCTATCCCGCATGGAACGGACACTACCGCGATCGTTTTTACTATGCCCACTATCGTCCCTACTTTGAAAGAGAACACTATGCCTACTTCAACCACGGACGTTTCGACCGCGCCAGATTTGAACACGAACGTTTTGATCGCGGACATTATGATCGCGGACATTACGACCACGGCAGAAGGTGGTAAACGATAAATAAGAAAAGAGGGTGTCTCAAAAAGGTTGAGACACCCTCTTTTCTTTTGATAGCGATTACTAAGTTTATTATAAGTTGGAAAGTTCTTCTAAATTCGATTACATTTATTTGTAAATCTTTTCTTACACAAAACCTTATTTTATGCAGCGAGTTCTACTCCTTGGCCTCCGTTCGGGCAGGCTATTCTTTATTCTCTTCTTCCAACTTTTCCTCTTCAGAACACAGGCTCAAACACTTACCACTGTTAACTATGCAGGCAGCGGCCTGACGAATACGGTCGGCAGCAACAGTAGTGCTGATGTCCTGGCGGGCCACCCTGTTATCGGCGGTTATACTCACACCACATTATCCTCTCTCTATCAGGAATCATTCGGGAATCCCACAATAGTACTGACTACCAATCCTCCTGGGTTCGATGGCAGCGTGCTGTATCTTGGAGCCGGTTGGGCCCTGCCTTATTCGCAGGCGGCAAACCAGTATTACAACGAATTCGTTACCGATGCCTATAGTTTCAATTATACTTTCGTGCCCGGCTATTCTTATTATGTAACCGTAAACTACGGTAGCAGCTCCACCACTTACGTTCCCGGCATCGGTATGAACATCGGATCCTCCGCGACTACGCAGACTTTCACACAACTGGGCAGTGCAATGGTAAATCAATATACCAATTACCCACAGAGCGCTATGCCCGAGGGCGTTAACGATCCCTTCCTTGCCAATCCATTGTATTCTTCATGGCTGTCCGTTCCGGGCGGTTCGGGTTTCGCCGACGTCACCATGACACCTTTTACTGTAAACAGCAATACAACCGGGCTAAATTTGGAAGCATTGCCTACCATTGGTCTGATCGACGGCGCCTCTTATCTGAAGATCGGTTCTGTCACTATCGCCGGTGTTCCGGCAATAAACCCGGTCTCGGGACCTATATGCTCATCGACCACCGTTAGCATTCCTGATGGCGCTGGCTGGCCCGTTTCCTGGTCTATCTCCCCGGCTATCGCAACTCTCAGTCCGTCCGGGTCTTCGGTTACCGTGAGTGCAACAGGCAACGGACTGGCTACCCTTACCGCCAGTCTTACCGGACCGGATGGCCGGGTCTATCAATCAAGCATGGCCATTCAGATAGGTACGCAGGATATAAGACCTGTTGCTCCTTTAGGCATAGTTCCGGGCATCGAAACGCTTCCGCCAAACAGCCCCGCGGAATTTGTTTGTACCGGGGCCAATTACTGGACAGCTACCGGAGGCACTATTATCGGTGGCCAGGGCACCTATAATATCGATATCCAAACGGACAACAGTTCGGCCTACCTTTATGTGACGGCAGCCATCCAGAATGCCTGCGGTGTAGGAGCGGGTTACACGAACAGTTACCCCATCCAGGCAGGCAGCTCACCCGGTGTCAGTACCCGCCCTTCACTGTCAACGGGTGCCGGTACGACCTTTAAGAATGATTCCCTGGCCGGCTATGCAACCCTGTTCCCCAATCCAGCTACCAATATTGTACAGGTGAACCTGCCACAAACAGGTTTTTCCAGAACCAGTATCAGGCTATACGATGTGAGCGGACATCTTCTCCGGATGATAATCCCTTCGGGACCAACTACGAGGGTCGATGTGTCTCAATGGGCTGCAGGCACCTATTTTATAACCATCTTCGATGGTCAGCAACAAAGAACAAGTAAGCTGATAAAACAATAAAGGCCATGAGGTCAATACAAAGAGGCCGTCTCATTTATTTATGAGGCGGCCTTTCAACCACTCCACCCTTCACAAAAGCCGCCCGGCTCGGCGCAGGTAACGGTACATTCTCCCCCTTCACCCCCTTCCAAAGTATCTCATTGAATAAATTATCAGGAACACGATCTTCCCTCGCAAAATCGAGCCCGGCCGATTTTTTTGCCCATTCATTCCAGGCGACATTCTTCTGCGTAAGATCAACATTCGCAGGCAAAGCTTTAAAAGGCAACAGGTCCGCCGTAACCGAGAAAGAATTCCACATAGGAGTAGCCGCAGCATCATATTGAGACATCGGCGACAACCCCAGGATCAGCTCCATGGTCCGCAATACCGAGGTCGTGGAATACATCGTATGATCGACAAAATGGCGTTTGACCATCCCTCCTGCCATATATACGGGGCTGCGATGCGCATCCACATGGTCAGGACCATTCTGCGCATCATCTTCAAGGACAAATACAACACTTTCCTTCCATACCGGGCTCTTGCTGAGATATTCGACAAACTGCCCGACAGCCAGGTCATTGTCGGCGACATGAGCAAACGGGCTGAGCCTGCCCTTCCTCAACCCCTCGGTATGGTCATTCCCCAGACGAACCGTATTCAGCCGGGGTAAAGCATTGGCAGCTACTAATGAATCAAAGTCGCTCTTCCACTGGGTCACCCTTGCCGTATCATAAAAACCCAGGTCCCATCCCCGGTACGACCGACAAAAATGCCCCTCCAGCACAGGGATATTAGGCTTTTGATCGTCTGCGAACTCACCATAAGTGCGAAATGACACCCCAGACCGCTGACAATGATCCCAGATAAAACCACCCTTGTTATTGGCAATGGCACGATGCCCCTCACCGTCATAGCTGCCACCCCTGCCGCCATAGCTGGTGACCCAGTTCTTCTCAAGATAGTCATTGGCATATCCTCCCATACTCCAGCTATGGCCATCCATGCTGACCTCCGCATCGACATAGAAATTATCAAATAGCACAAACTCCCGCGCCAGAGCATGCTGATTGGGTGTTATATGCTCCCCGAAAAGAACCAGGCTCGTGTCGCCATTGCCTTCCTTCATATCCCCCAGCACCTGGTCGTAGGTCCTGTTCTCTTTTATGATATAGAAAACATATTTGATGGGCGAAGCATCTCCTACCTTCATGGGCACAGGATTACCCATTTCACCCTTTGCCTGCAACTCCCCATTTTTTGTATATGGCGTATTCTGATAGACCAATGCGGAATAGTCCCCCAGTAGTTTTTCATCAGGCTCGGGAAATATGCTCATCGCGCCTTTGAATAAACCCGCGATGTATTGGACCGGCTGGACCTTTTTAAGATCGCCCTGCTGATAGTTCACCTCCTGGCGGCGACCTAGCGGATTCGGCCCCTGTGGATTGGCCAGCGATGTAAGCCCCTTGCCGTTCGCAACCCATACCCTTTTACCAATGACCTTCACTGCCGTTGGATACCAGCCTACAGGAATAAATCCCTTCGAGAGACAGGATCCGGGTTTGCTGACGTCAAATACAGCAAGACAATTGTTATCAGCGTTCGCAACATACAGCGTCCTGCTATCCGGGCTCAGAGCCAGCGCATTCGTGGTAGACCCGGGAGGCGCATCCGGATAGAGAGCGGCATTCAGCGTCTCTACTACTTTTCTTTTGCGAATGTCGATTACCGATACACTGTTGTCATTTGCATTTGCTACAAAAAGCCAGCGGCCGTCCTTCGAAAGACAGATATCATTCGGATTATCCCCAACAGCGATGTCCGACACAAAACGACGGTTCTCCGTATCGAATACCAGCAGCTTATCACACCCCCAACACGTGATATATAATTCCTTTTTATCACGCGACAGCAGACAGGTATATCCTTCCCCACCCAGGTCGAGACGCTGGACAATGGATTTATTCGACAGATCCACGATGTAAAGAGAGTTGTTATCCTTCGTCACTACATACAATAAATGACGCTTGTCATCTATTTCTATCCCCGCAGGAGAGATCTTCTCAGGCCATTTCTTTCCAAGCACGATCGAATCCGCAAGGACCAATCCAGGATGACCCGGACCAGGCTGCCCGTTCACCGCGTATTTGAGGATGAAATTGTCATTTCCGCCAGAAGCATATAAATATTTGCCATCATCGCTGAACTTTAAGCCCAGCCATGATTTGGGAATGATCACACTATCCAGCAGCATTTCCCTTGCTGCATCTATCAGCTGCAAAGTCTGCGTGCTCTGGCCATTATTGGTAACCGCCAGCAGATGGCTGGAAGTCGAAACTGCAATGTTTAATGGCAGATCGCCCAGCTGCAAATTACTGCCAGCCGGTGTCAGCGTCCATCCATTCGGTAACAGGACTTTCTTTTTGATCAGGTCTTCCTTTGTTTCCTGGGCCTGCGTTGCAGTTATGAGGCTGCAGGCGGTAAATAGGTATACTAATAATTTGTTCATAGACCATAAAATTATTTACACCATGAAGACCAACCCGCCCGATCACAAAAGATAATAGTTATATAATCATGGGAACAACTTTGCCGCCCGCTCAGCCGACTCCGGCTTGCCGACATCGATAAGCCGGGATTCACTGTGATCAAAACCCCGGATCGTGTGTTCCACCGCCAGGTCCAGGTATAGGTCTACCATGGAAAATTTACCCGTACGCCCGATAAGAGGAAAAATAGCCGGATCGATCACATGAATGCCGCTAAACGCCTTTTGGGTCAACACCCCCGTCCCGCCGGCAATTGCAGCAGCGCCGGCTTTTCCAGTCACTACACCCCCATCTCCTGTAACTCGCGCCATCCTCTCCTGCCCGGTCGTCACATTCCGCCATCCACAAAGCTCATCCCGCCCATCAAACAAAAAATATCGCGAAGTAACCCTGTTCGTTACCGCCAGGGTCGCCAGGGGCGCCAGCCCCTCACCCGCCCCCAAAGGCGAAACCATTCCCCCCACGGACCGGCCGCCGGAACGAAAATGATCGGCGATCATCCCCGACAGGTTCATATCAGTCAATATGTCCACATTCATCAGCACAAAAGGCGCCTCCTCCAAAAAAGCCCTTGCCTTTTGCAGCCCACCTCCCGTCTCCAAAACACCCGCCGTCTCATCACTGATAGTAAACCGGCTCCCCCAGCCTTTATTAACGGTCAGCGCCTCAACGATCTGGTCCGCAAAATGATGCACATTGACTACGACATCCCTGATCCCATATCCCTGCAGGTATTCGATATTTCGTTGCAACAGGCTTTTCCCATTGACTGGGGCCAGCGCCTTGGGGTGCTCGTCTGTCCAGGGTTTGAACCGCGTGCCAAGACCCGCAGCAAGGATCATGGCTTTTCTTATTACCGGCTCAGTGTTACCCATTAGAGTACGATATTTTGTAAGATGAGACTCTTTTGCGGATAGTCGGTATTGTAATGCAGACCCCTGCTCTCCTTACGGAAAGAGGCTTCCTTCACGATAAGATACCCCACCGTTATGAGATTCCTTACTTCACACAGCTGAGGTGAAACAGCCGTCGTCTCGTAGAGCGATTCTATCTCTTCATGCAGCAGGTCCAGTCTCTTACTGGCCCTTTGCAGACGGGTATGCGTGCGGACGATACCGACATAGTCGCTCATCAGCAGCTGCAGCTCTTTAAGACTTTGAGTAATGAGGATCATTTCCTGTGGCTCCATGGTGCCTTCCGCATTCCAGTCGGGGATATTGTCTTTGAATACATGGTTCTCCACCTGCTGGATACTGTCCAGGTAACAGCGATGGGAAAAGACCAGGGCTTCCAGCAGCGAATTGCTGGCGAGACGGTTCGCGCCATGCAAACCGGTGGAAGAACATTCCCCGCAGGCATACAGACTCTTGATGGATGTACGGCCCCATTCATCGACCTTGATCCCTCCGCAGCTGTAATGGGCGGCAGGCGCCACAGGGATCATATGCTCGGCTACATCCACCCCGATCGAACGACATTTTGCATAGATATTCGGGAAATGTTCCACAAACTTCGCCTGATCCATATGCCGGCAGTCGAGATAAACATGCTCCGTACCCGCCTTTTTCATTTCACTATCGATAGCCCGGGCCACGATATCGCGGGGGGCCAGATCCTTTCTTTCATCATATTTCTCCATAAAAGCCTCCCCCTTGCCATTCCGCAGAATGCCTCCATCACCGCGAACCGCCTCCGTAATGAGGAAGGAAGGACTGACACCAGGCTCGAACAACGCAGTAGGATGGAACTGGATAAATTCCATATTCTCTATCCGGCCTTTGGCGCGATAGACCATCGCCACACCATCCCCCGTGGCTATCTTTGGATTGGTAGTAGTACGATAGGCCTGCCCGTTACCCCCCGTCGCAAGCAGGGTGATACGGGAAAGGATCTTGACGATCTTATTGGTTTGCTGATCCAGCGCATAGACACCATAGCATTCGATGTCCGGTGTCGACTTGGTGACAAGATATCCAAGATGATGTTGGGTGATCAGATCGAGAACAAACCAGTGTTTGATGATCTCGATATTCTTCTGTTTGCCGACCGTATCCAGCAAAGCGCGCTCGATCTCCTTACCCGTAACGTCTTTGTGATGCAGGATCCGGAACTCCGAATGCCCGCCTTCCTTGCCCAGCTTGAAGTCTCCTTCCTGGTCTTTGTCGAACTGCGTCCCCCATTCGATGATCTCCCGGATCCTTTCCGGACCCTCCTTGACTACGATCTCCACGGTGTGCGGATTGCAAAGACCATCTCCTGCGATCAGGGTGTCCTGTATATGTTTCTCATAACTGTCATGTTCAAAGTCTGTTACTCCGGCAATGCCGCCCTGCGCATACTTGGTGTTGGTCTCATCCGCCCGCGTCTTGGTGATGACGAGGACCTTTTTGTCCGGGTGCTGTTGGGCTACTTTCAGCGCATAGCTGAGACCGGCAATACCGGAGCCAATGACCAGAAAATCTGTTTTTACCATAATAATCAAATAGATGTAAAAAAGCGGTACGGACGCAAAGTTACCGCAGGAATCCGATTTGAAGGGTAACAAAAATTTTATATCTTTCGAGCCAATTCCTTTGATTATGAAACCCCTTTTAATCCTTTTTCTGGCAACCGGAGTCCTGTCTTCCTGTCATTCGCTGTCCGATCCGTCAAACCAGGCCCACCTGACCCCAACGGCCATCTACAATATCGACTCCGTCCGTCTGGCCACCGGCTCTGGCGATGATAAATCCGCCCGGAAACAGCTGCTGGCTGCAGTCAACGTCTATAAAAATGAAAAAGACCCCGCTAAAAGTGTCGGCCTCTTTAAAAAATCGATCCAAATAAGGCCCTCAGCCGAAGCTTATTATGGCCTGGGAAGCGCACTGCTCGACCAGGGACAATGCAACGAAGCCTTGTCCGCGCTGCGTATCGCCGAAAAACTGGAATACAAGCCACTGGCAAATGTAATGTTCAAGCTCTCGGCAGCTTACACCAATGTCAAGGGCATGTTCGAATATGACTATCAGAAGGATTCGGCAGCCATGCATTATATGGAGCTGGCCCTTCAAATGGGCTTTGGTCACCCGGACGAATTCATCAAGAACCCCTGGTTCGAAGAGGCTAATGGCAGGTTCAACTGGCCCGCCGTATACAAGATTGCCCTCAATGCCGGCGCCAATTCGAAAGACCCGGAATTAGCGCTCTGGGAAGAATATAGGAACGAATTCCAGCCTGTCCAGCTTCCCCTGACCATTAACAACGCATGGATCAACGACCATCCGCTGACAAAAGATATCGCATTTGACTATGAGAAATTTGTTCCCGAGATGCGGACCTCGAAATTCTCCAGGGAAGTGGACAAGGAATATTATTATTTTGCGATCATAAAAAAAGACACCTCCTATACGACGCTGTTATATGGAGGAAAACATACATCCCTCGAAAGCGAGCATGTCCACGCACCCGTATTCTTTTTCCTTGTCTCCTACGATCCGAAGGGTAAAATTCTCGACAAGCTGGAAGTAGCCGGCCAGCAAAATTTTACAGACCTCGTCAAGGTCTTTACCCTGCAGCCCAATTATACATTCGAAGTCAGCGATTTTAAGAACGTCTACCGGGATAACCCTGAAGAAGCGGGATACGACAGCAATGTCATCATCAGAACCGATCCGGGAGCTGTCAATCACTACCGCATAGGCGCCGGCGGCAGGTTCGAAAAGACCGATGCCCCGCTGGCCTTGCGTTGATCTTATACCTTGTAGACCCTATCGACAAATCCCCTCCGGATCAGCCATTCTGCAAACAGCAGGTTAGGTACCCAGCTTAACCAGGCTGTGGTAATATAAATATCCCTCGCACTGGCGTGAATAGTGGTCAGCGAAAACAAATAAGTATACGAACGGAGCATAATGGCCGACAAGGTCAGGGCATAACTTCTGAACATATACGCCCCGTGCAGCTGAAATTTCCTCCGGAAGGCATAATACCCCGCCTGCAGCGTGAATACAACCCACAAAAAAGCCAGCAGGGTAAAACTGGTTCGGGCAGGCAACCCACCATTGGCATACAAACCCATGATAAAGGCCGCAGGACCACTGATGGTCGTTACAATAACAAGATAAGCCCAGCCCATCATCCGGTGGACACGGCGATAATGCCCCAATAGCCAGGGACTAAACTGCGTAAACCCCGCTATCAGCACAAAACAGCTCGTAAATACATGGGTATAGAAACTGGCCCGCCAATACCGGATGTGATAAATGTTTTGTTTTGTCTGAAGAAAGTCTACATCACTGCGCATAACCGTATATGGCAGAGATAGCCTGATCATCAGAAAGGAGAAAAAGGCCAGAAAAATAAGCAGCGCCCCACGGATAAACAGAGTCGTTCTCATTATCAGTCTCCTTCAAAGTAATCCAATTCGAGGCCGTTACCGCGCAGTTTTGGTGGAGAGACCCACATCGAATCGGGACCCAGCTTTGCTCGCTCCAGGATCAGCCGCATAGATGTGAAATGGTCGTTCTTTTCCCATTCAATATGGCATTCCTTTCCATTTATAACATAATTCCCCCTTAGCCGGATAAGCTGGGAGGTCGAATCCGCGGGCCGCTCGTATAATTCAAATGAACAGGTTCCATCGTCGCTCAGCGTAAGTGTACTATCCCGGCCCGTGACCCATGCTCCTGCAAATTCCGTTTCCGCTTCCGTTTTCCGGGAAAGAGCCAACTGCCGGACCGCCATCTTCGCACTGTCTATCGGCGTCCATTTACCTTTTATTTTCCATTTGACAGTATCCAGGGCAAAAGAGAAAATGCCGTCAAAAGGATTGTTACCGGGTTCTTTCAATACAAAATTGAGCTGGTTGCCTTGCTGAGTCACCTGCCCATTGATATTTCGCCGCAGCCCTTTATGGATATCATATCCTGAAACCGTGCGACCGGAAATATAGTTGATGACAACAGTGATCAGCCCTTTACTAAACTGGCCCGAATATATGCCCATTGACTTTTCAGCAAGGGAATCGGAGATTCCGGCTAAAGGTGCAGCAGTCGCACTGGCGGGCCGCTGGTGACAGGCAGAAAACAACAAAACCGGGAAAAGGCAGCAGATCAGGGGTTTCATATTACAGATAATAGTTTATCCCCCAAAATACTCATTTTCCCGGTTTTCCCTAAATCGGAACGACTAATATTCTATGCGATAGTTGAACTGCTCAGGATGATCGAATACGTCGATCAGGTTGAACTTCATCACGACCGTTTTCTTATCCTCCGACAATTTAGCCAGCGGGTTGTCTACATTCTTTATTGCGCGGGGCAGCACGATCGTAGTCGTATAGTTGATCTCCATGCCCATCTGCGCGGCCTGCTTTACCTGGGCCATTTGCGGATCGTCCTTCAGGGCCTTCCATTTTTCCTCGTTGACTTTTTTGGCCATTAACCCATCCTTACTGGTAAAATCATAGATCCCATTGAACTGGTTGATATCCGGACTTCCGGCCTGATCGCCGCCGCCGCCCAATCCGCCGAAGAGCTTGGCATTGCCAAGAGAGCCGTCACTCATAACGACATACAGTTTCTGGAGATTTTCCTGGCTGGTGAAAGGGAATTGCATATGCGTCGTGAAGACCTTGGCATCCATATCCAGCTTGATATGCACTTTGCCGGGACGCAGCAGGCTCTTTTTTTCCGCGCTGAGCGAACTCAGTGTATCTACAATATCCTTCAGGTAGATAGTCGTATCCATTTTCTGCATACCCTTTTTCGCAAGCTCATCTTTCCCCATATAGTTCTGCAGCATTTCGATCATCTGGCTCATGTCCATATCCATAGTGAGCTGACCGCTGCCATCCTTTTTCACATCTACATTCTCATTGATATCCAGGCAGCCGGCAAAACAAAATACCACTGCCAAAGGGAGAATAATTTTCAATATTTTCATCGATTCTAATTGTTATTCGCGCCTTGCGATTTTTAATCAATTTAATCGCAGGCGCGAAATTATCTAATGTTGGGCCTACCGGCCCGGGGGACCTACGGCCCGATTAGCTGGCAAATTACTTTTTTACCCGACGTTAACCTTATAACGTACCGTAAATATTTGTGAGTGGCCCGGAGGCAGGATGAGTAGTCCCATTTTATTGTTAAAACAGTCCGGCGCCCCGCTGAGATTCTCTATGGCGATGCTGTCCCGGGTAGGAGGTGTATAGATCTGCAGATAAGGATAGCTGGGATCGGGAAAGAAAGAAACACTTAGCCCATTGGCCGGATTACGGATCTCACAGGCCGCACCGACAATATCCGGCTTCAGGGTAAAGCAATTGTCAAGAAAAGTATCTCCAAGCTGTTTTAGGCCCTTAAAGGCATCGTAAAATAACAGCTTACCTGTCGGTACCAGCCGCTCATCGAATTCAACGATGGCCGTCGAATGGAATTGCAGCAGCCAGTCATTTACCTTGCCGCCCAATTGGAAATAAGGATGCCAGCCATCCGCTATAGGAATAGGCGTCTCGCCAGAATTGACCACCGTCGTGACAACCTCCAGCAGACTGTCCGCATGCAGAATATATTGCACCCGGCAACTATAGTCAAAAGGATAACCGGCATCATCCTTTTTATATAGATATTCCATCGCAAGCGACCCCGACGTTTCATCCGCCGACTCCTCTACGAGCCCGAACGCCTTGTTGTATAACAACCCATGGATCGCATTCCCATCGGAAAACAGCTGCTTGAACTGGTATTCCCTGCCCTCGAACTCATATTTTCCATCGGGGATCCGGCACGGAAAAGGAGAAAGCTTGGGCCCCTTAAAAGACCTGTTCATCCCCCTGTTCAATTCATCTGCATCCCGGTAGCTGTTGATAACATTAAAAGCTGGCCCATTTGCCCTCGCTACGCGGAAAGCCTGTAAAGTTGCCCCAAAACCGGGAAGAAGGGCCACCTCCGTCCCATTGCTCTCATCTTTTATAATAACCAGCTCCAGACCCTGTTCTGTATTGTGCCGAATCGAAAATTTCATGTGCGGATAGATATTTCCTGCAATGTATCGAAAAATCAAAAAAGCCCGATCTGTATCTCCGTGATCTGGTCCGCCGGCGCCGCAAGATCGATATGCAGAAAAGCTTCCGCATGGAATCCATTCGGTTTTAGCCCGTTTTCCTCCATATATTTAAACATTCTATCATATTCCTTCCTGAGCTCCTCCCAGGGCCCCTCATGACGGGAACAAAGACACTTGAAGGCAGGCATCTGCTTGAAGATGGGCAACAGTGTAGTCGGTATCCGCCCCTGGACAGGCAAGGCGACCTCCAGTCTGAAACGGGTCTCAGGACGCCCATCCATTCCATAATAGAACCAGTACTGCGGCCCGCAGATCAGAAGGTCCAGATCAGCCACATATTTATACAGGTCACGTACCGTAGTACCGGCATAATTCTTTAATTCTCCCAGAGTTGTCTGATGAGCACTGAAAAGGACCGCCATGGGTGGATGTACTCGGATAAGCATAGTCATTTTGCGTTTCAGCAAAGAAACAGCCACGGAGTGACAGCAGTATGTCAGTAGCTTTCGTAATGCGCCGATAATTTCCGGGATAATTCTTTTAGCTGGTCTTTAAGACATACCGGCATTTCTACCCGGACATTGTCCGTATACATCAGGAGCCAGCGGGCAAAGTAAAAGATCGAGGAAGTAAGGAATTTCATACGAAGACAGGCGCCTGCATCTTCCTGGTCCACAAAGCCATTGAGATATTTCTGCTCCTGCAGATATTTTGCCACATCCTTGTTCACAAGCACGACGACCTCCTGCAGGTCCGAGCCAGCCTTGATCTTTTCGATATATTGCCTGATGGAAGGATGCACCGACGGGTCAAACCTTTTTTCATCGAGGGTAAGACCAAGCATCCTGCTCAGACGAAAGTCCCTGTAGTCATTGCGAAGCTGGCACCAGCCGATAAGATGCCAGGCAGAGCCATAATGCAGCAGCCCGATAGGTTCGACATCCCTTCGGGTGATCTCTTCCTTTAGATTGGAGCGGTACTGAAGATGGACAATATTTTTATGAACGACAGCCTGCTGCAGCAGGGAAAGATATTGTTGCGGAGATTCATTGTCGGGGGAATAACGGGATATGATCTCGATATGTTCCGTTAAACTGTCTACATATTCCTTGTCCGGCGATCGCAAGACGGCCTTTATCTTGAACAGGGCGGCATTAAAATGACGTTTTACAGACCCGTCCGTGAATTGTTCGGCCAGTTTTGCTCCTAAAAGCAGGGCGCTGGCTTCTTCCTGTGTGAACATCACCGGTGGAAGACGATAGCCTTCCATGATGGTATACCCCGAACCCGCTTCCCCGATGACAGGCACGCCGGATTCATCCAGGGCTTTGACGTCCCGGTATACCGTCCGCAGGCTGATATTAAAGCGATCGGCCATCTCTTGCGCCGTCACTTTTTTCTTACTCTGCAGGTGGGTGAGGATGGCATGAAGTCTATCGATGCGATTCACCGGCAAAAAGCTTTAATTGACAACAGAAACCTGGGCAGGATCGATCCAAACCTCGCTTTCCTTTAACAAAAGGATCAATTCCTCTACGGCAATAGCACTGTCTACCCCTCTTTTTACGACTTCTTTTCCTTTATACAGCGTGATCTTTCCCGGGCCGCTGCCTACATAGCCAAAGTCGGCATCGGCCATTTCACCGGGACCGTTGACGATACATCCCATGATCGCTATCTTAACGCCCTTCAGATGATGCGTCACCGCACGGATCCTCGCAGTCGTCTCCTGGAGATCGAACAGGGTTCTACCACAGGAAGGACAGGAAATGTATTCCGTCCTCGAGATCCGGGTACGGGTAGCCTGAAGGATGGAGAAAGAAGTATTATTGAGGAACTGATGGTTGTTTTTTGTCTCCAGGTAAGTACGGCCGCTTACCCGCGCATTTACGATCTTCTTCGGGTCGTTCATCAACCATACCCCGTCCCCCATGCCATCGAGCAATAAAGCCCCGGCTTCAGTAGAGAAATGGATCAACTGTTCATCGATGGTTGTATCGCGGCTCTCGACGGCCAGGATCAGCGGACTGCGGATATCCCTGATCATCATTTCCATTACGAACCTCCGCACGGAAAGCATAGCATACGGATGAGAGGACCAGACGCAGAAGATGACGGTAGCGTCGTCTTTCAGCGACTCTGCAAGGTCCAGCGACCCTTCATCGGCCGCATCCACCGAAATAAAGTTCTCGGTATCCGAACGCTCGCCTGCAGGATCATATTCCATTCCCTGGTACAGCGGGATATATTTTGCCTGGTCGTCGATCTCCAGCCAGGTCGCATGGTCACATACAGGCCTGAGCGTGCCGGGCAGATCGAAGTCAATAGTCTTTTTTGCCGTGTAGATATAGTCCGCAGCCGCATCCCCGATATTCCATTTGTCGCTGGCTGCATCATAGCTATATCCGATAGCGCCAAGGTCAGCTCTGTTGATAGCAGCAGCCTGCATAAAGTCGGCCACGACCACAGGCACATGCTGGCCCCCGATTCCTGGCAGCGAGCGGGATACCCTGCGTCTGTACTCCAACGGCGAATACGGAACCTTCGCGACCGAAGGGATCTCTTCGGCATCCTTTCTATCCTGGTATCTTTTTACCAGGTCCTTACAAACCGGGATCTCAAATTCAGGATCCTCCGTTAATGACACCCGGATCGTATCTCCAATACCATCCTCGAGCAACGAGCCAATGCCTATGGCCGACTTGATACGCCCATCTTCGCCATCCCCCGCTTCCGTCACTCCCAGGTGTAAAGGATAAATGACGCCGAACTCATCTTCCATCTGCCGGATGAGTAACCGATACGCCTGTACCATCACCTGCGGATTGCTGGATTTCATGCTGAGCACGATATTGTGATAGCTCTCTCCTCTGGCGACCCGCAGAAATTCCATCGCACTTTCGACCATACCCATCGGAGTATCTCCATACCGACTCATGATACGATCACTGAGCGAACCATGATTAGTGCCGATGCGCATCGCCGTGCCATATTCCTTACAGATCTTTACCAAAGGAGTGAACCGCTGACGGATACGATCGATCTCTTCGATATATTCCGCATCCGTATATTCTATAAGCTCGAATTTCTTTTTATCGACATAGTTGCCGGGATTGACCCGCACTTTTTCAACGATCCGCGCAGCAATTTCCGCGGCATTGGGCGTAAAATGGATGTCTGCCACCAGCGGGGTCTTATATCCCCTGCGATGGAGCTCGTTTTTTATGTTCTGGAGATTCTCAGCCTCTTTCTTGCTCGGGGCAGTGATACGCACCAGCTCGGCGCCCGCTTCGATACACCGGATCGATTGCTCCACCGTGGCCAGGGTATCCATGGTATCGGTCGTGGTCATGGTCTGCACCCGGATAGGGTGGAAATTGCCAAGACGAAGATCACCTATATTTACTTCGAGGGTTTTAAGTCGCATAATCTACCAATCCTTATCAGGCTGGTTGGGAGCCTTTACTTTGTTCTGATTGAGCTTATTCTGTAAATCATTTTCTTTCTGCTGCAGCGCCTTCAGCAATTGTTCCACCTGCTGCTTATTCAGCCGGCTGGGCTGTGGCTTAGGCTGCTCCTGCTGCTGGTCTTTTTTCTCGTCTTTTTTATCCTTCTGATCTTTTTTATCTTTTTGCTGATCTTTCTTTTGTTGCTGCTGTTGCTGCTGCTGTTTCTTCATCTCCATCAATGCCTTTTGCAGGTTCTCCCGGGCGTCGGCATCCGAAGCATCCAGCTTCAGGGCAGACTTCCAGGCATCGATGCTTTCCTGGAGCTTCTTCTGTTTGATCATCGCCACCCCTTTATTGTACTCACCTTTTTCCTGCATGGCCTTGTCAGTACTATGGGCCGCCGCAACATCATAAGACTTCGCAGCTTCGTCAAAATTATTTTTCCTGAACTGGGCATTGCCCAGATTGTAATTGGCGGTAGGATTCTCCGGCGCCTTTTGAACAGCTGACTGATATTCCTTCAGCGACTGATCGATCTGCTTCTTTTTGTAATACCGGTTGCCGCTGCGGATCTGCGCATTTCCGCTTTGTGCCTGCGCCGGCAGAAGAGCAGTCATACCCGCTATGATAAACAGCAATACCTGCACGGGAAAAGCCGCCGGCCTCGTTCTTTTCGGGCGATGACGCTCGGCAAGAAAAAGGTCTGTCAGCAATAATAGTAAAGCCGCCGCAATAAACCACTGGAAGTAGCTTTTATAGTCTATGAACTCGGCGTCACTCATTGATTTCTTTTCAGCGCTTTCGAGCTGCTGCGTCATCGTAATAAGAGCATCATCGATATTGTCCAGGCGAATATATTGACCGTTCGTAGTATTCGACAGCTGCTGCAGCTCCGGTTCATTCAACTTCGACATCACCGTCTGCCCCTGCTCGTCCTTTTTTAATTCACCCGTCACAGGGTCTACGATAGGAGAGCCTTCGGGTGAGCCGATACCAATGGTATTGATCATGACGCCATTCTGCGCCAGCTGTTTGGCAATATCCAGTGCCTCGGGATCGTGATCTTCTCCATCCGAAAGCAGGACGATGGATTTATATTTTCGTTCCTTGGAATTGAACGCTGTATTCGCCATCTTCAGCGCCTCTCCGATAACTGTCCCCTGTGTGGGAACGACATCCGGACCCGCCTGCTGGATATACATCCTGGCCGCTCCATGGTCGGTGGTCAGCGGCATTTGCAGATAAGACCGGCCAGCAAAAAGGATCAGACCGATCCTGTCATTCTCCAGTTTGTCCGTCATCCTGAGCAGCAGCTGCTTGGCCCGCTCGAGACGCGAAGGTTTGATATCCCGCGCCAGCATACTCTTGCTGACATCCAGCACGAGCATCACATCCACACCTTTACGCTGGACGTTCTCCATAGCGCCCGGCCTCTGGAAATTGGCAGCCCCCAGTACGATCAGCAAAAAAGCCACAAGAGCCAGACCCGCTTTTATCATAAATCTTACCGGAGAAAAATTACTGATGAGCTGCTGCACAAGAGCAGGGTCGCCTATACGGGCCGTGGTCTTCTTCTTCCAGCGAAGCAGGAAAACAAGCAGAACCACCAGTACAGGCAGTCCCACGAGACCAATGAGAAATTCAATATGTTCGATACGGTAGTTCACAGCTTTGTGCAAGATAGCCAATAAGGGTTGCAAAAAGAAAGCCAATTACTTCTTCCCGTCAAAAAACCCCATCGGCTTCAAAATGCTTTTAACAATATGTAAACCAATGACAGAGAGGTCTTTTGTTGTATCCTCGGCTTCCAGGTTAAGAACGAAGAAATAGGGGTGTTTGTTTTCCTCCACCCAGCCCAAAACCCAGCCAATAGCATGGCCGTCCTCTTTTATACCCCGGCCGGTTTTATAGGCCATGCGATAAACGGAATTACTTTCCATAGGCATCATCTCCCGCACCAGCTTCTGTGGCCGGTTAAAGAAAGGCAACTGGTCGAAATAGAGTCTTTTTATCAATCCCAGCTGCTCGTCGGACGTGATTTTCAGATGGTTGTTCAGCCAGAAGCTGTCAAGTGACCCGCCCATGTCCCTGTTCCCATAGTGAACGGTGTCGAGCCATTTTTTCAAGCTATCCTTCCCAAGCAACCCCGATATACCTCTGAAGCCAATGTTACCGGCATTGCCGACATTTTGAAAGGCGCCCTGGAGCGTTAATATTGGCGCAGACAGTTTATTCGTATCGCCAATACTCATCATTGTCCATAATGAACCCGGGATCCTGGCCGAAGTATCTGCCAGCATCCCCGTCTGCAACGCGACCAGCGACTGCACAATATCAAATGTCCCCGCAGGCTGATAAGCGCTATCCTTATACCGTGGCAAATTATAGATGGTAAAATGGCCTTGTCCATTGTCAAATAAGCCAAAAGAGCCCTTTACTCCTGCCGAATCGAAATATCGCTGCAGGCTGCTGTCGGTAGTCACATTATTAGTCGAACACGCAACAAAGAAAAAAGGAGCAAAAAGAAGGGCAAAAAGGGATTTGGACATTTAGCGAAATTTTGCGCAAAGGTAACTAATCCTTCAAATTATACTTCTTTATCAGCTTCAGCAAAACCCCATTGGTCCAGCCAAAACCATCCTGTCCCGCATATTCCCCTCCACCGGCCTCCTGGTTGATGTCGACCACATTATATTTTTCCATCAGCTTTCCGGTCTCTTTATAGACTTTTTGGTTCAGCTTTACCCAGCGCGCCGCAATATCCGCCGCCAGATCCTTCTGACCACAACGGTCCAGCCCCCAGATGGTCATCCATTCCAGAGGCGCCCAGCCATTGGGAGCATCCCATTGCTCGCCGGTATTGAACTCGGTTGTAACGATCCCGCCGGGTTTCAACAATTTTTCCCGGATGACAGCAGCCACTTTCTGACCTAAAAAGCTCGTATAATCAGGGTGTTCATTGATAAAACAAAACGGATACATCCCGCCGGGATTGATATTTTTGCTTTGTTTCAGCGTTTTGAAATTGTAGTCCGTATAAAAGTTGAGGGCCTTATTCCAGCAGTATTTGTCGATCAGCTCCCCACGCCGGATGGCCTTGCGCCGGTATTCGGCCGCGGAACTATCCTTATTCATCAGTTTTGCTTTGGAGATCGCCCATTCCAGGTGGTAAAGCAGGGCATTCAGATCGGGAGGCACCATGTCGCTCGTACGTATCGTCACCAGGTTCCTGCCATCCCCAAACCACCTGCTGCTAAAATCGATGCCGCTTTCTGCTGCCGCCCGCAGCTGCTCATACATTTCCTGCCTGTCCCTCCCGGATTTCTGTGCCGTAAGCGCATCTTCCCGCCAGCTTTCCTGACGCGGCACCGTGGCGTCGTCCCAGTAGCGGTTGAGGATCGAACCATCCTTCAGCCTGACCACACGCCGATAGGCCTGACCAGGCTTAAGCTTGTCGCTGCCATCCATCCAGAACTGGTATTCCTTTTCCATGGCAGGCAGGAATTCCTGGTAGACACTGTCTCCTTTTGCTTCCGCCAGCAGAGCGACCATCACGGAAAAAAAAGGTGGCTGGCTACGCCCAAGGTAATAGGTCCGGTTGCCATTCGGAATATGTCCGTAATTTTCTATCAGGTAGGCAAAGTTCTTTACCATATTGTCTATCATCTCTATTTCGCCGCTTTCTTTCAATCCAAGCATGGTAAAATAAGAATCCCAGTAGTATACCTCCCGGAAACGGCCACCCGGTACGATATAGGGGTAGGGCAGCGGAAGCAGGGAGCTGCCTTCCACAATTTTGTCCGGAGTACGCTTCAGAACAGTCCACAGGTTCCGGATATGCGTAACCACATCATCCGAAGTATTGGTCTTGTAAGTGTCCGTGGGCGCAACCGGCACTTCGAAATTATCCAGCACGAACTTCTTCAGGTCGAAACCCGGCGCCGCCTTTGCCGTCTCATATTCCGCGACGATCTCTGCAGGCTTACGTTTGGGGATACAGTCGACAAAGGTCTTGCCGTCCGAAAAAACCCGGTTCATTTGTACGTCGACAAATAATTTTCCGTAGATCTTGTCGGGAGGAGTAGTGACGATAGGTTGTCCGAACGAAAGGAAGGAGCTGACTAAAAGCAGCAAAAAACCAGCAGATCTCTTCATAAACGTATGTATGTACTATAAAAATAATGAATCTGCCGTTATCCACTTTCAAAAATAAACCCCGCGAAGAATCGCAGGGTTTTTGCTTGCTTTTGCTTATAACCAAGAAAAAAATCCTAATAAGTTTTTTCCAAAAAAATCATTTATTCCGCTCCGTCAATTTTCGCTCTCTGGATGGCAATATTACCAATGTTCTGTGCCACCGTCTTACCCACGGCACAATCGATCGCGTAATGGATACCGGCATAGACCCGCGAATTCGCCGCCTCCTGTGCCATCGCGTTGTACGCATCCGCCCTTTCCGGAAGGATATGTCCAAGGATGGTGGACGCAGCAAAACTGAACATCGAATGCCCCGAAACATAGGAAGGGAAATTCGGAACGCCCGTCAGCGTCTTGATCCTCGGGTCCATCTGAGTAGGTCTTGGATTGAAATAAAAGTATTTGATATCCCAGCAGGATATAGCCGCATCCATCTCTGCCATATTCAGCAAAGCCATATTACGCGCCCATCTGACCTCGCTGAAGTTTTTTGTGATAAAGTCTTCCGCAGCAATGGCGTTCCAGTGACCGGGAGGGGTATAGGTCCCTACCCCGTCCGCCCAGAATTGCACGATACGCATCTGGTCACGGCTGGGATCCTTGATCGTATTATACGCATCCAGTGTTTCCTGTTTCATCTCATCGCTGCTCGTGGAAGGCGGAGGACCGGGACGCAGCGCGACGATGGCCGCAGAGTCGCACAAAAATCCTTTTACCTTTCCAAAGAGAGGTAACATCGGCGGTCTAGCCGGCGCCTCGAGACTGAACCAGGGTACCTGGTTCTTTGCCTGTGTCGTAGTGACAAAATTCTTCCAGTCGGTGGGAGTGCCAACAGCCTTGCCCGCATTGTCTCCCCTTCCGCGGGCAATAAAGACCTCCGCGATCTGGCGCCCCAGTGCTTCTCCTGCCGTCACATCACTGCGGGTAGCCGCGCCGGATGTTATAAGACTCAACTCCTGCTCTTCCAGCTTCTGCTGGATATTGGCTATCTCACCGGGGAAGAACAGCTGCATCAGCTCGGCTGTGACACCGGCGAGTACAGCGCCTTCAGACGGATAGGAGGGGAGAGTACTTTTCCCGGCCAATGCTTTGACAGTAGAATCCACGAGATAGGGCGCCGGGCGTTTGAATTTGTTTTTAAACGACCAGCAGGCTACCAGCGCGTCGTATTGAGCAGCGCTGACATATCCATAGGCCCTGGCCGCATAAGGCGGATTGGAGAATGGGAACAGCGGATAGGCAAAGGGGTTGGCAGCACTGGGAATGGGATAAGTGCCATCGGCATTCTGATATGGCGGCAGATTGTATTTTGCCATCAGGTCCCGCATGATCTCATTCCAGCGTAATACGCCGCCGGCGCTCCAGTATTTTATTTTACCCACCTGGTCGCTGCTGAGATGGGCCTGGTAAGCCTTGATCTCGTTGAGGTCCGCTACATACAACGGAGAGGTGGTTGCAGCCGGAGTAGCCACAGCAAAACTATCCGGGCGGGACAGAAGAATGAGCTTCCAGCTCCCGGCATTCAGATCCTGGTTGGCAGGCTGCAGAGACGGCAGGTCCGCCGTCCTGTTGGAAACATTTTTGTTGCAGGCAGTGGTCGCCAGCAACGTTATCAGAGCGAGAAAAGCTATTCGTTGCATAATTACTTCTTTTTATGGGTAAAATCCAATATATAAAAGACCCCGATGTCAAAAGCCTTCGATTGCCCGACGTTCCTGCCGGCTACCGTATAATTACCGCCTCCGGTAAGAGAAAGCCCATCCACCTTAGTGAAATTGTATTTAAAATGAGCGCCGACCATCGTTGCATCCATCTTATTGCTTGGGAAAGGCATATCGTTCTTGCGGATGTCGAAGCCTCCCTGCGTGGTCATGTTGGACAACACCGCCTCAATGATCCAGCGGTCGCTGCGATAGCCGGTCCTGAAATTAAAAGAAAGCAGGTTAGGCATGTCCACCTTATTGGTCAGGTGCAGGGAAGTCGTATAGTACGAGTTCCGGTCGATAGTGATGTCACTCCGCCAGGTATAGGTGCCCGAAGCCGTAGCAAAAAAATTGCCCAGCTGATAGTCGAGCATAAGTCGTCCCGATCCTGTCCGGCTGTGTAAACCAATGGATAGCGGGAGGAAGTCGGCAATATAGTCGGTCAGCGGTAAGGAACCGCCGGCCAGCGTATACAGGGAAAGCACCCCCTTCCCGATCTTTTGTTCTATGGGCATCCATTTGATCCAGGCGCTGAGGTCCTGGATGCCATGCTGGCCATGTAATGTCCCGGCAGATGCATTTGTCCAGACATAAGGGGCATTCACCAGGACATTGAGCTTGTTGGTGATGCCATAGTTGCCCATCAGACCGGTCATTTGCGTCTTTACAGTACCCAGGTTCTGGTTGTTGCGTTTGAATTTGCCTTCCCAGTAATGGTCCCAGCTACTATAACTGTAAGTGCCGCCGACACAAAAATTGTTTTTGTTCATCATGATCGCGTCTTCATCCGTTTGTGCCTTTAGCGTCTGAGGCTGCAGGAAAAGAAAAATTGCAGCAGCAGTAAAGGCGAGCCCTGGTAAATTCAGTAACCTGGTCATAAGCGTTCTGGTCATAAGCATTTTTTTATTGTACTATTTGCATTTTTGCAAGCGCAGCCTCCGCAAGACGGGTACCGGCCACACGGGCACGGATCTTTTCAAAAGCGATGTCCCGGCTGGTAGACAGGTCATCCGCAAAAGGTGAAAAACCGCAATCGTCCGTTGTCCCCAGCTGTGCCGGCGGGATATATTCGGTCGCTTCAAGAATAAGGTCGCGGATTTCTTCTGGCGATTCGATCCGGGGATTCAGCACATCCGTAACCCCGATAAAAACACGCTGGCCGGGCCGCAGATTTTCCCGGATCGCTTCCAGCACTTCCGTCCTCCTCTTTTCGCTTGCGTACTGAAGATAAAAATTGGTCGCATTCAGCTCGAATAACAGCGGCAGCAGCTGGGCATACCCGATATCCGCGCTGTGGGTCGAATCATGATCTCCGCCAGGACAGGAATGCACGCCGATCCGCTGACGCCACTCTTCGGGCAGGCGGCCTAATACTTCGTTGTTCAATGCAACGAACGACCGCAGCAATCCTTTTGACGGGTCCAGCTTGAGAGAAAGCCGGGCCTCCGTAAAATCGATCTGGACATTATACGCGCCGGCGGCGAAACAGGAGCGGATGTCCTTTTCATGTTCCGCAGCCAGGTCGTTTATGAACTGTTCTCTCGAATATCCTTCCAGACCTTCCCCGGGATAAAGCAGACTCAGCGCCGAAGCCGAGATCACGGCTTGTTTCAGCGGAAGCTTTGTCAGACCCGAAGCCCGCTTTACATAGTCGCCCGCATAGGCCCCGTAAGCAAAAGGACCAGCATTTAGTTTGGGCAGCTGACGGGTATGGCCATCTTCAAAAGGGATGACCACTCCATTCGGGTCCAGCTGTTTGGAACCACTGAGAGGATAGGTGGCAAAACTTGGTTTTGTCTGCTCCCCATCCGTGATGACCGGCGAGCCGGTCGCTTCAAATCGCCGGATCGTGTCCTTTAAAGCCCTGTCAAATAAAATATCTAATTCAACTGCTGTTACATCTCCTGCGGAAAAAGCTTTGAGTCCTTCGACCAGTTCCACTGGACGGGGAATACTTCCAATAGGCTCCGTAAGAATTTGCATGTTGATAGTTTTAAATGTTGCGGTTTAGAACCGGATATTCATGCCTATATTAACCACGTAATCGGCAAACGCGGCATCTCCGTGTGTCACGACTTTGGTCAGCTGGGTCGTTATCTTGTCCGGAACACTTTGTGTGCGATTGCGCACGATAGCGGCCGGAACGAATGCATACACCGATACTTTAGAGAAGGTGTAGGTTACCCCAGGTTCAGCAGAGATGATATATCCCGGTCTCCTAAAACCATTGCTGCCCCCGACGAGATCGTGAACAGGCAGACACTCATCACGAACACCTGCGGAAAAGCTCCAATGACCTGTCATTACATTGACACCGGCACGGGCCATCCATTGGTCCGGAACACTCATGACGTCACTGCCATTCTTGACTGCGGTAGCGGAAGCCGTGCCTCCACGTGCAGTCGAAGTGCCATTGACTTCACGGGGGTTGCTGAGATAATAGAAATTACCGTAGAAACCGACAGAATGCGAGATATTGTAAAACGCGTTTAATTCCAGGGTAATGCCTGTGCCGCCATCACCCAACTGAATGGACTGATCTACAGCGCCAAGTCGCTTGGTGCTGTCCGTAAGATGAAAATAATCAGAGTAATTATAACTTCCTGTTGGCAGCTTGAGCCCCAGACCAACCTGCACATTTCCTTTGGGCATCTTTACTGGATCGATCACCCAGGCATACGCTGCAAGGCGGATGTCGCCAACTCCAAATGAATGTGTGACGAACCGGCCAAGGTTATTGTGTTCGTACAGGGATGAACGGGAATTGGCAGCAATGGGCACATCCAGCATCAGGGACCAGCGGGGATTCAGCAGGCGATACAGCGCCATGTCAAGAGTATATTGATGATTGATCACTTCTGTACCCAGTACCTGCCGCTGCTTTTGTTCGTCCGTTCCGACAAAATGCCGAAAGGACTTGAAATACCGGTTATTGGCGCTGAACTGCCATTTACTGATCGAATCCACATGCTCCACGCCGCCCGCCTCGCAGAATCCGCCTGTACTACGGATCGCGACACATCCCTGTGCAGCCACTTTGTTATATCCTGTTATTCCTGCCAGCAGTAAAAACGCAAATACGATCTTTCTCATTTTTTTAAGTTTTGTTAGTATGATTACAGCCCTGGTTCATAGCCGTAAAGGTTTTATAAAGCCAGTTTATGTTGGTTAGATGTATCCCGGACGCTGCTTTTTCCAAGGACAAAATAAAGAGCCAGCAGGGCGCCATAACTGCCGCCCCGTTCGACCCACTCAACTATTTCATATTTCGGATAGAAAAGCTCCGTCCCCATTTTCCAGATGAACAGGGCGACGAGCAGAGGCCGCACAGGCCGGATAAGAATGGCCAACCCTGCCAGTATTTCAAACATCCCTGCAAACAACGCAGTATTCGCCGGGTTCGAAAAGCCGAGATTCGTATACTGTTGTATCAGCCCCTTCTTTTCGGTCAGGTTGAGCCAGCCATGCCCCACCAGGAGCAGGAAGACAACTATCCGCAGACAAAGGGCGACCCGCGAAATGGTCCGGGCATCGGGCTGAGGATTGGGATCGAGACGGGAAAACCAGTAACGAATTTTGGACATGACCTCTCCACCTCTCGCTCCGGCTACTCCGCTCCCCGAACCCGCCGCACTCCCGGCTCCCCACATCGCCGTCCCGCCCAGCATCAGCAGGGCCAGCGGCGCGCCAAAATTGCCGGCGCGTTCGATCATCTCGGCAAAAGGCTCGCCAGAGAGAGGACGCATCGACGCGGTCACGATCCCCCAGACAACAAGCCAGGCCGGAATAACCCGGATAGGATAAAATAATAGGATAAGGCCCATGGTTATGTCCACCGTACCGACGACCGGCATAAGCGTGTACGCCAAATCATGACCGATGCCGAATACGGCAAAATAATTACACCAGATGGGTTTGGTAATAATGCCAAAAACACCGTGGCCGATAAAACACATAGCAGATGCAATGCGCAGAATATAGTGCATCCTATGCGCTGACTCCGTAAGCCCGCTGCCGCTGAGATCCTTCATCAAATGCTTTTTGAGAACTACTGAATGACCGGTTATTGCCTCCGGTCGGTAAATACGTGTCGACGATCAGCCACAACAATCAGTCATTGAGGCGATCATCCAGCTTAGACTTAGGCAGCTGCCTGATCGGGCGGCATTTCAGCAGTGGGAGTATAATTGGAGAGAAGAGCAGCAGTGACCGGGCCCCCAATTTGCGGGGCTGGCACTATTGCAGTTTGTGGCAAAAAAGTTTCTATTTGAGTTTCGCAATAGTCCTGCAAAACATTCTTGTATTGAGTTGAATGAGGAGTCTTTTTCTCCTGGCCATTGTGCGATAGATCATTCACCAGCTGGAAGAAGGTCTCCCTTGCACTCTTCAGATCCATGGCCATCTGGTTGGGGATACAGCGATATTCTATGGAATCCTTGTAAATGCGGCGTTCCACATACTTATATTGTACACCACTGACATCTATCTGTCCATCGACCCTTTCAAAATTGGCCGAACTGTTATAATAAGACAGCGAAGTAACGGGAACTTTGATAGAAAGAAGCTGGGTTTCGTCGTAGTCCTTTTTGTCAAGACTTGCCTCCAGTCGCCGGTCGGCGTGGTCCTGCATATAGTTGCTCACAAGCTGGTATCCGTACCAGTTGAAAAGGAGAATTCCCATAAGCAATATAGCAGCAAGACGTTTCAAGCGAGGACAAATTAGTGATTTTTTGGATATCCAACGATTTTTTTTCGCAGGGACACCCAGCCGTCAATCCAAAAAGACCCTTTCGCTGATCAAAAAGAAAACCCGGCTACTATTTCATGTTCTTCCGGGCAGAAGCCTTTGCTGCTTGTTTCAGGGGATCGGTAAACAACATATCAAGCCTGATCTTCACTGGCTTTTGTACTTTTTTGGCGGGCGCTGCCTTTTTCGGGGACGCTGCCTTTTTCGCCGGGGAGGCAGATTTCTTTTTTGGAGACGCAGACTTCTTATTCGCGGATTTGGCCGTTTTCTTTACCATATTCCGGCGAAGGTAAAGATTCCTGAACCAATTTCCCTCTGCATCGATCCTATGATTCAAAAACTAACTAACGATCATTAGTTTTTTGTTTAATTTTGCCCTGTTTGCCAAACGATTACAATATATGAGTTATACCCCTGTTCATAAAGTCCGGCTAGTTACAGCAGCAGCCCTCTTCGACGGACACGATGCGGCGATCAACATCATGCGCCGCATTCTCCAGTCAAAAGGAGCCGAGATCATTCACCTTGGACATAACCGGTCAGCGGCCGAGATCGTGGAATGCGCTATCGAAGAGGACGTACAGGGCATCGCCATCACCTCCTACCAGGGCGGTCACCTCGAATTCTTCAAGTATATGAAGGACCTGCTGAACGACAACGGCTGCGGACATATCCGGCTCTTCGGAGGTGGAGGCGGGACCATCCTCCCGCAGGAGATCGAAGAGTTGCACCAATACGGCATCACCCGTATCTATTCCCCCGATGATGGCCGGAAGATGGGGCTGGAAGGGATGATCGAAGACGTGATCCGCCAATGTGATTTTTCCCTGAATGGAAACCCCGCCAACTTCAAAGGCGAAATGAAATTAGGAGAATGGAAAGATATCCGTAAGATCGCAAGGGCGATCTCAAACGCAGAGAACGGAACAGCGCCAGAACCGACACCATATCCGGCGATATCACCCGGCTCAGCCGCATCGACCGGCACAGCTGAACCAGGCGCCACACCACCATCACCCGGCTCAGCCGGACCAGGCGCCACACCCGCATCGGCCAGCGCAGCAGCCCCGACTACACCGACCATCCCCGTCGTCGGCATCACAGGCACCGGCGGCGCCGGCAAATCCTCCGTGACAGACGAGCTCGTTCGCCGTTACCTGAACAGCTTCCCGGATAAGACACTAGCCGTGATCTCCGTCGACCCCTCCAAGAAAAAGACCGGCGGCGCACTGCTGGGCGACCGTATCCGGATGAACGCCATCTCCAGCCCCCGCGCCTATATGCGCAGCCTGGCGACACGCGACAGCGACAAAGCCCTCAGCGCCCACGTACAGGAAGCCATCGACATTTGTAAAAATGCAGGCTATGACCTCGTCATCCTCGAGTCCGCAGGTGTAGGACAAAGCGACGCCTCCATACTCGACCACACCGACATCAGCGTCTACGTGATGACCCCGGAATACGGAGCCGCCTCGCAGCTGGAAAAGATCAATATGCTGGATTATGCCGACCTCGTCGTGCTCAATAAGTTCGATAAGGCCGGTGCGCTGGACGCCCTGCATGACATCCGCAAGCAGTACAAACGCAATCATGGACTATGGACCGCCAAAGACGGCGAACTACCCATAGTAGGAACCATCGCCGCCCAGTTCAATGACGCCGGTGTCAACGAGCTGTTTGAAAAGCTGATGACCACGATCCACAAAAAGACCGGGGTACACTACGGAGACCTGGCCCTGCACACCCATACAAAGGACACCACGACCCAATCCCAGATCATGCCGCCATCCCGGGTACGCTATCTGTCCGAGATCAGCTCGGCAATCCGGGATTACGATCAGAGCACCGATGACCAGGCCGCCATCGCCTCGAAACTCTACCAATTGGAAGGTGTTCTTCAGGACCTGCCAGCCGATTCCGCCGCAAGACCCGTACTGGAAGAACAAAAGAAAAGTGTAGAGCAGCAGCTTTTCCCTTTGTGTAAGAAGCTTATCGACGAATGGCCCGCCACCAAAGCCCGCTATCAGCAGGAGACCTTCAATTATGATGTCCGGGGCACGGAGATCCGCCAGCCGCTATTTATCTCATCGCTTTCCGGAACAAATATCCCCCGCATCAGCGTGCCGCGATACAAGGACTGGGGAGACATACTCCGCTGGCGCCTCCAGGAGAACTTCCCCGGAAAATTTCCCTATACCGCCGGCGTATTTCCCCTGAAAAGAGCAGAAGAAGATCCCACCCGGATGTTCGCAGGCGAAGGCGGCCCTGAACGTACCAACAAACGATTCCATTACGTCTCTTCCGGCCAGCCGGCCAGGCGGCTAAGCACAGCCTTCGACTCCGTAACCCTGTACGGCGAAGACCCCGATCACCGCCCGGATATCTATGGTAAGATCGGCAACGCCGGCGTCAGCATCGCCACAGTCGATGACGCCAAAAAACTATACAGCGGTTTTGACCTTTGCGACCCAAAGACCTCGGTGAGTATGACGATCAATGGACCCGCACCTATACTACTCGCCTTTTTTATGAACGCCGCCATCGACCAGCTCTGCGAAAAATGGCTGGCTGCCAATAGCAACGCAACTGGCAGCAGCAACACAACTGGCAGCGGCGCCACAACAGCCAACAGCAGCGCAACGGTCAACAGCAACACGGCAAACGGCAACGCCGCAACTGGCAGCACCATCGCCGCCAAAGCGATTTATAACAACCCCGCATCCCCCGGCGCCCTGCCCGATGGCAACAATGGCCTCGGTCTGGCCCTCCTCGGCCTCAGCGGAGACGAAGTCCTCCCCGCTGACATATACGAAAAATTAAAAGCCGAAGCCCTTTCACAGGTAAGAGGCACCGTACAGGCCGATATACTAAAAGAAGACCAGGCACAAAACACCTGCATCTTCAGCACCGAGTTCGCACTTCGCTTAATGGGTGACGTTCAGGCTTACTTTATCAGCAAACAGGTACGCAACTTCTATAGCGTGTCCATCAGCGGTTATCACATCGCCGAAGCCGGGGCCAACCCCATCACCCAGCTCGCCTTCACCCTGGCCAACGGCTTCACCTATGTGGAATACTATCTGAGCCGGGGCATGGCCATCGACGACTTTGCCCCCAATCTTTCCTTTTTCTTCAGCAACGGGATGGACCCCGAATACAGCGTTATCGGCCGCGTGGCAAGACGGATCTGGGCCAAAACGATCAAACAGGTTTATAAAGGCAACAGCCGGTCCCAAAAGCTGAAATATCATATCCAGACCAGCGGCAGAAGCCTCCACGCACAGGAGATAGATTTCAATGATATCCGCACCACCTTACAAGCCCTTTATGCAATTTATGACAATTGCAACTCACTGCATACCAATGCCTATGACGAAGCGATAACGACGCCCACCGAAGAGAGCGTCCGCCGGGCCATGGCCATCCAGCTGATCATCAACCGCGAACTGGGCAGCGCCCGCACGGAAAACTTTATCCAGGGCAGCTTTGCAGTGGAAGAGCTCACCGACCTGGTGGAAGAAGCCGTTCTGGCGGAATTCGATCGGTTGACGGATCGCGGAGGCGTCCTCGGAGCAATGGAAAGAATGTATCAGCGGAACAAGATCCAGGAAGAAAGCCTTTATTATGAAAGCCTCAAACATAGCGGGGAATTGCCCATCATAGGAGTCAATACCTTCCTCGACAAAAAGGGCTCGCCCACTATCCTGCCAGGCGAGGTGATCCGGAGCACCACGGAAGAAAAAGACCAGCAGATCGCCAACCTGCAGGCCTTCAGACAACGACACGCGGGCCGGAAGCCCCAAATGTTGCAGAACCTCAAGACCGTCGCAGTAAACAACGGTAACCTGTTCGAAGAGCTGATGGAGACCGTTAAATATTGCACGCTGGGGGAAATAACCAATGCTTTATACGAAGTTGGCGGTCAATATCGGCGCAACATGTAACTTTGAGGGTAGCAGCATCTCAATTTTATTTAGCATGGCAGCACAACCAATAGTACCGATCGCATTTAAACAAGAGCCCGGACAACTACAAAAAGCAATTACGATCCTTGCAGCCGACATCGGTGGCACAAAGACCAATGTCGCCCTGTACCGCGAAGACGGTAATGGACTTAATTCGATACGGCAGAAAAGATATGTCTCTAAGGATCACACATCCCTCACCGATATCATCCACGATTTTACCGGCGGCACTCTCCCCGACCGCATCTCCGCAGCGGTAGCAGGTCCCGTCGTCAACGGAAAAAGCAAGCTCACCAATCTGCCCTGGCTGCTCGACAGCGGGGCGATGAGCCAGGAAATGAAAGTCCCCGTCTCTTTTATCAATGACCTGGAGGCGACGGCCTACGGGCTGGCAGGGCTCGGCAAAGACGAGCTGGCTACCCTGGCTGCCGGTGACGCCGGCGCCAAAGGGAACATCGCCATCCTTGCGCCGGGCACAGGTCTTGGGGAAGCCGGCTTGTACTGGGACGGTCAGCGCTATCACCCTTTTGCTACAGAAGGCGGCCACAGCGACTTCGCGCCACGGACACCAATAGATGTAGAACTATTTTATTTCCTCCAGAAACAATACGGACATGTCAGCTGGGAACGCGTAGTCTCCGGCATGGGTATCAAAAATATTTTCCGGTTTCTCACAGAAGGCCGAAACGAACCTATACCCGAATGGTTATCCGAAAAGTTGAAAGAAGAAGACCCCGCCGCCGTCATCAGCCAGGCTGCGCTGAAACACGAAGACCTGATCTGCGCCGAAACGATGGAACTGTTTGTCCGCTTCCTAGCCACAGAGTCCTCGAGTCTTGTGCTGAAGCTCATGGCTACCGGCGGCCTGTTCCTCGCAGGCGGCATTCCGCCAAAGATCTTACCGTTACTGCAGTCTGACAACTGGGTAAAAAATTTTGATAACAACGGCCGCATGCACGATCTCTCTGACAGAGTACCCGTGCATGTAGTACTGAACGACAAGATGGCCCTCCAGGGTGCAGCGTACTTCGGTGCATATAATATGTGACCGAAAAATAATTAGCACGGTAACAAAAATTTCCTACCTTTAATAAGGGCACTAACCCTCACCCTTATATACTTCCTGTCCCTTACTCAAGGCCTACTTTAGCAGCACCTTTCGCACTACTTTATTAGTAGTCATTCGCATCCGTATTCCATTCTTTTCATTCACCCCGACCGGTATTAACGGACCTAAAAACTCCGAAGGCATATCTATTTATTATTCTTTCCTAAAAATTAAAAAAATGGAAACTTTTCTCGCATGTATCTTATTGTGGCCCTGCAATTTTGCGCCAACCGGCTGGGCATTTTGTGCCGGCCAGCTGTTATCCATCTCTCAGAACAGCGCGCTTTTTGCCCTCCTTGGCACCACTTTTGGCGGCAACGGACAGACTACCTTTGCACTGCCGGATATGAGAAGTCGCGTACCCGTCGGCGTTGGACAAGGCACCGGTCTTTCCACATATGTACTGGGCCAGGTATCAGGCACAGAAACATTTTCTCTAACCATCAACAACCTCCCTGCGCATGCCCATAGTTTTACGGTATCCGCATCCAACGCGCAGGCAACGGTCAGCACGCCAGTCGCAGGCTCCAATGTCCTGGCCGCCCCATATGATACGGCTAACTTCAATCCCATCGCGGGTTATAACAATGTAGCTCCCAACACCGCATTGAATGTCGGATCCAATGTCACCGGCCCGATAGGAAATGGTCTCCCTATACCCATCGTACAGCCCTACCTCGGCCTCAATTATATCATTGCTCTCCAGGGCATCTTTCCTTCCAGAGGTTAAGCCAGGACCATTATGGACAGCGTAAAAAAAATAAAGATCGGCTGGATGATCCCTTATTCCGGCATTTTCAGAGATCTGAAGATGAACCTTCAGAAGGGATTGGACACAGTGTTAAAAAAAGAAGGAGCCGGAGTCACCATCACTTCTTATCCGGAATATATCCAGGCCGGCGGGCTCAAAGAGACAGAGGCAGCTTTGAAGAAGCTGCTGCTCTACGAACAGGTCGACCTGGTGATAGGCGTGACAAGCGGGAAGACGGCAACAGGGATCATTCCCCTGCTGGAAAATTACCGGGCGCCGGCTCTTATTCTAAATCTTGGCGCAGACCTGCCAAACCGGATGCTAAGCTCCGACTACCTTTTTTACAATAGCCTTCATCTCTGGAAAAGCGAATGGGCAGTGGGTAAGTGGATGCAGGAGAAATATGGCGGCGAACCCTCGATCAATATGTCGATCTATGAAGGTGGTTATGGACTGCACGATTCTTTCCGCGTAGGCACCTCCGTTTCCGGAGCGACAACAGTAAAGATCAATGTGATCCGTAACTTTTCGGGACCACCTGATACAAAACCTCTTCTTCAGTTTATCCGGGACCAGCAGCCGGAACATGCCCATATCCTTCTCTCCGGCAAAGAGGGAGATCAGTTCCTGCAGCTGTTTCACGACCAGGACTGGCCTTCTGCACCCGGACTCAGCGTCAATCCATTTATGGTGGAAGACAATCTCGGAACCACAGTCCCGACAGGGTTAGACCTCTACAACGCCTCTACCTGGTCCCGGACACTGGATACCCCCGAAAACCTGGCCTTTGTCCGGGATTATACGGCCGCATGGGAAGAGCCGCCCAATGTTTTTGCCTTGCTTGCCTATGAAACAGGCCTCGTGCTGGTAGCCGCACTACAGGAGAGCAGCCCGAAGATCAGCAGACAACAGCTGACGGCTTCGCTGGGCCAGGTCCACCCCGCCGGTCCCCGGGGTATTCTTTCCGTTTCAACCCGGCCTTTCCAATCAAACCTGCCGGTATACATCCGCAAGCCAACACTGTCCTCCACGACAGGAGGACTGGAAAACAGTATTGTCCACACGACCACCGGGATAGAATGGGATGACCCCACGCTGCTTGTTGAACAGGCGCAGATAACCGGGTGGCAAAATCCTTATTTATGCGTATAATCGTTTTCCTCCTGTTTCTGATCTCCTCAGAAAGACTCGCAGCAGCAACAACGCCGGTACTCGGCACCACTACATTCAATAATAATTTTAGTGCAACTGCCAATCTGCTTGCTTCCACCCCTTCCCCGGGATCGGCTCTGAATGTCGGAACGTCCATCCCATCAGGCTGGGATTTCACGGTAACAGTTCCCGGAGCCAACGTTTCCATCTCAGCCTCCGCAGCCGGCGCCAACCCTGGCGGAGCATCGGATTTTTGCATCCGTATGAACAGCCTGACAGGGGGAGTAAGCGTACAGACCACAGGCGCAAAATCAAATGACGGTTCGGCATTTCAGCTTCAGTCCGTTTACCTGAAGCTCAATATCGTCGCAGGAGCCCCCGCCAATATGACCATGACCGGCTACCGCTCCGGAGTAGCTGTCTCCGGCGCAACGCTCACCGTCAACAGCATCGCGACTGCCACCTGGACACAATTCGATGTCAGCGCCAAGACAGCATTCGCCAATGTCGACGAGTTCCGGTTTACACAGGCTTCGGGCAGCAGCGCGGTGATCTCTTTCGAGGCAGTCGACCAGATCACCATCGCCGCTCCTATCAATCTCCCGTTGACCCTTCTCGACTTCAGCGGACAGCGGACTGACAACAAGGTCAACCTGCAATGGACGACGACACAGGAAGACAACACCGCCGGCTTCGAAGTGCAACGGGACGACAATGGCGCCGGCTTTTCCACCGTCGGCCTGGTACAGGCAGCCGGCAACAGCACACAGATAATCCACTACAATTATACCGATGCACTGCCCGCTGTTTCCTCGCCCGCATATTTTTATCGCTTGAAAATGTCCGATCTGGACGGACATAGCACCTACAGCCCCGTGCTGAAGATCAGCACCCCTTCGTCCGGTTTGTCCTTTTCGGCTTATCCCAATCCCTTCCGGGAGCAGATTGCAATAACCATGGAGGCCCCGGAAGCCGACAAGGCCCGGCTGACCATCCGGGGGATCAACGGGCAACAGCTGCTGGGACAGGACCTTTCTATCCAAAAAGGAACCAACAGCTTCCCGCTGCCTGCCATCGTGCATCTGCCCGCAGGACTTTATCTGCTGAATATCGCTACTTCACACCAGCAACAGACGATCCGCGTCCTGAAGATCGAATAGGCACCGCCGCTCGTTTGTACAATATCTGGCAGACCTCGCAATAAAAAGCCCGGCGCCTGGTCTTTCCCAGATGCCGGACCCTGATAAAAGGAACATGATCCCGGGGACAGATGGTCTTTGTATGCGCCAGCCAGTTTTTTCTCAGCTCAAACGCCTTTTTCCATTTCAGGAAATCAAAACTATAAAGACGCGCTTCGGTGATCATCTCCGTCAGCTTACGCGGCGGCAGCGCCCCAACCTCGCTTTCAGGATGCACCTTGATGCGGAATAAGACCTCGTTTTTGATAATATTCCCCACTCCCGCGAAAATATCCTGGTTTAGCAACGCGTCGCAAACCAGCATACCCGGAAGAGCCTTCAGCTTTTTTTTCGCTTTGGCAGCACTCCAACTGTCATTCATTACGTCTGCGCTCCAGTCATAAATTTCGTCGACAGGTTCCGTCACGATCTTTACGGAACAGGTATAAAAATAAAGATCGCCATTGGAAAACTTCAAATGCAGACGCGGATTTGGCTTTATCTGCTCGTTGATGCTATAGGAGCCAAAAAGCAAAAAATGGATCCGCACCGTCAACCCTGGAAGGCAAATCAGAAAATGCTTGCCCCAGCTTTTAAAGGTTATTACCTTTTGTCCGGTCATGCCCTCCTTGTCTACCTTCGTGTTGCCAGTGGCAGACAGGATCTTTTTTCCTTTAAAAGCCGCAACAGCTTCTTTTAAAATAACTATGGAAGGACCTTCGGGCATAGGTATCGGAATGCAAAAGCTGCACCACCCACACTTGTTCTACAAATCCAATAAAACTTTGAGAAGGATAGACCCTAAAAAAAACCATTAGCGAACATAATCAATAATAGGGTTCATTCCCGATGACAATCGTGATGATGTATTTTTACAGCCTCTGAAATTCACGATCACGGTTAAGGTATTCTGATATGACTGAACCCACAAAAGAAAAAGTAGAAAAGGCAAAAGTTTTGCGCAAGCTGATGAAGAAATGGCTCACGACACAGGAAACGCAAAAAAAAGCCAGCCTGCTGCTGGCAAAGAATCCGGAATTAAAAATTCGGAAGTCTGCCTTAAAATAGCCGCAGCTGCCGTCCCTTCACCGGGCCTGCCGCTTCTCCGTGGCCTGTTGCTTCCCCCTGAGCCGCACCCCCTTCGGCAGGTGGCCTCTCCCTGCCAAATACCGTGCGGCCCCCATATTTCCATGAATCCTTCCTTTCTTTTTCAATGTATGCCGCAAGTCCGTCTGCGGGCGTAAAATCTTTTTCCACCCTTTGCGCCAGCCCGGTAAGCTTACGCACCGCATCCAGCTTTTCGCTTTGCCCCAGTTTTGCTTTATATACCGCCGTCTGCAGAATGCCGATCGTTTCGTCGTATACCGTAACAGGCACCGGAAAAGGATGCCCATCCTTACCCCCATGCGCAAAGGCAAAACGCGCCGGGTCCCGAAAACGGGAAGGAGTGCCATGGATGACCTCGCTAACCAGCGCCAAAGATTGAAGTGTCCGGGGACCAACACCTTCCAGCAACACCAGCTCCTCAAAATTGGAAGGCTGCCGGTCATGCGCCAGCCACAATACAGCCCCCAGCCTCCTAAGATCGACATCCTCTGTCCGGACATCATGATGCCCCGGAAGTACCAATTGCTGGATGTCCTGCATCATCAGCTCGGGTTTTTCCTGTGTGATCGATAGCACCGCATTCCGGGCCGGGTCCGCCTGTCTGTCGGCCAGGTTGAGGATCTCGCCCTGGTTCACCCCGCAGATCGCCGTATGAGGTTCTTCCACAAAGGATCGCACGTTGGCCGAATGCCAGTGATAACGCCTGGCCATCGAATTGCCCGGACTCATTCCCTGCTGAATAACAGTCCACTGCCCTTCATTGGTAAGGACAAAACTATGCATATAGAGCTGGAACCCATCCTGTACAACGGTATTATCGACCTTTGCGCTGAGCTTGCTGCTACGGATCAGCTGTACGGCGTCCAGTCCCGTGCTTTCGCACACTTTCCTGATCTCATCCGGAGCCTGTCTTGAGAACTTGCCCTTTCCCCCACAGATGTAAATACCCAGCTCACGGGAAAGAGGGTTGATAGCCCTTTTCAGCGCGCCCATGACAGAGGTCGTGATCCCCGAAGAATGCCAGTCCATCCCCATCACAGCCCCCAAACTCTGGAACCAGAAGGGATCGGCCAGCCTTCGGATGACCTCCTCTTTTCCATATTCCGTCAAAAGAGCTTCGGTAACGGCAAGCCCCAGCTTCGCCATACGGTCCGCCAGCCATTGCGGAACATAACCATAGTGTAAAGGAAGATCAGCAGCACCGGATCGTTTCATATACGCACCATTTTGCTAACAAAGTTAGCTTATTTCGGCCCGCTTCTACTCATTTTCGCTGATTGTGACGGACGGCTGCAAAAATTGCCCGGTAATGAGCGTATTTTGATTATTGTTTCCTTAAACTCACCGACATGAAAAAATTCTGCTCTTTTCTGCTCTTAGCCATTGCACTGGTCAGCCAGGCACAGGAAGGACTTCCCACAGATTATCTGACCCCCGCCTTCCATGCCGGGAGACGCGAAGCGCTAAGAGCGATGATGCCCGCGGGTTCCGTTGCGGTCATCTTTGCTTATCCCACCCGCACATTCAGCAATGACGTGAGCTATCCCTATCATCCCAGTCCGGACCTTTATTATTTTTCCGGCTATAAAGAACCCCAGGCCGTCCTGCTTATCTTCAAAGAGCCCCAAAAGGCGCCGGGCGGCGGCACATATAAAGAGCTCTTCTTTGTTCAGCAGCGCGATCCGCTGGCCGAACAATGGACAGGCCGCCGGCTAGGTACAGAAAAAGTAAAAAGCGAGCTGAAATTTGACAGCGTCTATAATGGCAGTGAATTTAAAAATTTCCCTATCGATCTGTCCGGCTTCAGCCAGATCCTCTTCCCGGGTTTGCCCGATGATGTCCACGACGACAGCTCGGATCCCGCCGATCTTTACGATCTGATCCAGGCGTTCAAAAAGAAAGCTGCACTACCTGAAAATTTTGACGCTTCCATCTACGAGCTGCTGGGATCGGTAGCGGAAAGAGCTACCCCCGCCACGCTCCCCCGGTATATCAACTTTATGAGCAAACGGCGGGAGGCAAGCGACAAAATGCGCAGCGACGAGTGGGTCAACGCTTTTATCAATATCAAAGATTCTGTGGGCCTGGCGGCATTCCGGCAGAAACTTTCAACGCTGAAATGGAATACCTATCTCTATAACAGGCTGATCGCTTCTTTAAGGGAAATAAAGACTCCCGAAGAGATGGCCCTGATGCGCAAGACCGTTTCCATTTCCTGTATCGCACACGCCGAAGTGATGAAAGCTATTCAGCCAGGCATGTCCGAAGGCGAGCTGCAGGGACTCCAGGAGTATGTTCATAAAAAGCTCGGAGCAGAATATGTCGGTTATCCGTCCATAGTTGGCGGTGGCGCCAACGGCTGCATCCTTCACTATGAAGAGAATGCCCGTATCAATGTCGGAAAGGATCTGGTCCTGATGGATATCGGAGCAGAATATCACGGTTATTCCGCCGATATCACCCGCACAGTTCCCTCCACCGGTAAGTTCAACCCAGAGCAAAAAGCCATCTATGACCTGGTCTATCAGGCACAGGAAGCGATTTTCCCGCTTTGCCACGAAGGAGTACCCTTTGACCAGCTGAATAAAAGATCTACTGAAGTGCTGGCCGAAGGCCTGGTCAGGCTGGGTATCATAAAAGACAGGTCCCAGGTTCGTCTTTATTACCCGCATGGGTGCTCGCATTTCCTTGGCCTCGACGTCCATGACATGGGCAATTATGACCAGACCTTAAAAGAGAACATGGTCATCACCGTTGAGCCCGGTATCTATATCCCCGCGGGAAGCCCCTGTGATAAAAAATGGTGGGACATCGGGGTGAGAATAGAGGACGATGTCCGCATAGGAAAAGAGAAGTTCGAGCTCCTGTCATGGCAGGCACCCCGCAAATCCGAAGATGTGGAAAAGCTGGCGGCAGAGAAGAGTGCCGTCAATAGTATGACGCTGCCCGCAGTAAAATAAAAAAATGGGGCCGCGGTCCTTTCCGCGACCCCATTTTCTCACGTCAGGAATGCGTCCCATGCGTATACGCTGCCGAAGCATGCTGCCCCTCTTTGATCTCCTCGATCGTTTTTTTATTGAAAGCCTCCAGGTCCTTTGGCGTCCTGCTGGTAACAAGACCATTGTCAGTGACTACTTCCTTATCGACCCATAACCCCCCCGCATTTTCCAGGTCTGTCCGCAAAGAAGGATAAGATGTCATAGTCCGGCCTTCGATCAATCCCGTTTCAATGAGAAGCTGAGGACCATGGCAGATAGCCGCCACAAGCTTGCCGGCCTCCAGGAACTGTTGCGCAAATTCCACAGCTTTTTTGTTTTGCCGCAGCTTATCGGGGTTCATCACGCCACCCGGCAGGATCAAAGCATCATAATCCTCTGCACGTGCTTCATCAAGTACCTTGTCAACAGGCAGGTCTATGGACCAGTGATCCTTATCCCAGGCCTTTACGCTTACCTTCTGCGGCGAAATGATATGCACTTCCGCCCCTGCGTCTTCCAGCGCTTTCCTGGGACTGGTGAGCTCTACCTCTTCAAAGCCATTCTCGGTAAGAACAGCTATCCTCTTTCCTGATAACGTTGCCATAATTTGAAATTTTCAAGATAAATAATAGGATTTCACTAGTCACCAGCGGCAAAAAGAATACCATGGGAAAGCCCTCTCCGCTCTGCCAAACCGTCGAATAAATACCTATTTTTACACGAATGGGCGAATGGAAGCCCCTTATGGCCTCACCTTTGCAATTCTTGTCACGCACCTAAACCAGGAGCATATGTTCTTAAAACTACCGGTGTTGATGATCGTAGGCCTCGCGTCTCTTGCCGGAACAGCTACGGCACAGGACAGCACTGCCGGTCCCCTGCCAGTCCGCTGGGATCTCCAGACCTGCCTGGATTATGCCAAAAAGAATAATATCCAGCTCAATAGCCTGCGACTCTCTGCCAGGACAGCTCAGCAAAACTACCTGCTATCCCGGGCCCAGCGCGAACCCACGCTGAACGGCGGCGCCGGTCTTACCTATACGCACAGCAAAAACGCCAATCCCGTAGTCGGCGGATTCCAGACGCAATCCTCTTTTTCCAATAGCCTGTCCCTGTCTTCCTCCGTGACCTTGTACAATGGCGGATACATCAATAACGACATCAAACAAAAAAATCTCGAGATCGAATCTGCCAATCTCAACATCCTGCAGACCGAGAACGACATCACGCTGTCGATCACCCAGGCTTACCTGAACATCCTGCTTGCGAAGGAAAACGTCGTTTATGTACAGGACCTTGTCAATACTTCCGCTGCACAGGTAGATCAGGGGAAGAAAGAATATGATGCCGGCAGCATCGCCCGCAACGCGTATTTCCAGCTGCAGGCGCAAATGGCTACGGATAGATACAACCTCGTCACCGCCCGCAATGCCGTCCGTCAGAACAAACTTACCCTCAAACAAATACTACAGCTACCCATCGAAGATACTTTCGACATCGTCAGCCCTGATACGGTGATGTCCAAAGAAGCCGTTCCCGCCCTCGACCAGGTAGTGGCCGCCGCATTGAGAGACCGGCCCGAGATAAAGAACGGCCAGCTGGGCATCGACATTTCCAGGTACGACCTTTTGAAAGCAAGGGCGGGTTATCTGCCCACTCTGACGGCGTCGGGAAACCTGTCCAGCGGTTATTCCAACAACAATACAAACGATTATGTCGAACAGCTGGACAACAACTTCTTCCAGCAGATAGGACTTACCCTGTCCATTCCCATCTTCACCCGAAGAACCGTAAAGACCAATGTGGAAAATTCAAAAATAGAGATCGAACAGTCACAGCTAAATCTGAAGAACATACGAACAAATCTGGCACAGGCAATTGAACAGGCATATATCAATGTGCTCAATGCACAGGGACAGTATGATGCAGCCGTCGATGGATTACGGGCAAGCCAGGAAACCTGGCGGATCGCCGGGGAGCAGCTGAAAGTGGGTGCGGCAAATATCGTGGATTACCTGCAGCAGAAGACCCTGTATACACAGGCCTTCCAGGCATATGTACAGGCGAAATACAATGCGGCGCTCAGCATAAAGATCTATGATTTTTACATGGGAATAGCAGTCAAATTATAAACGCTCTTTCGTATGAGTAAAATTCGGGTGGTTATCATCATTGTCATTATACTTCTGGCGGGAGGCGCTTTCTGGTATTTCCGGTTCCGAAAGGAGGAAAAGCCGCTGGTACTGCAAACAGAACAGCCCCGGTACGGCTATATTTCAAAGAGCGTAACGGCCACCGGTACCGTCCAGCCCGTGGATACCGTCACCATCGGCTCGCAGGTATCCGGTACGATCAGGTCGATCTATACAGATTTCAATGCCAGGGTAAGAAAGGGACAATTGATCGCCGAGCTGGACAAAGCCCTTTTCGAAGCGCAGGTAAACCAGTATAAGGCCAACCTCGAAGTCGCCAAAGCCGCCCTGGTCTATCAGAAGAGCACCTTCGACCGCCAGAACCTCCTGTATAACGCAGGCGCCATCAGCAAGGCCGACTACGAAAATTCCGAGAATCAATATTTAGGCGCAAAAGCCAACGTACAAAGCGTACAGGCACAGCTGGATGCCTCTATAAAAAACCTTTCCTACGCCAGCATCTATTCTCCCGTGGATGGCGTGGTGATGACCCGCAATGTCAGCGTCGGGCAGACCGTAGCGGCCAGCTTTAATACTCCTACTCTTTTTGTCATTGCGAAGGATATCAGCAAGATGCAGGTACAGGCGGCAGTGTCCGAAGCCGACATCGGCGAGGTAGGGGCCGGTCTTCGGGCATCCTTTACCGTAGACGCCTATCCGGATATATCCTTTAATGGAACGGTCAACCAGGTCAGACTGGAGCCGGTGGTCTCTGCCAATGTCGTCACCTATTCCACACTGATCACGGCTCCTAATGAGGACCTGAAGCTCAAACCTGGCATGACGGCCAATATTTTCATTTTCACAAAGGAAATTGACAGCGCCATGCTGATCTCCGCAAAGGCGCTGAAATTCAGACCGGATTCCTCCATGATCAAACAATTCAAAATAATCCCCGATACCAATGGAGAGCGGGAAGTAAGACGCGAGGCACGCAGGAATTCCAACAGCGGCCCCATGGCGCCGCCACGGCACCGGCATGATTCGGCTTCGCGGCAGATCGATACGGCGCCCGTCACCGGCACACCGGCCTTCGTATGGGTAAGAGTAGGGGATAGCCTGGTAGAAAAAGAGGTTGCGACAGGACTGAATAATGACACCCAGGTGCAGATCATCAGCGGCCTGGACAATGACGATGAGGTCATCGATGGCGCCGGGGTCGAAACAAAGACAAATGCTAAATCAGGCGCCGTGAGAAGCCCTTTTATGCCGGCACGACGTGGCGGAGGTGGCGCCAGAGGAGGAGGCACAGGCGGCGGCAGCCGGCCCGCAGGAGGCGGCAGATAGCAAACTATAACTTATGAGCAATCAAAAAATACTGGAACTGAAGGATATCAAACGGGAATTCCGCATGGGTTCCGAGATCGTCAGAGCCCTGAAAGGAGTGACTTTTGATGTGACAGCCGGAGAGTTCGTCACCATCATGGGAAGCAGCGGATCGGGTAAGACAACCCTGCTGAATACCCTTGGCTGCCTCGATAAGCCAACGGAAGGAACCTATTTACTGGATGGCGTGGACATAAGCAGGCTGAGTCGTAATGAGCTGGCACAGCTCCGGAACCATAAGATAGGATTTGTATTCCAGTCCTACAACCTGTTACCCAGAACTTCGGCCCTGGAAAATGTCGAATTGCCATTGATGTACAATTCTGCGGTCACCGCGAAAGACCGCAAGGAGCGGGCGATAAAGGCCCTCCAGGCCGTCGACCTCGGCGCCCGGCTGGATCATACCCCCAATCAGCTGTCCGGCGGCCAGCAGCAGCGCGTCGCCATCGCCCGGGCACTGGTCAACGAGCCGGTAATGATCCTTGCCGACGAAGCGACAGGCAACCTCGACTCCAGGACCTCCTATAGTATCATGGCCCTGCTCCAGGACTTGAACGCACAGGGAAAAACCATCGTATTCGTCACCCATGAACCCGACATCGCCTCCTTCAGCGGCAGGACCATTACGCTAAAGGATGGAAGAGTAATAAAAGACAGTCGGAATGAGAGCAGAAAAACCGCCAAAGAGGTACTGGCAGCATTGCCAAAGTCTGACGATTATTGACCGGCCCGCAGCGATCCGGCAATCGGCCGGCCGGCAACCTTGTAAAACCATCATCATTATGAGCTTCTTCAACCTTCTCCGGATCGCGTTGAAAGCCCTGGAAAGAAATAAGCTGAGGGCTTTCCTGACCATGCTGGGCATTATCATCGGCGTGGCATCCGTCATCGCCATGGTGGCCATCGGACAGGGCTCCAAACAAAGCATCCAGCAACAGCTGTCCGGCATGGGGTCGAACATGATCATCATCCGCCCGAACAGTAATATCTCCGCGGGCGCCAGGCTGGACGCTTCCAGCGTTCAAACCCTCACACTGGACGACGTAAAAGCGCTGCAGAAACAAGCCCCCCATCTCAGCGCCGTCACGCCCCTTGCAAGCGCCAGGGGACAAGCCATCTATGGCAACAACAACTGGCCTACCATGATCCAGGGAGTAAACCCGCAATACCTGGATATCATCCGGCAATGGCCGCTAAAAGATGGCATCCCCTTTACCGACCGGGACGTCCTGTCACAAAACAAGGTCTGCCTCCTCGGCCAGACCGTCATCACCAATCTCTTTCCCAATGGCGAAGACCCGGTTGGAAAGTATATCCGCTTCGGGAAAGTGCCCCTGCTGGTCATCGGTACCCTGACACCCAAAGGGGAAAGCGCCTTCGGACAGGACCAGGACGACGTCATCCTTGCGCCCTTTACGACCGTGCAAAGACGGATCCTCTCGACCATCTATCTGCAGAATATCTATGCCTCCGCAATAGACGAAAATTCCACAATCGCCGCCTCGGACGAAATATCCGGTATCCTCCGGACCACACACCGGCTGAAATCCACCGACGAAGACGATTTTGCCGTGCGGACCATGCAGGAACTGATCAACACCTTTAGCTCAACCAGCCAGCTGCTCACTGTACTGCTGGCCGTGATCTCCGGCATCTCCCTGCTGGTAGGTGGCATTGGCATTATGAATATCATGTATGTCTCGGTCACCGAACGTACAAAAGAAATAGGGCTCCGGATGTCAATAGGGGCGCGCGGCATGGATATCCTGCTGCAATTCCTGACGGAAGCTATCCTGATCAGCATCACAGGCGGGATCATTGGTGTGATCCTCGGTATTACCTCCGCCCGCCTCGTCACCATTTTCCTGTCCTGGCCTACCCTGGTGACAGAATATTCGATCCTCTTGTCCTTCCTCGTATGTTTTATTACGGGTGTCTTTTTCGGGTATTATCCGGCGCAGAAAGCATCCCGGCTCGACCCTATTGAGGCATTGCGGTACGAATAGATCGGTGACCGGTCGCCACCCCCCTTTTTCCCAATGTCGATAAGTGGTGGACCCCAAAATGTCCTAACTTTGCCCCCCATGAACAGAAAAGAAGAGATTCTGCAGGACGTCGTCATAAAATTCGCCGGAGATTCCGGTGATGGCATGCAATTAACTGGAAGCCAATTCACTAATAATACTGCCCTATTGGGCATCGACCTCGCCACCTTCCCCGATTTTCCGGCCGAGATCCGGGCCCCCCAGGGTACCTTACCCGGGGTCAGCGGTTATCAGCTGCGTTTTTCCAGCGACAAGGTCTATACTCCCGGAGATGAATGCGATGTGCTGGTAGCTATGAACGCCGCCGCCCTCAAAGCCAACCTCAAAGGCCTGAAGAAAGGCGGTAAGATCATCGCCAATACAGAAGGCTTTGACACCAAAAACCTCCGCCTGGCCAACTACCCCGATGGAATAAATCCACTGGAAGACAACTCCCTCGACAGCTATACCGTCATTCGTATAGATGTGACCAAAATGACCCGGGAAGCGCTGAAGGAGATCACCATGGGTACAAAGGAAAAGGACCGGGCAAAGAATATGTTCGTCCTCGGTTTTCTCTATTGGATGTACAACCGGGACATGGAGAATACCATCCAGTTCCTGAAAGATAAATTCGGTAAAAAGCCGGAGATCCTGGAAAGTAATATAAAAGCGTTACAGGCAGGTTATCATTTTGGCGACACGACCGAAACCTTTACGACCACTTATACAGTGGAAAAAGCAAAGATGACCCCCGGCGTATATCGCTCTATCATGGGTAACCAGGCACTTGCCTATGGCCTGATCGCCGCGTCCGAGAAAAGCGGGCTTCCGCTGTTCCTCGGCTCCTATCCCATTACCCCCGCCTCCGATATCCTGCACGAGCTGAGCCGCTACAAATCTTTTGGAGTGCGTACCTTCCAGGCTGAGGATGAGATAGCCGGGATCACTTCGGCGATCGGCGCAGCCTACGGCGGATCACTCGGCGTCACGACAACCTCCGGCCCCGGCATGGCCCTGAAAGCAGAAGCCATGGGCCTGGCTGTTATGCTGGAAATACCACTGCTGATCTGTGATGTTCAAAGAGGAGGCCCCTCCACCGGCCTGCCCACAAAGACCGAACAAAGCGATCTGCTGCAAGCCTATTACGGCCGTAACGGGGAATGTCCAATGCCCGTTATCTCCGCTTCTACACCAAGCGATTGTTTCAGCGCCGTATATGAAGCAGTACGCATCGCAGTACAACACATGACGCCGGTCATCTTCCTGAGCGACGGATACATCGCCAACGGCGCTGAACCCTGGAAATTCCCAAAGAGCGCAGACCTGCCGCCTATAGAAGTTAAGTTCAAGACAGACCTGGGACCCGATGAAGAAAAATTCCAGCCCTATCTCCGCGATGAAAAGCTGGTACGCCCATGGGCCATACCCGGCACACCCGGACTGGAACATCGTATCGGCGGCCTGGAGAAGCAGAACGTCACCGGGAATGTCAGCTACGATCCGGAAAACCACCAGGTAATGGTAAAGATCCGCGAAGAAAAAATAACCCGTATCGCCGATCATATCCCGCCTCAACATCTGGATAGCGGCCCCGACAAAGGCGATCTGCTGGTCCTCGGATGGGGCAGCACCTACGGTTCTATCAAAAGCGCAGTATCCCAGCTCCAGCGCGAAGGCCTTTCTGTTGCGCATGCCCATCTCCGTCACCTGCGTCCCTTCCCCGCTAACCTGGGTGAAATGCTTCGCAATTACAAGGAAGTACTGATCCCCGAGATCAATAACGGACAGCTGATCAAGATCATCCGCGACCAGTTCTTCGTCGATGCAAAGGGCTATAATAAGATTATGGGCATCCCGATTACAAAGACCGAGCTCGTGACGAAGATCAGGGAAATGCTGGTTACAATGTCCGCGACCGGCGGCGCCCACTAAAGAAAACGCTGCGGCACGACCAGGTGGCTGTTGGTCCTGGCCCCCCACTAAAACAGCGGGTTATATCCCACTTCCTGTGGTGATGTTATCGCGATATGCAGCGGCGCACTAAGCTTTTCAATGTCTGCCGACACCTTTACGATGAAATTGAACTGATCCGCTATCGGTTTGAATTCAGATAATTGCCGGCGCGTATCCCCCGCCGATGCCAGCAAACCCCCTAATTCCGCCTTGCGCTGTTCCATCAGCACGCTCACCCTGTCATTTAGGATCCTCAATTCTTCTTTACGGGACTCCGGCATATCGGGCACAGCCTTGTCCCCAAGAATAGCAACAGCCCTTTCGAGACGATTGACAATATCATCCACCAGTGGCTCGTAAACCATATCCGCATATTTCGCAGCATAAGGATTTATATAATAAGCCAGTGTTGCCGTATGAGAGGTCAGCATATGATTGGCGACGACAAACTGGTGCATTTCGGCAACCCTCTTCTGTTGACGACGAGGCTCGGATAGCATGCGGCCAAACGCATCCGAGAGATTAGCCAGCGCCACAAAGGCATTCTTCCGGGAGAGCTTGAACTGCTGGATGGCAGCAGGCTTACCTAGAAAGGCGCCGGCCACATCCCTGAAATAGATCGTATTGGCCTCGACAGCGGCGATCATAAAATCGGTGATCCTTTCGTGCTCCCAGGAAGGAATGATAAGGATATTCGCCAGGAAAGCTATCGCAGAACCGATGATAGTATCGATGACACGGTCGGAAAGGATGGTATGGAAGTCGGTCGGATACAGCAAATGAAAGAGCAGCAGCACATAAGGCGTCGTCATTGTTACAGCGACAAGATAATTCGTACGGATAAATACATAGGTCCCGATCATAAAGAGTATCATCAGCACGAACAGGACCCCCTGGTCTTTTATAAAGTACAATATCACCAGCCCGACCAATGCCCCGCCCAGCGTCCCCATCAACCTCTCAAAATTTCGTTTTTTGGTAAGGCTGTATACCGGTTTCAGGATGACGATGATGGTCAGCAGGATCCAGTAGCCATGCCCGAAAGGCAGAAAACCGGAGATGATATATCCCGTGATGGTGGCAATGCTGACCCGAAGGGAATGCCGAAAGATATTCGATTTGATGCTCAGGTTATCCAGCAGCAGTTTGGGATCCATGTCCTGGTGAGAATTAAATTCCTCATAGTCCAGGTCCGATTTGAAATTCCGGCTCAGCTTGCGATCATAGGTAGTATAGCCATGCAGGGTATGCAACCTATCGCCGATGTCCTGGATGCTGTCCAGGATATTACGGAGCCCGATAAAACTTTCGACATTCTCCGCCGTCCGGTACCGGTCGCGGTAATCGTTGAAGGACTCCCGAACCTGCCGGATACGGGAAGAAAGCTCCGCATTCTCCTCCGATGGCTTCCCGCTCATCAGCGCTATACCAATTTCATCGAGCTCTGCTGCAAGCCCCATGATCAGCTTCCTGCAGTCTTCCATCAGTCCCGTATCATCGAAGAAGGCATGCATCAGCTGATAATCCTGCTGCGAGGTCATGATCCTTTCAAAGAGGTCGATGATGTCCAGGTAGATCATCATCAGCACGCGCCCCGTGTGCGTGGACTCCTGTACGATCTTGCGGCTTTTGAACATCAGTTCGCGGACAAGATCCTGCTTCTCGTGTATATCCACCTGGCTGTCCACCAGCTGACGATAACTTTTGTCGTAGTCCACATCCCGCGAATAAAAAGATGCTTTGATCCGCAGATATCCCGCTGTAGCCTGTACGCAGTCTCCCAATGCCTGCTGGACCAGCTTGTAGGGACGGAAACTATACAGCACCAGGCTCAGCAGCATATACCAGGTGCCTCCAGCCAGTACATAGGCAGCATTGATAAGAATATCCCAGCCATGATAAGGACGGTCGATATTCAATACCATAACGAGCAGCGCATTGATACCTATAGAACTGGCCCGGGTACCATAGATGTTCATCAGCGAGAAAACAAAACAGAAAACAAATACCAGGATCCCCGTCAGTACATGCGACCCGGAAGCAAGGCCCACCAGCAGAGTGACCAGGAAAATTATTAAAACGCAGGCCATCATCCCATTACGACGGTGATGAATAGGGCCTGGGTTATCGGTGTTCCCAACGCACATGGCGCCAATGGACAATGCCACACCAGCTGATAAATTGTTGAAATAACCGAGCAGAATGGCAGGTAAAGTAATTCCTGCTGTGATCCGTATAGCCCCATTCAGGTAATGGCTGTTAATAAAACTCTTATATTGCCTGATATAATCCATGTAGTCCTTCCGGTTGCCAGACCTCGTCCGGCAATTTTTAATCCTTAAATTTCAAAACTAGTTTTGTAGCTTCAAAAAAAATCGCTTTTTTCGAATAACAGGCAACTGCAGATACCAAAGCTAAACGCCTCAACCATGAGAATTTTACCTTTATTCCTATTTACCTTCTTTTCCTATGAAAGCCTTGTGGCCCAGCAGATAGCCGGTTTCAGCCGGGACGATCAGGGGAAACCATTAGCCGGAGCCTCAGTTGTCCTCAAAAGTAATAAGGATTCTTCTGTAGTAAAGCTAAGCATTTCAGCCCCAACCGGACAATATGAATTTTCAACAATTCCTCCGGGTAGTTATTTTATTTCTGTTTCTCACGTTGGATATATTCCCCGCAATTCTACCGCATTCGAAGTAAAGGCGGATGGTCTCACCCATGTCCCTGCAATAGAGCTGCCGCGTGCCCCAAGGGAGCTAAAGGAAGCCGTTGTCGCCTCCCGCAAACCACTCGTGGAAGTGAAACCCGACAAGATCATTCTGAACGTGGAAGGCAGCATCAACGACATGGGGCAGGATGCCCTCGAGCTGTTGCGCAAGTCACCCGGTGTAACCCTGGACAAGGACAATAATCTCAGCCTGAGCGGCAAGAATGGAGTCCAGGTATATATCGACGGACGGCCTTCCTATCTGTCCGGAAACTCCCTCGCCGATTATCTGAAAACTTTGCAATCCTCCTCGGTAGAATCCATTGAGATCATCAGCAATCCCGGCGCAAAGTATGAGGCGGCAGGCAACGCAGGTATCATTAATATCCGCCTGAAGAAGAACAAGGCCTTCGGCACGAATGCAACGATCACCGCAGGATATAACATCAGCACCTATAGTAAATACAACGGCGGCTTTTCTTTTAATCACCGGGACAGGAATATAAATGTATTTGGCGATTATAGCTATAACTATTCGCTCAATGAGACCTATGCCACCATGTACAGGACACAGCTGGATACTCAATTCCTCCAGCGTTCGACATTCCTGAATACCAATAACAGCCATAATTATAAAGCAGGACTGGATTATTTCATCGACAGCAAAAACACTTTTGGTATTGTCGTGTCCGGTACGTTCAACGACTATGGCTTCCGTACCAACGGCATCACCCCCATTGTCTATATCCCCACAAATATTACGGACAGGGTCCTTCAGGCAAACAACCACACCGACGGTCAGAACAATAATGTCAATGTGAACGGCAACTATCATTATGCGGACAGCAGCGGTCGCCAGCTCGACATCAATGGAGACTACGGCATGTATCGCCTCCGCAGCGATCAGCTGCAGCCCAATAAATACTATGACTCTACACAACAGATCCTTTTATACAGCCATGATTACAATATCCTGTCACCAACGGACATTCATATTTACAGCCTCAAGACGGATTGGGAACAAAATTTCCTCAAGGGGCGGCTGGGTCTCGGCGGTAAAGTATCCTACGTCACCAGCGGAAATGATTTCCAGGAGTATGATGTCAACGACCCGGTAAAAGTGCTGGATACCTTGCGTAGCAATAATTTCGATTACAAGGAAAATATCAATGCCCTGTACGCCAGTTACACCCGGACGCTGAAAGGCTGGATCCTGCAGGCCGGTCTTCGGGCAGAGAACACAAACATAAAAGGGACATCCACCGGTTACAAGATGGTGGGCGGGGATTTTCAAACCTATGACTCTTCCTTTACACGGCATTATACCGATCTTTTCCCCAGCGCGTCCATCACCTGGAACAAAGACCCGATGAAACAATGGACCCTGAATTATAGCAGGCGGATCGACCGCCCGGCTTACCAGGATCTCAATCCATTCGAATTCAAGCTGGATGACTATACCTTCTCCAAAGGGAATACCCTGCTGCGGCCTCAATATACCCATAGCGTTGGGCTCACTTTTATGTACAAGTATAAGCTCACCGCCACGCTGAACTATAGTCATATAAAGGACCTGTCCACAACACTGGTGGATACGACCGAACAGTCGAAGGCCATCGTCTATAAAAAGAACCTGGCGACACAGGACATCACCAGCCTGAACATCAGCTACCCCTTGCAGTACAAATGGTATAGCCTGTTCCTGAATGTCACCAGCTTTTATTCCATTAACAAGGCCAATTTCGGCACAGGACGGGTCATTGATCTGAACGTCTTTAATACCACCATTTATACCCAGCATAATATCCGGTTCGGCGGAGGCTGGACTGGCGAGCTTACGCAGTATTTTGTGTCGCCCAACATCTGGCAGGCGACCCTCCGGAGCCGGTCGATGTGGAGCCTCGACGCAGGACTGCAAAAAAGCCTCTTTCAGGGAAATGCATCGTTTAAAATTTCCGTCTCGGACATCTTCAATACGCTGCACTGGACAGCAACCAGCAATTTTGCAGGGCAGTATATAAAGACAACAGGGGGGTATGAAAGCCGCCAGCTTAAATTGCAATTTACTTACCGGCTGGGTAATACACAGCTGAAAGCAGCCCGCCACCACCAGTCAGGAGCCGAAGAGGAGACCAAACGTGTCGGAGGAGGAGCGGGCGGGGCCACGCCTTAAGTTACGCGTTTTCCTTTATCTTTACCGGCCCATGATATCTATCATCGACAACATCAGAGCGCTTTTTGCCTCATATAGCAACAATGATACGTCCATCACCTCGATGGAAAAGCTTCCTCAATCAGGCAGCAATCGTATCTACTTTCGCATCCGGGCCGCCAATGGCTCCTGTATTGCCACCTATAATGACAATGTCCGGGAGAACCGCACCTTTGTTTATTACAGTCATCACTTCCGCGCGCGCGGATGCCCGGTACCGGAGATCTTTGCCGTCAATGAAGAATACACCATCTATCTTCAGGAAGATTTCGGTGATACCTCCTTGTTGAATGAGCTGGAAAAACAAGGCCACGATGAAGGGGTATACGCTTTTTTCCGGAAGAGCCTCGAACAGCTGGCTCACCTGCAGATCTTCGGAGACCGGGACCTGGATTATGACTGGGCCATTACAAGCCGCGAATTCGGAAAACAGGCGATCCTCAGTGATCTGCTTTACTTCAAATACTATTTCCTGGACACGCTGCAGATCCCTTATGACAAGGAAAAGCTCATAGATGAGTTCGAAGCGCTGAGCAATTATCTTACCCACGTAGATCATAAGTATTTTATGTTCCGGGATTTCCAGAGCCGGAATATCATGCTGCGGAACGGTCATGTACATTTCATCGATTACCAGGGCGGGATGAAAGGCGCCTTGCAATACGATGTCGCCTCGCTGTTGTGGCAGGCCAAGGCCGAACTGTCCGATGAATGGAAGGACAGCCTGCTGGAATTTTATATGGACAAAGTGGAGACGATCCTGGATACCACCATCGACAGGACACGTTTTGTCAGCCAGTACAACGGTTATGTGCTGATCCGGCTCCTCCAGGTGCTCGGGGCCTATGGATTTCGCGGCCTCTTCGAACGGAAGGCGCATTTCCTTAGCAGCATCCCGCTGGCTTTACGCAACTTCAAAGGGTTTCTGAGTAACAAACAGGTGGGCATCGTACTTCCGGAATTTGAAAGAATGCTGGGACTCATGGTACAGGAAGAGGTTGTCAGCCGGTTCGAAACAGTGCAGGCGGACGACTCGACGCCGCTGGTCGTTCATATCAGCAGCTTCTCCTATCGCAAAACAATACCCGAAGATGAAAGCGGTAATGGCGGCGGATTCGTATTCGACTGCCGTGGCATCCTGAACCCGGGCAGGATCCGGGAGTTCAAGTCGCAAACAGGTCGCGATAAGGAAGTAAAAGACTTCCTGGAACAGCAGACACGTATGCCTGAGTACCTGAACAGCGTTTATAATATCGTCGATATTTCAGTAGAGGATTATATAAAAAGAGGTTTTGAAAGCCTGTCGGTCAATTTCGGATGTACAGGAGGCCAGCATCGGAGCGTATATGCAGCAGATGCGCTGGCAAGACATTTGCGAAATAAATTTCATGTAAAGATCGACCTGCATCATATCGAGCAGGAAGCAAAGAACTGGATCAACTGACGAAATTGTATTCATGTATTATTTAGTATTCGCCCTGTTATATCTGTTTTCCCTGTTGCCGATGTGGTTGTTGTACCGTGTATCAGACGGCCTGGCGCTGCTGATGTATGCCATCATCCGCTATCGCCGGAGAGTAGTGTTATCTAATCTTGCCACAGCCTTTCCGGAAAAGACCGAAAGACAGCGGAAAGCCATCGCCAAAGAATTCTATCGCAATTTTACGGATAGCTTTATAGAGACCATCAAACTCCTGTCGGCCAGTCCCGATTTTCTCAGGGAGCGTTTTGTTCTCGACAATCCCGGGCTTCTCGAAGATTTTTATGAGAAGGGTCAAAAGGTCCAGCTGCATATGGGACATCTTTTTAACTGGGAGATTGCCAATGTCGCCATGCCGCTTCGTACCAGCTTTACCTTTATCGTTATCTATATGCCCGTGGACAACGGAGCCTTCAACCGCCTGTTCCTGTACCTGCGGGGACGCACCGGCACCGTCCTGCTGCCAGCCACCAATATGCAACGGGCTATCCTCCCTTACCGGAACAAGCAATATATGCTGACCCTCGTCGCCGACCAGGCCCCGTCAGGACCAGAACGCTCTTACTGGCTGAATTTTTTTGGTAAGCCGACACCCTTCGTCCGGACACCGGAACGCGGCGCCCGTATCGCCAATATCCCGGCAGTTTTCGCGCGGATCTATAAGACCAAACGCGGATACTACAGGGCTGAGCTTACCACGCTTTCCGATCAGCCTTCTAGCCTTCCCGAAGGGGAGCTGACCCGTCTTTACCGGAAGATGCTGGAAGATTCTATCCGCCAGCAGCCCGGAAATTATCTATGGAGTCACAAACGGTGGAAAAAGGCCTGGAAAGAAGAATATAACCCATTATGGATAGAGAAAGACAAAGGAAAATAATGGGCCAAATTTGTGGCATTCCGGAAAATATTAATACATTTACTACAACAGACCATACGAATTTTGATCTTACCCGCCCGACCGTTACTCTAACACAGGCCCCAAAAAATTCAATTCAACATTTACTCTGATTAGCTGGCACCACACTCAACCTAAACCTAAACCGGATGACAATTTCTAAACCTGGAGTAGTGTTGGTCGACGACCATGTGCTGCTCCGTAACGGACTTGCCGGACTTATCCGCAGCTTCTGCCAATATGAAATTCTATTTGAGGCTGGAGGAGGCAGGGACCTGATCAGACAACTGAAAAATTACAGACGCCCGGACATTATTTTACTGGACATCAACATGCCGGGAATGGATGGTTATGAAACGGCATGCTGGCTGAAACGTTATCACCCCGAGATCAAGGTCCTGGCACTTTCCATGTATGACACGGATTCTGCTATCGTACGCATGTTGAAGAACGGCGCAAAAGGTTATATCCTCAAGGATATAGAACCCGCTGAACTCAAGCTGGCGCTGGAATCGGTGATGCAAAAGGGGTATTATTATTCCGATCTGGTAACAGGCAGGCTGATCCATACCATCAGTCACATCGACGAACCGGAACACCGGGTTCACCATCTGCTGACATTGAACGGGCGGGAGCTGGAATTCATGAAGCTCGTCTGCACGGAATGGACCTATAAAGAAATAGCCGACCGGATGTACCTGAGCCCAAGAACCATCGATGGATACCGGGACGCTCTGTTCGAAAAATTGAATGTAAAGACAAGAGTGGGACTGGCCATGTATGCTGTCCGGAATGGCATCGTCAACCTCGATACTATCGGCACTCTCGCCCGAGCCACAGCAAAAAGTATCTAATTCAACACACTTTTCTCTTTTATCGTCTCGATACCCTTCTGATCTTTGATCTTTCCCCAGCCGCCGGCTACGTTCCGCAGGTTGTGAATGCCCTGCCGCTTGAGAAGAGATGCCGCAATGATGCTGCGATATCCGCCACCGCAATGAATGTAGATATTGAAATGCTCTTCGAGATTGGACATATTACCAGGATCGGTTAGGTCCTGCAAGGGAAGATTGATGGCATCCTTGACATGACCATCCGCAAATTCGGTTTCCCGTCTTACATCCAGCACGACGAGGTTTTCATCAAAAGGTATATCCATCGCCAGCTCGTCCGCTTCTATATCAATGATCATGTCGATAGGCTCACCCGCCGCCTGCCAGGCAGCATATCCACCCTCCAGGTACCCCTTCACTTTGTCAAATCCGACACGGGCAAGACGAACAACACTTTCTTTCTCTTCACCAGGCGACGTCACCAGCACAATGGGTTTGTCAAAAGGCAGGAGACTGCCTGCCCATTCTGCAAAACGCCCGTCGAGGCCAATGCTGACCGACCCGGGGACAAAACCGTTCACAAAGACATCGGACCGGCGGGTATCAAGCAAAATGACCTCGGGCTGTCCGATCAACTCCTTGAAGGCTGAAAGATCCAGCGGCTGCAACCCGGCTTCCAGGACCCCATCCAGACTTTCGTATCCTTCCTTATTGATCCGGGCATTAACGGAAAAATAGCTTGGCGGCGCATCCAGCCCATCCGTAACAGCCTTGACAAACTCTTCGCGGGTCTGTTCCCTCAAGGCATAATTACTTTCCTTTTCTTCCTTCAGCGTGCTATGAGTGTTCGGTCCCAGGTTCTTGCCGCAGCTGCTGCCGGGACCATGTGCAGGATAGATGATCACATCATCCGGCAGGGGAAGGATCTTCGACCGGAGAGAGTCATAAAGCAGGCTGGCCAGCTCTTCCCGGCTGAGATTGCCGCTGCTGAGATCAGGCCGCCCTACGTCTCCTACAAATAAAGTATCACCGGTGAAAAGAGCCTCCTCCTTGCCGTCAGCCGACCGGACAAGATAACAGGATGATTCCAGCGTATGACCCGGAGTATGCAATACTTCTATCGTACTGCTCCCCACGTGAAAGACCTCTCCGTCTTCCGCCTTATGAATAGGAAAACTTGTTTCTGTTCCCGGACCGTATATGATGGGTGCGCCGGTTGCTTTCGCCAGGTCCAGATGCCCGGACACAAAATCGGCATGAAAATGAGTCTCAAATATATATTTGATGGTGGCGTTCCGTTCTTTTGCTAACCGAAGGTACCCGTCGATGTCACGCAATGGGTCAATGATGGCAGCTTCCCCTTCGCTCTCAATGTAATACGCCGCTTCACTGAGACAGCCTGTATACAATTGCTTAATGAACATAATCTTGCATTTCCTGCAAAATTAGGCATTATTTCAACGTTGGACTCGTCGGTTTGCCGACATTAGTCGATCAGCTCATCTACACATTTCATGATCTCGCTCAACCGGTCGTGGTTGATAATGTAATAGATAAACTTCCCGTCGCGCTGTGTTTTTACGATCCCGGCCCGGCGTAAAATGGCGAGATGCTGAGAAGCAACAGACTGTTCAAGGCGAAGATGTACGTAGATTTCGGTGACGGTGAGTTTTTTATTCTCATCCAAAAGGCGGATGATCTGTTGACGGAGCTTGTGATTTAGCGCTCTAAGAATCAAAGCTCCTTTCTTCAGGTTCAAAAAATCAACTTTTACAGGAGCTCCTTCAGAACCCTCTGCATTTACTACCATCCAATAGCTGCTATTGTTATTCATCGTTAAGCTCATGAGCGATTACCGTTTTAAGGATTTCAAGAAGATACGTGACAGGTCCGGGCAAATTTATGATCAAGTACCCGAATAAAAATGGTCAAATTTTGCTAATATGATAATATAGTCATTTTCTTGTATGAGTGTAGAATTCCTTGGTATAAGCGGGCTCACTGTATGCCAGGGCGGTGAATTCCTTATGCAAATATCGTAAAAAAGATAAAATCCCCAGATACCCGGCATGATCCTTGACATCTACGAAAGTCGTATGAGGCGAAGATATTATGGGTTTACACTTATCACTACCGTCGCCAAAAAACGACATTTGACGGGTCCGCAGATAGCCGGAAAATGAGTTTTCATCTATGATCATTGCTGTTGAAGGCAGAAGGACTGACAGGTCATTTTGATAGACGGCAGTGAACACTTCCATACGCCGCGCATCGATCATTGGACAGAGAAGATCCGCCTCAGGATACTGCTCCCTGGCGGCAAAAGCCATTAATTTTAATTTATCCTCTGTGATTAAAGGGATATTCATAGCATAGCAAAACCCTTTGGCAGCGGCCATTCCAACTCTTAGACCCGTATAGGACCCAGGCCCCGAGACGACAGCCACAGCCTGCAGATCAGAAAGCCGGTACCCCCCCCTCCGAAGCATTTTTTCAATGGCAGGATGCAACCAGGAAGCATGATCTTTCTGGTCCGGATTTTCGACTATATCCAGCGCCTCGCCATCCTTCGCCAGAGAGATCCCGGCTTTACCCGTTGCTGTGTCAATATTTAAAATCAGGGCCATTAAATCACACTTTTACACTTATTATTTTTAATCATATTTTAACACCTCAACACCCTTCAAAAGGCTGTTTGAAGGGGTATAACGGCTATTATTCCTGCTCAAAACAGTAAGCAGATCCGCCACTTTTTCCAAACCAATGCGCCGCCCCCATTCAAAAGGCCCCAACGGATAATTGGTGCCCAGCTTCATGGCAATGTCGATCTCTTCTCTTGTACTCACCTCCTCCTCCCATGTAAAGTACGCCTCATTGATAACCGTTGCAAGGATACGGGCGCTGATCATACCCGGCGTATCGGGAACAAGACGATATTCACGACCCAGCTTTTCATAGAGCCTCGTCAGCTGGTCTCTGACCTTTGTCAGCTGGTCAACGGGTTGCTCCTTCAAAACAGCCAGCTCATGGATAGTACGTTCCAAAAAGCCCGGCCAGCCATTGATCCGGACAAAAGGAGATCCTATCTCTTCCAGCGTGGACACCACCGCATTCACAAGGACAAGACCCGGTAATAACTGGTTCAGCATGTCTGCACGCCCCCGCTCGTTGACAAAATCCAGATCTATATAGGCATCCGCACCCGGATAGGCCTTTGCCTCCTCCGCCCTCCTCACCACCACCCAATCATTTCCTGGAGCCGGGAAATAGGCAGCCAGATCCTTTTCTGTCTTAGCTTCTGTTATAACAACAATTGTCATGTAGCTTGTTGTGGGTTTTCCGGCAAATTTAGCTGTAAGCAATTGTTATATTTGCTTCATGGAAAAAAAGATCATCAATACCCCGAACGCCCCAGCCCCGATCGGGCCTTATAGCCAGGCCGTACAATCCGGCAACCTGCTGTTCATTTCCGGTCAGATCCCTATCGATCCGGCTACAGGAAAGGTCGAGGCCACCGACATTATAGGCGAGACGCACCAGGTAATGCATAACCTCAGAGCTATACTCAGCGAGGCTCATATTACTTTTGACCATGCCCTGAAAACGACCATCCTGCTGAGCGACATGTCCCTGTTCGCCGACGTCAATGAAGTGTATGGGAAATATTTTTCAGGCGACTTCCCGGCACGCGAGACCTATGCCGTAAAAACCCTGCCCAAAAATGTGAATGTAGAGATCAGCATGATCGCCTGCATCCAGATCTGACCATATCTAATTTTTCAGGACTCCCAGCTCCCGGCCGATCTTTGTAAAGGCTGCAATCGCCTTGTCCAGGTGCTGCTGCTCATGCCCGGCGCTGAGCTGAACACGGATGCGGGCCTGCCCCTTCGCGACTACCGGGAAGAAGAAGCCGATAACATAGATGTCTTCCTCCAAAAGCTTGGCAGCAAAGTTCTGAGCCACCACCGCATCATATAACATAATGGGAACAATAGGGTGTTCCCCGGGTTTGATATCGAAACCTGCTTCCGTCATTTTAGACCGGAAATATTTTGTATTGTATTCCAGCTTATCCCTCAGCTCCGTGGTCTCGCTCAGCATGTCCAGCACCGCGATCGATGCCCCGGTGATGGAAGGAGCCAGGCTGTTGGAAAAGAGATAGGGACGGCTTCTTTGCCGCAGCATTTCGATGATCTCTTTTTTGCCGCTGGTAAATCCCCCGCTCGCGCCGCCCAGCGCCTTACCCAATGTACCGGTAATGATATCGATCCGGCCCATCACCCCACAGTGTTCATGGGTTCCACGGCCCGTCTTTCCCAAAAAACCGGAAGAATGGGATTCGTCGATCATCACGATGGCATCATAACGATCCGCCAGATCACAGATCTTGTCGAGCTGAGCGATTGTCCCGTCCATGCTAAAGGAACCATCGGTAACGATGATCCGGCTGCGGGCGCCATTCGCTGCTTTCAGCTGCTCTTCAAGGTCGGCCATATTGTTGTGCTTGTAACGGTAACGCTGAGCTTTGCAAAGCCTGACCCCGTCGATAATGGATGCATGATTCAGCTCATCGGAAATGATGGCATCCTGCTCGCCAAACAACGGTTCAAAAACGCCTCCGTTGGCATCAAATGCCGCAGCATAAAGAATCGTATCCTCCGTACCAAGGAATGCGGCTATCTTTTGCTCAAGCTCTTTGTGAATGTCCTGCGTACCGCAGATGAAACGAACGCTGCTCATCCCATATCCCCTCGAATCGATAGCCTGATGGGCAGCAGCGATCACCTTGGGATGAGAAGAAAGCCCGAGATAATTATTAGCGCAGAAATTCAGCACCTTTTTACCGTTGACCTGCATCTCGGCATCCTGGGGACTGGAGATGATACGTTCCGTTTTGAAGAGGCCGGCAGCTTTAATCTCATCCAGCTCGGCAGCAACACGTTTCACAAAGGAAGAGTTCATAGAAATTTTTTTAATGGGCCCAAAGGTAAGTAGTTGAACCATCACCTGTTAGGACCAAAGGGTAAATTTTTGCCCATCTGTAACAAATTATTTATACCTTCGTCTTACCAATAGTGATCTTTGGCTGAATGAAACGCAACTGAGCTGATGCAACGCAAATTATACATAAGATTGTCCATTCTAACCCTCGCGATTTCGCTGAGCCTGATGCTTTTTTCTTATGTCCGCGCCCGCGCTTCACGGCAGGACGAGCCCGCTACCAATGAATGCGGCAACAAGTGCCCCAACAAAAAAGCCCAGACCGAATACATTCTCTGGGAATCCATTACACGCAACTTATTAATGGTCAAGGGTTAAGAGTTTCCTGGCTGTTTCCGGCCCTTCCCTTCCCCTTTTTTTCTCCATTACTGTAACTTTCCCCTTTTATCGGACGTATTACCGCTTTATAGCGCAACCGCTTATGACAGAGAAAGAATACAATGAATGTGTGACTCTATATGCGGACAATGTGTATCGCTTTATCCTGAAGAACCTTCGGCAGGAAGAAGATGCCCGGGATGTGGTCCAGACGGCGTTTGAAAAGCTCTGGAAGAACAGACAGGGGGTAGACGCGGAAAAAAGCAAGTCCTATCTTTTTACCATCGCCTATCACCAGATGATCGATCATATCCGGAAGACAAAGCGCGTCCAGCTCCGGGATGAGTTCCGGGAAGAAGCGCGCATCAGCGACAAGCCGGTCCATCAGCTGAAAAAGACGTTGGAGATCGCGCTGTCGAGACTAAATGAAACGCAACGTTCGCTGGTCCTGCTGAAAGATTACGAAGGTTATTCCTATGGTGAGATCGGACTTATCACCGGGCTGAACGAAAGCCAGGTAAAAGTGTACCTGCATCGGGCACGCATCCAGCTAAAAAACTACCTGGTCAGCCTGGAAAATTTAATTTAATGTTCTATGCTATGATCACAAGAGATAATTATCAGGAATTCTTTTTGCTCTACGTCGACAACGAATTGTCGGCGGCAGACAGATCGATGGTGGAAGAATGGGTAGTGGCTAATCCCGACCGGCAGGAAGAATGGGAGTCTCTGTTGTCATGCCGGATCCTTCCGGAAGAAGAGCTCGTCTTTCGCGATAAGCAAAGCCTGCTGCGCGTAGCCGGGGATATAAAAGAAAGCAATTACCAGGATTATCTTCTGTCCTATATCGACAACCAGCTGAATGATAAGGACCGGCAGATGGTAGAGACTTTTATCGGCCTCTTCCCTTCGAAACGCCTGGAACTGGAACAACTGCGCCAAACCGTTAGTCCCCCCGATAAGACAATAGTCTTTCCGGACAAGGACAGCCTTTATAAAAATGAAGACCATCGCCGCGTCATCATCTTCTACCGCCTCCTGGCCGGAGCCGCCGCCGTCCTGCTCGCGGCCGTTGCACTGCTGATCCTGCAAAGACATTCCGCAAACCAGCCGACCCTTGTGAAAAATATAAAAGTTGAGCCGGCTCGGCCAAACACTTCCACACAAATAAATAAAAAAGATCCTTCTCCTGTAACTCCTGCTGCCACTGCCCCGTTATACCCTACAGAAACCAAAGACACGGTTAGAGGGATAGCAAAGAAGAAGGTCATCCGTTCGCTTCCTGTCCAGACTCCCGCGCAGCACACTGACAACACAGCGCCGGAGAAACAGGAGAGCGGCACAATAGATCAAATGGCAGTCGTCTTGCCGGAACACGATCCGGCCGGCGAAAAAAGAACGGAAACGCTGCCCGAAGCCAACGCACCTTTGATCCGGACAACCGGAACAACCGCCGCAGCCCAGCAGGTAAGGATCCCAAAAGAACTTTCTTCTTTTGCTACCCAGGCCTTGTTGGAGGAAGACAATGAAAAAACAATAGCATCCCTCCCGGAACCCACCTCGCCCGGCAAAAACAAGCTCCGGGGACTCTTTAGAAAAGTGGCCCGCACGTTTGGAAAAACAGCGGACCGCGACGGAGAAGGGAAACGCGAAGTGCTTATCAGCGCTTTCCAGGTTGCAGTCGATTAAATCTCATTTAAAACAAAAAATTTATGTTGACCATTTTTTGCCGCAATTCATTTTTGCTGGCGGCCGGACTATTCCTTACCCTTTCCAGCCTCGCGCAAACGGATACGACAGCAACTCCGCGAACTGATACGACAGCTTCAAAAAGCGCTTCACAAAAAGAAAGCCGCCAGGACACTTTACGCGTAGGCAACCTGCTGATCGTCCGCAGCGGCAGCCAGGAACGCGGACAACGCAACCTTCACGTCCGCCACCATCACAGCGATTACGAACCCCGTAATATCAGCACCAACTGGGGCATCCTCGACCTGGGCTTTACCAATTACAACGACCGGACCAATTATGCATCCGCTGGCGCCCAGCAATTTGCGCCCGGGGCAACCAAAGACTGGTTCAAATTGCGCACCGGCAAATCCGTTAATGTCAACATCTGGATCTTCATGCAGCGCATCAACCTGATCAAACACGTCGTCAATTTTAAATATGGCCTGGGAATCGAGCTGAACAATTATCGCTATGAAGAGGACATCCGGTTCAAAACCAATCCCACAAAAGTGATAATGGATACTATTCACTACAGTAAGAACAAGCTGGCGGCAGATTATGTCACAGTACCCTTCCTGCTGAACTTCAATTTTGCCCCCCACCGCCGGCAGGATTTTGGATTCAGCGGAGGCGTGAGTCTCGGATATAAATATTCTTCGCGGGAAAAATTCAAAAGCTCGGCTACAGGCAAAGAAAAAACCTATGATGACTTCGACATGGAAACTTTCAAAATATCTTATATAGGGGAGCTCCAGCTCGGCTGGCTGAAACTATATGGCTCCTATGCCACCCGCAGCATGTTTAGCAAAGGCCTTGACCAGGTGCCATATACACTGGGAATACGAATTGGGAATTGGTAAATCATCCTTTTGTAATTCATATGTTAAAACTTTTCCACATCAAAATAATACGGCGGCATCCATCGTTGAAACTGGATTAAATCAGCCGTATATGACCTCCCGAAAATTGATCCTGGGCAGCTTGTTGGTATTCAGTCTTTTCTCATTCCGCGACGCTCATCACCGCTCTGCAAGCCGGAGATTTTTCCACCGCGCACCCGATGGGGAAGTTTATATTATCGTAATAAAATCGAGCTACGAACTACAGGTCTATGACCAGGACGGATGGTATGCCACCTATCCGGCGGTTTTCGGCAATAAATCACTCGACGATAAAATGATGCAGGGAGACCGGAAGACCCCGGAAGGCACTTATCATATAGTTTCGAAACGACCTCATGAAAAATGGGACAAGATCATGGACCTGGATTACCCGACAGCCGCAGATCTTGCCAAGTTCAACGAGCGGAAAGCAAAAGGACTCGTTCCCCGTAACGCAAAGATCGGGGACGGCATCGCCATCCACGGCACCTGGGCTCACGATGAGAATGCTGTTGACGCATACCAGAACTGGACCAACGGATGTGTCTCACTAAAATGCGAAGACATGGATGAGGTCTATAAGATGGCGCCGGTAGGAACCAGGGTGGTCATACAGCATTAAAGCCGTCCATTCCTTATCTCTTCCACCACCGCAGGATCAAGCAGGGTCGAAGTATCACCCAGGTTCTGAAGCTCGCCCTCGGCTATCTTCCGCAGGATACGGCGCATGATCTTTCCGCTGCGGGTCTTGGGCAGGCCGCTGACAAACTGGATCTTATCCGGCTTCGCAATGGGTCCGATCACACGCGCGACCGTCTGAACGATATCTTTGCTCACCATGTCACCGCCATGCGGACTTCCCTTGTAGACGACATACGCATAAATGCCCTGCCCCTTTATATCATGCGGATAACCGACAACCGCACTTTCCACCACACCCGTATGCATGTTGATAGCATTCTCTACCTCTGCCGTTCCAATACGGTGACCGCTGACATTCAGCACATCGTCGACACGACCGGTGATCCGGTAGTCACCGTCGGCATCCCGTAAAGCCCCGTCCCCCGTGAAATAAAGACCGGGATATGTGGCAAAATAATTTGTCCGGCAGCGCTCGTGATCGCCATAGGTCGTCCGGATAATCCCCGGCCAGGGGAATTTTATGCAAAGGTTCCCGCTGACATTATTGCCGGATAACTCCTCCCCTTTTTCATCTACCAATATGGGCTGTATCCCCGGAAGAGGAAGTGTGGGATGCGCCGGCTTGCTATGGGTGACGCCCGCCAGGTTGGAGATAAGGATACCGCCTGTTTCCGTTTGCCACCAGGTGTCGACGATAGGGCAGCGGCCTCTTCCTACATTTTCGTCAAACCAATGCCAGGCCTCTTCATTGATAGGCTCGCCGACAGAGCCCAGCACTTTCAACGAGCTGAGATCCTTGTCCTTAACAAAATCAAGCCCAAAGCCCATCAGGCTTCGGATGGCCGTAGGCGCCGTATACAGGATGTTCACTTTGAACTTGTCCACGACATCCCAGAAACGGCCGGCATCAGGCCAGGTAGGGATCCCTTCGAAGATCAGAGTAGTGGCTCCCGCACTCAGAGGGCCATATAAAATATAGCTATGCCCGGTGATCCACCCGATGTCAGCTGTACAGAAATGGATATCCCCGGCCTGATACTGGAATACATTTACAAAGCTGTAATTGGCATAGATCATATAACCGGCGCAGGTATGGACTACCCCCTTTGGCTTACCCGTCGAACCGGATGTATAAAGAATGAACAGTATATCCTCCGCGTCCATTACCTCGGCGGGACAGGCCGGATTGCCCTGCGACTCGACCTTGAAGATCTCATCCTCCCACCAGATATCCCTCCCGTTTATCATGCTTACCGGAACATGGGTATGGGTGAGGACGATCACCTTGTTTACGCAGGGACATTGTATCAGCGCATCGTCGATAACGGCCTTTAACGGTATCTGTTTGTTGCCGCGGTGAGCTCCGTCCGCTGTGATGACAAGACTGCACTGCGCATCCAGGATCCTGTCTGCGATACTCTGAGCAGAAAAACCCCCAAATACAACGGAGTGAATGACACCCAGACGGGCGCAGGCCAGCACGGCGATAGCCAGCTCGGGGATCATCGGCATATAGATACAGACCCGGTCTCCTTTTTTCAGACCATTGTTCCTTAAGACATTGGCAAACTGGCAGACCTTAAAGTGCAGCTCCTTATAGGAAAGGGTGCGATAGTTGTCTTCAGGATTATTCGGCTCCCAGATGATCGCAGGCTGGTCGCCTCTTTCCGCGAGGTGACGATCCAGGCAGTTCTCCGTTATGTTCAGCTTCGCGCCGTCGAACCAGCGGACCTTCGGTTCAGTGAAATTCCAGTCCAATACCTTATCCCAGCGACGGTGCCATTGAAAATTACCGGCTACCTCCGCCCAGAATCCTTCCGGATCTTCCACGCTTTTTTTGTAAGCCAGATCGTACTGTTCCCGGGACCGGATCTGATAAGGATAATTGCTCATGGCTGCTCACAGATTTTTTATTGAGCCGTAGGCTCGTTAGTCATTAATTATTAGGGCCATAAATTTAGAATTTAATCCCTAATAAATTATTTTAACTTTATTTTCGTCTCTATATTCAACCACTAACGGCCTATGTCATCTACATCCGCAGTAGCTCCCGCAAAAGATATCCGCAAGATCATCATCGCCTCTTCTGTGGGTACCCTGATCGAATGGTACGACTTTTACATTTTCGGAAGCCTGGCTACAGTCATCGCCGGCCAGTTCTTTCCTCATGGAAATCCTACGGCGGCCCTGCTTTCTACCCTGGCAACCTTTGCGGCCGGCTTTATCGTTCGCCCCTTTGGCGCCCTGGTCTTTGGACGGCTTGGAGACCTCATCGGCCGCAAATACACCTTCCTGCTTACACTCGTCCTCATGGGGGGTTCCACCTTCGCCATCGGGCTGGTGCCCGGATATGACCGCATCGGGTTTTTCGCCCCTCTCATCGTCGTACTGCTCCGACTGCTGCAGGGACTTGCACTGGGCGGCGAGTATGGCGGCGCAGCCACATATGTGGCAGAACACTCCCCATCCAACAGGCGCGGCTTTTATACCTCCTGGATCCAGGCTACCGCCACGATAGGGCTCTTCGTCAGCCTGGGCGTCATCCTGCTGGTCCGCCATGTTCTGGATCCCGACCTCTCCCGGAGCATCGAGAAGTTTAACGACTGGGGCTGGCGCATTCCTTTTCTCGTTTCCATCGTGCTCGTTGCCATATCGGTTTATATCCGGCTAAAGATGCAGGAATCACCCCTCTTCAGCAGGCTGAAAACAGAAGGCAAATTATCCGTCAATCCGCTAAAAGAAAGTTTTGGCCGAAAAACCAACCTCAAAATAGTCCTGCTTGCTTTGTTTGGCGCTACCATGGGCCAGGGCGTCGTCTTTTATACCGGCCAGTTCTATGCCCAGTCTTTCCTGGAAACCGTTTGTAAGATCGACTTCGACCAATCGAAGACCATGCTGCTGCTGGCCATCCTTTTTGCAACCCCATTCTTTGTCCTGTTCGGCAGCTGGAGCGATCGTATCGGCCGAAAATGGATCATGCTGATCGGTATGCTGCTGGCGATCCTTACCTATCCCCTGCTTTTTAAGCAGCTCCTGTCCATCGCAAGTCCAGAAAGCAGGACGGAACAAACCAGTCAGAAAGAGATCCGTAGCAGCGTCGCCTTTATCGGACACAGCCGCGACCTTATCCGGACCTCTTCCACCCTCCGGCATTATGAAGGCGGGCTGCTGGTGACAGAAACGGCAAAAGATACCGTCTACGCCAGCGGCAAACCCGCCGGCAAGCCAGCCCTCAGCAGCAGCCGGACCCTTGGCGACAGCGACTACTGGAAGATGGTAGGCATTCTTTTCGTAATGGTCTTTTACGTGACGATGGTATACGGACCCATTGCGGCCTTCCTGGTGGAACTGTTCCCGACAAGGATACGATATACGTCCATGTCCCTGCCCTATCATATCGGGAATGGCATCTTCGGAGGGATGACACCATTTATAGCCACCCTGCTGACGACCATCTACGGCGGTAACAAGCTGGTTGGATTAGTCTATCCCATCGGCATAGCAGCGCTGTGCCTGATCATTGGAGCCCTGTATATCCCTTCAAAAACGCTCACCACGGAACTGGAGGGCTGATCTTGCCGCCTCCGCGGCAGACGCATCAGGACCATATAAACTATAATCGCATTTGTTATGAATATAATTAAAAAACTGCTTGGTATCGTTTGGATCGCCCTTGGCCCCGTGATCCTTTACTGGCTCATAAAGACCGGCACAGCCGAGATTGCCAAAAACCCGATAATCAACACAAAGATCCAATGGGGCGTCTTTATCGTCGTTTTTATTCCCATCGTCGTCGGGCTGGTACTTTTTGGATATTACGCACTTAAAGGAGAATACGATCGTTAACACCGGATTCACCTAAATTCGCATCGTAAATTGTCCCAATGTCTATTGAAATCAGCAACCTTACTAAGATCTACGGCGACCAAAAAGCGGTAGATTCCATTTCTTTCACGGTTGGAAAAGGAGAGATCGTCGGTTTCCTCGGACCCAACGGAGCCGGGAAATCCACCACGATGAAGATCATTACCGGTTATCTTGGCCAGGATGGCGGCGAGGCCATTGTCTGTGGCCTTTCTGTAAGACAACAGCCGCTGGAAACGAAAAAAAAGATCGGCTACCTTCCCGAAGCCAATCCCCTTTACCCCGATATGTATGTGCGGGAATACCTGGATTTCATCGCCGACGTCCATACCGTCACCGATAAAAAGGCGCGGATCGAAGCCGTCATCTCCCTGGTCGGACTTACCGTGGAAAGCAATAAAAAGCTGGGACAGCTGTCGAAAGGTTACAAACAACGGGTCGGATTGGCAGCAGCCCTGATCCATGATCCGGAAGTGCTGATCCTCGACGAACCCACCAGCGGCCTGGACCCTAACCAGATCATCGAGATCAGGGATGTCATCAAAAAGCTGGGCAAAGACAAAACGGTCCTCTTCTCCTCCCATATCCTCCAGGAAGTAGAGGCCCTTTGCGACCGGGTGGTCATCATCAACCGGGGTAGACTGGTCGCCGACAGCCAGCTGAGCCAGCTAAGACAGGAGAACAGCCGCACAGGAAGGATCAGGGTAGCCTTTAAGGAGTCCTCGCCACCTGCACATGCCGCAGGACCTGCACAAGATTCCGCATCCGGCCAAGCTGCTGCATCCGCACAGCCCGCGTCAAACGCGCAAACCCCCGAGTCCGGGCAACCTTCACAGCCCGCACAAACCAGCCCGGGCATGCAAAACCCCGAATCCGCACAACTGTCCCAAATACCCGGTGTCACCGGGATAACCCGCCTTTCCCCAAACGAATGGGAGCTGCAGACCCAGGAGCCCGACGCCGTAAAAAAACTATTACTCACACTGGCTTTGCAGAACAATTGGAACATTGTTTCTTTGCAAAGTGAAAACCAGAGCCTGGAAGAGATCTTCCGGAACCTGACAAATAACCCTCTATCCCCCACCGCCCAGGCGAATTGATGCCAAAGGCCTCAAAATAACGAGCAATTAACTAACTACAAGTAATTAAAAACAAAGAACCAACATGAGCTACATTGCCGACATCCATGCAAGACAGATCTTAGACAGCCGCGGTAACCCGACCATCGAGGTCGACGTCGTCACCGAGAACAACCATCGCGGCCGTGCCGCGGTACCCAGTGGCGCCTCTACCGGTATCCACGAAGCCGTGGAATTACGGGATGGAGATAAAGCTGTCTTTGGCGGAAAAGGGGTCCTGAAAGCAGTGGCCAATGTGAATGACATCATTGCCGATCAGCTGATCGGGTTTCCCGTCAACGAGCAGGCCTCTCTCGATGCCCGGCTGATTGAGCTGGATGGCACAGAAAATAAAGGAAAGCTGGGCGCCAACGCGCTGCTGGCCGTGTCCATGGCCGTGGCAAAAGCCGCTTCCAAGGAAAGCAAACTGCCTCTTTACCGCTACCTGGGTGGCGTCAACAGCACCGTACTGCCAATGCCGCTGATGAATATCCTCAATGGCGGAGTTCATGCCGACAACAAGATCGACTACCAGGAATATATGATCGTCCCGGTCGGCGCCGAAACCTTCAGCGAAGGACTGCGCTGGGGCGTGGAGATCTTCCACCAGCTGAAATCCGTGTTGAAAAAGAAAGGTTATAGTACCAATGTCGGCGACGAAGGCGGTTTCGCTCCGGATATCCAGAGCAACGAAGAAGCCATCGAAACCGTTCTCCTGGCCATCGAAGCAGCCGGCTACAAAGTAGGCAGCCAGATCGGCATCGCCCTGGATGCCGCCAGCAGCGAAATGTTCAAGGACGGCAAGTACAAATTCTACAAGAGCACCGGCAAAGAGCTGACCAGCGATCAAATGGTGGACTACTGGACTTCCTGGGTAAACAAATATCCCATCATCTCCATTGAGGACGGTATGGCGGAAGAAGACTGGGATGGCTGGAAAAAATTAACAGACGCCATCGGCAACAAGGTCCAGCTGGTAGGAGACGACCTGTTCGTCACAAATACGAAGATCCTGCAAAAGGGTATCGATAGGGGAGTAGCCAATAGTATCCTGATCAAAGTCAACCAGATAGGCACCATTACCGAGACGATCAATGCCGTACAATTGGCTCAGACTCACGGTTATACAACTATCATGAGCCACCGCAGCGGGGAAACGGAAGATACTACCATCGCCGACCTCGCCGTAGCCCTGAACTGCGGTCAGATCAAGACCGGCAGCGCCTCCCGGACCGACCGCCTGGCTAAATACAACCAGCTTCTCCGCATCGAGGAAGAACTGGGTGATGCTGGTATTTATCCCAAAGGACGTATCAAATTCAAGAAATAGTTATAATTTAAGGTCCGGAATCGACGCCAGCCGGTTCCGGACCCTATTTTCAATGAAAATTTTAGCACATATTCCTTCCTTTCTAAAGAACAAATACCTGCTGACAGCAACAGGATTTACTGTCTGGATACTGTTCTTTGACAACCGGGACTTCATAACGAGTCATTTCCGGGAGAAGGGAGAATTGCTGAAATTGCAGGAGAGCAAGAAGTATTACGAGCAGCAGATCACTGCAACCAAACAGGAGCTGGAGCAGTTGAAGACAAACCCGGCGCTGCTGGAAAAGTATGCCCGGGAAAAATATCTTATGAAGAGAGACAATGAGGATCTCTTTTTGATCCGGGATGAAGCCGCACCTGAGAAACATTGATAGTCAGTTTTTTGTATTTTCCCCGCCCCTTTTTTACTAATAATTACTTAACAGACAATATCCCTATCCAAATCTCGTTTTTATAACGGACGTTTCACTTTTACTGCTTTCGGAATTTATTGGACATTAAATGGTATTTGCCTATGACACTCTTTACACCGGAGGATCTTTTGCGGTATTTGTATAAAGAGTCTTCCCCCGAATTGTCGGCTGCAATAGAGGCTGCGCTGAAGGAAGACTGGATGCTTCGCGAGAAGCTGGAAGTTCTGCGATCTTCTTCCGACGAACTCGATAAGGTTACGATTGCTCCTCGCATGGAAGTTGTCCTGCGGGTTATGAATTATGCCAGAAGGACCGCCGTGCAGGAAACTGTATCGCACCCATAAATCTATATTCGTTAATTTGCGGTCATTGAACTCTCTCCAATGACCAGAAAGGAACGCTTTCAATTCGTACTGGACTATTTCAGTAAGCACAATCCTGATGCAGAGACCGAGTTATTGTACGATAGCCCTTACCAACTGCTGGTAGCGGTAATCCTATCGGCACAATGCACCGACAAACGCGTCAATTTGACCACCCCGGCCATCTTCGAAAGATATCCGGACCCCCAATCCCTTGCACAGGCCAGTTTTGAGGAGCTATTCCCCCTGGTGCGCAGCATCTCCTATCCCAACAACAAGACAAAACACCTCATCGGCATGGCAGGCATGCTCGTGGAAAAGTTCCACGGAGAAGTGCCGCTGACCGTCGAGGAATTGGTACAACTGCCGGGTGTTGGCCGAAAAACAGCCAATGTAATTACCTCCGTGGTTGACAATCAGCCCAATATGGCAGTGGATACCCATGTATTCCGCGTTTCGGCCCGGATCGGCCTTACAGTCAATGCAAAGACCCCCCTGGCGACGGAAAAACAATTATTGCAGTTCATCCCAAGAGATCAGGTACACGTTGCTCACCACTGGCTGATCCTCCATGGGCGTTATATCTGTGTAGCAAGGAAACCAAAATGCGAACAGTGCGGACTACGGCCGGCATGTAAATATTATCAGAAGAATTTGAAGAAGATCGTGGAGAAGATAGAAGATTAGCCCCTTTTTTTCTTCTTTCCCTTCTTCATAGCCTTCTCCGCAACCGCCGTCGACGCCCCCTCATCAACCCCCATCGCCTGATATACCATCTCCTGTATCCTGCCCCGGATACTCAGCGCACCAAGCTTCGGATTATTCTCAACAGGATTCACCCTGTTCGACAAAAACACAAAGATGAGATCATATTTCGGATCAACCCAGACACAAGTCCCGGTAAACCCCGTATGCCCAAAGGTCAGCGGCGACGCAGACAAACACGGATACGGTTCCTTCCTGTGCACATTGTCCTTCTCCGGCTTGTCAAAACCCAATCCTCGACGACTGATCTCACTGTGATAGCCTGTAAAAAAGTCAATGGTCGATGGCTTCAGATAAGTCGTCCCATTGATCTTCCCGCCATCGAGCAACATCTGCTCCAGCAAAGCAAGATCATACGCATCACTAAAAAGCCCCGCATGACCGGCAACACCGCCGAACATCGCCGCCCCGGGATCATGCACATCACCCCTGATCACCTGCCGGCGAAAAATAGGCTCCTCCGCAGTAGGCGCAATACGACCCAGAGGGAATCGCTCCCGCGGCAAAAAGCCCGCCGAGCCCATCCCTAACGGATCATAATAGGTCTTCTTCACATATTCATTCAAAGGCATCCCGGAAATAGCTTCTACGATCTTACCCATGAAAATAAAATCATTGTCACTATAGATATATTTGTCCTTCGGCCCTACATTACTTTGCAGGATGCGTTTGTAGAGCGTGTCTTCCCAGTCATTGCGCAGATAGAGATTTTCTGCAACACGGACGCCATGTATATTGTCGGATTTTGCCGCATAGATCCCCGGCAACGGCAATCCCTCCTTACTGCTGTCGATAGTTTCTTTATAGAATGGAATAAAGGCTACAAGCCCTGCCTGATGCAGAAGTATATCCCAGATGCGCAGCGATTCCTTATTGCTGCCCCTCACCCAGGGTAAATAGTCCCCCAGTGTCTTCTGAAGATCGAGCCGGCCTTCATCATAAAGTTTCATGACACCCATCGTAGTGGCGCAGATCTTTGTACAGGAAGCCATGTCATAGATCGTCTCCTTATATACAGGCTCTTTTTTGTCATAGGTCATATACCCAAACGCTTTCTCATAAGCGATCTTCCCATGTCTTGCCACCAGCACCACACAGCCCGGAGCAGCCTGTTTCGCAATGGCCTCCTCACAGACGGCATCGATCTTATGCAGACGGGAGCCGTCCATTCCTACCAGGGAAGGCTCCACAACAGGCAGTAGCCGCTCAGGCCCCACGATGCCGGTCCCGGCTTTGAAGTCAGCACAGACAGATACCGGCAGATGCCCCCTTGCAGCAAATTTTCCGTTGAGCAGATCGGCCGCCACCTCCTGTGTCGTCGAGTCATCTTCATAACAGGCGAGCAGGACTTTTGCGTCACAGCTGTTCTTCAACGCATAGGGATTGCCGAAGGCCATCGTAACCGTCCGCTCCTTCCGCTGCAGCTCCTGCAAAAGCCAGGCGGCAGGCCGGCTGATAGAAAAATTCCGGGCCGGGAAACGGGCGTAGTTATGCAGACCGATCACCAGCGTCTCATACCGGTTGCTCAGCAGCTCCAGCGCAGCCGCAGCCTTGGTGCTGTCAAGATTATAGTCGAAGAAGTAAACATGCGCATTGTAGTCCGCACGCATACGACGGCTAAAAGCATTCTCGTCATTCAGCCCCATGCCGATATAGGCTATCTTTTTCTTCTGAGCGGCACGGAGCGGAAAGACCCCCGGTTCGGCATTACGTACCAGCGTCAGCGCATTCTCCGCAACCTGTCTGCGCATCTCCCTCACTCCCTCGTTCAGATCAGCAGTGAGATGATCGGTATTGACCGGCTTCCAGCTGGCCAGCCCATAGGTGTATTTCGCACGTAAGACTTTTTTCACCCGCACGTCGATATCCTTCCAGCGGATCTTTTTATCGTGAATGGCTGCATTGATCTTTTCCAGGCTAACGGCCACGTCTCCCGGCAGACAAAGCATGTCATTACCCGCCACCAGGGACTGAACAGAAGCCTCCCCATCGGGGTAGAACTTTGATACGCCTTTCATCTCCAGCGCATCGGTGAAGCTGATACCCGTATAATGAAGCTGCCTCCGCAAAAGTTTCGTGACATTGTTATAGGAAAGAGAAGTAGCACGGTTAGGGGTATTGTCGATAGCGGGAATATAAAGGTGCGCGATCATGACGCTGCCTACACCGGCATTGAACAGCGCGCGAAAAGGATACAGCTCCAGCGAGTCCAGCTGCTTTTTGTCCTTGCCGATAACAGGCAGATCGAGATGCGAGTCGACTGCGACATCGCCATGCCCGGGAAAATGTTTCGCACAGGCCATGACACCTTCATCCTGCATCCCTTTCATATACTGAACACCGAACTCTGCTACTTTAACCTTATTCTCCCCGAACGACCGATCATTGATCACCGGGTTATCGGGGTTGTTATTGATGTCCACTACGGGCGCATAGTTTACCTGTATGCCTATCCGCCGGCACTGCGCACCGACAAGATGTCCATACTGATAAATAAGAGAGGGATCGCCCGTCGCACCCAGCATCATCTGACGCGGCAGCCCCTCTACACTGTCCATACGCATTCCAAGCCCATTCTCCGCATCGATACAAAAAAGGATAGGAGTGCGCGCCAACCCCTGGTAATAATTGATATGACCGGCCTGCGTAAGCGGATCACCCTGGAACAGACAAATACCCCCCACATTGTATTTCCTCACGGCCTCCTCTACTTCCTTATCATAGAATATGGCCCGGTGGGTAGACGGATCAATAGCCGAAAGCCGGATCACCATGAGCTGTGCGATCTTTTCGTCGGGAGAGAGGGTCCGGAAAACGCTGTCCACCCAGGCATCGGCAGACAATCCCGGCCTTGCCGCAGCCCCCCCGAGCGCTGGCGCAGACGTTGCGGGCGCTGCCACAGCCACGGTTTCAACGGACCCGGCCGCGCGCTGGGCATAACTACACATAAAATTGGTCACCAGGAGCAGAAAAAGGAAGGATTTTCTCATATCGTGCAAACTTAGCCTTATGATTATTTCGGCGTAAATTGCACACAAATTAAGGTAGAATTGCCAGACATCATTCAATTATTGCCCGATAACATCGCCAATCAGATAGCCGCAGGAGAGGTCATCCAGCGACCTGCCAGCGCAGTGAAGGAATTGCTCGAAAATGCGGTCGACGCCGGAGCTACAGACATCCGTCTTTTTATCCAGGATGCCGGCAAGTCGCTGATACAGGTGGTAGACAACGGCAAAGGAATGAGCGAGACAGATGCGAGAATAGCCTTTGAGCGGCATGCTACTTCCAAGATCCGAAACATCGACGACCTCTTCCATATCCGCACCATGGGCTTTCGTGGTGAAGCGCTGGCGTCCATCGCCGCCGTCGCACAGGTCGAGCTGCGGACACGCCGGCCGGAAGACGAGGCCGGCACCTTTATCGAGATCGAAAATAGCAGGGTGATCCGCCAGGAGCCGGTCGCACTGCCCACAGGTACCAGCATAGCCATGAAGAATCTTTTCTTCAACGTACCCGCCCGCCGGAACTTCCTGAAGAGCAATCCCGCAGAACTGCGGCACATCGTCGACGAGTTCATTCGCGTAGCGCTGGCCTTCCCCTCTATATTCTTTTCCCTGACCAGCAACGGCCAGGAGGTCATGCACCTCGAAAAGGGAAGCCTCAAACAACGAATCGTACAGATCCTCGGCAGCGCCCAGGCGCCCAGGCTCGTTTCAGTCCAGGAGAATACCGACTATCTCAATATCTATGGGTTTGTCGGCAAACCCGAGACAGCAAAAAAAACAAGAGGAGACCAGTATTTTTTCGTCAACAATCGTTTCATTCGCAGCGCCTATCTCAATCATGCAGTAATGAACGCCTACCGGGATATGATCCCCCAGGAAAGCTTCCCGCTCTATGTCTTATTTATCGACCTTGATCCCGAGCAGCTGGACATCAACGTCCATCCTACCAAACAGGAGATAAAGTTCGAAGATGAAAAGATCGTCTATGCTTTTGTGCAGGCCGCTGTAAAACACGCCCTGGCCCAGTTCAGCGTCACACCAACCCTGGACTTTGACCTGGACCCGTCCATACAGCACCTCGACGCAATAAGCAAACCGGTCTCCGATGAAAAAAAGGCAGAGGTCACCTCTTCCTCGCTCTACCAGACTTTTACCAGGAAGAACCAGGCGCATTTTATCGAGCCCACCAACAAAAGTGAGTTACGCCACTGGAAAGATTTTTATGAGGGCCCGGCCAACCCCCCTCTCCATACCGATAAGGAGGACCTCGGAGCCCTGGCAGGATCTATCCAAAAAGGCGGAACTCCCCAAGACGGAGCTCCCCAAGGCGGAACTCCCCAAGGCGGATCCCCCCAACCCTCGCAACAGCGCCCCTCCACCGAAGGCGCCGTGGATAGTCTCTTAGGCATCAATATTCCGTCCAAGCCGATAATGCCCATTGAGAACGCCCCGCTGCAGCAATTGCTAAAGACCTATATATCCGTCTCTACAAACCGGAGCTTTATTGTCATTCATCAGCAGGCAGCACACGAACGGATCCTCTACGAACGCTATAAGACCGCGGCAACCGGCAAACAGATCCCCAGTCAGAAAAGCCTGTTTCCCGCAACACTGACCCTGTCGGCGCAGGATGCCATCCTGCTCAACGAATTATTGCCCGATCTCAACCAGCTGGGTTATGCGATAGAACCCTTTGGAAAAGATAGTTTCATTATACAGGGCACCCCGGCAGACACCAGCCACGGCGACGACAAAGCCTCTCTTGAAAACCTGCTGGAACAGTTCAAACACTTCACCAGCGAGATCCGTTTTTCCAAACGGGAGAAGCTCGTCCGCACCATGGCCCGGCAGCAGGCCGTAAAACCCGACACCCCTCTGTCGGAAAAGGAAATGCGCATACTGGTCAATGACCTCTTCGCCTGCACACAGCACAACATCACTCCGGGAGGAGATCCCACCTTTATGGAGTTCAAACCGGACTACCTGGAGAAAATGTTCGGACGATGAACAGGGCGGCAGCATATCCAGGATCTTTGTACTTCAACGATTTTCATCTATGCAATAGACCCCTTCCTCGCAAGCCTCCTTGCATATATGCGCTGCCTGATCAGGATGAGGATGCCAGTATCGTCTCGTAATTGCCCTAAATTGGGTTCTTTTGAATCCCATTTCTCCAAACTCATGATTGTGCTTATACGTAGGCAGCATTATTAACAGGACACCAGCCATGCCTCCGACCTGCCAGGTTTTATTTTTGAATTTCTTAAATAAGAAGAAAATGATACAGGCTATCATCAGCTGGGGATAGATCAAATATCTCGAAGTCTGGAATTGGGCGTCGGAAGCATTACCCCGGAACCAGGCCGCCAAAAGCATCGTCCCAACAACAAATGCAAGTATGCACCTTATCCCCGCATCATTCCATTCTTTTGGCATTTTAGGTTTTGTACAAATAAGATAACCCAGCCCCGCAAGGACAATTATTCCGATCCAGAAGCTATTATCAAAGTCAAAGTGCGCCCCTGCCATTCGAATGAAATAAATAATGGTACGATTGAGGTCGAATGGTAATGCAGTTGGAAGCGTTTCGGCATGATGAAAAATAAAATTTAAAGCTATGCAGCTAACCCCTGCAATAGAAGAAACAATAAATTTAGTATTATCTCCCTTTGACCAGCAAAAAAAGGGAATAATAAGCATGGCCAGCATTCCATTGCCATTTGAGAAGCCACATAGTAGTTGAACCAATGCGGCTAAGGGCAGCCATCGTTTATCCAGGTCGTATAAGTATAAAGTAAGAAAAAAGAAGGCGACCTGCCCGTAGTTGCCAACAGCATTCATGCACATGCAAGCGTTCTCGAAAGTATTCAGATCGAATATCAATAAAAGCCAGATAAAGGAGAGGAACTGCCAGTGTTTACTATACTTTCTAAGAAAATGAACCGAAACCAGCGCTACTCCGAGTAATTGCAGATCTCCAATGACCCCTATTATTCTGAAATTAAAAGTACCTGTCAAATAATAATAAGTCAGATAAAGAATTTTAGAGGGGATTAACCGGTGTTCTCCATATTGGCAGAAAAACATACTACATTTAGTCCAATAGTCAGCTTTTTGAAATTCCATACAATATCTGAGAGGCATGTCGAAATCGTCCATTACGGGTATATTCTCCAAACATTTAGAGACAGCTAGATAAAAAGGAATGGCGGGAATTAAGATCCATAGGTTATTCAGTATTCTTTTAAGGGGCATAATACAAAAAATGAAATTTTATAAAATGGGGGTATCACTGGTTTTTTGGGCAATAGGAATCCCTATCCGGGCGACAGCCCGAATGCAGGAAGAAACTGTAAAACTTTGGATAGCTTATTTTGTCAGATCCGCCGGCTTTTTCCGGTTATCCCAGAGGATATACCGCATATATAATTGAAGGCTGCTGTTTCGCCCCTGCGTCACTTCTCCCGGCGTTATCTGGACATTTATGAATTTACTCAGCGCCTGGTTATATCTTATCCCGAAGATGAAATGCTTCCAGGTATAGGAGGCATCGAACAGGAAGCGCAATTCATCCGTTTTTATTCTTTTATAGAGCGAATCGCCTTTGACGCTTTTGGCAACTGCCGTGGTGGTGTCAATGCCACCGGTAGAGCTGTTCAGATATTGATCCTGGTAAAGACCGAAGCCATTGCTCAGCCGGGAGAACTGGAGTCCCGCTCCCAGGTTAAGTCCCCGGTAAACATTGTAATGAATACTAAGGGGCAGATTGAAATAAAAGAGCTTTTTGATGAATACGGTACTTTGCCTTTTCTGCACCGGGGAGAGGGAATCCAACGGCGGCCGGCTAATGACCAGGTCCTTTTTGGTGTACTGAGGCGAGTTGAATTGAGCTTCCAGCTGCAAATAGAATTTCCGGTTAAAATGATACTGGATCACCGGTACCGGAATATAGTCGCCCAAAGTTCCACTGATACCACCCGAATTATATTGAGAAGCCTGCTGTCCGCCGACTGTAAAGAATTGGTTGAGACCGATACCCGCCGTCCACCAGCCTTTCTCTTTTTGCTCTTTTTCTTCCGCTGGTTTTGGAGCAGGCTTTGCTGATGCTTTCTGCAGGCTGTCTTTTTTTGAGGTAGCTTTTTTTGTAAAAAGCGTGCTGTCTTTGCCAGGAACACTGTTCCCGGACGAAACGCTGTCGCTGCCAGAAACGCCGCCCCCATGCGAAACGCTGTCACCGCCAGAAATGCCGTCCCCGGGCGAAACGCTGTCACCGCCGGATACGCCGCCCCCGCGCGAGACAAGGTCGCCGGAAAACCTGCCGGCAATTTTACCCCTGTGCCCCCGCAAAACCCCGCTTCCCTTCCTGCCTGCTCCCCGGCCTTTCCCTACTATGCTCTGACCCTTCCCACCCATGGCCTGACCCTTCCCACCCGTGGCCTGACCCTTCCCACCCGCGGTCCGACCCTTCCCGCCAATGCCACGGCCTTTCTCCTCTGTGCCCGGCCCATCGTGCCCGGCAATCCCTCTATCTGCATATCCCAGAGTATCCCCACCCACATGCTCCCGCCGATCCCCATTCGCACGCTCAGGCAGACCTCCACCCGCATTTTCCGGCAGATCCTTTGCCTCCTGCTCCACTGGCGCAACAGGACGGTCCCCAAAAAGCCGCCCCCGCCCCGGGCAATTACAAACGCCGATCAGCAACAACAGCAGAAGCAACAGCAAAATCCAGCGTCGCTTATCACGCTGCTTTCCCACTGGCATCTCCTTGTCCAGCAACAGCTCCATCGCTTTCCACGCCTCCCCGCCATCCGGGAGGGTAACCTGTGATAGCTTGTCAGCCCATGGATTGTTATCGTAACGCCTTTCCATTATGAATTAGGTTCCATAAGGTGAAAGATTAGTTTCAGCTGCCTTCTGGCATCGCTCAGGTACCACCTGCTGGTCCCTTCGCTGATCCCCAGCATGGACGCTATCTCCCGGTGCGAGAAACCGTCGATGCCATGGAGCGTAAACACCAGACGCGTTGTTATGGGTAGCTTTCGGATCATATTGAGCAATTCGTCGCCACTGAGCTTCGAAAGAGCATCATTATCAATTCCCGCCTCTTCCTCACCAATCGGCATCTCGCGATCCCGAATGACCTTTTGCCTCCGCAGCGAGTCCAGCGCCGTATTGATCACGATCTTCCTCATCCAGGTATACAGGGACCCCTTCCCGGGATCATACCTGTCCAGCTGCCTGAACACCTTTAGAAAAGCATCGTTCAGGACCTCCACCACATCATTATTGTCCCGGACATAACGGACACATACGGCCATAAGCGCAGGATAATATCGTCGATATAATTCTTCCTGCGATCTGCGGTCGTTGCTGATACAACCCCTGATCGTTATTTGTATGTCATCTTCTGGAGAAAACAATGGTGCTAAATCTCTTTTTCCTGACTGAGAATACCCTTACATGTACGCGCCTGCCTGCAACAACGTTGGGTAAGACCGGGAAAATTATTTTTGCAGGCAGCAGGAGCTCAATAGTTGCTCCGGAACGTATGGATCAGCTGTTCCATCTGGCGGCGTACCGTTACTCCGCTGCCGGTATAGTTGTTGATGAGGATGGAGAACAAAAGGAGATGATCTTTTTGTGTGATAAGATAGCCGCTGAGCGCGACAACCCCCGAAAGACTACCCGTCTTTGCAAAGATATATCCGCTGTCCTGGCGGTAATAAGACGCCAGAGTCCCCTTCCCCCCCGTTGGCAGGATCCTTTTCATACGATCCAGCCCGAACTCATTTTTTAGCTTGTTAAGCAGCCAGATAAAGTCCTGTGGTGTGAAGAGGTCGTTACGGCTGAGCCCGCAGCCATCTACCCAAAATGGATGCTGCGGCAGGTCCTTCAGATCGGTCTTCAGCAAGGTGTCGATGATCCGCGGGTCGTTCATTTCATGCAGCAGCTGATTACTTACCATCAACAGCGTCTGCTCGGCAAAAAAATTGTCGCTGTTATACATCATCGGGCGAAACATCGAATCTACCGGCCGGGAATATAGGGTGCCGGCCTGGGCTGAGGCGGCAGACCCCAACGCACTCAGGGGTGGATACGATGTCCATCCAAACGGGCGGTCCCACAATTTTACCTCCCTGCCTACTGTGTCCTTTAAGAGCAGCGCAGCCGAAGCGCCCCCCTCCGTAATGAAGGGTACATCCTGCTCGCGGGTGCGACCCTTACCTTCTGTTATTTCAAACGCATTCCTTGTCCAGTCCCGCTGTACATGAAAGACCTGTTTTGTCGTATCCGTGGAGAATCGAACGGGCCAGTTGATGTCCGGTATAGAGTAAAAAGAGGAGGAGAGCGAATCCGATACCCAGCGGATCAGGTTGCCATAAACAGGAAAGGCGCTGCGTTCGGACATGTAGTCGTCGTTATAGTCATCCCAGGCCCAGCCACGGCCGAGTGGCTTATCCTTCCAGTTGCCATTGGTCAGATAGAGGTGCTGAGGAGTATGCTGAAGGAAGCGGATAACCGGCTGGTCCGGAAAAGAAGGATGCAGAAAGGTCGGGTCACCCGAAGGGAATATATACAATGCCGTATCATCCTTCAAATAACGCATACCCACAAGCGAATCACCTAAATACTTCATTCCCGCATACAGGGAAAAAAGCTTGGTATTGCTGGCAGGGATAAAATATTTATCGCCCTGGTAATTGACCTTATAGGTGGAGGAAGATGGGTCGTAGAGACAGACGCCTACCTGCGCGGACTGAAGCCCCGGCTGCCTCAGCAGTTCATCCAGCGCAGCCGTCGTAACCGTAGGAACCGTCGGACCAGCAGCCTTTCCGCTGCCGGCTGCCGCCTGAGCCGGCGACTGAACGGAATGCGCCGGCGAGCAGGCCTGCAAATAAAGAACGACAAGGATCAGCGCTAACCCGGTATACAACCTCATGACAGATGCTTTGCTGCAATATAGTTAAAAAACCTATCCTCTCTCCTGCGCCCGCAGCCATCTTTCGGGGATCTCATTGCTGCTCGCCAGCAGGTAATCCTTATAAGAGCAGGCAATGTATTTATTATCCGGCAGCTGCATCCACCACCGCTGGGTCTTTTTGCTTTGCAGGAAGGTCGTCTCCACTTCGGCAAAGGCAGTGCGGTATTCGATAAAGAAATCTCTGTCCGAAAGCGCCGCTTCCCGCCGGCCCCTGCTCTTGCCGTCTATAAGGTACCATAGCATATTGCTGATCTGCCGGGCCGTCAGCTGCCCCTGATCCCGGGTCGGCATGTAACCATAGATACCTACCGTATTGACATTATGGCTAAGCCCCGCATAACGCATAAGTATACAGGCCTCCTCACCATTAAACCCGTTCGGGGAAATATGATTCGCAGGAGCAAAAGAATGGGCCATCGCAGAAATATCAAAGCTGAACAAATGCGAATTACGGATCACCGGTTCCATTTCTTCAATATTGTCCTTTACACTGCCCAGCCTGAAACAGTCGAACCGCAGCTTGTCCATCGTCTCCAGCATATGCGGATGGACGTAGTAGCTCTGAAAACCGATGTGATTATAATGATGGATATAGTTGGGCTCCCCGGTCAGCATCTCCATGAGGAAATTATCGCTCCGGTTCAGGGAGTCGATATCCAGGTCGATCAGCGCGTCGACACAGGTTGCCTCTATGATATGTTTCTTATCGGAATAGGTATAATACTGGGATAAGGTCAGATCGTGCGATCCACCCAGGATAACGACGGTCTTACCAATGGACGTCAGCTCCCTGAGGACCGTTTTCAGCGCCGCATAGGTGTCGCTCAGGGTTGCCCCTGCCCGGATATTTCCAGCATCCGCCAGCTTCACATCAGGATGCCAGTAATACAGCTGGTAGAACTGCTCCCGGATGGCGTCAGGACCGCCGCCGCCCCTGCGGTCGCGCCCGATGCCCCTCTCTTCCTCACAGCCTACTATCACCATGTCCGATTCATACAGGTCGGGAAAGGACTCATCATAAGCATCGATGAGCTTGCCGATCTGCCCGTCCTTGTAGCCCTGATCCTGTGATAGTTCGGCCAGGTTGATCGGATCAAGAAAATCGCTTATATGCAGGTTGGGAGACATGAAATGGGTGTTTTTTTGGGGCAAAACTAGGTATCTTTGTGGTATGGAGCAATTGTTACAACAAATTGAGCAGTACAAACAGGAGATCACTTCCATCATTCCGGACGGAGCAGAAGCACTGGAGGCATATCGCATTCGCTTTCTTGGTACAAAAGGGATTGTAAAAAACCTTTTTACGGAAATGAAGAATGTACCCGCCGACCAGAAAAAAGAATTCGGTCAGGTATTGAACGAATTCAAACAGCTGGCCGAATCCAAATATGAAGACTGGAAAGGTAGCCTCGGAACTGGTCCTGCCGGCAAGGCCCATAATATAGACCTCAGCCTGCCGGGAGATGTCCTGCCCCTGGGGACGCATCATCCCATCACCCTCGTACGCGACCAGATCGTTCATATCTTTGGGCGGTTGGGTTTCTCCGTGGCTGAAGGCCCCGAGATCGAGGATGACTGGCATAACTTCACCGCTCTCAACCTGCCCGAAAATCATCCGGCCCGGGATATGCAGGATACCTTCTATATTCATCAGCAACCCGACTGGCTGCTCCGCACACATACCAGCAGCGTACAGGCGCGTACTATGGAAAAGCAAAAACCCCCTATCCGGATCATCTGCCCGGGAAGGGTATATCGCAATGAGACCATCAGCGCCCGCGCACATTGCTTCTTTCATCAGACAGAAGGCCTGTATGTCGATGAGAATGTCTCCTTCGCCGACCTGAAACAGACCCTTTACTTCTTCGTACAGGAAATGTTCGGCAAAGATGTGAAGGTCCGTTTCCGCCCCTCCTATTTCCCGTTCACCGAGCCCAGCGCAGAAATGGACATCAACTGTCGCATCTGCGGCGGCGTCGGCTGCAGCGTCTGTAAACATACCGGCTGGGTAGAAATTCTCGGCAGCGGCATGGTCCACCCCAAAATGCTCGAAAACTTCGGTATCGATAGCAACAAGTATACAGGCTTTGCCTTTGGAATGGGGATCGAACGGATCTGCCAGCTCAAATACCGCATCAATGACCTGCGCCTGTACTCGCAAAACGATGTCCGGTTCCTCAAGCAGTTTACCGGTGCGGTATAAAAAAAATCTATGATACAAAAGATCTGCGTTTGCGGGGCTGGCACCATGGGCAGCGGTATTGCCCAGGTAGCTGCTATGGCAGGCTACAAAACCACCTTATTCGATGTAAATGCGGAAATGGTGCAGAAAGGCCGGGCGGCTATCGAAAAAAACCTGCAGATACTGACGGAAAAGAACAAGTTAAGTCCGGCGGAACAGCAGCTCGTCCTGAGCCGTCTTTCTTATACCACGGCAATCGCCGATTGTGTCGCCGATCTTATGATCGAAGCCATCGTAGAGAAACCGGAAATAAAAGAGGAGCTTTTTAAAAGCCTGGCAGCACTGAACAGCCGCGAGGCTATTTTTGCTTCCAATACTTCTTCCCTTTCTCTCACCTCCCTTGCCCGGCAGATCCCCCATCCTCAACGATTTGCCGGTTTGCATTTTTTCAACCCCGCACCGCTGATGAAGCTGGTTGAAGTAGTAATGACACCCCTGTCGGACGAAACCACCATCAAATCCCTCACGGCTTTGGCTATCCAAATGGGTAAGACCCCGGTATTGTGTAAGGACGCCCCCGGCTTTATCGTCAATCACGTGGCCCGGCCTTATTACCTGGAAGCGCTGCGCCTGGTAGAAGAAGGATTAGCCGATATAGAAACCATCGATCAGGTAATGGAAGCTACAGGTTTCAAAATGGGACCTTTCCGGCTGATGGACCTCATCGGCAATGATATTAATTATGCTGTCAGCTGCTCCGTATACGAGGCAATGGGCCAGCCCCAGCGTCTGAAACCTTCCCCTATCCAGGAGTCACAGGTCAAACAGGGTGCGCTGGGAAGAAAGACAGGAAAAGGATATTACCGGTATGAACAATAAAATAAATGGGAAAATACTAGTCACTGGCGGCACCGGTTTCCTGGGCGCTTATATCATCAGGGAACTGGTTGCAAAAGGATATGCCGTGCGCGCCATCCGTCGCAGCAATTCTTTGCCTGCTTTCATCCCCCCCGACATACTGGAAAAAGTAGAATGGATCTCCGGCAATATTCTCGATGTTACCGATCTGGAAGAAGCAATGGAGGATACCGACGCAGTCATCCATGCTGCTGCAAAGCTGTCCTTCGCCGCCCGCGACCGCCGGGAAATGTTCAGCACCAACATCAATGGGACGGCCAATGTGGTCAATATTGCGCTGGAAAAAAATATAAAACGTTTTATCTACGTCAGCTCCGTTGCAGCTTTGGGCCGCACAGGCAACGGAGAGCACGTGACAGAAGAAAAGAAATGGAGCGACAGCAAATGGAACACGAATTATGCCATCAGCAAATATCACGGAGAAGTGGAAGTTTGGCGGGGCATCGGTGAAGGACTGTCGGGCGCTATCGTCAACCCCAGTACGCTGCTGGGCTACGGAGACTGGAATAGCAGCAGCTGCACACTGTTTCGCAACGCCTTCCGGGAATTTCCCTGGTACACCGAAGGAGTAAATGGTTTTGTGGACGTGGCCGATGCAGCACGAGCCGTCGTTTGTCTGCTGGAGAACGATGTCAGCGGTGAGCGGTATATCCTCAATGGCGACAACTGGACCTTCCGGCATCTTTTTGACGATATGGCCGACGGACTTGGGAAACGACGCCCTTCCCGGGAAGCTACACCCCTTTTAGCCGGCATGGCCTGGCGAATGGCCGGAGTAAAAAGCATTTTTACCGGTCAGCCATCCATACTGACCAGGGAAAGCGCAAGAGTGGCCAGGAGCAAGACCTTTTTCGACAACAACAAGATCCTTCAGCAGCTGCCCGGATTCCGGTTCACCCCCCTGGATGAGACCATAAAAACGGCTTGCAATGCTTACCTTGCCATGTTAAAATACTGATTCCTCTTTCAAATCTGACCCCGGCTTACTAACTTACTGTCTCAAACGATATCCATGAACCCGAGTCGACCCCTTCTGCTTTGTTTGATCTCTTTCTTTTTCTCCCTTTCCGCCTTTTCCCAGGATAAGACATTTGCTATCGACGGTCTGGTCACCGACCTGAAATCCGGTCAGCCGCTGACAGGCGCCTCCGTATTTTGTCAGAATACGACAGTAGGCACCCTGTCAAAAGCAGACGGCGGCTTCCATCTGCGCCTCGCCAACGGAGGATATGACCTGATCATATCCTATACAGGGTATGAAACTCAGTCCATCCGTATCGGCAAAGATCACAAGGACAGCGATACACTGAAGATCCAGCTAAAGGAACAGGACAAGAGCCTCGAACAGGCAGTAGTCACCGGCAGCGCAGAAGTAGCAGATGGCTGGGACAAATACGGTCAGTTCTTCCTGGATCATTTCATCGGAACAACACCCAATGCAGCGCAGTGCACGCTTGACAATAAGGAGGTCCTGAAATTCTATTTCTATAAGAAGAGAAACAAGCTGCGTATAAAGTCAACCGCAGACCTGGTCATTACCAATAATGCGCTTGGTTACAAGATCCACTATCAGCTGGACTCCTTTGTCCATGAATACAGTACAAATGTCAGCAGCTATACCGGATACCCCCTTTTCGAAGAGATTCAGGGCAGCCCCGAACAGCAGGAGACGTGGAAACAGAACCGGTTCAATTCCTATATCGGATCACGGTTGCATTTCCTCCGCAGCTGGTATGACAGTACCCTGCAGGAAGAAGGATTCGTGCTGGAGCTGGCCGATTCCATAGACAAAAATAAAATGAAGCCGGTCGGCGACCCCTATGACGCGAAATTCTATTCAGTGGATAGCGGTGACGTGCAGATCGGCCTGACAGGACGACTTCGCATTAGCTATACCGGCCAGCTCCCGGATAAAAAATACCTTCAGGAAAATAAATTCCCCCTTACGGCCAAAGTACAAATTTCGGCCCTTGATCTCACCGACGGATTTGTCATCCAGGAGAATGGTTATTTCTATGATCAGTCGGATGTCACCAATATTGGTTACTGGTCCTGGAAGAAGCTGGCCGAAGTATTGCCGTATGATTATAATCCGCCACAATAATCAGCCCTGCATCACTTTTTTCCAGAGCTCAGGAATACGTTTGATCCAGACAAACTCCTTTTTCTTGAGCAATGCGTCTTCGGCAGGTGTGCCAAAGTAGACTTTACCGCCTTCCAGGGATGCAGGCACACCACTTTGTGCATAGACAACCGCATTATCGCCGATGGTAAGGGTCTTGCTGACACCCACCTGCCCCCAGAGAACGACGCCATTCCCGATCTCCACTGCGCCGGCAATTCCGACCTGGGCGGCGAACAAGCAATTTTTCCCGGTGACCGTATCATGACCGATATGGATCATATTGTCCATTTTCGTCCCTGCCCCGATACGCGTGTCATGGCTCACCCCCCGGTCGATAGTACAACCTGCTCCTATTTCAACATGATCTTCAATTACTACGCGGCCACAGCTTTCCATCTTCCGATACCAGACGGCACGGTCTTTTTTGGTGTTGTAATAAAAAGCATCCGATCCGATGACCGTACCAGCCTGGATAATGACATTGTCGCCAATGATGCAATGGTCCAGAATAGTTACGTTGGGATGTATAAAACAGTTCTTTCCAATGGTCACATGATGTCCCACAAAGACACTTGGGTAGAGATATGTCCCCTCTCCGATGATCGCCGTGTCACTGATCATTTTAGTAGCCGGCTGGAAGGGCCGAAAGTGCCGGACGATCTTCAGATAGGCCTCAAAAGGCTGGTCTACAACCAGCAAAGCCTTGCCCGGCGGACATTCTACGGCCTTATTGATAATGATGAACGTGGCTTCGGACTGAAGACAGGTATCATAATATTTAGGATGATCGACAAATACGATATCTCCTTTTTCGACTTTATGTATCTCATTAATGCCTGTAGCATGGCCATTTTTATCACCAATAAGCTCTGCGCCTAAAAACTCACTTAACCACTGAACAGCAACCGGAGAAGGAAATTGCATAGTTTGAAATTTGCGCAAAGGTAGGTCGGAACAGTGGTGAATCGTTACCCTTTTCCACACGTTAAAAAAAAATGTGAATAAAATTTGTTGGAAAATTTTTTTAGATAGAGAAAATTATTTTTAATATTGTGTAGGGAAATTTATTTCCCGGTACTTACTAACCCATCCATATATTGAAAGCCCGGTTTCGCACCGGGCTTTTTCTTTA
>DATJJA010000032.1:0-26051 GCA_035492595.1 Puia sp.
CCAGCGGCTGGCAAAAACGCTCTAGTCTCCCCCTACTTACCGATTATTTCATTATTTTCATCAAAATTTGATGCCCTTATGCATTTCAAAATCTACCTTATCGCAATTTCTTTTCTTTGCTTCATCCATAACTACGCATACACATCGTCGTTCGATCGAACGCCCCAGTCCGATCGCACACCCCACTCCGATCGCATATCCCTCTCCAATCGCACGACCGGTCTCCCTTCCCCTTCCGGCGACACCCTTAAAAAGTCGTTGTTCCGGCAAATTCCGGTGTGGATGGCAGAATACCATGTTCCCTGTGTTGGCGTAGGCCTGATCGAAAACGGGAGGATAAAATGGATCAAAGTGTTTGGCGACCTGAAAAAAGGAGTCCCTGCTCCGGCCAATACCCTCTTCAATATTGCTTCACAAACCAAGCCGGTAGTGGCAATGGTGGTACTGAGACTGGTTGCAGCCGGAAAATGGGATCTGGACGAGCCGTTGGCGCACTATTGGATCGACCCCGATATTGCCAGCGACCCCTATTTGACAAAATTGACGACCCGCTATGCCCTGAGCCATCAGACCGGTTTTCCCAACTGGCGTTCGGACAGTGATTCGGGTAAGCTCTATTTCAAATTTGAACCGGGCACTAAATTCGGATATTCAGGAGAAGGATTTGAATACCTGCGACGGGCGCTGGAAAAGAAATTCAACAAGCCCCTGGACAGGCTGATGGACTCCGTTCTGCTTGAGCCACTACAGATGCATGACACCCGCTACTGGGGCAGGGATCTGGACACCAACCGGTTTGCCATGTGGCACGACGGGCAGGGTAACCAATACCCCAACGCGATCAGGACCCCTGTCAACGCCGCCGACGATCTCATCACGACAATAAAAGACTATTCAAAGCTTGGTGTTTCTGTCATTCATGGAGATGGATTGCCCGATGCCATTTATTCCGATATGATCCGCCCCCAGGCGAAAATAAAAGAGGACTATTACCGGGGACTGGGCTGGGGATTGGTGCAGGGCCTTCCGGATGGAGAATATGCGCTTGAACACGGTGGCTCGGATATCGGAGTAAGAACGATGGCTATCTTTATGCCCAAATCAAAAAAAGGCATCGTCGTGATGACCAATGCAGATAACGGTATGTTCATCTCCGACCAGGTCATCAAACGCGCGCTTCCCCAGGGTGCGAGGATCCTGGAGATCATGAACAAGGGAACCGCCACTCATATTCGCATCACATTGCCCGACTCAACGATCGACCGGTACACCGGGACTTATCAGCAAACGAACGGCAAACTCATGAAAGTGATCAAAATGGGCAACGCCATCCAGGTATCCGGCGACGGCCTGCCAACAGCCTTACTGTTCCCTGAATCCAAAACCAAATTCTTCCTGGAGGGCTACGACGTGCAGCTGGAGTTTGCAGATAACGGTGTCCTCATCGTATACGAAAATGGAAAACAGGTAATGAAGATCAATAAGAACGCGCCTTAAATAAACCTCAAAAAAGCCGGCTTCATCTCATATCGATCTGGAAACAGTTGGTTGTGCAGATTATATATATCTTTAGATTATGAATCAGCTGAAGACTATACTAGCCCTCCTGCTACTATTTTATCTTCTCACAACCTCCGTCTTTGCGCAGACGGCCAGGGTTCCCGCTGCCCTCGCCCTCGTAGGCGCACGGATCTATTCATCTCCTTCCGCTGCGCCAATTGAAAACGGTACCGTATTGATCCGGAACGGGAAAATTATAAGCGTGGGCAGCTCCGACCAGATCATCGTGCCAAAATCCTTTCGGATCATCGACTGTAAAGGCATGTCGCTGACAGCTGCTTTCTGGAACTGCCATGTCCATTTTATCGAGCAGAAATGGAACCGCGCCGACACGATCGCAGCAGACAGATTCGACCGGCAGATGACCGACATGTTAACCAGCCATGGCTTCGCTCACGTTTTTGAACTGGCAGCGCTGGACCTCCGGCAGACCTTGCGGATCCGCGACAGGATAAAGAAGGGCGACGTCTCAGGGCCTGTCATCTTTACGGCAGGCGTCCCCCTCGTCCCTCCGGATGGAAGCCCTTTCTATATCGAACCATTGAAACTCCCCGAAGCAACGGACCCGCAACAGGCCGCCCTGCATGTCCGGCAGCAGATCGATTCGGGCGCCGACGGGATCAAACTCTGGACGGGATCACCTACCACACACGGTATTGTCCACATGCCGGTTCCGGTCGTCAGAGCCATCGTAAAGGAAGCCCATCGCCTGGGTAAACCGGTCTTCGCACACCCCACCGACAACCAGGGCCTGGCCATCGCTCTCGACGGCGGCGTGGATATCCTTGCGCATACCACCCCCGACGGCGGCAGGACCTGGTCGGCTGATACCATTCAACGGATGCTTGCCGCACACCTGTCGGTTATCCCTACCTTGAAACTCTGGAAAGATGAACTCCGGAAACACGGAGTGAAAGAAGATAAAAACAATCCCTTTATCCCGGTCGCCCAACAACAGGTGCGTGCGTTCTCAGCGGCGGGGGGCTCCCTGCTTTTCGGGACCGACGTAGGCTATATCACCGACTATTCGACGGGCGATGAATACAATTTGCTGGCCGGTTCCGGTCTCGATTTCCGCCACATCCTGTCGATGCTGACGACCGAACCCGCAAAACGGTTCGGCATGCCTTCACAAACCGGACAGATCACACCCGGCATGGATGCCGATATCGTCCTGCTGGCCGGAGATCCCGCCACCGATATCCTCAACTTCGACAAGGTCATCTATACAATTTGCCAGGGGAAATTTATCTACCCTTCACATTTTTATCCATCCACTCTCCCATAAGCCGCAAAACTTCCGGGGAGAAACTCTCCTCTATCTGCCCATATTCAACGACGGTGCAGCTCTTACAATGCTGGAACAGATGATTCAATCCGGGCATTAGTAGTAGTCGCTGGCCTTGTACCTGAGCAGGAACTTCCACCAGTCAAGGAGCAGGGTCGCTGTTTGCGGCGCCAAAAGAGCTTCGAATTTCTCCGGTGACAGAATATAATTAGGCCTCATGCTGTCGGGAGTAGCCGACAAATAAGCCCGGTATTCGCTGACGATACCTTTCATAAAAGATGCGGCGGGACCCGCAAGTGAAATGATAAAGGCGATGTCTTTATTACGGGAGGCTACTATCGGGGCGATCATCGCACCCTCGCTATGCCCCATGAGGCCGATCCTGCCGGCGTCTATCTTTTTTTGCGCCTTGAGCCATGCAAAGCTTGTCTCGACATCTTTGGAAAAATCCGCGGTTGTAACCACTCTGCTGACATCGCCGGTGGATACACCGTCCTGCCGGTCATCCACTAAAAAAGAGCACTGCCGCCAGGAAAACCAGAGGTTTCATATGGAACACTCATTTCGGTAGTTGACGAAAAAGAATATAGGAATATACTACCGGCACAACGGCCATGATCAGGATCGATATAATAAAGACGATATGCATTGCCGATGGAGGCAAAATCCAGCCCAGCAAAGCAAGCAGAACCCCGCCCGGCAGCCAGATCCGGGCAGCCAGTTTATGCGTTTTACGCCAGACAACCTCATTCTCCAGTGTCCAGGGCGTCCGGATGCCGACAAAGTAATTTGGCTTCACATTATTGAAAAGATTGCCCAGGTAGGCGAAGAAAAGACCAAGTACCGGATACAGGAATTTTTGCGGGAGAGTAAAATGGCCGTTTACCGAGGCATAGATCATGACCCCGCAGATCAGCGACAGGAAGAGCAGCAACCCATGGCTGATCCGGACAAAAATAGCCTCCGAATATTTGGCCTTTTGCTTTGGGTCGATACGCGGAAGGAACCGGACGAGAAGAGCCGTCCCCAGGCCGATACCGCTGAGCGTCAGTACCACGCCTACGAATGCCCCCCGGGAGCCATACCCATTCGGCTTCCCCGCCATGTCGAAATGTATGGGAAGGGTAGCTCCCAGTGATGAATATACGCGGATAAGGTAGACAAGGGGCAATGCCCACAGCACAAGGAAAATACCATCTGCCCATGTAAATTTTGTTGCCATCTTATTTCTTTTTTTTCGTGAACTGAAGCATCCATTGCAACATATCGTCCATGACCGTCGTGTTGATGGAATAATAAAGGAACTGCCCTTCTTTCTGAGCTACGACCAACCCCGCTTTCCGGAGGATCTCCAGGTGATGGGACACGCTGGGCCACGACATGTCGAACTGCCCGGCGATATCCCCGGCTGTCATATCCTTATCCCGGAGCATCTCCAGAATGGCTCTGCGGGTCGGATCGTTCAATGCTTTGAAGATGTTATTCAAATAGTCATTTAGATATTTAGACAAATATCTAAATATTTCTCAACAAAACAAAACTATTTGAGTATTGATTTTGAAATCACCGCAAACCGTTTCTTGAAGACATCTATTCGTTCCGCAGACTCTTGGTGGGATTGGCCACTGCCGCTTTTACCGCCCTGAAACTAACCGTGGCCAGGGCAATGACAACGGTTATACCCGCCGCAAGCGCAAAGATCCACCACTGCAGACCGGTTCGGTAAGCAAAATTTTGCAGCCAGCTGTGCATCACGGAATAAGCAACCGGGATGGCGATCAGCGTAGCCAGCACCACCGGCTTTAGCAGGTCTTTCGACAATAGCAGGATAATATTCTGTACCGACGAGCCCAGCACTTTCCGCACGCCGATCTCTTTTGTACGTTTTTCCGCAGTAAAGGATGCCAGCCCAAAAAGTCCCAGACAGGCAATAACTATCGCCAGCCCCGAAAAGATGCTGAGGATGGTCTGCTGACGGATATCTTTCCGGTAGAGCTGGTCAAACTTCTTGTCCAAAAAGATGTACTCGAACGGATAGGCAGGCGCGGCTTCGGCATAAGCTTTCTTTACCAGCGCAACATTACTTTGCAGGTTGCCTGCCTTTAACCGGACGACGGCTACCCTTCTGTCCAGGCTTGGCGAGATCACCAGCGGTTCGATATCCTGTTTCAGCGAGGTAAAATTGAAGTCTTCTACTACCCCCACCACCCTGCGGCGGAGACTATCCCGTCCTGTATTCTTTATCCATTTCCCGATGGCCTGCTGCGGTGTCCACCCCAGCGCCGTTGCGGCCAGCCGGTTCAGCAGCACGGCTGATGTTGAATCCGTCGGATATTGCGAAGAAAGATCCCTGCCGGCGATGACTTTCAGACCCAGGGTACTGACAAATTCGAAATCCGCGAATTCAGTTCTTGCCTTCCAGACTTTGTTATTCTGTCCTTCGACATCGAACGTATGCTCATCGAAGAAACCACCAGGCTCACCCGACATCATGGATACAGAGGCGATATTGCTGTTGGCCTGAAGCTCCTTTTTGAACCTGTCCATGTTTTTGTAGATATCATTATTGTCCAGCCGAAAGACCACGGTCTGCTCCTGGTTATACCCAAGAGCTTTGTTCTTGATAAAGCTCATTTGCTTGGTGATAATGATCGTGCCGGTAATGAGGAATACCGATATGCTGAACTGGACGACGACCAGGGTTTGTCTAAAGAGGGAGCCGCCCTTGCCCAGCTTTAATTTGCCTTTCAGCGCCTCGATGGGCGAGAACCCGGAAAGGATCAGGGCGGGATAACTGCCGGCCAGCAACCCCACGACGATAATAGTCCCAATAAGAAATGCGTAGAGCCACCAGGACGCATAGGGCACGCTCAATTTGAACCCGAGCAGGTCGCTGTACAGCGGCATCAGCAATTGGAGCAGGCCGATCGACAGGATACAGGAGATGATGGCAAGCAACAGCGACTCGCCAATGAACTGCCCTGCGAGATTCTTACGAAGTGCACCCATCACCTTTCGCAAACCTACCTCCTTACTACGCTCTGCCGCACGGATGGTCGACAGATTCATAAAGTTGATACAGGCGATCAGCAGGATCAGCACCGCGATGCTCAAAAAAACATATACCACCTTTTTACTGCCATGCTTTACATTGTCGAAAGCCGATTCATCTTCAAAATAGACATCTCTCAAAGGTGTCAGTGACAGTCCCACTTGTACCCCCATCTTTTGCATGGTCGGCGCCATGTATTTTTGCATAAAGCCCGGCAGACGTTTTTCTATACCCGCCCGGTTGGCAGACGCGTCCAGGAGAGCATAGACAAAATGGTTATTGTTGTTCCATTCCTTGAACCATGGCTGGTTATACGCAAAAGAGAGCGACATCACAAGGTCGAAATTCAGATGCGAGTTGACAGGCACATCCCTGGCAATGCCCGTGACCCTCATCTTACGCTCATTGTTCAGATCGACCATCTTTCCCATGGGGTCTTCATCGCCAAAATATTTTTTTGCCGTCGTCTCCGTCATTACAACACTGTTCGGGTCGCTCAGCGCAGTAGCCGCGTTTCCCTTTAATAAAGGGAAAGAAAAAAAGGTAAAAAAGTTACTATCTACGAGATAAACGTTCTTTTCATTGAAAGGCCGGTTCTTATACGATACCAGGTCATTGTCCGGCATAACCCGGACGGCCTGTTTGATCTCCCCGGGGAAATCATTGAGCAACGCCGTGGCATAAGGGCCAGAAAGATACGGCACCGCGGGTTTGGAGGGGTCATAAGTCCGCATGACGCGGTAGATCTCCTTCCCTTTTGTATGGAAGCTGTCAAAACTGAACTCGTTCATGATAAAGAGGAAGATCATCAGGCAAACGGTGATACCGATGGTCAGACCGAAAATGTTGATAAAGGAAAAGACCTTGCTCTTCATCAGGTTTCTCCACGCAATTTTCAAATAATTCTTTAGCATGCCGATTCTGGGCCAAAATAATACCAGCTTTTTTCCTTCTGACAATCAATCAGTAAGAAAAAGAGTATATGCAAAATGTACGCTTATGATACAGTCCAATGTACGCTTTTTGCGCCTGCTATTTATTTCGGTTTTTAACCTACCTTCAAATAAATGTTTGCATATGACCAGGAAGAATGCTATCAGCTGGTTCGAGCTGCCAGCTACCGATCTCGATCGCGCCCAGAAATTCTACGAAACTATTTTGGATATTACCCTTATACCGTTGGATACACCACATATCCGGATGCGCATGTTCCCGGTCGAGGATCCCATGACCGGCATCGGTGGCGCCCTGGCTCTGGCCCCGGGCATCTATAAACCCTCCGGATCGGATGGTCCTATCGTCTATCTCAATGCCAACCCGGATGTCCAACAGGTACTGGACAAGATCGAAGCCGCCGGGGGAAAGATCATCATCCCCAAAACGGAGATCTCGCCGGAGCACGGGCACATGGCCATATTTATCGATACGGAAGGCAACCGCGTGGCCCTGCACAGTGTCCCGCCGATCGGATAGCCTGTATAATGCAGTCCGGTCTCTTATTCTTTCCTTGCCTCTATGACCAATGCTTTTTGCGGGACCCGCAGGGGATGATCGCCCAGCTCCTCTCTTAGCTTCTCTTCCAATGTTTGAAGAATGATCGGCAGCACACCCGCCTTCTCTTTCTCGATGAACAGGGATACCGGAAGACCGTAGATAAAACCGAAAGCAGCCTTTTTGGCGGATTCGATCTCGCCCATGTTGGTAACAACCGTGGCCTGAATATTGCCGAACCCTGTTCTCTTCAACATATCCTCAACGGCCGGTTGGTCACCCATCGCGAAGGGGCCGGGGCTCCGTTCGATAGGGCTCATCCCCAAAATGGATTGTATCACCCTGCTTCCTATCGCCCACAATTGATTATAGTGCAAGTCCATCCAGGTGCTGAAAAGAACGGTTCCGCCCGGTTCCAGGACCCGGAATATCTCAGACAACGCCTTTTCCTGGTCCGGTACCAGCATGATCCCAAACTGGCAGACGACCAGGTCAAAAGACCCGTCTTTAAAAGGCAGATCCTGCATATCGGCGGAAGCCCATCTCACTCTGTCAGTGGGCACTTTCTCTTTCGCCACCCTGATCATATCTTCGTTCAGGTCCGTCGCTGTGAAGGCAACAGTCAGGGGCAGCTGCTCCGAAATATGCCTGGTGAGACGCCCGGAGCCGCATGCCAGCTCAAGGACCTGACCTACTCCTGTCCAATCGATGCGACTGGCCAGGTCCACAGCATAGGGCTCGAATACAAAGGAGCCAAGATATTCCTCGTAGTTTTGAGATATTTCTCCGCCAAAATAAACTACCCGCTTTGTCATAAATTGTTTGTTTACGTTAAATATCAATTCCTACCCTTGCGGTTGATTCAATGCAGCTACAGCTTTCTCCGAACCGGCAAAAAACATCTTGTAAAAACCATCGACCCGGCCAACACGGATCTCAGGAATATTGTTCTCGAGGCCATCCAGCAGCTCCTGCGCCACTATCTCAGCGGCAATCCCATTGGCGCCGCCGATCGGTTTTGAAAATTCAGTATTGGTCAGCGGCGGCATCAGCTCAACAACCCTGATCGACGATCCCTGCTTCTCCAGCGTGAATCGTAAGATCTCGGTATACGAACGCAGAGCAGCCTTGCTTGCCGAATGAGTAGGCATCGGAAACGCCGGCGTCAAAGCGAGAATACCCGTTACATTCACTATGGCTGCCTCGGGTTGCTTCGCCAGGACAGGCAGCAATTTTTCGGTCAGGCTTATTACAGAAAGATAATTGGTCCTGATCTCTTCGGTAGCCTTCTCCAATGCATCGTCCCCTTTGCCAATATTATAGAACGACGCATTGGCCGCATTATTCACGAGCACGTCCAGCGAAGAATAGTTCGAAGTAAGGTGGGATACCAGGCTGTCGATATCCCTTTCGTCGCTTATATCCGCCGCAAAATAATCGACGTTCCTCAATTTGGCAGCAGCTTCCTTTAGCCTGCCTTCGTTCCTGCCCGTAATGATCACTTTATTTCCTTTCTCGCTAAATGATCTCGCGATCTCAAAACCGATCCCCGAGCCTCCGCCGGTGATCAGCACTGTTTTCCCTGTTGTGTTCATAATCTTATGTTTTAGTTTTATTAGAAATTCGACCCATTTTCCTCAAGCAAAAAAAGATACAACAAGTATCATTTTACAACTACTTGCAAATTTAAACTAGTTTTACTCAAACTACAAATGCTTTAGATATATTATTTTTATTATAATGCTTTTTGGCCAATTTTGCAACCAGTTGTACCTTGCAACTAGAAAATACTAAATGCAAACGCATCGCTCATACTGCCCCATGAACCTCGCGGTCGAGGTCATTGGCGATAAATGGACTTTTCTGGTCATCAGAGATATTATCTTCTACAATCGACGCCATTTCAATGAGCTGCTTCGTTTGTCGGAGGAAGGAATAGCATCCAATATTCTAAGAGACAGACTTGCTTCGCTTGAAAAAGAAGGTTTGATCACCAAAGGCAAAGACCCCGAAGATTCACACAAACAAAAAATAAAATATAGTCTCACAGAGAAGGCAATAGACCTCTTGCCGCTAATGCTCGAGGCGATGAACTGGAGTATCAGGTATCAGCCAGTGAACCAGGAAAAATATAAGCCGGCAATAGCACTGGCTCATGCCGGTCCGGAAGTGTTAACATCCTTCCGAAAGGCTCTCCTGGACAAACATGGGATCAGGGCGGCCGTCAATTAGCAAAAGTGGCCTTTGCCCACTCTTTAAAATCCTTATATTTCCCTATATTTGAGAACCATCTCCCCTTCGAAAATCTTTGCTGCGATACAGATACTTACAGGAGCATCGCTTACGGTAACGGGGTTTTTGTGATCCAGTCAAACCGGAACCCCAACGCAGACTTGCTGCTAACCAGTGCCGATGCTACTTCCGGCTCGTGGACAGGCGGGCGGTACAACTATTTCAATCCCGGGACAATGCGGTTTCTGAATGGCTGGTTCTATTTATTTGACGGCTATAGCGTTTATCGCTCCGAAGACGGGGACTACAGACAACGGCTATTTTACTATACAGCGAAGCCGCAATGGGGTAAATTGGGATAGCATCGGTGTGGTAACCAGGGCAGAAGGTAAGGAGGATTACAACTTCGTGGATATGTCTCCGTTTGCCGGGAATGACTATTACCGTCTGGCGCTTGTCGACAGGGACGGCGGGAGACAGCTGAGCATGACTATACCAGTTGGTCGTGCGGCAGCGTGATGGCAGCCAGCAGCGGCAGCAGATCGCGCATTATTGACCCTTGCTGAATTTATTCCGGTATTCCAGCGGCGTAATGCCCGCCACCTTTTTAAAGATCAGGCGAAACGCCTTCACGTCCGTATAACCCACTCCGTACATGACCTCGTTGATATTTTTGCGGCCTGCCTCCAGGCTTCGTTTGGCTGCCTCTACCTTGACCCGTTGGATATAGTCTACCGGTGAAATTTTCGTTGCCCGCTTGAAACGTCGCGAGAAATTGATCCGGTTCATCGCGCAGAAGTCCGCCAGAAATTCGACCGTCAGTTTCTCCTCGATGTTCGCCTCGATATAATCCTGAACCGACCTGATCGCGGTATCGGCATGTTCCTTAAGCCCCTCGAACACGATAAAAGGCAATTGCGAGTTCCGCTCGATATCGATCTGTAAAACCTTCGCGCAATATATAGCCGCTTCCCGGCCGCTATATTTCTCCACCAGGTACAACATCAGGTTCAGGCTCGACTGGGCGCCGCCTGCCGTATACAACCCGTTATGATCTGTAATGATCCTGTGCGTGTCCAGTTTTAATCCGGGAAACAGACTCCGAAATGCAGGCTCCGCCTTCCAGTGCGTAGAGCAGGACTGCCCTTTCAATAAACCCGTCGCCGCCAAAAGGAAGGCCCCGGTGCATAAGCTTGCCACTTCCGCGCCCTGTTTGTATTGTGCTTCCACCCAATCCAGCGCTCCCCGACTGCTGTTGATCGCAAAATCATCCCTGGTATCATAACTCGGCAGGATAATGACATCCGTTTTTTTAACCTCTGAAATATCCTGCACCCCATGGAGTGAAAAAGAAACGTTGAGCAAAGGCTGTTGTAAATTTACCCCGGCCATTCCAATGGTATAAAACGGCTGCTGCCCCTGGTTTATATAAAACTCGTTCGCTTTTTGCAGCACTTCGATCGCTCCGAACAGGCAGCTCGGTTTGAGCTGCCCGTCCGCCATTAAAAATGTCACTTGTTTCATATCACAAGATACTACCGATAAATTGCACAAACAACCCCTCAAGTTGTCAAATATACACCCCATTGAGGCCGCAACTAAGCACTAGGTTTGTAGTGATCAAATAACTTTAAATACAACACGAATGGGAAAGATCATCAGCCTCATTAATACCACACCCGACGGGTTCGTCGACAGCCAGTACGTCAATGCCGACGCAGAGTTTCATGAATTTGTTCACGGCCTGCTGGCCGAATCACAAACCGTTGCTTTTGGCCGCAACAGCTTTGAGCTGTTCCAGCAGATCTGGCCAGCCATACTAAAAAAAGAAGGAGCAGCCGAATCACAGGTGCGGATGGCCCGGGCTCTCACCGATAAGCCAAAGTTCGTTTACTCTTCAGCATTGACCGGGACCACCTGGGAAAATTCCACCATCGTCAGAACCATCGACCAAAACCAGCTTGGTCAGTTCCTGCGGCCGGGAGAAAAAGGCCTCCTTACCATCGGCAGCCCCGGCTTAGTGGCAGACCTGACCAGGTCGAAGCTCGTAGACGATTACTATTTCAGCGTCCAGCCACTCATCGCCGGCGGTGGAACCACACGCCTGTTCGGGAAGATCAAACTGGATGACCGCCAGCCCCTGAAATTCATCAAAACCATCCCGTTAAAAACCGGCGTTCTGATCATCCATTATCAACGCGCTGCCACCTGATGCTTACTTGAGATACCTGGCAAAATATACCACGATCAAAAAAACCACGACCGAAAGTGCGGCCGCAATCGCAACCAGTACAAATGGATGCATCGCAACATTTAACTTTACAGTCTTACTTTTTTTAAACTTTGAAGCCTTATAATGTTTTATCGGTCTGATCATGCATCAGGATTATCTCAAGACCGGGATGCAGAATAGAAAAAATTCCATATACTATTTATGACAGGATCATGTACTACTTCCTCTTCTTCCTCTTTAACGGCGGGATCTTCCCGATACGCGGGTCCCGCCTGACGATCAGCTCGCAAACCTTGATCGCCGTCTCCTCGAGATCATCCGCCGTCGCCGGTATCATTTGCCAGCCGGTCCCCGAATCCTTTTCCTTTAACCCGGAAAACGTACGAAGCGCAGGCAGCTCCTTCTTCAAGCTTTCGTGTCCACCCTTCGCTGTGGCGATCCAGATCCCGTTCATTTCCGGCTCATTATCCCGCTGCCGAAGCATCAGCAGCAACCTTTCGCCGGAATATATGGCGAACATCCCGAAGTAGGGCTTGACCGTCGTCTCGATCCGCAGCAGGTAGTCGAAGATAAATTCGAAAGGTATCTCGCGTTTCACCCGATAAATTTACAGCATGATCTAATGCCAACTGCACACCCCCCGCTTCAATGATCGGTTTATTCCGTTCTCAGACTTTTTACCGGGTTGGCAGACGCCGCCCGAACGGCCTGAACGCTCACGGTCACCAGGGCGATCAGGACGGCTGACATCCCGGCTACTACAAACACCCAGCCACTGATCGGGATCCTGTAAGCAAAGTCATCAAGCCATCGGTGAGTGAAATAATACGCGACCGGCGAGGCTATGACGATGGCAATCAGGACCGGCTTCAAAAAATCGATCGACAGCAGGGATGCGATATTAAGGACGGTGGCGCCTAATATCTTGCGGATACCTATTTCTTTTGTGCGCTGTTGGGAGGAAAAAGTGGCGAGACCGAACAACCCCATGCAGGAAATGAAGATCGCAATGATCACAGCCGTATTCATCAGTTTTGCCGTGGTTTGCTCTTCTGCATACAAATGGGCAATCGTCAGATCAAAGAAGCTATATTCGAATTTTTCATTCGGATACATCTCTTTCCAGATCCTTTCAATTTTTGCGATGGTAGTATTGAAGTGTCCGGCCCGGAGATCGGCGGCCGCGAGTTTCACACTAACGGCCCTTTCAAGTTGCTTGTAGGAACTGAGGAAGAAGGGAGTGATCCGATCATGCAAGGACCTGGAATGAAAGTCTTTCACCACTCCGACGATATATCCCTTTGCCTCGTTCATGCCTGTCTGAACGGGCTTTCCGATGGCATCCCCGGCATTTCTAAATCCCAGATCCTTTACTGCCGTTTCATTCACAAGAAACTCCCGTGTAGTATCTGAATGTACGATGTTCCGCCCGGCGACGATCCGCAGGCCATAGAGCGGAACATAGTTCTCGTCGCACATCTCATAAGCAGCCCCCACCTTGAATTCCGGCTCGTCGACCCGTTTGAGCCAGGTATTGGAGTGACCTTTGGCCGCCGGCGTCTCCAGGTGTATGCTTACCGATCCGATAGCAGGAATCTGCCTGAGCCGGTCGGCCAGGAGCCTGACATGATCGACAGGATCACTCCATCCAGTCCGCAGTGTGATGATCTCGTCTTTTGTAAACCCAAGGTCTTTGTTTTGGATGAAGCGGATCTGATTGCCAATGACGAGAGCGCCGATGATAAAAACGAGGGAAATAGTAAATTGAAAGACTATCAGCGCTTTTCGAAGACGACTGCTTTTGTCAGCCCCCTGATTGCCGATGCCTTTTAAATTCAGAACAGGCGAATAAGATGCCAGGACCTTTGCAGGATAGTAACCGGCAAGCAGGGCGGTAATGATGGTTATCAGTAACAAAAACCCGATGACGGTGGGATCCGATAGATCCAGGCTGACTCCGGCGGGGATAAAATTGCGGGAAAAACGAAGGATGGGCCCTGTAAAAAAACCGGAAAGGATGGCAGCAACAGCCGTCACCATCAAAGTCTCCACCAGGAACTGGATTCTTAAGCTGCCCTTGCTGCTTCCCAATATTTTTCGGACACCAATCTCTTTAGCTCTCTGCAAGGACTGGGCAGTAGACAAATTGATAAAATTGATCGCTGCGATCAGCAAAATGAAAGCTGCGATCCCCATGAGGGCGTACAACGTGGGTAAATGAGCGTGCCGGGAGTAGGTATCCCCGTAAGTACTGTTGAAATGGATGTCTTTCAGGGGTTGCAACAGCAATTCGATGGAATATCCGGGATGGGGCGGTAAATGCCCTGCTACGAACCGCGGAAATTCCTTTTCAATTTGCACAGGCGTAGTCCCTTTTGCCAGCTTTACGAATCCCTGCGCATTTGGATTCCAGTTCCCCCAATTATTCGGGGATATCGCCTGTTTCAGAAAACTGTGCTCGATGGTGGAGAAGGAAATGAAGTCTGAAAAGGCAAAATCGGTATGGTGATCCCAATCCTCAACGATGCCGGATACCGTTAGCTGAAGCGAGTCGTTGACATACGTATCGTTATAGACGATCTGTTTGCCGATGATCCGGTCCAGCGGTTCGCGGCCAAAATACTTATAGACTTCGCTTCGGGAGAGTACGACTTTGAATGGCTCGCTCAGCGCCGTCGCCGGATTGCCTTGCAGCCACCGGTATTTGAAGATCTCGAAATATTGGGGTTCCGCAATGATGACCGGCGACGTCTCCTCTCCTCTTTTTGCCGCGTCAAATAGTTTCGGCGCGTTGTCCCCACTGCGGACCGTTACCCGGGCAAAATAATTATGAAATTCCGTAACATTCTCAAATCCCGTGAGGTCTTTACGAAGCGCCATCGGCAGGGGGTTGCTCATACCGCCCATGTAACCCACCTTGCCCAGATCGTTCTGCGCCCTGGCCACAAGCCGGTAGATGCGGTCTCCGTCCGGATGAAAGCGATCATAGCTCAGTTCGAAACTCGTAATGAGGTAGATGACCAGGCTGGCGCAGATCCCAATGGAGAGGCCCAGGATATTTATGAGCGTGGTTCCTTTGTGCCTGGTACAATTGCGCCAGGCGATCTTGACGTAGTTTTTCAGCATGAAGCCCTGTTTGGATCTGGAGCTGCCAATTTCTTGCCATTTGTCCAATTCATTGAAGATGTTGGAAGTGTAATTTTATAGGGGTTGCCGGATCGTCTGTTTTCGATACAGCAGCTGTTCGATCTTTTTCGCATCGACACCTTCTCCTATACAGGATTAAATTTGGCTCCTTCTTTTTAATGCATAAATTTATCCTACCAAACAAACCCGTCTTGCCATGGCTTATAGAAAATTACTGATCGTTCTTTCCTGCTTTCTCAGTCTTGCCATTCTTTCGCTCCCTTCGACCGCCCAGCAAAACCCTGGTTCCCAATCCGCCGAAACCGCCATAATAACAGCAATGAAAAATTCTGCGGACGACTGGAACAAAGGCGACCTCACCAATTTTATGAAGATGTACACCGACGCATCCACCATGATGATGCCAACCGGTCCAGCGGGGTTGTCCGCCATCCGGGATCTCTACGAGAAGCATTATTTTAATGGAAAAATGCCCAAACAAAACTTAAGTTATGATGAACTAAAAGTCACGATGCTGGGCGATAATTACGCTCTTCTAACAGGAAAATTCACCCTGTCCGGCAATAATCTGCCGGAACGCTCGGGCCGGTATTCGCTCGTTATGATCCACACCGCCAACGGTTGGAAGATCCTGCACGATCACTCCAGCTAAAATAAATTACCGGGTCCTGGGACCACTTTCTTTAGCCTCTTTAATGTTAAGGGGATTCGTCCCCAGCACTTTGCCCTGCAGCTCAGCCATGGCCACTTTCGCCTGGTCATCCCTCATCTCGACGATTCCTTTTCCCTTGCTTAGACCGGAAAGAGGGTCGATGAGGATCTTTGTATACTCTACCCAGCCAAATGGGTTAAAAAGTCGTTGAAGGTCAAACTTGTCGAAATGGCGTGGAAGGCCGGATATTGTCATTCGCATAGGGCAAATATATACAGTTTTTCGTGTAGGCAATAGCTGATTTCGGTACATTCAAAAAGACTAACAGAAACTGATCATAAGAATATCTATTATCATTTTCCCTTTCAAAACCAATCATATTTATTTATTGTATATTTAAAATATCATATAAATTAATGGGTTAAATCAAAAAATCTCAACTTTCTTAGCACCTATTGCAAATGCGGAGGCAGGATTTTTAACGAGCAGCTGCTCATAATCGACCTGAGTAAAACCTCTCTTATCGAGTAAAGGCATGAGCTCGTTGAAAATATTGGTAAACCCTGTGAACTGGCCCCCATCCGACTCTCCGGGCTTGTACCACCCTGCATCGTGGGAGATCAATACCCGGTCTAGCAACCGTTTTTCCTTTAACCTTACTATAGAATCGGCATAGTTCTCATAGTCGCCCCATCCAATGCCATCCAGGCTTACCCAGGCGCCACGCATGGCCGCCTCGTTATGCCGGGTCTTATCTGTTTCGGCCTGAGCATGTACCCATACAAAAGCCCCAGCCTTCACACCCATTGTCTTTAATATGTCAAGCTGCTCAAAGGCGGCAGGTGACTTACCGGTATGAGAACAAATCGTAAGACCTGTTTCCAGATGTGTTATAGCTGCCGCCCGCACCAACTTCTGATGCAGGTCCGATAGTTTACCTGCATCCACACTGATCTTAATGAATCCGGGCTTCACACCAGAGTTTTCTATTCCTTCTTCAAACTCCGTGATCCATCGATGCGCTGTCTGCTTATCCGTTTCTACCTTTGCCCAGGCAGGTAGATACTTATTATTTACCGCTCCATAATAACCGGTATTGGTGACAATGTGTAAGCCGGTTTTTTCCGACAACCTCTTTAGCAATATAACATCACGGCCCAGGAAAGCCGGGGTACAATCAAATAAGGATTTTACACCGGCCTGCTTTGCTTCGAACAGGAAGGGCAACACTTTCTTTTCCACCTGATCCCGGTCCCATCGGTCATAGCTGATCCTGTCAGCTCCGATGAAATCAACCAATATATGCTCATGGACCAATGTTTGTCCCAATTCATCTACGGAGATCTCCCCCAATACCGTTATTATCTTTCCAGGTTTTCGTTGAAACCCAAAGGAGCCTATTCCTAGGCCGGCGAGGAGAAATTGCCTGCGCGAGAGTGCCATGGAGTATGAATAGTTACCTACAAGATAGTCATTAAATTAACCTGGTGAGCCGCATAAATGACAAACAGGTATTATTTATGACCTATCCCGATCAGCGCTTTTAGATCAAAAACAAGATCACTTACTCCAAATCGCAGCGCCAGACGTCGTTGCATTTCTTCTGCCATAGGTTGGACGGCTGCCGGGTCCTTGGCCGCTACCTGCCTCCCCAGCGGATGCTTTACCAAAAATCCGTTCACCACGCCTTCCGGAGATGCGCTGCGGCCGGCGAACTGTATGGGAACGATGCGGCAATCAGTAAACCCCGCGTCTCGCAGGAGACCTGATAAGACCGCCGGTTCATACAAAGAGAAAGGGACCAGGAAGCGGGTGAGGTCCTCTCCTTTAAAGAACGGCAGAATGAGCTGATTAAAGATAAGGTCCAGTAAGGGGATATTGTCGACGCTGTCCCAGGTGGAAAAGACAAGCCGGCCTCCGCACTTTAAAACCCGAAAGATCTCTTTGAACCCTTTTAATTTTTCAGGCAGGAACATTAGTCCGTATTGACAAACCACCAGGTCAAAGGAATCATTGGAAAAAGGGAGTTGCTGAACATCGGCCACCTGAAATTCAACGGAAGGGTCCTTCAAATGGCGCCGGGCCAGTTCGATCATATCCGGACTGATATCTGAAGCAACGAGTCGGGTAGTAGCCGGAAAATAGTGACGAAGATGCCGGGTCAGCCTGCCCGTTCCGCAGGCAATTTCCAATACGTCCGGGACCCCGGGCGGACCGACAAACGATAAAAGTTCCAGCGCAGAAGGCTCGAACAACAACGGCCCCAGGTATTGCTCGTAATTTAATGCGTCCTCGCCGGTGAACCTGAATGCTTCGTTAGCCATGATCTTTAAATATACGTCATTGTCCCCAAGGCAGCAAGCCCCAACCTATTCTCATCCCCACCCCTCGTTTCACCTCAAAGCTCTTGTCATTGTTCATACCTGATTTAGTTGAAAAAATCTCCCCGCCATAATTTATCGTAGATAAAATGTCCCACGTCCGCCTCCCGCTTTAGCCGTCCTACCAAAACACTTTTTCCAATTCATACCCAGTTCAGTCTTCGGGCATTTATTTTTTTAAAGTAAAAAAACCTGTTTATGAATCAGAAATTAAAAACTGGAAGAGTGTTCCTATTCTTCACGGCCGTCACTTTTATGGTAGCTGTTTCCGGCGTGTTGATGTCCTCCAGCCACCGCGAAGCTCCCATGATCGCCAATGATCCGCTTGCTGACAACACCGATCTGTACGTTTTCCGTAGCCCCGATCACCCCGACAAGATAACGATCCTTGCCAACTACATTCCGGCCCAATTGCCCTTCAACGGTCCCAACTATTATCAGTTTGGCGAAGACATCCGCTACGAGATCCATATTGACAACGATGTCGCCACGCGCGGAGATGATATTGTTTACCGGTTCACATTTCACAAGACCAACCAGGATCCTACCACTTTCTTTAATATCCGTCTGGGAAAACAAAACCTGAAAACGACTTATACGTTGGAAAAAAGCCGGGAATCCGGGAGAGGTTTTGAGACCATTATCCATAATGGTATCGTGCCCCCGCCAAATATCGGACCCCGTTCCATTAGCTCTCCGGTGGGGCTCAATGTGGCCGATTACAACACGCTAATCAACAATGCAATTACTACAGCAAGGACAGGGGAAAAAGTCTTTTGCGGCACGGCAGACGATCCTTTCTTCGTCGACCTGGGGGGAATTTTCGATCTGGGAGACGCACCGAGGACCACTGGCTCAAAGTCCATGGACGCGCTGAAATGTAAAAATGTGTCCGTCATCGCTTTGCAAGTGGATATCGAAGACCTGCAAAAGGACCGAAAATCGGTGTCACATGCAAAAAATATCCTGGACCCGGATTATGTGATCGGTGTATGGGCTTCCGCCAGCAGGAGGAAGATCAGGACGCTCAATACACCAGGGCTTGAAAGATTTTTCGATTCCAGAAGAAGAGACCGGGATGATGATAACGATCATTATAGGGATGATGACGACCAGGAATTTGAAACGTCCTTCGGCCCATGGGTCCAGATCTCAAGATTAGGTATGCCTTTGACAAATGAGGCGGTAATTCCTATCGGCAAAAAAGACCTCTGGAATTTCCTCACGCCATATGAAGACCTGGCCAACATAAAAATATTCGGAAAATATTTTTACAATCCGGAACTGGCTTTGTATATGGATGATACTTACTTCGGAGGAGCCGTCCCGGCTTTAAAACCTTTACGTATTCAACGGAATTCTCTGGGTGCTTTTGGATTTGGGAATAACCAGAACGGATTGTATGGACTGAAAGGAAGCTCGGCGCTGACCGGCACCGCCCTGGATGATGCCATTTTCGGGACTTTGCTGCTGCCGGCCCCTAATTCCCCGCGTTCGGTCGACCTATGGCCCATCTTCCATACAGGAGTGCCAAATCTGCGGCCTTATCAGTTAGCCACCGGCAAAAAAGGCAATCCACTGGCTGCGGGGAAACCATTCATCAACAATTTCCTTCCGAATGGGGGCGATATGCTTCGCTTAAATATGGCGGTCCCTCCCACTCGGCGAAATGATCCGAAATTCAGCGCCCTCGGATTAGTACAGGCTGCCGTTCTGGGCCTGACAGACACCCTTTACAATAAGAATCTCTCGCTTCAGTTCATTCCAAATATGGATGGCTTCCCCAATGGTAGAAGGCTGGAAGACGATGTTACCAGGATCGAACTCCAGGCGGTCAGCGGCGTGGTGCTCGCCGCCATAGGACTGTGGTACGACGATTTTAAGGGAGGCGCAAATCCGGTCACTCCCAATCTGGTGAACGTACTCACTTATAACACCGGCGTAAATGCCAATGACACCACCTTTAAGACGTCTTTCCCCTATGTTCAGACACCCTGGTCGGGAGATGACAACTGTTGCGGAGTTCCGGCAGAGAATAACAGGAACAACAAGGTCGTCAATTCCGTGGACGAGATGGACACCTATAAGGCAGCCGGCAGTACGCTGGACATTGCCGCCCCCGATCTTTTCCTGAGTGCGTCACCCAATCCTTTTGTTGACAACAATACCATCAGGTATCATATCGAAACCGCCTCTCAGGTGAGGATCGAAATACATGATGCAAGCGGAAGACTAATAAAAGTATTGGTCGACGGCGAGATCAGGCCGGGTACTTATTCGGTTCCCTGGAATGCAGCCGGCTTGGCAAAAGGGGTCTATTTTATCTACGCCATACGAAACGGGAGTGCCAGACAAACCATTCGCGTTGTTAAACAATAACTGAACACCCTGGAAGCAGGCCTGCCCTTCAATCCGCGGGCTTGCTTCTATAAATTGATTATTGCCATGCAAAAGAAATATTGGTACATGATAAGCCTGGTGGCATTGACCCTGGGGATAGCCATCATTTACAACGGCTATACGAACCGGGAAAATAAAGTAGACGACCTTCTGGAAAGAAAGGCCGCTTTCCCAGAGAACAACGAATGGAAGATACGGCGAGGCTATGCTACAGCTTTACGCAGTAAGATAAAAAAGGACCCCTCGGATGCCAGATCGATCCTTGCGCTCACCACCCTTTTTATCCAGGAAGCAAGGATCACCGGTAATTATATGTACTATGACCGGGCTGCCCTGAAATGTGTAAATAAAGTATTGACATTGGATTCTTTAAACTTTGAGGCTTTAACATTCAAGTCCCTTATTTACTTATCCCAGCATCATTTCGCCGACGGGCTGGCACTGGCCGAAAAAGCTCAAAAGATCAATCCTTTCAATGCCTTTATTTATGGGTTGCTGGTTGATGGGAATGTGGAGATGGGCCAATATGACTCTGCGGTTGCCAACGCCGATAGAATGGTATCAGTAAGACCGGACATCAGATCCTATGCACGTATTTCTTATCTACGGGAGATCCATGGAGATTACCAGGGGGCCATCGAAGCAATGAAAATGGCCGTGGATGCAGGTGGCCAGGGTGATGAAACGACCGAATGGTCAAGGATCCAACTGGGGCGGCTATACGAGTATACCGGGGACCTCAGAAGCGCCGAAATGCATTACACCATCGCATTGGATGAAAGACCTGGCTATGCGCATGCATTGGCAGGTCTGGCAAGGGTGGCAGCTGCCGGCAGATCGTATTCCAAAGCGATTGAATATTATAGAAAGGCTGCCTCGATGATCAATGACTATTCCATCAGGGAAGAATGGGCAGAGACCTATAAACTTGCGGGGAAAAAAGAAAGTGCCGATTCCCTCATGGGCGTTATTATCAATGAACTTAGCAGGGACGAACAGAGCAGCGGGAATAATGATAATATCGGCCACTATGCAGACCGCGAATTGGCCTATGCCTACCTGAAGGTCAACAATTACGACAAAGCCCTTGAACACGCCCTGATGGAATACAACCGCCGGCCGGCTAATATTGATGTCAACGAGACGGTGGCCTGGATGTATTATTGCCAACGACAATATGCAGAAGCCCTGCCATATCTCCAGGTGGCATTGAAGACGCACAGCAAAAACCCTGTATTGCTTTGCCATGCCGGTTTGATATATGCCGGTGCCGGAAATCGAAATGAAGCAAAGGCCCTTTTGCAGCAGGCATTGGCGAATAACCCCATTATCGCAGAGACGCTAAAAACAGCAAGCCTCGATACCCTCAGGTCCCTGCAGGAAGATCCAACGGCTGACCAGTCACATTCAACCAAAAATAGTTGAAACCTCGCAAAACATACTGGCTCCTGTTATTCTCGCAGGTACTCCTTTTATCCCTTCCAATGACCGTGCAGGGACACACCATCAACTACGCTTTGGAAAAAGCTCCGGCTTCGCATGTGGTTTGGTTCTATATCCAACTGGGGATCCAGCATATCATTCCCCTTGGAATAGACCATATCTTATTTGTGATAAGTCTTTGCCTGCTTAGTACGAATATCAGGACGATCCTTTTGCAGGCGACTGCATTCACCCTCGCCCATTCCGTTACGCTCGCCTTAAGCATGAAGGGCATTCTCGTTGCTCCCGGCGCAGTCGTCGAACCGGTCATCGCCCTTTCAATTGTATTTGTAGCAGTGGAGAACCTGCTATTAAGTGAGCTAAAGCCCTGGCGGATAGCCATCGTTTTTTTATTTGGCCTGATACACGGTATGGGCTTTGCAAGCGCCCTGAATGAGATTGGTCTCCCCAGGAATAAATTCTATACATCCATACTGTCTTTCAATGCAGGGGTGGAGATCGGTCAGGTGATCGTTATTGCCTGCGTTTTCATGCTGGTTATTATCCCCTTCGGAAAAAGAATATGGTACAGGAAATTTATTGTGTATCCGTCATCTATACTTATAGCCTTGATAGCAGCCTGGTGGGTCATAAAAAGGTCCGCCTTTTAAATTCTTACCCGGTTTCAGGCGGCAGCCTTCCATTTATTAACCTCTGGTCCCCCGGCAAATCCTGGTCAGGCTTTGAAAAAAACCAAATTATCCTTATTTTGTAGCAACCCCATCCCTGACTACATGAACCACGATTTTTACCAGCTTTACCAAAACCTGCCTGTCCCCGAACTTGTCAAAGTCGCCAGAACACCTTCAGATCACCTGCCGGAAGCCGTCAGCGCTGCCCAGCGGATCCTGAACGAAAGGGGTATACCAAAGGAGGAGATCGACGCGGAAGAATGGGCCATCGCGCAAAAGGAGATGCAGGACGGCATAACAAGACACAGCCGCCGCGACTATGCCGCCTGGATCGGGGAATTGTTCGGACGTGACTTGCCTGTCAACTCATCAGAAACCTGGCTATTGGTCTTTATCCTGTTATATGGAATCTACTATCTCTACAATATTTTTGTCGTCATAAACCAGCTTGCATGGCTGTACAATCACGGATCGTCAACTTTTGGCAAAGCACTCCTGGTCTCGGATCTGGTATTCGCCTGCTATATCACCCTTTGCCTGTATTGCATCCTCAGGCAGCTGTGGCTGGGATGGTCCCTTCTGCTTATCCATGTCGCCTTCATCGTTTGCTCGAATTTTTCGATCCTCTTTCACCTTTATGCCCATCACGAGCTTTTCTTTGAAAGGGCCTGTATGCTTACATTTCCCATACTGATCTATATCGTATTCGGCGTGATCCTGTGGCGTCCTTTTGTCATCGATGCCTTTAAGATCGACGCAAAGATCAAAAGCAGGACCCTGCTGGTAGGGGCACTTGTAGGTATCATTGGGATGATTATTGCTTAGCTGCGATCACAGCGGAATCCCCTCTACTTTTGGCACGATCTTGTCAGTCGCAGGGAAAAGCACGGCATCTATCTCCGCATAGAGTTCCTTTTTTACCGGAATTTGTACAAAATCTGGATTCTTGCGTGCACCGCTTATTTCAACAATATTGGCATCTCCTTAGTCGTTTCTTCCCTATGAAAAACTATTTTTTTAATCCCACAACTATGAAGACGAAATCCGCAATTTCAATGACCCTTTTAGCCGTCGCTGCGGCCGGCATACTGGCCCTCCCGGCCTGTAAAAAGAGCAATAGCAACCCTTCGGCAGCTTCCGGCAGCACCAGTGCAACCCTCGATGGCACGGCTACCGCCTTCACCTATACGCAGGGGCTCGAATTAACGGGACTTCAAATCGGTGTCTCCGGCTACAATCTCGTCAACGGCGATACCGTCTACTTTGGCGTGTCCGTACCGGACTCGGCAAGAGTCAACGTCCCCTATAGCATCACCGCTTGGTCCAATCTCCAGTATTGGGACAGAAACCACACCTTTGAATATGACTCCTGGCTTGCCTTTCCTATGGATCATGGCAATGTTACCATCACCAGCTGGGACAAAGACTCGAAAACCATTGCCGGCACCTTCGAGGGCGTACTCTATACCTCCGTCGGGCTCGGAAATTTTGCGAATGACAGCCTCGTCATCACCAATGGAAAGTTCAACGCCACCTATACCTCAAAAAAACCATAAGATCTGGCCGCTCCCGGCTCCGAAAGGACCGGGAGCTTCATTTCTTTTATTCGATCGCCGAACTATATCGGAGGTAGCGCTTCTGATCATCAAAGACTAGTTCTATCATCGACCTGTCCGCGCCCCAGCCGCTACTGGACCGGCTCCCATCAACTCAAAAAGTCTTCGATAACTCTCCGCCTGGAAGTTTGCCGACGGAACATAGGGTCCGTCTTTGGAAACCAGCACATCACCCCGTTCACCAATGGTTAGGGTGTCATCAAATCCCGGCATTTTACAGATAACCTGCCTTTTGTTCAATTGGTAAGTGCCTGTATGCATCTCCACGTTTTCCACAGCAAAGAGGATGCTATCCTGGTAAGTGCAGATCGCCGTGTCCTGGTAGATCCTTGTTTTTTGATCATAAATGCTCGAATCCCTGCATATTACCTTCCTGTCATTGATGCAATCAAATGCAAAAACCGCGGAATCCCGGGTGAAATAATAGGTGCGGAATCTCGAATACTGGTCCAGACGCGCTGCGTACTTGTCACCGGTCGAACTCCAAAGGATATTTTTCGGTACGATTGGACGACCCACCCATCGTGTGTCCATAGACGTTACTGCCTCTCTTTTATTGACACTGACACAGGAGACTGACATCAAAATAATGGCGAAAGCCGGGATCAAAAAAGTATTTGAGGTGGTTTGAATTACACGGACACAAAATTCTCTTGGGTTAAACAATAATACTACTTTTTCTCATAGGACATCGGACTTTGATAATCGAGGGAGGAATGTAGACGCTTGGTGTTGTAATACATTTCCAGGTACTCAAAGATCTCAGTATGGGCATCTTCAATCGTTTCAAAGATTCCATCCTGCAGGAGTTCGGCTTTAAAGCGGCTAAAGCAAGATTCCATGAAGGCATTATCGTAGGGATTATCAGCACGGCTCATGCTCTGTAACAACTTATGGTCATCGATGAGCTTTCTAAAGTTATTACTGGCATATTGGCCGCCCCGATCAGAATGCACAATCAGTCCTTTCGATGGCTTGCGCATCCGTAAAGCCTTTTTAAAGGCCGTTGTGATCAATGACTCCTGCATATGGTAATCCAGGTGCCAGCCAATGATCCGCCTGGAATACAGGTCCATCCAGACAGCCAGGTAGGCCCATTTACCACCGGCCAGGGGAATGTAAGTAATATCACCCACCCACACCTCGTTGGGCTGTTGGGGCATAGCCCTGTCCAGCAGCAGATTAGGACTAATGGTGTAGGCATGCCGGCTGTCGGTAGTCTTAGGTACAAAGCTGCGAGGTTGGATGGCCTTAAGGCCATTGTTCCGAAGTACCTTCGCGGCTGTATAGCGGCTGATCCGGTTGCCAGTTGAATGCAGCTCTTTGACTATACGCCGTGAACCATATCGGCGCTTATTTTCCCTGAAACTATGGATGATCCTTTGTTCCATTACTTTATCTTCTTCTTTGGGTTGATGGCTTTTTCCAGCTTTCCAGGCATAATAACCGCTTCGGCTAACACCAAGCACCTTGCATTGTATTTGACAGGGAAAATTGACCTCATTTGACTGGATGAACCCATATACTTTCGTTACATCGGACGACTGAAAATGCCCAAGGCTTTTTTTAAAATCTCCTGCTCCATCTCTAGCTCCTTCACCCGTTTCTGGAGAGCCAGTTTTTCTTCGTCGAAGGATAGCGCAGGCTTGTCTTTTTGTGGAGAATTACTCTTCTTTGCCCGCTTCACCCAGTAATAGATCAAGTTGCTGCCAATCCCAAGCGATTGGGCAATCTCGGGCACAGAACGCCCGGATTCAACCATTTTTAAAACTTCATTCTTGAAGTCCGCATCATATCGGCGTCGGTTATCTTTTTGCTTTTTCGGATCCATGATTAATCTCTAAATTTAAGAGATTTTTCTGTCCGTAGAAATTAGGCCATCTCA
>DATJJA010000033.1:0-21593 GCA_035492595.1 Puia sp.
GATAAAGTCATCGCTTTCAAAGCTCACTCTGGCTCTTCTACTTCAGCAATTCATCCATATCTCTGTTGTTGTCGATCTTACCCCTGACTTCCAGCATCCGCATATCCTTTGCATCGCGAAGAAATTCTGAGGCAAAGATAAAGTCATTCAGCAGCTTGTTCTTGCTGAAAATAATTTCCTTGTTACTACCTTCCCATTCCTTGACGCCCTGGTACATATACAGGATGTGATCGCCAACTTCCATCACGCTGTTCATATCATGAGTGTTCACTACCGTAGTGATATTGTATTCGATGGTGATCTCCTTGATCAGCTTGTCGATCAGGAGCGAGGTTTGCGGGTCCAGCCCGGAATTAGGCTCGTCACAGAACAGGTATTTTGGGTTCAGCACTATTGCGCGGGCAATACCTACTCTTTTCTTCATCCCACCCGAGATCTCGGCGGGGAATTTGTTGTTCGCATCCTTCAGGTTCACCCGGTCCAGCACTTCATTGACCCTTTTCAGCTTCTCTGTATAGCTGCTTTTGGTAAACATATCAAGGGGGAACATTACATTCTGCTCTACCGTCATGCTGTCGAACAGGGCTGAGCCCTGGAAAAGCATGCCAATACTCTGCCGCAGATTCTTCCGGTGCTCTTCGTTCATCTCGGAAAAACTCTGACCGTCATAGATGATCTCCCCGCTGTCCGGCTCAAACAGGCCTACCAGGCACTTCATCATCACCGTCTTACCGCTTCCGCTGGTGCCGATGATCAGATTGCATTTTCCTGTTTGGAACACAGCGCTGACATCGTTGATGACTGTCTTGTCGCCGAATCCTTTTTTTATATTTTTGATCTCGATCATAGAATTTTTCGTTTAGGTAGTTCCTGGGTCGCTGCTCGGCTGCGGCTCCGCGGTGCGGAGCCTAAACGGGGCTAATGATTTTGCTGCTGTAAGACGGCCAAAAGGTGCCTTACAGCAGCGGGGGAGTCAGGGCCGTCTTACAGCAGCAGGGCCGAAAGCAGGTAGTCCGCAAACAACACTAGCACACAGCTCACCACCACCGCCTTCGTACTCGCCCGTCCAATTTCCAGCGCCCCGCCTTGTACGTTATAACCATAATAAGCCGGAATGCTTGAAATAATAAAGGCGAACGTATATGACTTAGCCAACGCAAAGAATACATTATAGGGCTTGAAATACTGGTGCAGGCCCTTGTCAAAGGCTGCCGTTGACAAGATCCCCGTAGCGGTCCCTGCCAGCCGGCCACCGATGATACTCAGCACCATGGAGATTACCACCAGCATTGGGATCATAAAGATCGACGCCATCAGCTTTGGCATGATCAGATAGGATTTTGTATTGATACCCATGATCTCCAGCGCGTCTATCTGCTCGCTTACGCGCATATTTCCCAGCTCGCTGGCAATCTTACTGCCGACGACACCCGCAAGTACGATACACACGAGGGTAGGGGAGAATTCAAGGATAACAGTATCCCGCACGATCTGAGCGATCGTAGACAAAGGGATCAGGGGACTGACCAGCTGATAAGCAGTCTGTAAAGTCGACACAGCACCCATAAAAACGGAAATGATGGCCACAATACCTAGCGAACCGATCCCAATGTCGGAGCACTGGTGCATAAACTCCTTCCAGTACATCTTGCCATTCTCCGGCCTGGAAAACATCCCTTTTAGCGTAAGCAGATAAAGCCCGAACTCTGTGAAAAACTTCATTTTTGATATTTGGTTAATGTCTTAGTCTGGTCCCTGCCTAATGTTTCACCCTTTTCCACCATGGGGCCTTTCTCGACTCTTCATCGTTGGTCTTACACTTGATCTGTGCATCTACTATTGCCACCAAAGCTACATTATAAATATTCCGTACGGTACTACCCAGCTGCAGAACGTGAACAGGCTTCTTCAGCCCCAGCAGGATCGGCCCGATCGCATCGGCCCCGCCTATTTCCTTCAAAAGGTTATAGGCAATATTTCCTGCTGCCAGGTTGGGGAATACCAGTGTATTCACTTCCTGATCCACCAGCTCGCTAAAGGGATAGTTTTCCCTGATCAGCTCGTTATTCAGCGCTACGCTGGCTTGCATCTCCCCGTCTACGATCAGACCCGGTTCTCTTTGTTTGACGATCTCCCGTGCTTCCGCCACAAGACGGGCTTCCGGTGAATCGCTGGTGCCAAAGTTGGAATAGCTGAGCATAGCCACTCTCGGCGTGAGATTGAAATGTTGTACTTCCCGGGCGACCAGCAGCGTAATATCCGCCAGCTCTTCTGCCGTGGGATTGAAATTAACAGTCGTATCGGCCAGGAATAAAGGCCCCCGTTTGGTCAGCAGCAGGTACATCCCCGCGATCTTCTTTACGCCGTCCTCTGTTCCGATGGCCTGAAGGGCGGGGCGTATCGTGTCAGGATAATTCTTCGTCAGTCCAGAGATCATTGCATCAGCGAGCCCGGTCTCTACCATCATACAACCGAAATAGTTGCGGTCCCGCATGATCTTGTAGGCCTCATATTTATTGAAACCCCTGCGCTGCCGTTTCTTAAAGAACAAGTCGCCGAACTGCTTGCGCTGTTCCTCATACTCGTCATTATATGGATTGATCACCGGCATGCCGTCCAGGTCGATCTGGTTGGCTGCGGCAATATGACGGATCTTTTTTTCGTCGCCGAGCAACATAGGGAAGGCTACACCTTCATCATATAACAGCTGCGCAACCTTCAGGATCTTCAGGTTATCCGCTTCCGCAAATACGAGCCGTTTGGGGTTCAGCCTGGCTTTACTGCTCAGCACCCGCATGAGCTGGTTGTCCAGTCCCAGTCTTCTGTTCAATTCGATGGAATAGGCGTCCCAGTTATCGATCAGGCGGTGAGCTACTCCACTTTCCATGGCTGCCCTGGCCACTGCGGGACTGACCGTAGAGATAAGGCGGGGGTCCAGCGGTTTGGGAATGATATAAGTAGGGCCGAACACCATATTCTTTTCATTGTACGCCATGTTGACGATGTCCGGAACCGGCGTTTTGGCCAGCTCGGCTAAAGCCTTTACTGCCGCCAGCTTCATGGCTTCGTTGATCTGCGTTGCCCGTACGTCCAGGGCGCCCCTGAAGATAAAGGGGAATCCCAGCACATTATTTACCTGGTTGGGATAGTCGCTTCGGCCTGTAGCCATAATAATATCATCGCGAACAGCAGTGGCCGCTTCATAGGTGATCTCCGGGTCAGGGTTAGCCATAGCAAAGACGATAGGTTTACGGGCCATGCTTTTAACCATTTCCGCGGTGACCACATTGCCTACGCTGAGACCTACGAATACGTCGGCATCCTTCAGGGCTTTATCCAGGGTCCAGTCCCCTTTTTTAACGGCAAACATCTTTTTCACTTCATCCAGGTCGGTCCGTCCCTCATGCAGAACACCGTCTTTATCGAACAGGATGAAATTTTCCGGTTTGGCGCCCAGCGCGACGTACAGCTTTGTACAGGCCATGGCTGCGGCACCCGCCCCATTGATGACAAAACGGACCTTATCGATCTTCTTTTTTTGCAATTCCAGCGCATTCAGCAGCGCCGCGCTGCTGATAATGGCCGTGCCATGCTGGTCGTCATGCATGACCGGGATCTTCAGCTGTTCCCGCAGCTCTTTTTCGATATAAAAACATTCCGGAGACTTGATGTCCTCGAGATTGATAGCACCGAAAGTAGGCTCCAGCGCTTTGACGATCTGAACGAATTTAACCGGATCTTTTTCATTGATCTCGATATCAAAGACGTCGATATCCGCAAAGATCTTAAAAAGCACCCCCTTCCCTTCCATTACGGGCTTGGAAGCTTCCGGCCCGATATCTCCAAGACCCAGCACTGCCGTTCCATTACTGATCACAGCCACCAGGTTCCCCTTGGCAGTATATTTATAGACATCTTCAACATTCTTGTAAATTTCCTTGCAGGGTTCTGCCACACCGGGAGAATAAGCCAGGGAAAGGTCCCTTTGAGTCTTCGCCTCCTTTGTCGGTACGACTTCTATCTTTCCAGGTCGCCCTTTGGAATGATACTCAAGCGCCTGTTCTTTGCGAAGCTGTTTTTTTTGCATACAGGGTGCAAAATACGAAAATGCCGCTAAACGACATTTTGCCTGATTTTATCCTCCTTCCCCCGTTTTTTACCCTTTCTCCAATTTACCCTTAGGGTCCCGAAATGTCTGTTTGTTAGTACCTAAAAAGGTTGTCAGGCTGCAATTTCGCCGCGTAAACAGGTACTAAATTACCCCTAGATCCATGTTCGTCAAATGACTACACGATCTACCCCGTCATCCGTTATCCCTCTCTCAACCACCCATTCTGCACCCCAATTTCCGGTGATCAGCCTTTTCCCTGACATATAACCCTTACTCCTAAACACCTTAACCTGATTTGCTATGGACCTTCAATGCCAGTCATTCCTAAAGCCCTTGTCTGCAATGACTTTATTCATTCTACTATCGGTGCCTTTTTGCCGGACCAGAAGAGCACGAATTTCAGAATCGCTGGTGGGAAATCGATACTACAGCAGCCGGAATGCAAAATTTCTTGGCATTGATGAATCTGATTCTTCAGGTCTGTGGCTTATAGATTCAGGAAGTTTTGCTGCTATTAGAAATAGGTATGGTGGAATAACCCGAAAAGATGCGAGGAAGGAGCTACAGCTTGCCAGAACAAACAAGATCACCGTAGACAGTTATGTGATACAAGTTGATCTCCAAAGGATCCATGATTCTTCGCTTATTAATAAGAGGGAATATCAGATGTATATTTATATAGATCGATCGTCCGGAATTATATCGTCAATACGGGACAGCTCTGCAACCAGTGAGAACGATTCTTACCCTGAGCTGATCATTTCACCCGACAGCGGGGTAAACTATCCCAAAATCGGTAACTGGAGACCAGCTTCCAGGATCCTTATAGCGCAGGTGCACGGACATCCCTCTCAAAAGGACTCGACCCGTATAACGATAAGCGGGTTATCAGATAGGGATAAAAAAGCGGCACATTGCCTGCAGGTACCCATATATGCAATAGATGCCATGAACGGCGAAGTCGGATCTCCCGGGGAAATTCACCGGGCTGACCCCGATACTGTATTCAGGAAAGGCAACAAGGAGAGCAAAATTTTTGATATTGGGCTTGAGGCTTTTGAAATATGGAGCCACAGCCAAAGACCTGATTTTAACTGTATGAAAGAATGGGACCGGCGACTTCGTGAAGGACATTCCATCTCACTCCATGACCGATAACTTAATATGCGAAGGATATGTCACGGAGCGATATATTTTCTGCGTCGCCGCCTCGAAATCCTCTTCCTTCGCCTCAAAAATATTCGGTACGAATTTCTGCGGATTACGATCGATGATCGGGAACCAGGTACTCTGTACCTGTACCATGATCCGGTGCCCCTTCAAAAATACATGATCCACCGTATGCAGGTCAATCGTATAGTCGAGCACTTTACCCGGTGTCACCGGCTCCGGTTTTTCAAAACTCTTCCGGAATCGTCCCCTGAACACGTCATTGGCAACCATCAGCTGATAACCCGCCATGGCCGGCTCTTGGGGATAATGCTCGGGGTAGACATCTATCAGCTTCACAACCCAGTCAGCATCACTGCCACTGGTAGCCGCATATAGTTTCGCAAACAATGCCCCGGTTACGGCAAGGTCTGCATCCAGTGTATCCGTTTCCCAGCTCAGCACATCGGGGCGGTCCTGTACAAATCGCTGATCCTCGGTCAGCCAGGTATACCATCTTGAACCAGGCCCATAGGTCTCTTCTATCGGGCGGGTACGATAGGGTACCGGGTGCGCCGGGTCAGAGACGTAGCCGTCATAGGGTGAAGCAGCCACCCTGCTGGCGCCTGGCGTAGCCCCACCGGAGCCCGCTGCCGGAGCTGTAAATGATAATTTCCCGCCCTCCCGGAAATAAAGATTTCGGACTTTAGCTGCCCGTGGTGGCCAGCTGTCATAGGTCTTCCACTGATTCCTTCCTGTCTGAAAAGTTATTGCCTTTGCAAAATTCCCATCTCCTTTACCTTTCAAATACCAGGCAAACCATGATGCCTGGATCGATCGCCTGAAATATTCGCCGGTAGAGGAATCGAAGCTGATCTTCCCCAGCTTGTCCCCTTTGAGAAACCCCCATCCTCCATGATTCCATGGCCCCAGGACCAGGTGATTGTAATGATGGGCATCCTGTTTTTCCCAGGTTTCAAATTCCTTCTGCGGACCGTACAGATCTTCCTGGTCCCACCAGCCTCCCACCGTCAGGGTAGGGATGCGCGGGGAGTCCAGAATTTCAGGCAGCGCCTGCTTCTTCCAATAGCTGTCATAATTTGGATGAAGAGCAAAATTATTCCACGAAGGCAGCCTGTTAAAGAAGTACTTTTTATTGACATTCGACAAAGGCCCCAGCTTCAGGAACCAGTCATATGTATCATAGCTGGAATAAGGAAAGAGCGAGTCCGTCTTTGAGATCTCTTCCATAAAGGCATATTCGAAGGAATAGCTGAGGCGGAAAGCTCCGTTGTGATGAAAATCGTCTCCCAGGAACATGTCGGCCGGCGCCGCCTGATCGGACACTGCCTTCAGGGCCGGATGGGGATCGATGGCCCCCATAACCGTCGTCCATCCGTCATAGGAGATCCCCAGCATACCGGCCTTGCCATTATTATCGGAAATATTTTTCAGCAGCCATTCGAAAGTGTCATATGTATCTGTGCTTTCATCGATCGCAGCGGCGTCTTTCTTATCACGCGGAAATCGTTGCATGACATACGTCCCTTCCGACCCGTAACGCCCCCTGATATCCTGTATCACAAAGACATAACCCTCTTCAGCGAGGTCCCTGAAATAGATGAACTTATCGGGGACAGGATACTTGTTGGCGCCGTAAGGCGTCCTCGAGAGCACAAAGGGCAGCGCTTCCGTCTGTCCTTTCGGGGTAAAGACAACGGTATGAAGATGGACCCCATCCCGCATGGGGATCATCACTTCCTTTCGGTCATATTTACTGTCGGAAACATCCTGCTGCTGGCACCGGGATGTCAGGCTGATAAAGGGGAGAAACAGGCAAATTACTGCCCTGGCTGGAGAATATATCATGGAAAGGTATTGTAAGCCTATCTCCCAAACTCCACATGCGCCCCCATCCAGGCCATCATCCCGGCCCCGATCTCGATGGCGGACTCATCGATGTTGAACGTCGGCGTATGCACTCCCGACGTAATCCCCTTCTCTTCATTCATTACGCCCAACCGGTAAAAACATCCGGGGATCTGCCGTGTATAGTACCCGAAATCCTCTGCACCCATGCGGATCTCTGTTTCCAGTACTTTGTCCTTGCCCATAAATTCCCTGGCTTCAGCCCGGGCAACCTTGTCCAACGCTTCATTATTATAAACCATTGGATAACCGATGTCGATATGCAGATCTATCTCCGCCCCCATGCTATGGACCAGCTCTATCGCCTGTTTGCGGATCAGCTCATGGGCATGGAATCGCCATTCCTCGTCCATGGCCCGGAAGGTACCCATCAGCTTTACTTCACTGGGAATGACATTAGTCGTATATCCTCCCTGTACCGAAGTTATCGACAGGACAGAAGGCGACAGCGGATTCCGGTTCCGACTGATGATCTGCTGCAGCGCCACCACGAGGTGAGAGGCTACCAATATCGTATCTACTGTCAGATGCGGGGCCGCGGCATGTCCGCCCTTTCCTTTTATGGTGATATAGATCTCATCAGCGCTGGCCATTACCATACCGCCCCGAAAGCTCAGATTTCCTATTTCCAGGCCCGGATGTACATGTAATCCAAAGATAGCCTGTGGCTCGGGGTTCTTCAAGACCCCCTCTTTTATCATCAGGCTGGCACCCCCGGGGTTTTTTTCTTCACCCGGCTGGAAGATCAGCTTCACCGTTCCTTCCCACTCTTCTTTCAGCTCATTCAGGATCCGTGAAGCCCCCAGCAGCACGGTTGTATGTACATCGTGGCCGCAGGCGTGCATCACCCCTTCATTGGTCGATTTATAGGGGACATCATTTTCTTCTTTGATAGGCAGCGCGTCCATATCAGCCCGCAGCGCCACTACGCGTTTGTCCGGATTCTTTCCTTTTAGCAGGCCTACCACACCGGTCCCGGCCATCACCTGGAAAGGAATGCCGATCTCTTTTAATTTCTGCTGCACGAACTTCGATGTCTGAAACTCCTGGTAAGATAATTCAGGATGTGCATGCAGATGATGCCTTATAGATATAAAATCAGGCGCGTATTGTTTAGCGAGCTGCTGGATCTTTTCTTTCAACATGGATATGGAGTCAAAATTTTATAATCACTGATTCGTACTATCCCTTGGTACATCCGATACCTTTACCTCGATAACATCCCGGATAATATACAACCCCGAAGGAAACAACCTTTCCAGCTGTTTCTGCATCTCCTCGGCCTCTTCCTGGGTCTTAAAATTGCCAACCTTTAATTTATAATTGGGTGCCTGGTACAACAAATAAGGCTTCAGGTCCGGAAACTCCTGGTAGACTTTTGCTTTCGCCGCAAAAACCTTACTACGATCAGGAGAATTCAGGACCTGGATCCGAAATCCAGGCATATTGCGCCGGCTGTCTCTTGTCGTCTCTTCATTGATCTCTATCTGTTTGCGGACCAGCAAATCTACTCTCGGGTCTTTCACAACTGTTACCGTGCCCGCTGCGGGAGTGGTGGATAGAGCCGAATCCGTCTGGGCCAGACTCCGTTCGGTCACGAATAATACGGCAATAAAGAGAAGCTTATACATAATAATTTTTTTCACACTCCTGCAAACTTCCGGCCAAACCACTCCATTGCGTCAAAACCAGCGGCCTGTCTGCATCAACCCTAATAGTTACCGGGTGCCGGGTGCTCCATTTTGACAATCTCGACACTTGCACTACACCCCAGTCTGCCGGCTCCCGCCTCCACCAGCGCAGCCGCAAAAGTATAATCCCGTATCCCTCCCGAAGCCTTGATCTTCACCTGAGGCGGCAAGTGCTCCCGCATCAGCCGGACCGCGGCCACTGTCGCTCCCTTTTCCGCATAACCCGTAGACGTCTTCAAAAAATCCACTCCCACCCGGCTATAGACCGAACAGCATTGTATGATCTCCTCATCAGTCAGGATCCCGCTTTCGATTATCACTTTTACGATCTTACCCGCCGCATGCGCCCGCTCCGTCAAAACTCTCATCTCTGTTTCCAGCTGCGTCCAATCCCCCTCTTTTAAAGCCACCAGGTTGATCACTATATCCAGCTCATCAGCTCCGTCTGCTATGGCCTGCGCCACTTCTGCCAATTTTGCTTTTGTCGTCGAATAGCCAAAAGGGAAGCCGATCACGGTAGCCACTTTCGGGGTTTGTGTTTCGGGTGTGTCCGTCTGCACCAGCGAATAAGCTACCCTGACCAGCGGCGGCGGCACACACACTGCTGCAAATCCATACACGAGCGCCTCATTACATATTTTGTTTATGTCAATATGTGTCGCCGTTGGTTTTAATAACGTATGATCGATATATGATGCAATCTTAATCACCGACATTTTACCGTTGGTATAATATTCAAACGGTAAAATTACTCCATTTAAGTAAATTCGGGACCATTTTTCATTAGACTAAAACTAATAACATGAGAAGCTCGCGCCATCGCCCGAGGGGGAAAATATTAGCCCTCTCTGCCTCGTTCCTATTATCGACACTTTTTAGCACAGCTCAAACTACTTTTCCGGTTAACGGGGTAGCCGACCCCAGGGAAGGCTGTTACGCATTCATACACGCTACTGTGGTGAAAGACGGCCAGACCACTCTTTCCGATGCGACCCTGATCATCCGGGACGGGCTTATCGTCAGCGCCGGCGCTGCTGCTGCACTGCCCAAAGACGCTGTCGTCATCGACTGCAGCGGTAAATATATCTACCCCTCTTTTATCGATATCTATAGCGACTATGGCATTCCAGTCCCGGAAAGAGGGACAGGCAGACCCGCCTTCGACTTCCGGGCGCCTGCACAGATCACGTCCAATACAAAAGGCGCCTACAACTGGAACCAGGCCGTTCATCCTGAGACCGATGCGGCCCGCCTTTTCGCCGTGGATGACGCTAAAGCCAAACCACTTCGTGAAGCGGGTTTCGGCACCGTCCTTTCGCATCTGAAAGATGGCATTGCCCGCGGCACGGGTGTCGTCGTTACTCTTGCCAACGAAAATGAGAATCTCGTCATCGTCAAACAAAGAGCATCTGCCAACTATTCGTTGAATAAGGGTAGTTCCACACAAAGTTATCCCGGCTCCCTGATGGGCTCCATCGCCCTGCTCCGTCAGACCTACCTCGATGCCCAATGGTATAAAAGCCAGCCCGTACACGAAGGGACGAACCTGAGCCTGCAAGCCTGGAATGAAGAGCAATCGCTTCCCCAGATCTTCGATGGCGGCGACAAATGGGGTGATCTCCATGGCGACCGTATTGGTGACGAATTCGGCGTGCAGTATATTATCAAAGCCGGCGGTAATGAATACCAGCGTATGCAGCCTATAATTGCAACAAAGGCCGCCTTTATCGTGCCGCTCAACTTCCCGCAGGCTATGGACGTCGAGGATCCGGGTGATGCCCGCTTCGTATCTCTTACGGATATGAAACACTGGGAGATGGCTCCAACCAACCCGGGTGCCTTCGAAAAAGCCGGTTTGACATTCTGTCTCACTGCCGCGGACATCCGCGATACCAAACAATTCCTTACCAATCTCCGCAAGGCGATGGACTACGGGCTCACTGAAAATAAAGCCCTCGAAGCCTTGACCAAAACTCCGGCTACTCTCATCGGCATCTATGATAAAGTGGGTAGCCTCGAGACGGGCAAGCTTGCCAACTTTCTCATCACCAATGGTCCTGTCTTCAACGAAAAGACCAGTATCGTAGAGAACTGGGTACAGGGAAAAAGGTATGGCGTGAAAGAAGAAGCCTGGAAGGAGATAAAAGGCCAGTACAACCTGGTCGTCACAACTGCAGGAGGTTCTTCTGCAACCTATACCCTTGACGTCAAGTCTGCGACATCGGCGACCGTGATCGGTAAGGACACCCTCACTGGTAAATTCAGCTATGACGGCACCCTAATCTCTCTCAGCTTCCCTGCTCCTCCGGCAGGCGCACCCGCAGGCGGCAGAAGACCCGGTGGTCCTGGCGGACGTCCTGCTGCTGCGGCTCATCTTGCCGGCGTAGCCAACGGCGACGTCTGGAATGGCAATGGTACGGACTCCACCGGAAATCTCGTCATCTGGACAGCTACCTTCTCAAAAGCTACACCTGCAATACCCGATTCCTCGCACAAGAGAGTAGCACGGATAGGTAAGGTACAGTACCCCTTCGATGGTTATGGTTGGGATAGTCTCCCCAGGCAACAGGATCTGCTCATCAAAAATGCTACGGTCTGGACCAACGAAAAAGAGGGCCGTCTGGAAGGTACCGATGTGCTGGTCAAGGCCGGCAAGATCACCAAAATAGGTAAGAACCTCTCCGCGGATGGCGCGAAGGTCATCGACGGAGCTGGCAAATACCTGACTCCCGGTATCATCGATGAACACTCCCATATTGCTGCCTTCTCCATCAATGAAGGCGCACAATCCGTGACCAGCGAAGTGCGTATCGCCGACAACCTCAATCCTGAAGACATCAGCATCTATCGTCAGCTGGCCGGTGGCGTCACCAGCTCTCACATCCTCCATGGCTCTGCCAATACGATCGGCGGTCAGACACAGCTGATCAAATTGCGCTGGGGTACTGACGACGAAGGTCTGAAGTTTAAGAACTGGGACCCCTTCATCAAATTTGCCCTGGGAGAGAACGTCAAACGAACTACCTCGCAGAATAACAATCGCTTCCCGGATACCCGTATGGGCGTTGAAGAGGTCCTGATGGATGCCTTCACCCGGGCCAGCGACTACCAGAAACAAAGGAAAGCCGGTGCTGTCCGCCGTGACCTGGAACTGGATGCCCTCGTCGAGATCATGGAGCACAAACGGTTTATTACCTGTCACTCCTACGTACAAAGCGAGATCACGGCGCTGATGCGCGTAGCGGAGAAGTTTGGTTTCCGCGTCAATACCTTCACCCATATTCTTGAAGGATACAAAGTGGCGGATAAAATGAAGGAACACGGCGCCAGCGTCAGCACATTCTCCGACTGGTGGGCGTATAAAGTAGAAGTAACAGATGCCATTGCCTATAATGCTACCATCATGCAGAAGGAAGGTCTCAACGTCTGTATCAACTCCGACGATGCTGAACAGGCCCGCCACCTCAACCAGGAAGCTGCCAAATCCGTAAAATACGGTGGCATGTCCGAGGAAGATGCCTTTAAAATGGTGACCCTCAATCCTGCAAAGGCCCTTCACGTCGCCGATCGCGTAGGCAGCATCAAAGAAGGAAAGGATGCCGACCTCGTACTGTGGAGCGACAATCCATTGAGCATTTATGCCAAACCGGAAAAGACCATCGTAGACGGCATCATTTATTTCGATCTCGACCATGACGCTCTGCTGCGTAAGAATATTGCAGCCGAACGCAATCGTCTTATCCAGAAACTGGTCGGGGAAAAGAGGTCCGGTAACCCCATGGCTCCGGCGACTCCCAGCTTCCATGTCGAGCTCAGCTGCGGTGATCATGATCACCATGATGGTCTGCTGACCATCGACGAAAGCGAAGGAGACGATCAGAGTGAAAATGCAGCCGTTATTAATGCTAACAAGTAAATCAGGACAACAATGAAAAGATCAATTTATATAAAAGCCGCTCTTGCGCTTTCTCTTTTTGCCACGGCATCAGTAAGGGCCCAGGATGATGTCTATCCGGCAAAATCGTACAAAGGAAAGCTCTTCATCACCGGGGGCACCATTCATGTCGGCAACGGTCAGGTCATCGAAGGCGGTGCAATCGAGGTCGATAACGGGAAGATCGTCCGTGTTGGCGCCGGCCTTACACCCGCGGGCGACGCCAAAGTCGTCGATGCAAAAGGAAAACAGATCTATCCCGGTCTTATCCTTCCTGTGACCGACCTGGGATTAAAAGAAATAGGCAGCGGTGTGCGTGGTTCCAATGACTTCCAGGAGATCGGCGACATCGACCCCAGCATTCGCTCGATAGTGGCTTACAACACCGATTCAAAGGTCATCAATACCCTCAAGGCAAATGGTATCCTGCTCGCTGGCATAACACCTCAGGGTGGTACGATCAGCGGCTCGTCTACAGTGGTACAGCTCGATGCGTGGAACTGGGAAGACGCTGCATATAAAATGGACAATGCTATCCACATTAACCTGCCGACCTTTATCTCCCGCCCACGGCGTGGGGGTGGCGGCGGGCGTTTCGGCGGGGCTCAACCTCCGACGGACCCGACAAAAGAAGCGCTTGCAAAGATCAATGAGATCAAGACCTTTTTCCGGGAAGCGAAGGCATACCTGGCCGAGCCGGCACACAAGGAAACCAATCTGAAGTTCGAATCGGTAAAGGGCCTCTTCAGCAAACAGCAGAAGCTCTTTGTGCATGGAGACCAGCTTAAGCAAATGCTCGTTGCCATCGACTTTGTAAAGGAATTCGGCTTCGATGTCACTATCGTAGGCGGGAGCGAAAGCTGGCTCATCGCCGATCTGTTGAAGCAAAACAATGTCTCAGTCATCCTTCAGCAAACCAATGCTCTGCCAACTACAGAAGACGATGATTACGACCAGCCGTTCAAGACCCCGGCTATATTACTAAAAGCCGGCGTTCTCTTCGCGATCAATGACGAACACGAAGAAACCCGCTATCGGAATCTCATGTTCAACGCGGGTGTGGCGGCTGCTCATGGCCTCACGAAAGAGCAGGCTCTGCAGGCGATAACGCTCAACAGCGCCAGGATCCTTGGTGTCGACGATCGTACGGGTTCACTGGAAGCAGGCAAAGATGCCAACATTGTCATCAGCGCCGGAGACATCCTCGACATGCGCACCAGCCTGATAGAACATGCTTTTATTCAGGGGCGCGAGGTAAGTTTGGATAACAAACAGACCCAGCTCTATCATCGTTATATGACCAAGTACGGGCTTTAGCATTTTATGATATGCCCCCAAAATGTGTCTAACATTTTGGGGGCTTTTTCATTCTGCTTTTATACTTTTGATCGGATTGGCGATTGCCGCCTTCACCGCCTGAAAGCTCACCGTCGCCAGCGCGATCCCTATCGCTGTCAGTCCCGCCACCACAAACACCCACGCATGAATATGCACCCGGTACGCATAACTCTGCAGCCAGCTATTCATCACCCACCAGGCCACGGGGAAGGCCACCAGGTTGGATAAAATTATCGGCTTTAAAAGATCTCCCGATAACAGACGTGTCAGACCCGGCACGCTAGCTCCCAGCACTTTCCTGATGCCAATCTCTTTCGTCCTCCGCTCGGCGGTGAAAGCCGCAAGACCAAACAAGCCCAGGCAGGAAATGAAAATGGCCAGCGCCGCAAAAACGCGGGAAAGTTTACTGATCAGCGTTTCGTTCTCAAACATATTATTGAACTGATCGTCCACAAACCGGTAATCGAAGGGATAACCCGGATTCGCTTTTTTTACTACCGCTTCTATCTTTGCCAGCGCCTGTTCCGGGCTGGACCCGGGTTTAGTCTTTACATACATACAGTTACCCACTTGCGGGTGACAGATAAATATTACCGGGTCCGGCTGACCATACATGTCGCCATACACATAATCTTTTACAACGCCTATTACGACTCCCCTGATCGAGCTGTCCGGCGACATGATCGTTTTTCCAATGGTGCTGCCCTTGCCCATCTGCCGGGCCAACGCCTCCGTTACTATGACATGCAGGAGCCGGTCCTGGCGGCTTACCGAATCATTGATCGTGAACTCCCTTCCCTCTGTGAACTTCATCCCCATGGTCCTGAAAAGTTCAGGTCCTACTTCCCTGATCGAAACCAGCACCTTGTGACCAGGGGCTTTCCCCTGCCATTGCAGATCATCTGTATTGTTACCGCCATTGATCATCGTATGATCCGAAAGGGCGGCATTCTCCACAAGACCCGTATTCAGCAGTTCCTGTTTGACTACCGGAAAGGCATTGGTCAGGATGTCAGAGGATGGGATCTCTATCAGGTGGTCTTTGTCGAAACCCAGATTCCTGTTCTTAATGTGCTGTATCTGCTGGAACACTATTACCGTGCCGATGATCAGCACGATGGAAACGGTGAATTGAAGCACTACCAGTCCCTTCCGGATGAAGGCTGCGCCTCCTGCTTTCATCTTTAGCCCTTTCAGTACTATCACAGGATTGAAAGACGAAAGATATAAGGAAGGATAGCTGCCGGCCACCAGTCCGCAGATAAGGGTTATCCCCAGCAGAAATCCTATATGCAGGGGGTGTTGCAATCCGATCGTCAGCTGTTTTTCCACCAGCAGGTTAAATGCCGGCAGGATCAGGGACATCAGCAACACGGCAATCAGCGCAGCCAGTCCCGACATCAGGATCGCTTCCCCGATGAACTGGATGACCAGTTTTCCTTTTTCTGCACCCAGGACTTTGCGGATGCCTACTTCACGGCCACGTTTTTCACTCCGTGCCGTAGCCAGGTTCATGAAATTGATGCACGCGATGAACAGGATGATCCAGGCGATCATGGAGAAAAGATGAACATAGGTTATCCGGCCGCCGCCTGTCTGTTTACCATTCTCGAATTCCCAGCGTAGATGCCAGTCCGTCATGGGAAATAAAAACCCATGAGCTATCGAACCGGTAACCTTTGGCTGGAGATAATTATGCAATAATTTATTGATGCCAGCCACATTTGCGCCCGGGGCTACTTCAACAAGGGTAAGGGGCGAGTTATTACCCCAGTTCTGAAGGTTGTCATTCTCTTTAAAATATACATCGAAAGAGATCAGCCATTCAAACTGGAAGGTGGAATTCTTTGGTATATCCTTTATAATAGCCGAAACGACATAATCCTGTTTGTGATCTAACCGTACTGTCCTGCCGATCACATTCCGGGTGGTCCCAAAGAATTTTTGAGCTGCCTTCTCCGTCAGCACGATGGAATAAAGCTGTTTAAAGGCCTGCCGTTCATTCCCCTCCACAAAAGGCAGCTCCAGCATGCTGAAGAGGGACGAGTCGACATAACGCCCACTGGAATACAGTACCTTATCCCCGACCGTAAACAACTTAGTAGGCGATTCATCGTCCAGCCGGCAAACATTGGCCAGTCCGGGGATCTCCGCCTTGATCGCCGGCCCCATCAAACCCGGCGTAGAACTGAAAGTCCGGGTATGATCCGGGTATTCCCAGTTTTCCAGCACCAGGTTCAGCCGGTCCTTTTTGGCGTACATGCTGTCGAAGCTGACCTCATCTTCCACCCAAAGAAAGACAAACCCGGCGCAGGCTATGCCTATCGCCAGACCGAAGAGATTGAGGAAACTATAGGTCTTGTTCTTCCAAAGGTTCCTCAGCGCAATTGTCAGGTAGTTTTTAAACATGAGATAAAGGAACTAAGAAAAATGCCAATTTAACACCTCCTTGACTATCAATTAGGTAGGGTTCTACGACCGGCCGCAAACTGTCCGTTTTCGTATAACGTATGTCCGTTTTTGCCGCGGCGCCAGTGTCATGCGGCGCCCCATCGCCACATGCGCCAATACCCACGCGGCGCCTATCGCGCAAATAATACCATTCATCGCGCAAACCATGCAATCCGGAGAACTCTTCCACCCTCTTTTTCCAAAACCCTTAATTTTGGTCAATTGCCATGTCGGATACAACCCCAAATATCAGCACTCTTACCGGACCCTCCTTTGCAAAGGATCTGCAGGGCTCGGGCCTCCTGAAAAAGCGATGGCTCTATCACCTGCTTTTCTGGCTTGCCTATTATGTGCTCATGCTTATCCTGTATATGAGCCTGCATGAAAAAATGACCCTGTCCTCATGCATTTTTTATTTTGTAGTTCTTTGTTTCCAGGCCTTGTTTGCGTATTTCAATATCTATTTGCTCATCCCCCGTCTTCTCTTCGCAAAAAAATATATATACTATGCTGTAGCCCTGGTTTTCAACATAGTGATGTGTTCGCTTATCATTATGCTGCTGGAAGCACTCTACCGTTATGTTAAGGCAGAGAATAGCCATATGCCCATTTTTACTCTGGGTAACCTGGGCATAACCTTTATCCAGGAGACCTACCTCGTAGGAATGGTCACCGGAATGAAATTTGTCAAAGACTCCATCCTCAATCAGCAATGGATGAAGGAAAAAGAAAAACACTATCTCGAAACGGAGTTGAAATTCCTCCGTTCCCAGATCCACCCGCATTTCTTTTTCAATACCCTCAACAATATCTATTCCCTTACCCTGAAAAAATCAGACCAGGCTCCCGGGATCATCCTGAAATTATCCGACCTGATGAGCTATATGCTCTATGAATCCAATGTTCCGCTGGTACCTTTGTCGAAAGAGATAGACTACCTGCAAAACTACCTCGATGTCGAGCAGCTTCGTTTTGGTCAGCGCCTTTCGGTTTCCTTTACCCGGACGGGTTTTATAGAGGATGTAAATATTCCGCCGATGATCCTCATCCTTTTTCTTGAAAACAGTTTCAAGCATGGCGTGAAAAATAACATCAGTAAGATCCATATCGAGATCTCCCTGAAGATCGACACAGAATTCCTCTACTTCAAAGTTGACAACCCGGTGACGGAAGACGAGGCGCCGGCGGAAAGCAAAGGCATCGGTCTTAAAAATGTCCGGCGGAGGCTGGATCTTCTGTATGGAGACGGCTATACTCTTGATATCCGGACTGTAGAAGCAAAATTCAGCGTATCCCTAAAAATGCCGTTATGCTGAGGACGCTGAACTATATGATCGTAGATGACGAACCCCTCGCTATCGATGTGATCGAGAATTATCTCCAACGGCTCGACGCCCATAGCATCACACGGTGTGAGAACGCTGTCGAAGCGTTCCAGGCTCTGCAGGCCAGATCCTATGATCTAATCTTCCTCGATATTGAAATGCCTCTGCTTTCAGGGCTTGAATTCCTGAAAAGCGTTAAAGATCCGCCCCGTATCATCATTACGACCGCCTATCGGGATTATGCCGTAGAAGGCTTTGAGCTGGAAGTTATAGATTATCTTGTCAAGCCCGTTTCCTTTCCGCGGTTCATGAAAGCGCTGGAAAAAGTAGTCAAACTTACTCAGCCGGCTCCCAAAAAAGAAGAAAGGGACAAACCAGCAGGACCCGACTATCTCTTTCTCAAAGTGGACAGAAAGTTTGTAAAAGTCCTCATCAACGATATTCTTTACATCGAAAGCCTGAAAGACTATATCCGGGTGAAAACATCCGGCCAGGCCTGGATAAGCTACCAATCCCTGACCGACATTACCGACAAGCTGCCCGCAGATAAGTTTGTGCGGGTCCACCGTTCGTATACTATTGCGATCGACAAAGTGAGCATGATCGATGGTAACTGTGTCGAAGTTGACGGGAAGCTTATCCCCATCTCCCGCGAACACCGTCAGGAAGTCCTGGACAAGATCTATAAATGATCTTTTTTCATCTGCCAGATCCTGCCATTCGTCGGGCAAACGCTGCAGTTCAGCTAAAACCCATCCACCTCAGCTAAAAAGGCTTATTCACCCCCTTTCTCCAAAGTAGTTTTACGCTTTATAAAACTGATTATATGCGAAAATTTACTTTACTTATCCTCACAGTCCTTCTCCACTTTGTTGGGACTGCACAGCAGATCTCCGGCACTATCGTTGATGAAACGCAAAAGCCGGTACAGGGTGTATCAGTCGGTCTTCGAAGGATAAGCACTCCGGACTCCTCTGTCATAAAATATACCACAAGCGATGCAAAAGGAAAATACGTCTTTGATGACATTAAACCCGGCAATTATTTCGTACAGCTTTCCCATGTGGGATATGCCGTCGGTGTTTCCGCTTCTTTTGCCGTTAGTGAAAAAGAACCCCGGATCATCCCCGCCATTCAGCTTGGAAGGGCATCCGGCGACAACCTGAAAGAAGTCGTCGTCAGCACCCGCAAGCCGATGATAGAAGTGAAGGCTGACAAGACGGTTCTCAATGTGGAAGGCAGTATCAATGCCGTAGGGCAGGACGCTTTGGAGCTGCTGCGGAAGTCCCCCGGCATAATGGTGGACAAGGATAACAATATCAGCCTTAGCGGCAAGAATGGCATCAAGGTCTATGTCGACGGACGCCAGGTACCGCTCAATGGCACCGATCTTTCCGATTACCTGAAGACCATACAGTCTTCACAGATCGAATCGATAGAGATCATCTCCAATCCTTCCGCCCGTTATGATGCATCCGGAAATGCCGGCATTATCAATATCAGGCTGAAGAAGAACAAATCCTTTGGCAACAACGGCTCACTCACTGGCGGATACGGCGTCGCCACGCATTCCAATTACAATGGTGGCCTTTCCCTGAATCACCGGGACAGTCATATCAATTGGTTCGGGAATTATAATTATAGCAATACTACCAATACCACCCGCCTCGACCTCTATCGCACACAGCTGGATACTTTATTTGATCAGCATTCAAAGATCATCAACGCCAGCAAAACGCACACTTTCAAGACCGGGCTTGATTATTTTCTGAATAAGAACAACACACTGGGAATAATGGTCGATGGTTCCCTTTCCGATTATACTACAAGGACCCAAAGCAGCACTCCCATATCTTATATCCCCGATGGGAATGTGGTGAAAGTCCTGCAGGCCAACAACAGCAATGACGGGAAAAAGAACAACGGCAACCTGAACCTTAATTACCGGCATAGTGACTCATCGGGCCATGATCTGAATATGGACGCTGACTATGGTATTTATCGCTTACGGAGCAATCAGTTTCAGCCCAACCTCTATTTTGATCCTTCAGGCGGTATCCTGCTCTATAGCGATGTCTTTAACATGCTTGCTCCTACGGATATCGATCTTTACAGCTTCAAGACGGACTACGAGCAGAACTTTAAAAAAGGTCGCCTGGGTCTCGGTTTTAAGACGACTTATACAACCAGTGACAACGACTTTCAGCAATACGATATCTACCCCAATGCGAAGGTGAAAGATACCCTTCACAGCAATGGCTTTAACTATAAGGAGAACATCAATGCCGTCTACGCCAACTATAACAGGAACCTTAAAGGATTTATGATCCAGGCTGGGCTTAGAGTGGAAAACACCAATGCCAAAGGTATCTCTACCGGGTATAAAGAGTCGACAGGCGGTTATGAAACCTATGACTCATCCTTCAGCCGTCACTATACCGGTTTCTTTCCCAGTGGCGCTGTCACCTATAATAAGGATCCGATGAAACAATGGACGCTTGCCTACAGCCGGAGGATCGATCGCCCCGCTTACCAGGATCTCAACCCTTTTGAGTTCAAGCTGGACGAATATACCTATCAGAAAGGCAATACTGGTCTGAGGCCACAATACACCAATAGCGTCGGACTCACTTATGTCTACAAATATACGCTGACCACTACCCTGAACTATAGTCATGTAAAGGATGTGTTCACCCAGCTTGTAGATACTGCGGACAGGTCTAAAGCTTTTATCAGCAAGCAAAACCTTGCGACGCAGGACATCGTCAGTCTCAACATCAGCTATCCTTTTCAGTATAAATGGTATAGTGTGTTTGCGAATGTGAATACCTATTATTCCATTTACAAGGCCAGTTTCGGAACTGGCCGGGCGGTGGATGTCAATGTCTTTTCCGCCAATATCTTTGCCCAGCAGACTGCGCGTCTTGGCAAGGGCTGGACGGCAGAGCTGTCAGGCTTCTATACTTCGCCCTCTATCTGGCAGGGGACGTTCAAAACCCATGCGCTGGGTAACCTGGACGCGGGAGTACAGAAGCTTATCCTAAACAAGCAGGGAACGATAAAAGTCTCGGTCAGCGATATCTTCCATACTCTGCAATGGACCGCCACCAGCGATTTTGCAGGGCAATACCTCCGCGCCACCGGCGGAAATGAAAGTCGCCAGCTAAAGGTCTCATTTACTTACAAGTTTGGCAACTCCCAGGTAAAGACCGCCCGCCAGCGAAAATCCGGTCTAGAAGAAGAAAGCAAGCGTGCGAACTCTTCCGGTGGGTTTACGAATTAAGTTTGTCGCGCGGCACAGCGACTTGCTGAAGCGCCTGCGTGCCGCCCATAAAAAAATCCCCCGCGTCGGCGGGGGATCTTTTTATTATTTTAAGATCTTATTGTTTTGGATTCAGCGCCTGCCTGATCCTTTCCTGTACATCCTGCAAATGATACTTACTCAATTTATCCGTCTCGCGAGGTATGGCTGCTGCGATCTCATTTCGAAGCTCCACCAGCTGCGCCCTTGCGATAGAAGGCACATCCGTATTCTTTATATCTCCTCCAAACAGCGATGCCAGACCTGGAGGCAGTCCAGCTGGTACGACAGGTGGAGTCGCATTCATGAGGTTAACGAGGGCATCGATATATACCTTCTGCAGATTGCGCCGGAAGATATCGAT
>DATJJA010000034.1:0-20509 GCA_035492595.1 Puia sp.
GATCTGCATCACCCTCGCCTTTTCCTACTGGGTCAACAAGTTCGGGAATTACAACAAGGTCTACGGCTCTATCGGGACCGTAATGATCCTGATGCTCCTGGTTTACTTTAACTCACTGGTATTATTGATTGGCTATGAATTGAATGTGAGCATCCATCACCTGAAGGTCATGGCCGGGGAGCGGACTAAATAGGGCGGGCGCCCGCACGCTCCCGCGCCGATGGGAAATTGGCAGCCCCGACCCCGGTTTTTGAACCAGTCCAGAACCAACGAAGTCTGCACCTATGCCGGCAACCGGAAGATCGGCGTTATCCTGCTAAATGCAAATGAGGGCGACCGTGATGGCGGCAATTCGCTCGGGGAAATGCAGGCTTATGCGAAGGCGCAAGCCTACCAATGGTATTATGCCGTGGACAACAACAGTGTTCTGGCCGATGCCTTTGGCGCAAGCCGGACACCGGAATGTTACCTGTTCGATAAGGAAGGCAAGCTTGTCTATCATGGCGCGATCGACGATAGTCCCGGGGATCCGGTACAGGTGAAGAAGCATCATTTGCAAAACGCCATCGACGAAATGGTCGCCGGGAAAGAAGTGACGACAAAGGAGACGCGGTCGGTCGGCTGCTCCATCAGGAGGGCGTGAACAACGCCCGCCGGCATCGGCGTAAACAGCCCTGCCGGCATCATGGCTGAGGACTGATCATCTTTTTTATTTCCAGACCTACCTGCGGTTCGGTCAATTGCCGGTCAAAGAACCGGCGATAGTGAGTCGCATTGTTTATAAATAGCGAAGACGGTATGCCGCCCGACCAGCGGGCATCTACTTTCGGGCAAAAGTAGTCCGCATCGGTCTCGTTGAGCCAAAGGATGCGTGATCCAAATCCACTCTTTTGGACAAAGTCGGCGATCCGGACAGGATAATATGCCGGCAGGTCGAGACTGACCAGGAGTAGTTCCACTTTCTGGTCTTTGAACTGGTTGACGGTGGATTCGAAATAAGGGATCTCCTTACAGCAGGGAACGCAGAACGTAGCCCAGAAATTTATAATAAGCGGGTGATCGCTATGCGCGATATAAGATTCGAGGTCCTTGACCTTTATTTTTTCGATATTCTGCCCCTGCGCGGCGCCGGCCCAGATGACAAACAATATAAATAGCAGCCTCCTCATAAAAATTAAGTTTATAATTGTCCCCTGCTCCACTCCTTTAACAACTCACTATACCGCGCGGCGGGTAATCCAGGCTGCGCATACTGCCCGGCAACCTGCTTTTGACGGAAGGCCTCATACAGCGTGACGGCGCAGGCTACGGAGATGTTGAGGGACCTGATGATCCCCACCTGCGGGATGATAAAATTACCATCGGAAAGAGCAAGGATCTCCTCGCTGACACCGGAATGTTCATTGCCGAAAACAAGAGCGACACGACCGGTGAGCTTCATGTCGTAAAGGGATACCGCATCGCTGCTCAGGTGAGTGGTGAAGATCTTGTCCACTCTTCCCCGCAGATGATCGAAACAGGCCTTTGCATCGGAATACTGGTGAACGGTCAGCCAGCTTGCGGCACTGCTGCTGCTTTTGGCCCCCCATTTCTTATGCCGCGGGATCCGGGTATTCAACACATAAACGTCCTGAACGCCCACCGCATCGCAGGTGCGCATAACAGCCGAGATATTATGAGGATCAAAAACGTTTTCCAGTACGATGACGAGATTATCCTGTCTTTTATCCAGCACCGAAGTGATCCGCTGTTCTCTTTCCGGAGTCATAGTTAAACGAATAAGGGCCAAAGGTATACAACCCCGGCTTAAAAAACAGGGCTACCCTTGCATGGCTACCCTAATTAATTTATTTTTGCCAAAAGAATGGACCCAATGGTAGATCAACTATATAATCTCAGGCCGCCGTCCGGTATATCGGGAAAACCACAGGACCAGGAATTTGCGGATACCGATGTGCTGACCGACTACGATAATCCATTCAGTCTCATCGTGTGGAATGACGAGGTCAATACTTTTGAGTGGGTCATCGAAACCTTGATGGATGTATGCGGACAATCGCAGGAGCAGGCCGAACAATGTGCATTTATTATTCATACCAAGGGAAAATATGCAGTCAAACGTGGTTCCTATGATGAGCTGAAACCACTCTGTGATGCCATTACCGACCGCGGCATCGGCGCTACCATCGAAATCCTCTCGGAGTCCTAGTGCGCCATGTCATTATTCATCCTCAACAACGAACTTTTATTCCCGCCGGTGCAGCTGGCCGAACCGGATGGGCTCCTTGCGGTGGGCGGCGATCTGTCGACCGAACGATTGCTCCTGGCTTACCGGAAGGGCATTTTCCCCTGGTATGAAGGGCAGCATATCCTGTGGTGGAGTCCTGATCCGCGTTTTGTCCTTTTTCCGGAAGAGCTGAAAGAAAGCAAAAGTATGAAGCAGCTGGTCAAAAAAAGGACCTTCGACTTCCGTATCGATACTGCCTTCCGCGAAGTCATCACCAATTGCAAGACCATCAGCCGCCGCGGCCAGGAAAGTACCTGGATCACGGATGAAGTAAAGTCGGCGTATACCCTTTTGCATGAAAAAGGATTCGCCCACAGTGCAGAGGCCTGGCTCGACGGAGAGCTCGTGGGCGGCTTGTACGGCATACGAATGGGAAAAGTCTTTTTTGGGGAAAGCATGTTCAGCAAGGCAAGCAATGCCAGCAAATATGCATTTATACAATATGTACAACATCTTCGGAAGGAAGGTGTAGAATTGATAGATTGCCAGGTTTATACCGAACACCTGGAGAGCCTTGGCGCCCGGATGATCCCGCGAAACGAATTCACGGGTATGGTTGCACGCTTAATAGGAGAATGACCACCGGCTGAGAGGATGCTACTTACTGCTTAGCGCAGGTTGATCCTTTTACCCGGCCATTTTTCGGCGAACTGGTAGATCAATCCCCGCATATAATCGTTCTCAGGATAACGTGTGAGATAATTTTTCAGCGCCTCTGCGTCTCCGATGGCCGCGTCGCTGGGCAGATACCCCATGCCGTACAGCCGTCCCTGTTCGATCAGGATACAGCTTTTTTCTTCCGGATGCCGGCCTTCATCCATCAGCGTAAAGCTGGGCAGGCTTTTGACCAGGGCTGCAATGGCGGCCTCTACCCTTCCGTTATAGGAGGCCGGTGATTCGCGCTGCTCGCAGGCGCCTTCGCAGTACAGATCGGTCAGACCGATACAAACATCGTTGTCCTTCTGGATCCAGCAGAGTTTGGGACAAAGGCGGTATTCCCTTACCAGCTTACGCAGCATATTCTGTCCTTCGAGCAGCAGGGAAAAAGTATAGACCGGCTGCAGCTGTTTCTTACTCTTCTCCACGATCAGACGAGAATAGCCGTTGCGGTCCTCATATACATACAGGCCATAGGACGGCTCAAAGCGTTTGAGGCTGCGGTTATAGGCGGGCCAGAGACGACGGATCTCCACGCATTCCAGCAGGAACGCCATCAGCTCGGTGCCTGTAGTCTCATGCGAGATGGAATAAATATTGCGCAGGAACTCCTGTTTCTGCCGCCCGGGCTTGTTGTTCGAGAAATGACTGATGACACGATGACGGAGGTTTCTGGCCTTTCCGACATAGATGACCTTCCCTTTCTGATCGTGAAAATAATAGACGCCGGGCACCATCGGTAGTTTTTCGAGCTGTTCGGCAGGCAGATGGATCGGTAAGTATTGCTCCCTGCTATTGCCTTTGAGCATAGTCCGGATATGTTCGAGACCGCCTGCTTTCAGGATGGTCTCAAAAAGCTTTACGGTAGCATCGGCATCACCGCCCGCGCGGTGGCGATTGGGAATAGTGATCCCAAGATGCTGACAGATCCGGCCAAGACTATAGCTGGCGGCGCCCGGGAAGGTCTTCCGGCTCAGCCGGACAGTACATAGCTTCTTGCAATCCAGCTCCAGGCCACAGGCTTTTAGCTGGTTCTTTATAAAAGAATAATCGAAATTGACGTTGTGCGCCACGAAGACGGCGTCTTTCAGCCATTCGTGAATTAAATGAGCTATCTCTTCGAAATAAGGGGCGTCGGCGACCATTTCATCGGAGATGCCGGTGAGGGCCTGCACATACCTGGGGATGCTCATACCGGGCCGGACCAGGGTCTCATAACGCTTAAGCTCCCGGTTTCCATCATGTAACACAATAGCAACTTCTGTTATGGCGTTAGTAGCTGCATAACCACCGGTAGTTTCTATGTCGACTATCGCGTACATGTTTCTTTTTGCTCCCCGCCCGTTGGCCTGCCTGTCGCGAAGCAGGTGAGCGAGCTGGTAAAGTTAAAAAGAAAGATCGGTTAGCCGTCAATCCCACCCCCGAAAACTCGTACACTGAACCGGACCCTGTCTGGTTGAGATCCATTCCGCACCCTTTGTTAATATGGGCCAAAAGCTCATAAAACAGCACCCTATTATTAACCTAAATCCAACCTCCATGGAACAAATGCACACCGTGCAAGGCAAAGAAAGTATTGTCCTGTCATTCATTACGGCATTTCTGTACTTCTGCGCAATCATGGCTTTTGCTTACGTAGTTACGATGTCTTAGTGCAGGAATAGCTATCGAAAGCAGTACCCGGAATCAAACCATACTGGACGGAGTCCAGTAGTACCGTAGGTACAGACATAATTATAGCTCCGGCGGGCAAGGCCGGAGTTTTTTTGGATAATTTGGATATATTAAAAAAAATGGTAGTTTTGTAATGCGTATACCCCTTAAGTAACGTGTTACAACGACCCTTAGACTGGCAACTTTTCCACGCCAAATCGCTGAGAAACCATTAGTTACGAGATTTCCGATCCCCTTTGAATTCCACTTTTAATTAATTTGGTTTCACCCTAAAATTTTCTCTTTTTATGAAAAAGACATCAACTTTCCACATCGGAGAAACAGCGAAAACTGTATTATTAGCGATCGGTTTTATCGGCCTCGTCATGTTCCTCTCTTACCTTTATTGGTTTGCATAGGCACTGATACGGCTGCTCCGCATATAGGCCTCAATCTTTTTAAAGGAATTCTCCCTGATGGGGGAATTTTTTTTTAGTACCACCGCAACTTCCCCGCGCTGGTTGGACCCAATTGGACGGAGTCCAATCAAAGACACTAGCGTTGTTGGGTAAAAAATTATTTTGATTCAATTTTTTACCCAACTTTAAGGGAATGAAAACCACTAAATTTGCACTCCGAAAACTGGACGGAGTCCGGTTCGTGTACGTAGTACACCGACATAACTTTTCAACTATAGTATGACCATGGAACTGAGCAAGAATTATATTCCGGCCGCCACTGAAGAAAAATGGAATGAGCATTGGCAGAATAAGGGTTATTTCAACAGCAAACCGGACGGACGTCCTGCCTTTACTGTCGTCATCCCCCCTCCCAACGTTACGGGCGTATTGCACATGGGTCATACCCTGAACGAAACGGTACAGGATATCCTGGTACGGAAAGCGAGAATGAGCGGTTTCAATGCCTGCTGGGTACCCGGCAGCGACCACGCCTCCATTGCAACGGAAGCAAAGGTCGTAGGTATGCTCAGGGAAAGAGGGATCGACAAGAACCAGCTGACCCGCCCGGAGTTCATGGAATATGCCTACGAGTGGAAGGACAAATATGGCGGTATCATCTATAGCCAGATCCGCAGACTGGGCTGCAGCGTGGATTGGGACCGGGTGTCCTTTACCATGGATAAGGATTATTACCATTCCGTTATACAGATCTTTATCGACCTGTTCTCAAAAGGGCTGATCTACAGGGGCGCCCGTATGATCCACTGGGATCCTTCGGCTAAAACTGCTCTCAGTGATGAAGAAGTGGAATACAGAGATGAACAGGGCAAATTATATTATGTAGCCTATCCGATCGTCGACGCCGAAGGCCGCGCTACCGGGAGAAGCATTACCATTGCCACCCAGCGTCCCGAGACCATCATGGGCGATACCGCTATCTGTGTCAACCCCAATGACGAGCGTTACGCGGACCTGAAGGGATCTTTCGCTCTCGTCCCCCTGGTCAACAGGAAAGTACCCGTCATTTTTGATGAATATGTCGACCCGGCCTTTGGCACGGGAGCGTTGAAGGTCACTCCGGCGCATGACATCAATGACTATAACCTGGGCCTGAAGCACGGCCTGCCCATCATCGACACCCTCAATGCCGATGGCACGCTCAGTGCGGCGGCCGAGGTCTTCGTCGGCATGGACCGCTTTGCTGCCCGTAAAAAGGTGGTGGAACAGCTGGCGGCAGAAGGTCTCCTGCAAAAGGAAGAGGTGCATCTGACTCGCCTCGGCTTCTCGCAGCGAACCAGCGCCGTCGTCGAACCCCGGATCTCCACACAGTGGTTCGTAAAGATGAAAGAATTGGCGGAGCCTGCCCTCAAGGCGGTAACCGAAGGTCATATCCAGATCCATCCGGGTGACAAGTTCCTGGCAACCTATAAATACTGGTTAGAGAATGTAAAGGACTGGTGTATCTCCCGTCAGCTCTGGTGGGGACAGCAGATCCCTGCCTGGTACGCTCCCGATGGCAGCTTCCAGGTCGCCGCTACGCGCGATGAAGCCTACGCGCTGTTTGCTGCAGAAGCGGGCGGGTCGGTGTCCTTCGCACCCGATCAGCTGAAACAGGATGAGGACGTGCTGGATACCTGGTTCTCTTCCTGGCTCTGGCCGATCGAAGTGTTTAAGGGCGTGACCAATCCCGGCAATGCGGATATTAAATACTACTACCCTACTTCCGTGCTGGTTACGGGGCAGGATATCATCTTCTTCTGGGTAGCCAGGATGATCATGGCCGGTTTGTATTATTTCCCTGATTCTCTTCCTATTGGCGAACGCATTCCTTTTCGGGATGTCTATTTCACCGGGATGGTAAGGGACAAGCAGGGCCGCAAGATGAGCAAGAGTCTCGGCAACTCGCCCGATCTTCTTGCGCTGATCGATAAATACGGCGCCGATGCTGTCCGCTTTGGGATCATGATCTCTTCGCCGGCGGGTAATGACCTGCTCTTCGATGAGGCCGCATTGGAACAGGGCCGGAATTTTAATAACAAACTCTGGAATGCGCTGAAGCTGGTAAAAGGCTGGGAAAGCCGTCTTTCCGATTCCGCTGCTGCGCCGGATACATTCCCTATCACGTGGATGGCTAACCGGCTCACAGAAGCCCGCGAATCCATCGAACAGGCCTTTGTAGACTTCCGTCTCAGCGAAGCGCTGAAGACACTGTACTCGCTGATCTGGGATGACTTCTGCAGCTGGTACCTGGAATGGGTCAAACCGGGCTTTGAACAACCGATCCAAACCGGCGTCTTTCAGGCGACTGTAGGCTTCTTCGAACAGCTGATGCAGCTGCTGCATCCGTATATGCCGTTCGTTACCGAGGAAATATATCATTTGCTTGGTGAACGTGCCGAAGGCGACGACCTTTGTATCCGCCAGTTCACCTCCATCGGAAAAGCCGATGCCAATGTCCTGGCAGACGGTAACCTGCTCAAAGAGGCCATCACGGCCTTGCGCGATGCCCGCAATAAGGCGCAGCTGAAGCCAAAGGAATCGATCAAGCTGCATATCCAGTCCGAATCTGAAGCCATTTTCCGTCGTCTTCAGCCGGTTCTCTCCCGCCAGGTCAATGCCGAAAGCATCGACTTTACTACGGAAGCCGTCCCCGGCTCTCTCGCGGTCGTCTCCGGAAAGGATAAATATTATATCGTTACCGAACAGGTGCTGGACAGCGGCAACCAAAAGGAAGAGCTGCAAAAGGAGCTGATCTACCTGAAGGGTTTTCTCGAATCCGTAAATAAGAAGCTCGGGAATGAACGTTTTGTACAGAACGCCAAACCCGAAGTTGTCGATCTTGAAAAAAGGAAGAAAGAGGATGCGGAGATAAAGATCAGGACGATCGAGGAAAGTCTTGCGGGGATGTAATAAAAAAATTGAAGCCGGCTCCATTCTTCAGAGCCGGCTTTTGCGTATCTATATCCGTTGAAATCATATCAGGGCTGGCAGCTATACGAAATGGTCCCGTGGTTAAAGCTAAACCCATCCCCTTTGTCGGTGACGATGAGATTCAATGAACCCGTCGTCGCATCAGCCTGGGTGGGTAATCCATATGTATTATACTGGTAGGAGATCGAGAGGGTCGAACCCGACACCTGGTTATTGAGACTGTAATCCCTGCTCAGGAACTGCCACACTTTATTGGCCTGGTGAATATTGACATTACTGTCGTAGGTGTAACCCGATAGATTTCCCGTGGAATCATAGGCATAATTGTCGACAATGGTCATGTCTCCCGGATCGATTGGATTGGTAGTCACCCGGGAGATACGTCCCGCAGAGTCATATAGATAGTCGGCCGTCCCGAGAGTACCCAGGTCCCCGGTAATCGGGTGACCGTCTTCTTCCTCGGGATAATCATAAATAGAATCGACCGCGACCTTGCCGGACGCATCATACACAAACCGGTGCCAGCTGCGGTAAAACCCATTGTCGAAGACGCCGATCAGATCGGTTAGCCGGTCCTGGCTGTCATATCGGAAATAATAGTTGGGCTCGTTCTCGCTTGTTTCTTTGCGGATGGCGGAAATGGGATTGCCTGCCGCATTGTAAGCGATCGTCAGGGTGTCGATCGGAAAAAAAGGATAATCGTAAGGCTGAAATATGATCGTTTGGATCTGGCAGGAAGGAGCCAGTTCCTTGCCGGGATGTTTGGCTGCGTAGTCGAGTAATTTTTGACAGCCGGAGAATAAAACAGAGAGGGATACCCAAAAGGCAATTGCTAAAAAGACAGTGATCTTTTTCATATGAAAGGTTAAGAGTTTACGAAGCAGGATATGGAGCTGCGCGATTTCTAAGAGGAGCAATTGATCTTTCGAAGGAAGGGAAAGCTAATATACTGACAATAATTTAAATAAAATGAGTGAATACACCTGCAAGGTTCAAATTACCCAATTATAATGATCTACTGCACCGGTTTCACAGCATGACCGCTATATCCGTAAGAAAGCAAAGCCTTGCAGGCATGTAACGAAATATATCATTTTGAAAGGGATGATCCTTTATTCAGAATCACGCCTTCTTAATTTTAACTGTTCGATATCTTCGATGTCCTTTGGCCTTCTGAGAGTTTGTTTATTTATGATTAGATCTTCGTAGTTAATAAACGGGACTTCGATCTCATCTATTTTTGAGATCTCCCGCTCTTTAAAGGAATAACGAAATTTTGAAAGACCAGGTAATTCGGGTAAAAAATCAAGGGTAAATTGATCGTATTCCAATCTGAAATATGCCATCTTTGGATTTGGCGCAACTTCTGCTCTAAGTTCAGTTACGTCCTGACCCAAATCCTCTAAAGCGTCAATAAGCCGAAAGTAATTGTCATAAGATGAATTGTACCAGAAATCAAGATCATGCTTTTCGGCTGGCTCTCCGGATGCACTCAGAGAGTGACGAAAAAAACCGTGCAGCGCAACAGCCGTTCCCCCTACGATCATATATTCAACCGAATGCATATTGAGTATGTTACAAACCTTTAATATGCTTTGGGTCAAACTACTATTCATGGGTAGATTGATTACCGGGCTCGTTGCTCCTAGCAGTCTCCCTGGAACAGCGATGACTTGCCATAAGACTAATGAATTCCTTGAGGTCAGATTCTTTTGTTAACCCGGAGGGTTTGGGATGAACGGCAGCTTTATTTGCTTTCAAGTCCCTGTAACTTTTATAGCATGTGAGTTTTTTCATACCCGTCTTTGAACAAATTTACAAAATTCCTAATCTTTCCAGGCAAAATACTTAATTGATCGCCCTCACAGCATGACCGCTATATCCGTAAGAAAGCAAGTTCAGCGGCAGGATCAGTTCCCACTGATTTGGTCCCCTGCCCTCAAAATCCGGGTCCAGCAAATGGCTGTACCGGATCCCAAAGCTCACGGAAAGCTGGTTCCACCATTTGGTATCGAAAAAGACCTCCGAGCCAAGGGAGCGGAACTTTGCATTGTAGATGCCGCCATTGGTATAAAAATCCTGCGCATGCGTATGGTCGTAAAAAAGGTTGGCCCGCAGACGAAGGAAATAAACGATATCCCCGAATCCCCAATCCGGATAACACAAAGGCAGCTGATAGTTCGCCGAGAACTTCCACATCTGGTAGAAATTTTCGGCTGAATATCCCCGCGAAAAAGGAAAACCGTTCGAGAACCGCGCATTGCGCAGGCTGTCCCGCTGCTGAAAAGCGCCGGAAAGCAAAAGGCTATGCGTATAATCAAAACCAGGCAGATAAAGAAAACCGGAGGCAAGAAATTGATTCGCCTGAAAGCTCGTCACTGCCCGGTTATAGGAAAGATTCAGCACCTCGGCGAACCGGGGGTAAACCTGCTGCTGAGCCTGTTGCGACTGGTGGACAAAACTGATAAAAGGATCGACATAGGCAAAGGCATGCGTGTTAAAGGAATCCTTGTACAAACCTGTATAATACCTCTGATTACGAACGATATCCGACCCGAACTGCAGGCTGGTATAGCCAGTTCCCGCCGTCCAGTTCAGCGGTATGGAAAAACCCGCATGATATTCGTTCTCATTCCAGAAGACCTTGTTCGATCCATAGAATGCGTTCCTGTCAAACGTATAGTCCCAGCCGGCATCCAGCCAGGGATACAACGCTGCGAACGAAGCGGTTGCCCCTACCTGTTTGTAATTCTCGTTCCTGTTGTACGTCACAAAGAGCTGCGTCTCCAGGGTATTGAGGATATTATCGCTGATCAGGGAGAAGGTATAATCGGGGTCATTGATATAGGGACGCCAGCTGTGGAAGTTGATGAGATGGGAGGCGCCCGGATATTTTGAGACCGGATAGTTCCCACTGGCGATCCGGTCCAGCAGATGGGCCGGTCCCCTGTTGAGGGAGTCGATGTGCTGGAGCGGCAGCCCCTGTCCCCAGGCGGCAACCGGGATCTCTTCCAGTCCGAGGCTGCTGCGGGGCGCTGCGTCGACAAGGAAGCCCACCGCCGTAAACGTATTCCAGGCAAAGCTGCCGCTCCCGGATTGTGGCTGGTATTGCCCTGTCAGCGGATCGCCGTGCGGAAGGTTTACCCCAAAAATGCGGCCACCGGTGATAGCATAGGTGCGGTCCTGCCCGTTGCGGGAAGCCGTGAACCAGATCGTGTCGGCATGGACAGAGGGAAAGCCGATGGTCTGATAGGTAAAAGGCAGAAGATAGCGGACCACCCCATCGCCAGTGCTGACCAGCGCAAGGGACATCTCTCCTTTGCGGTTACGCACAGCCGTTACGACCGCCTTATCCGAATAGAACTTCGGATAGGTATAAAAAAGACTGTCCTGGTTCGGTATCCTGTTCAAAAGCTGCCCTGTGGCCGCTTCCAGCAGATGCAGCTCGCAGGTGCCGTCAGCGGCCTCCTGTACGGCTATGATCTCCCTGCCGTCTGCCGAGATGTCGGGGGCGAAGTAGCGGGACCGGTGGGTCAGCTTTTTATCTTCGCGGGTGACCGGATCGAGCAGGCGGATCACGCTATAGTCACGCCAGCCCCAGCGGGGATCTGTTTCATAGGCGGCATAGACGATGCGACCGCTGCTGACGGAGAAATAATTGTCCAGGGACACGGCCCGTGTCTGTATTTTGGTTTCATTCTTGTTAATAAGGTCGCGAAGGACAAATGCAGGGATCTGCCGGTAGCTGCTGCGCATGTAGAGCAGGCTGTCTGTGCCGATGAACTGGGGGAATTCCTCGTTAGCCACGAAATGCCGGTGAGAGCGGCCGTAGCGGTCGGCGTCGGCCTCGTAGGGGTTGTTGGCAGCATTGGCCATCGCAGGCGTCGACCCCTGTTTGCCGGCACCGGTCGCCGCTGTATCGCGGGTCACGCCGGCAGAGTTGCCGCTCACCGCCCCCTTCAGCGCCGGGGACACCCCGAACCAGGCCAGGGCGTCGCGGCGGAACCGGGAAAAAGAAACCCCGGCATAACGCCGCACGGCCCCTTGAAGGGGATAAAAAAGACCGTGGAAGGCTGCGGCATCATGGCTGACACGCCGCCAGAAATCGTCCCCATAGCGTTCGCGGCCATAGGCCACGAGCATATAGCCAAGGGGATAATGATCCGGCACATAATCCCGGAGAGAGCCATTGCGGAGCTTCATCCAGGAGTAGCGTTTGTCTCCGGCCCTGAGTGCGCGATAGCTGTTGAAGAACCAGGGCAGGCGCCCCCTGCCCTGATCGCTGACCAGGGTCTCCTGGTAAACGGCATCGCCCTCCCAGAACCAGTTGGGGACCGCCAGGCTGTTGGCAAAGGCCTGTCCGCCCTCTCCAAACAGGTAGTACATGGCCCCGGAGAGACCTACCCGGAAATTATTATATTGCTGGACATGCCGGTATTCGTGTATGGCCAGCATCTTCTGCCAGGGAAGGCTTCCGAGGTCGAAGCTGTTCTGTTCCGGCGTAAGCTGGAATTCGCTGCGGAAGGGGGCCAGGCTGACATATCCGTTGGCGATGGTGGTCTGGTTCTGCAGGACGATGTTGATCTTTCGTTGGGAATGCCCCATCGTTGGCAGGGTCGTCCGGCTGAGCTGATGCACGATCCCGGCTACCTGCTGCGCCTGGGAGTCGAGGCCGGCGGGGAAGATGATCCGGGCCGTGTCGGTGTTCAGCTGCTTCCATTTGAGAGAAGGGGGATTGCCGCCGAATTGCTGGGCAAACAGGCCTGTCGATAAAAAAAGGAAGAAGATAATAAAGAGAGGCAGGCGCGGAAACGTCATGTCGATTACAGTTATTAGTTGTCGGTTGCTTGAAATTACATATAAGTTGGCAAGTACTCTTTGTAAAAAAACGGAATCTCTTACTTTCGCATATGATGCTACAGCGCAATATTCGATCTTCACTGGTATCCCGGAACTATGATGCTCTACTGGCAGCCATCATCGGATTTATTATTATCCAGCTCCTCTGCAGCTATGGCGGTATAGGGGTATCCCCGGATTCCGTCGTCTACATCAGCACTGCTCAGAATATCCACGATCACGGGGCCATCAACGACTTTACCAATATGCCGGTGATGGATTTCCCGGCCTTCTACCCCATCTTCCTCAGCGGGATCGTTTTTCTCACCGGGAGGACCGCCCTGGTATTCGGACCGGTGCTGGACGGACTCTTGTTTGGCGTGCTGATCTGGCTTTGCGGCTGGATGATGAACCGATTTTCGGCCTTTTCCCGCTGGTATAAATGGACGATCCTTGTTTTTATCATCCTGAGCCCCTGTCTGCTGGAGATCTATTCCATGATCTGGAGCGAAACACTGTTCCTGCTCCTTTCTGTCCTGTTCATCATCGCCTGCCACCGGTATTTCCATACGCACTCTATGGGGTCGCTGGTACTGATCGGTCTCATCGCCGGTCTGGCCTGCGTCACGCGTTATGCAGGCGTCAGCATTGTAGCGATGGGCGGGCTGCTGATGCTCTGCGACGGAGGTCTCCGCTGGGGCCCGCGGAAGATCGGGCATATGGCGCTGTATGGCTTGCTGTCCGTGTCCCTGTTGGCGCTGAACCTTTACCGTAACTTCCGTCTAACAACTACCCTCACCGGCTTCCGGGAAAAAGGCAACACGCCTTTTGGCGATAACCTGCACGACTTCGGCAGCGTCCTCTGCGACTGGCTGCCCTTTTTCAATGAACGTTACGGCGCCGCTACCGTGGTAGCAGCCTTCTTTATTTTACTGATTACGGGGATCTTTGTTTTCCGGTTGGCCAGGAAGACCGGTTTTTTTTCCTATGACACCATCGCCATCAGCTTTTTCGTGGTCTATGCGGCCTTTATCCTGTTCTCGGCCACCGTATCCCGGTTTCAGCAGCTGGACAGCCGGCTGCTCTCCCCCCTGTTCCTGCCCTGGCTTTGGGGCAGCACCTCCTGGATCCCCGCCCTGGTAAAGAGGGCCACCCCGCTATGGAAGCGACTGGCCCTTGCGGGAGCCGCAGTGGCTGCCGCCTGTTTCTTTTGGGGGGAAATTCAAACCTACCGGGAGAACTGGGAGGGGATCCATTACGCAGGCATCCCGGGTTATACGGAGAACCAGTGGAAGAAGTCGGAGACCATGGCCTATCTGCGGGAACATAAAGACCGGTTCCAGTCTCCGGGTACCGTCTATTCCAACGCCTTTGAAGGATTGTGGTTTTTGGCGGGGGTCCGTTCTGACCTGATACCCCATAAGGACATTCCCGATGACATCCGGTATATGATGAAGTCGAACTACTTTATAGTGGTCTGGTTCAACGATGCCGATAATTCAGACCTGATCGACATGGACTACATAAAGTCGCAGAAACCGCTGGTCGAACAGCTGGATTTCAACGACGGATCGATTTATTTTTTCCGGACACCCGGCACACCCATACCGTCCCATTGAAAATGTTGGTATTTTTATAGGGATGTTATTAGTTTCACTGGCTGTAGCCCCGGGTATCGCCGTCTGTCTGTTTATCTATTCCCTGACTAAATATAACAGGAATGCGATACGCTACCTGGTGATGGCCTTCATACTGGGTATGGTTGCGACCCTGCCGGCCCTGGTCATCCAAACGATCTCAGTCGATGTCCGCAACGACCCTTTTCGTCATACCATTCTGTCTTATCTTTGGTATGCCTTTGTCGTAGTTGCGCTGAGCGAGGAAGGCGGCAAATTCCTGGTCTTAAGGTTATATGCCTATCCAAAGGCCGTTTTTAAAGAGCCATTTGACGGGATCGTCTTTGCGGTGATGATCGGAATGGGCTTTGCGACGGTGGAGAACATCGAATATGTGATAAAGTTCGGCCTGGAGACAGCGGTATCCCGGTTCTTCCTGGCTATCCCCGCACATGCTGCCTTTGCCGTGTTGATGGGTTACCCCGTAGGCAGGGCTAAATTCGAAAAAGGCCGGTCCTGGTGGCTGTTGGGAAAAGGATTACTGATCGCCGTATTGTTCCACGGCAGTTTCGACTTCTTTCTCTTTCTTCAGCAGAGCCACCAGGCGGAAAAATACTTTTCGACGGGCGTCCTGTCCTTTGGCGCCTTTGCCAGTTTTTACATCGCGGTGCGTCTGGCGATGCGGGCGTTGCGGATACACCGGGCGGCCCAGGAGGCAGAAGAAGAAGAAGAAGCCGAGCGAAGAGATCAATTTCTTAATAATAAGCAGACTGAAAATGACGGATGAAACACTATCGATCCGACCAGGAGACTTAGAAGACATCAACACGATCGGATTCCTGGCCCAGCAGATCTGGCCGGAGACCTATGGGGCAATACTGCCGGCGGAGCAGCTGCAATACATGCTCAACCTCTTTTATAGCCCTGCTTCCCTGCGCAGGCAGATGGTAGAAGAGCAGCACCAGTTCCTCATCGTGGAACAGGATGAAGAGGAAGCTATTGGATTTGCGTCATGGGGTCCTGTTTTGGGGAGCGCTACATCGGGGGGCACGGCTGCAGAGCCCGGGGTCTACAAGCTCCACAAGCTCTATGTTTTACCGGGGCAGCAGGGAAAAGGCCTGGGAAGGGCTCTTCTGCAATACATCTTTGAAGCCATACAACCGGAGGGAGCGACCATCCTGCGTCTCAATGTCAACCGGTACAATAAGGCCCGCCAGTTCTATGAGAAAATGGGTTTTACCGTGGTAAAGGAAGAGGATGTGGCCATCGGCAACAACTATTTTATGAATGACTATGTGATGGAGATCAAGGTTCCGGAGGCTGAGCCGGAACAATAACCCCGGCATTTTCGCCATCATTGCCCATCGCGGCCTGTTTCATTTTATGGGCGGTATCATGACCGAGATACTTCTCGATCCTTTTCTCCACGAAGTAGATCACGGGAGTCAACACCAGCGCGGCAGTGAATTTATAAAAATAATTCATCATTCCTACGGCCAGTATCAATTGCCAGGGGAACACGCCGCTAAACGCAATAAAGAGGACAATATAGCTGTCTACCAATTGAGATACCAGTGTTGAGCCGGTAGCCCTCAACCAGAGATGTTTGTCTCCCGTACGTTTTTTGATCTGATGGAATACGGTGACGTCCACTATCTGGCTGACCAAAAAAGCCACCAGGCTGCCGATGATGATCCTGTTACTCTGTCCGAAGATGGCTGTGAAGGATTGCTGAATATCCGGAACTCCCTGTCTGCTGCTGCTGGCGAGCCATACATCGGATGGGGGGATCTTTATCGCCAAAAAGTACATCAGGAACGCATAGGCGATCAATATTACCGCCGTCAAAGAGATCCTCCGCACCGCCTTTGGCCCATAATACTCGTTGACAATATCGGTCATTACAAATTCCAGCGGCCAGAGCAAAACTCCGCAGGTAAGGGTAAAAGAAAGCCCGCTTTGACCAAATAAGGTGAAATTAACCGGGTTCAGCCCGAAGATCTTCTCCAGCGAAAAAAGCTTCGTGCCGATGGCTTCGGCGATCAGGGCGTTACAGCAGAAAAAAGCCGTGAACCCTATAAAAAGTTTGGTCGGACGGTCTTTGAGGATTGAATGGATCATTAGCGATTAATTATAAATAATAACACCTGCCATATGAAGAACAACGCGTTTATGACAAGCAGCCAGACCGGAATGGCGGCAGCCCTGAGCCGGCCCAGAATAAACAGGAAAATGACTGGTACGTTGACAATGATATTGATCAGGATAGACAGTATAAATCCCAGTACGAAAATATTTGACAGAACGATGTCTGCCGACATTCCTTCGGTCTCCTTTCGATGAGGAAGCCACTGAATTAATGACGCCAGGACAAAACAAATATTACAAATAAATGCCACCCGGGAGAGAAGTCTTAATACCCGCATATTTAGCCAAAAATCCGTATTTCTGAGCAAAATACCATTATTTTGCTGACATTATAATAACGGTATAAGTATATGAATTCTACTGTTCTAAAAAAGGCCCTTCCGCATGTGATAGCCATCCTGGTATTCCTGATCGTAGCAGTCATTTATTGCCGGCCGGCCCTTGAAGGCAAGGTTGTCTTTCAGTCGGACATGCTGCAATACAAGGGCATGGCACAGCAGTCAGCCGAATACAAAGAGAAACATGGTCATTATCCGCTGTGGTCGCAAAGCTCTTTCAGCGGCATGCCGGCTTATACGATCGCCATGGATCACTCCGCGATCTATCTGGGTCCGGTTGTCCATATACTTACCCTCTGGCTCCCCGAGCCTATCAATTATTTCTTTCTCGCCTGTGTCAGTTTTTATATTCTCATGCTGGTGCTGCGGATCAATCCCTGGGTCGGGGCGCTGGCCGCGCTGGCCTATGCCTATAGCTCCTATGATCCCATTATCGTCGTCACGGGACATGTCACCAAAATGCTGGCTATTGGCTATGCGCCCGGCGTTCTGGCGGGCTTATTCCTGTTGTTCCAGCGTAAGTTCATCTGGGGTACGGTAGTGATGATGTTGTTCTTTGCCTTGCAGTTAAGTACCAATCACCTGCAGATCGTCTATTATACCTTAATGTCTTTGGGCGTGCTGACCTTGTTCTACATCGTTCACGCCTTTATCCAGGGACAGGGTAAGGATGCGGCCCTGGTCATCGTGCTGGCCTGTTTTGCCGGAGGGGTAGGTTTTGGAACCAGCACCCTTGGCAACCTGCCTGTCCAGGAATATTCGAAGGAGACGATGCGTGGCGGAAGAACTGAATTGACCAATAGTTCCAGCAAGATAGAAAGCAAGAACGGTCTTAGCAAGGACTATGCCTTCGGCTGGAGTTATGGCATTGGCGAAACCATGACCCTTGTTGTTCCCAATGTATATGGCGGAGGCAACGGCGGGAAAGAGATCGGCGATAATTCGAAGTTTGCCGAACAGCTGACGCAGGAATTCTCCGTGCCGGAAGAAACAGGGCTTCAATATGCCAACAGCTCTGCTTACTGGGGCGCACAGCCTTTTACATCCGGGCCGGTCTACCTGGGGGCCATCGTTTGTTTTCTGGCCATTCTCGGACTGGTCTTTTTAAAAGGCTGGCAAAAATGGGCGCTGTTAACGCTTACTGTGGTGGGGATCGTGCTTGCCTGGGGTAAGAACTTTTCAGGACTCAACTATTTTCTTTTCGATCATTTTCCTTTCTACAATAAATTCCGGGCTCCGGCCATGGCGCTGGTGATCCCGCAGCTGGTAGTACCGCTGCTGGCAGCACTGGGGCTGAATGAGCTGATCAGCAGCCGTCAGCCGCGGGCGGAGATCTGGAAAAGCTTCCGCAAGGCGGCCTATATCACCGGCGGCATGCTGGTGATCCTGATCGGCTTTTATTTTATGGCGGATTACTCCGGCGCAAACGATACCCGGTTAAAGGAACAGTTCGTACAGAACAAGATGCAGCAGTTGTCACAGGGAAAACAGGCTGGCGCCGATGTGCAGCAGCAGGCCGTCGCAACGGGCAATTCGTTGATACGGGCGTTGCAGGCCGACCGGCAGTCACTCTATGCCGGCGATCTGCTCCGGACCATCCTGCTGATCGTCGCTGCCGCTGTGCTGCTGGGTCTATACCTGAAGGATAAGATCAAAGGGTTTGTCCTGCTGGCGGGTTTGATCATCCTCAGCTCCTACGATCTGCTGGCGGTTGGATCAAGATATCTCGGTACGGACAATTATATGGATTCTTCAGACTTTGAAGCCAATCTAAGTCCGTCGCCGGCAGACATGCAGATAAAGAATGATCCGGACAAGAACTTCCGGGTCTTTGACGAATCCTCCCAGAGTCCTTTCGAGGATGCAAAGGCTTCCTACCATCATAATTCGTTGGGCGGCTATTCCCCTGCCAAGCTGGGTCTCTACCAGGACCTTATCGAAAATCAGCTGACAAAGGGAAATATGCAGGTGTTCAATATGCTGAATGCAAAATATTTTATCCAGCGAAACCCGCAGAGTGGTCAGCCGCAGGCCGCATTGAATTCGGCTGCCTTTGGTCCCTGCTGGCTGGTAAAAGCCGTTCACTATGTGAAGGACGGGAATGAGGAAATGAAGGCGCTGGACAGCGTCAATGTCCGGGATACGGCCATCGTTCAGCAACAATTCGCTTCAAAAATAAAATTCATGCCGGTTGCGGACAGCACGGCGACGATAAAGCTCACGGAGAACGACAACGACAAGCTGACTTACGAGTTCAACGCTGCTACGAACCAGTTTGCGGTCTTTAGCGAGATCTACTACGATAAGGGCTGGGATGTCTTCCTAGATGGCACTAAAGCTGACTACTGCCGGGTCGACTATGTGTTGCGCGGTATGGCGGTTCCGGCGGGAAAACATACGATCGTTTTCAAGTTTGAGCCAAAGTCCTTTGCTACCGGGAATACTATCTCTACCTGGTCCTCGCTGATCGTTTACTTATTACTGATCGGAGCATTTGTAGTGGAGTTCCGGAAGAAGAAAGTAAAAACTGCATGAAACCGCTGAGTTTTGTGATCATTACGTATAACCGGCCGGATGATGCGCTGGATCTGGCTAAGAATATAAGCCAGCTGGAAAAGCTGGAGGAACTTGTTGAAGAAGTCATTATTGTCAACAATAAATCTACCGTCTCTTACCAATTGCTGGAGGAATTTATAAGGACCCAGCCTCATATCCCATTCCGGTATTTTGTCACAGAAGAAAATCTGGGTGTCTCCCGGGGCCGTAACTACGCGATCCGGCAAAGCCAGGCCCCTATCCTGCTGTTCCTGGACGACGATGCGCTGATCCGCAACAGTGATGCATTATCCGCCATTGTGGAGGCCTTTGCCGAGGACCCGGCACTCGGAATAGCCGCATTTAAGATCTATTATTACAGTACGGGGGAAATGCAGGTCAACGCCTTCCCGCACAAACGGTTTGCCGATCGGAAGGATTGGCCGCAATTTGATACGTATTATTTCTCCGGCGCTGCGCATGCTATCCGGCGGACAGTATTTGAAACGGTCGGATACTATCCCGAGAACTTCTTCTATGGCATGGAGGAATATGATCTTAGCTTTCGGGCGCTGGATGCGGGATATATCATCCGGTATACCGACAAGGTGGTCATCCTGCACAAGGAGTCGCCAACGGGCAGGTTGACGCCCAGGGAGAAGCGAAAGGGCATGTGGGTGAATAAATCAACCGTCGCCTGGAAGTATCTGCCGCTACCTTATTTCCTATCGACGGCATTGATCTGGAGCCTTTGGTACCTGCTCAAAAGCAAGGGTGATGTCGGTGGCTATTTCAGGGGCTGGGGCTCGATCCGGAAGATGCTGAAGACCGAAAAGAGAAGACCGGTCAGTCCGGCCTCCGTCGACTATCTAAAGAAGGTGAAGGCAAGACTGGCGTATTAATAAAAAAACCCCTCACTGAGGGGTTTGATATAAAGAGGGATGATCTTTACCATTTGTCCACTTCCTCACCGGTCGTAGCGGTAGGAGTGCTGGGTGCTGCAGGAGCATGTCTTACAGGAACGATCACATCTTCTTCGACGTC
>DATJJA010000035.1:0-18736 GCA_035492595.1 Puia sp.
GCCATAGGTGGCAATCTCATAATGCTCGGCTTTCTGGCCTGCGAAAATAAGACCCACATCGCGCTGAGCAGTGTTATCCTCCGTCTCGTCGATGATGTCCTCTCCTTCTTGAGCAATGCCCTTTAAGGCAGGACACTCGACCGCTTTAGCCTCTTCACCCAAAAGGGTAAATACCTGTTCCAGGCGCGTCACATGATCTTCAGTTTCGGTCAAATGGCTGTCAAAGGCAGCACGCAGTTCGTCGGAATGTGCAGCCTCGGAAAGCTTAGGTAAAGTTTTGACCAGTTTCTGCTCAGCCCAGTAAATATCCTTGAGCTGATCGATAAAGAACTCCTTCAGCCTGGAATTTAAGGCAGCGTTCGGTGATTGTTGATTTTGAGTAGCCATAGAATTAATATTTTTATACACCACAAATGGAAAAATTATGCCACGGAGAAAGTCCACCGCCTGATTAATCACCTGCACATCTCTGAACCATCCTGTGAGGCGACGGCATGACAATTGCGGCCGTAATTTCCAGTGCGCATCGGCTGCTTTGCCATCCGCCTTCCTGAAATTCTGACAACATAGTCTGACAATTTTTTCTGAAATTTTTTCATTTTTTCCGGTTGGCATAGCGCTTGATTCCGGTTAATTGGCCATGGAGACTATCCAGGCAAATAAACCTTCAAACAAAACAAAAGGAGGAGAACATGACAAACATCATCAAAAAAGACAATGCCCGACCGGCAACTTTTGGAAGTGCTGTGGATCAGCTCTTTCAGCACAATCTCGATCGTTGGTTCGACGATCAGTTTTGGGGTTTTAACGGAATGCAAACGAGATCCGGCGTTCCGGTAAATATCCGGGAACTGGGCAATGGCTATGAAATAGAGGTGATAGCCCCCGGACTGGACAAGAAGGACTTCCAACTGCAATTCAACGGCGATGCGCTCACAATTTCCTTTGAACACAGGCAAGAGGACGTCCAGCAGGGCGACAATGACAGGTGGCTGCGCCGTGAATACCGGAAACAATCGTTTACACGCACCTTTACGATCGATGAAACGGTAGACATCGAAAAGGCTGCTGCCCACTATGAGAGCGGCGTCCTTCGCCTCACCCTTCCTAAAAAAGCGCATGCGGTAAAGACATCTAAAACCATCCCTATTGAATAAGGGATTCTGTCCGTTGGGTCAGGAAATCGAGTTTGACGGGCGGACTGCTTGCGGTTCGCCCTTTTTAAATTAAGGCTCCTGTGATATGCGACTTGCGCTTCCGATGTCCACCGGTTGGGTCGATATCCTTCGGCGTATAACGCAAGGCGGCAGCAGCCGAAACAGTCGAAATTGAATATGAGAACGACTTTCTCAATAGAACTCAATATGAAGACAGCCAAGGGATTCGAACGTTTTGGATGTTTTGACCTGGGCTGCGATCGGGAATTTGCTTCGAGGCTTTTCTCGGCTCTCGAAGGCCAGCCGCCGACAGACGAAGAAGGGGTGCTGCATATGGATCTGGTTGAGAAACGGGAGAAGTTGCCAGTGAATATTCAAGTGATCAGCTGCTCTATCGGGGAGTTGTGTCTGAACATCAGGATCATCACCCGGGAGTTGTTCAAGCGGACAAACCTGGGGGAGACACCAGCATGATAACTCGCCGCCAATACACCGAGAATACTGGCACTAAAGCATACGATCCATCCCTGACTGCGCTGTAGCGGTAGGTTCGCATGTTTACGGGATAACCGAATGATTAACAACCCAAAATTAAATAAATAGGCCAACCTGCCAATATTGTAGCTTTGTAGCCTTCCTTGCCACCAATTGGTCACCTAAACCAAAGTCATATGAAAAGGCATATACTTCTAGTTGAAGATGATGACGATGATGTTAGCGATTTCATGGCTGAACTGAATAAAATTAATATCCCTTGTAAATGCACCAGGGCAAACAGCGGCGACCAGGCTATCAGCCAGCTGACCTATCTGCTCCCGGATATAATTTTTCTCGATGTCAATTTGCCGGGCATGAACGGTTTGGAATGCCTCGCCGAAATACGACAGATCCACCGTTTGGACAATGTGCCGGTAGTACTTTACTCGATGGGCTTGCTTTCCAGTTATAAGGAAAAAGGAATGAAGCTGGGAGCTTCCGATTGCGTTGAGAAACCGATTTCCAGTGCTCGCCTGGGCGACATAATACGAAAACTTACATTGGAGGGAAGAATTTTCGACGAACAGGGTACCGAAGAGATCAATAAATAAACGATTGACACCATCCTTACCCCATTGATCTTGCAACTTAATGAAACCTCAAGTACGGTTTTGGCTTTTTAAAGTAAGCACGAATGACCACGATGCTAAGCACGATGGTCCACGCACAAATCCCTGCGATCCCTATTTTTCGTTGCCGCCTTCTGTCTTCGGTACCCCGGTCGCGGGATAGCTGCTCCAGCATTGATTCCGGGCGGCGACCCGCATCAGTATGAGCATTTGCTTTCCTCATATTTAGTTTTGCCGCAATTGCTATGCTAACTTCGATTAGAGACGATATAACAAATGTCGATTCGTTCGGATAATTCGCAGCAGGAAATAGTGCCCCAATCACGGGTAGGTATTTGCTCAATAAAAATAGCCGGTCTCTTTTTGAAGAGACCGGCTGTGTCCATGTTCAGATCGGGGAAATCACGACTTTTTAGTCATTACTTTCCTCAGGCGCGTCTGTACTATCATGGCCTGCCACTTTGACCAGCTTATTATAAAGCCCGAGAAGGAGGAAGGGAGCAGCCCATTGACCTACGAATAATGCATCATGCTTACGACCGGCAATCTTTAAGCCTAACGAGGTGGCCATCGAACCAAGCGCAGCCCATAGAAACACGTCGGAAGGAATCTTTGCTGTTTGTTTTTCGATGCCTTTTGCAACCGGGCCTTCGCTGGTTGCGCCATTGCGGGATTTACTCTGATTTTCTGTAATTAAGTTTTCCATATTTATTCATTTTTCTTTATTCGCTTCAATTCCCAGGCCTTGAAGCATTCCATAATCTTTACGGGCTTGCACGCCGACCATCACGGCATGATATTTACTCTTGTTTTTTGATAGGGTTGCCTGCGTGTGATTCTAAAAAACGCGCAATGAAAGAATATTTTACATTAAAGGCTTTTAAGAATGGCCTGAAAATCTTAAAAGCAGCTTTGAATGGTTTTATCAATGATCTGGCGCTCAAGTACAGCGCTTCACTTGCGTATTATACCATTTTTTCCCTGGGGCCTTTGTTATTGCTGCTTATTTCGCTTGCCGGAGTTTTCTTGTCGAAAGACGCGGTCCAGGGAAAGGTGTTCCATGAGATCAATGGTATTGTAGGCAATGATGCTGCACAGCAGATCCAGGATATGATCCGGCGACTCGAGATGTCCGGTAAGTCAACCATTTCAGTGGTTATCGGCGTCATTACACTGGTTATAGGCGCAACAACAGTCTTCGCGGAGATCCAGGAATCGATCAATATTATTTGGCAGGTTAAGGCGAAGCCAAAAAAAGGCTGGGTCAAGCTGCTTAAAAATAGATTGTTATCGGGTTCAATGATCATAACGCTGGGCTTCTTGCTGCTGGTCTCATTTATAATAAACGGAGTGCTGCTGGCCCTGAGCGATTATTTGAAGACATTTCTGCCGGATGTTACTGTAATACTGTTCAACATATTAAATGTCGTCATCAGCTTTATTGTGATTGCCATCCTTTTTGGGGTGATATATAAAGTATTGCCGGACGCGAAGATCCGATGGAAGGATGTTCGTTCCGGTGCAATATTCACTGCCGTATTATTTATGATCGGCAGGGTTCTCATCGGTTTGTATATCGAAAAAACCGGGAGTGGATCAGCTTATGGTGCGGCCGGTTCGCTGATTGTCATCTTGCTTTGGGTCTATTATACGGCAGCGATCCTTTACTTTGGGGCAGAGTTTACCAGGGCATACGCGGACTTTTACGGAATTAAAATAGAGCCCGCGGAATTTGCCGTGCATGTAGAACAAAAAGAAATCGAAAAGGAAGTTGCAAACGTCCCGCCGAAACATGAAATCGGAGACAGCAAAGTTCGATCTTCGTAAAAAACAATGCAAAGTCTCTGGAACCCAGGTGGCTTACGTTTTGCTGTAACTACTGATTATCACCTATAAAAAACACGTTATGAAAAAGTTAATCGGGTTGCTCGCCTTTACCGCTATAACCATTTGTTCCTATGCTCAGGACAGCACTAAAACGCAGGATACATCCATGTCCAGGGGCAAACACATGATGAAGGATTGTCTGATAATGAAGAACGGCCAGGTAATGTCCATGAAAAATGGACAGAAGATGAAGATTGAACGAACCATGACGCTTACAAATGGCACGACGGTTGCGCCGGATGGTACAATTAATTGGCCCAATGGAAAAACGGGGATGCTCAAAGAGGGTCAATGTATCTACATGGATGGCAAGATTGGAAAAATGAAAGATAAAATGGGAAGCATGTCATCAGACAGTACGCTGAACAACTAATATGTAACAAAAGCACTCATATTCCCGCCCCATAGTTACCTGACTATGGCTTGGTTTATCGCCACATCCGCGCCTCCCCGGGCGTACGCCTGATAATTATATACTATGAAATTCATCCGCGATAATGGGTTGTCGGTTCTGTCCATCTATCTGCGACAAAAAGGCTCATCTCAATCAAAACCGGTAGATGCGCCGTATAGTGCCACGGGAGAGTAATGACAAAAAAAAGCCCGGGGGTTAGCCGGGCTCCTAGCAGGTAGTTCATGGTTACTGCACATCAAGCAGATGTATATCAAAAATCAGGATGGAAGAAGCCGGAATTGTGACGTTTCCTGCAGAAATGGCCTGTGAGCCATAACCCAGGGAAGGTGGTATATACAACCATATCCTTCCGCCTTTTTTTATCAGGGGTACACCCTGCTGCCAGCCATCGATAAGGTTAGACAATTGTGTGGCATAGCTAGTCTGTTGGTCAAATACAGCCCCATTTGTCAGCGTCCCGGTATATGCTACCGTGATTTCCGTGCACTCCCCGGGATTTGGGCCCGATTGTATCGCTCCACTGTCAATCTTGTAATAGAACCCTCTTGCATGTAAAGTAGCTGATATACCAGCAGAATCAAGGAATTTCTTAACGGCGTCCTGTTCGGTCTTCGGTGCTACAACCCCATCATCCGAATAATCACACTTTTTCTTTGAACACGAGCCTAAACACAAGAAGATCAAAGCTAAACACCCAAGTAGATACCTCATTCCTATTTTTTACGCAAATATAGTCCCCGATAAATTAGACAACACATAAATTGGAATTGCTGCAAGGAAATTAAAAAAAACTGATCTTTTTTAATTTCGCCTAGTTTCTGGACTCAGAAGACCCCATTTCAGCATCAGTCGACGCATCCCCCCTCGCCCCCGGATCGGGCAGATCAAGAACCCCGGCCCCTGCCCCAACCTCCGCATTCCCAAGCTGACCTGCCCCAGGCTCCCCCGGCTGACCTGCCCCGGTCTCTGCATCCCCCGGCTGACCCACGGAAGCCGCAACTACAGGCTCAGCCGCAACTCCAGGCTCAGCCGCATCCGCACCAGCGGGCATCCTATCCCTCTTCGCCAGCAGCTCCCGGTACCGCTGCTCATACTGATCCCACTTCCAGCGCTGATAAAATATCGCCGTAAACCCCACGATCAGCAGCAATGCCACAAAAAGGACCATCGGATTGAAGTCTGAGCTGTTCGCCTCCATATCGGCCCTCTTATACCACCCCGAGGTGAGACTTATTACCGTAGGGATCACGAACAACAGCCCCAGCGGGATCCCCACCAAAAACTGGCGGAACACCTTCTTCTGCCGAAGCCGGTTTCCTTCCCAATACCGGATAAAGTCGTTTTCTTCCTTGCTCAACATAGAACAAAGGTAGGCCCCGGAAAGGAAGAAAATTTCATTTCCAATGATTTACGAAGAAGTTTTTCTACCTTAGCCTGTATCAAAATCCATGGTTTGAAACTACCACAACTCCTGTCGCAATTTTTGTATCAGACCAGAAAGCTGGACCTGCCGGGTATCGGAAGCTTTACGCTGGACGCCGGAACGGTGATCCCACAGGAATCGGACCGGATGGGTCAAATTCCGGCTTCCGGGATCACTTTCAAAAATGCGAACATTACCACTGCCGATGAGGCCCTTATCCTTTTTCTCAAAGAACACACCGGCAAAATGAAGTCCCTGGTCTCAGCCGATCTGGACTTCTACCTTACGACCGGCCGCCAGCTGCTCAACATCGGCAAAATGTTCTACCTGGAGGGAATAGGCACCCTCGTTAAGAATAAAGAGGGGAAACTTGACTTTACACCCGGTGACTATATGGTGGCAAAGGTCGAAGACCCCAACGCCGAGCGAAAAAGCACCTCCTTCGATGAAGCGCCCCGTCAGCAGGAAACAGGCACCAGCAACAGCCGCCAGATGCTCCTGCTGATCGGACTTATCGGTGGACTCATCGTGATCGGATGGGGAGGTTATTATCTGTACAAACGCAATACGTATGTGGAGCCGACCGCTGACAACCGGGCAACCGTTATCCCCGAGACTACTACGCCACGGACAGATACCACAACAGCCGCGGCAGGCGGAGATTCCAACGGGACAGTCGCCAAAACCGACTCGCTGGCAAAACCCGCCAGCACCCAGCCAGGCACAACCCCCGCAGCTACCCAGCCGGTCACCCCGCCCCCGGTCGCCGCAAACCCGGTCCCGACAGGAGATCAAATCCTCTTCCATTTCGTCATCCTTGAAACGTCCAATAAGAATCGCGCCCTCCGCAGATACAATCAATTATTGGGCTATCAGCTGAATATAAAGATGGAACAAAAGGATTCGGCTTATTTTAAGCTGTACTTCCCCATCGCAGCAACGATCCGGGACACAACCCATATCAAGGATTCCCTGGCCGATGTGTACGCCGCCCCCCATGTGAGAATAGAACATTGATCCGGACAACAGACAGACCTATTGATTATGCGACCTGATGCTTCCTACTGGATAAATAAATTGCAGCTGACCCAACACGTCGAAGGCGGCGCTTTCCGGGAGACCTACCGGTCAGACCTGACCATCCCGCGTACCGTCCTGCCCCTGTTCTTTCAGGGCGATCGCAACGCCTCGACAAGCATCTATTTCCTGCTTGCATCAGGCCAGTTCTCGGCCTTTCACCGCATCGCATCCGACGAGGTCTGGCATTTTTATTTCGGAGATCCCTTATTGGTTCATGAAATAGGTCACAACGGCCGCCTGATCACACATCTCCTCGGAGCCAACCCCGAAAATGGAGAAAGCTTCCAGACCGTCGTAAAAGCCGGGTCCTGGTTCGCCTCCGTACCCGCGCCAGGCAGCGAATACGCACTGGTAGGCTGCACCGTAGCACCAGGCTTCGACTTCGCGGATTTTGAGCTGGCCGACAGAGCGACATTATCCCAGCAATACCCCGAACACGCACAGCTTATCCAACAGCTCACCCGGTAGACCAAACCCGGCGCCGGGTCATTTGTGATAGATAAGCCCTTCCTTCATCACCCACTTTACTTTCCTCACGACCGATATATTCGTCGCAGGATCACCCTCCACAACAAGAATATCCGCCAGCAACCCCGGCCTGAGCCTCCCCACTTTATTATTTATCCGAAATACGTCCGCATTGACCGAAGTGGCCGAACGCAGCACGTCGATCGGTTTCATGCCATATTCCACCATATCTTCCATTTCCCTCGCATTGTCACCATGTGTGTAAACCCCGACATCCCCACCCATACAGATGGCAACCCCCGACGCCAAAGCCTGCCGGAAATTCTCCTTCTTCTGCGTAATGCCACGAGGATCAGGTTCAATCCCCTTCTTCCAGCCATGATATTGTGAGACGGCATCCCCCGCAGCCAGCGTAGGACAAAGCGCGATCCCCTTTGCCTTCATCGCCGCAAAGAGCTCGGGATTTCCGCCTTCGCCATGTTCGATTGTCGCCACACCCGCCTCAATAGCCCGTCTCATGCCTTCAGTAGTGGAAGAATGAACAGCCACGAGACGCCCCGCACTGCCCGCAACCTCTACAGCCTTTTTCAGCTCCTCCACCGTAAAAGTAGGGGCAGCCTGCCCGCCAACACCCCAGCGATAGTCAACATATATTTTGATGAGATCCGCCCCCTTGCCGATCTGAGTCCTGATCTCCTTCGTCAGCCCCTCCACCCCATCCGCTTCCGCAGCCCCATGCGGAGATTCATAGTCATAGCTCAGCTCCTTTGGCCCATAGCTCCCCGTAGCCACAATAGCGCGCGTAGCGGCAAGAATATGCGGACCGGGAATGACCCCCTTTTCGATAGCCTGTTTCAACCCCACGTCATCGTACATCGCCCCCTCCGTACCCAGATCACGCGTAGTCGTAAACCCCGCCAGCAAGGTAGCTCGCGCATGAACCGTAGCCCGGGCCGTACGTTCAGCCCGCGACTCCTTTAATACCTGGTCATTCCAGGAGACTTCGTTATAAGGATGTAAGAACAAATGACTATGGCCTTCTATCAGTCCCGGCAAAACCGTTGCGCCTTTCAGCTCCATTGAAACGGCCCCCGGAGGCACTTTCAGAGTACCCGCGGGTCCAGCCTGCTCTATGACCATACCATGCACGACAACCACCCAGCCCTCATGCATCTGCTCCCCGTCGAACACCCGGTCGGGCCGCAGTATAAGGACGGTGTCACCCGCCGCACCCGAAGCTACAGCACTCGTCATCCCGGCAGCCTTTTGCTGTCCCGGTCGCGATCCAACATGCGGGTCAGTTTGACAAAATCCAATAGTAGTGTGTAAAAAAAGTACCGTTGAAAGGGCTAAGGTTTTTCTCATGCTCATTTATTAGGGTGCTAAATATATGCAAAACACGTCAAAATCCAGTCTCTGCTCTGCTAAGGTTGCTTCGCAACCTAAACGGGGCCAATTTCTGAGAACTTCGCACCTCAACACTGTTGAGAGAACTTCGAGACTGAACACTGTTCAGTCCCTCGTTCGTTCCCTTCGCGGTGCTCGGGAACATTCGTAACCTGCGATTTTCTTGGTTACGGGCAACAGCCTTCCAGGCTGTTTTGTTTACCTTTGCCCCATGGCAGAAGATCTCACCATCGTCGAAGGCAGCAAAACCGACCGCTACACCGCATTGCTGCCGCAGGTAAAAGCCCTCATGGAAGGCGAAACTGACCTCGTAGCCAACCTGGCCAACGTCGCAGCCGCACTCAAAGAACAATTCGGCTGGCTCTGGGTCGGATTCTATATGGTAAAGGATGGCGAACTGGTCGTCGGCCCCTTCCAGGGCCCCGTAGCCTGCACCCGCATCCGTAAGGGTAAAGGAGTATGCGGCACCAGCTGGGCAGAGGCCAGAACTCTCATCGTACCCGACGTGGAAGCCTTCCCCGGACACATCGCCTGCAGCAGCCTGTCAAAATCCGAAATTGTCGTTCCCATCATCCGCAACAGCGAAGTCCTCGGTGTCCTCGACGCCGACAGCATTGACCTCGATGCCTTCGATCAGGAAGACCAACGCTGGCTGGAAGAAATGATGGAGGCCCTGCCACTATAAATAGTCACCGCAAAAGCCTTCACAATTACACATATATAATAATTTTTTCGACTGTTCGTTACTACGGAGATTTTCTATAATTCAATTCTATTATTCTTAAAAGCTATGATGAAGAACTTTGTTAGCCTTGGTCTTGGAGTACTACTGTTTGCCACCTCTCCCGCTCAATCCAACGAAAAACCACCAGCCCCGTCAGTGATCATCGGCCGCAAAGAAGTGCCGATCCTCTGCTATCACCAGATCCGCGACTGGAAAGCAACCGACTCGAAAGTTTCAAAAGATTATATCATGCCCCCGGCCGACCTGAGGGCGCAGCTGAAGATGCTGCACGACAGCGGTTATCATACCATCCTGCCGGATCAGCTCTACGCCTATCTCACAAAAGGCGCCGCCCTGCCCAGCAAACCTATCATGCTGACCTTTGACGATACCGACGAAGATCAATACACTGTGGCATGGCCTGAGATGAAGAAATATGGCTTCAAGGGCGTTTTTTTCATCATGACAGTGTCTCTTAACAGACTGCCGCACTATATGACAAAAGACCAGGTAAAGGAATTATACAGCGCCGGCAACGTCATCGGCAGCCATACCTGGGACCACCATAATGTACGCAAATACCAGGGCCAGGACTGGGTGACCCAGATCGAAAAACCCACAAAACAGCTCGAGGCTATAACAGGATCGCCTATCCGCTATTTCGCATTCCCCTTTGGTTTGTGGAATCCCCAGGCCCTGCCTGAGCTGAGAAAAAGAGGTTTCATCGCAGCCTTCCAGCTGGCCGATAAAATGGACCGCAACGATCCCCTGATGACCGTGAGAAGGATCATCGTCGGTGGCGGCTGGAGCACGAAGACGTTTAGCAACGCTATTAACCGGGATTTCCGGTAGGAAATCCGCCCGAACGGCAATCCTAAGATCAGGAGGCCGCTGAAGCGGCCCGTGAGCAGGGGCTGCTTTAGCAGCCTTTGCTTTTATTTTTTATTCAGCCAGTCCCTGAACCAATACCCCGAGTTCTTTATCGTCCTCAGCTGCGTCTCAAAATCCACGTGGATCAGCCCAAAACGGGCCTTATACCCCTCCGCCCACTCAAAATTATCCATCAGCGTCCACGCAAAATATCCTTTGATATTCACCCCTTCCTTCTTGGCCTTCAACACTGCCAGCAGGTACTCCTGGAAATAATCGATCCGCCCCTGGTCATCCACCGTCCCGTTGACCAGTTCATCTTTAAAGGCGGCTCCGCTCTCGCTGACAATGATCTCTTTCACTCCCCCATATAGCCAGAAACGCTTTAGCAGCCGGTAAAAACTGTCCCCATTGATCTCCCATCCCATTGCCGTGTGCGGCACCTTACGGGCCGGAGCCTTTACCTCCGACGCCTGTACGATGGGAATAAGAGGGTTATACCGGATGACAAGTGGAAAATAATTTTGTATGCCGATGAAATCGAAATTAAAGGTCATTCGCTCCGTATACTTCCAGCTCCTGTTATGCAGTTCCAACCGCTCGAGGAACTTGAAGTCCTCCCTGGGGTAACCCCGACCCAGCGCCGGCTCGATAAAAAGCCGGTTCATCAGAATGTCCATCCGCTTGGCTGCAGCAATGTCTTCAACTGAATTGGTATAAGGCACTATCTCGGAACAGGAGAACGTTGTACCAATATGCGCGCCGGGAACCTTATCACGCAGGATCCTTCCCCCCTCCGCTTGCGCCAGCGCCGCATGATGAATGGCCGGCAAAAAATTCGAAAGCCCTATCCTGCCCGGCGCATGCCGCCCCAGCATATATCCAAGACTCGTGAAACCAAACGGCTCGTTAAGAACGATCCAGTCCTTTACCTTATCGCCATATTCCTCCGCACAAAAAGTCGCAAACCGCGTAAACCACTTCAGCATCAGGTGACTCGTCCAGCCGCCTTCCTTTTCCAGCGCCACAGGAAGATCCCAGTGATACAGGGTCACATAGGGAGTAAGACCCAGCTTCAGACATTCGTCGATGACCTTATGATAGAATGCGACGCCCTCCTTATTGACCCGGCCAATGCCTTCAGGTAGTATACGGGACCAGTTCAGGGAGAACCGGAATACTTTAAACCCCAGCGCTTTTGCCAGCAGGATATCGTCCTTGTAACGGTGATAAAAGTCGCAGGCGGTCGTAGGCCTCCCGCCACCCTTGATCTTGCCCTGCCGGCGGGAGAAATTATCCCAGATGGAAGGCCCCTTGCCGTAGCTGTTCCAGGCCCCCTCATTCTGCGTGGCAGCCATGGCCACGCCCCATAAAAAATCATCGCCGAATTCCCTTGCTATTAACTTATGCAGGTTTTGAACCACACTTGGGATTTTAGTGATGCAAAATTTGGGGTAAAGTATGTTAAGACAATATTACTATTTAGTTACATTTTACCCTTCCCTAAATGGGAAAAGAGGCGTCCGGCGCCATCCATACCGTCGACCGGTCACGACGGAACCAGGTCAGCTGGCGTTTGGCATATTGTCGGGTACTCGTCTTGATATTCTCCACCGCCTCCTCCAGCCCGACCTTCCCATCCAGGTAGTCAAACAGCTCCCGGTATCCCACCGTCTGCAAGGCATTGTGCGTCCGGTATGGCAGCAAAGACCGCACCTCTTCCAACAGCCCATCGGCCATCATCCTGTCCACCCGGTCATGGATCCGCCGGTGCAGCTCTTCTTTAGAGACCTCGATGCCGATCTTTCGGACGTTAAAAGGCCTGACCCTCGATCCACCCGAACGAAAGGACAGGATAGACTGCCCCGTAGTAAGCCTCACTTCCAGCGCCCGCATCAGACGCTGCGGATTCTGTATCTCCCCGGTAGAATAATATTCAGGATCATACTTCAGGATCTCCTGCTGCAGCCAGCCGATCCCCAATGTCTCATAATTCCGCTGCAAATGCAAGCGGATGGATTCATCAGCCGGGGGGATATCGTCAAGCCCATCCGTAAAAGCCTTAATATATAAGCCCGTCCCCCCGACCATGACAGCATAGTCCGAATGAGCAAAGATCTCATCCGCCCACTGCAGCGCCAGCTTTTCATAAACCGCTGCATTGACCTCTTCAGAAATAGAATGGGAGTCGATAAAATAATGTGGAACAGCACTCAATTCGGAAGGAGATGGTTTCGCTACACCGATATTGAGCTCGCGATAACACTGCCGCGAATCAGCAGAAATAATTTTCGTCTGCAATTGCTGCGCGAGACGAATGGCCGCCGCCGTTTTTCCCGCGGCAGTAGGCCCTACGATAATTATAACGGTTTTATTCGTCATCTCCTGCGCCAGCCTCTTCCCCACCCTCTTCTTCTTCAGAGTCGGAATCCGTATCGGTATCGGTGTCCGACTCCGCTTCGCCGGTGGCTCCTATCAGGCCAAACCCTTCGGTGCCCTTGGTGAGGTCATATTTCTCTTCGATCTCTGTGAGTTTGTCGCCCACAAGTCCCTTGGTGCCGTACTGGGACGGTGGAATGCCCTCGGCCTTGATGACAGCAGGATAATCCAGCTTGCCGCTTTCTTCTTTGGACACGTTGATCAACTCCACCAGGAAACTCCAGTTCTTGACAAAATCGTATACGTAAATAAATTTCTGATTGGGATCGAAGATCTCCGAGCCGATCGTGGTCTCCGCCATCAGTAGAGGATCGGCCTTATAAGCCTTATCGTATTTTTCCAGCGATATCTCCCTTCCCCGCTGCCAGTTATCATTGCTGCGGTAAAAGGTAGCCTGATGCTTACTGTCGAACTCATAAGCCTTCAGGATAATTTGGTGTAATTGTAAAAAGTGCTGCTTATGCCGAACTGCCACATCCCTGTAAATGCTATCGTCTTCCTCAAAATATACCCGAAATTTCAATATCGCCATGACTAATATGCAATTTAAAGGTCACAAGATACACAAATCTATTAATTATACTAGTCCCATCTCAGCGGCCTTCTTCATCATGAATTCGTAGGCAGAATCGTAATTATTTTCGATGATCCCGTCAAGGATCCCTTCCCGGATGGCGTTTTTAAGTTCCCCAACCGCACGTCCCGGCTGCAGCCCAAACTTCTCCATGATCATCTCCCCGGTAATGGGTGGTTGCCAGTTTCGAACCTTATCTTTTTCCTCCACCTCCTTCAGACGCTGACGAACCAGCTCAAAGTTCTCGAGGTAACGCCTGACCTTTTGTTTGTTCTTCGACGTAATATCCGCCTCGCAAAGCGTCATCAGCGAATCAATATCATCCCCTGCATCGAACAGCAGACGACGTATCGCCGAGTCCGTAATATTCTCCTTCGTCAGACTTATAGGACGCAAATGGTATTCCACCATCTTACGGACAAATCGCATCTTCTCGTTCAACGGCAGTTTCAGCCGGGTGAAGATCTTTGGCACCATCCGGCCACCGACCACCTCATGCCCGTGAAAGGTCCACCCATGGTCCTTTTCGAACTTCTTTGTAGCCGGTTTTCCGATGTCGTGCAGGATAGCCGCCCATCGCAGCCAGAGATCGGAGGTATTGGGGCTTATATTATCCAGTACCTGTAAAGTATGGTAGAAATTATCCTTATGCCCCATGCCATCGATATACTCCGCCCCCGCCAGATCGACCATTTGAGGAAAGATCATCTTCAGCAGCCCCGTCCGGTAAAGCAGATCAAAGCCGATGGAAGGTTTATCCGCAAGGATGATCTTGTTCATCTCATCGGTGATCCTCTCCTGGGAGATGATCTTTATCCGGTGCGCATCGGCAGTGATAGCATCCAGGGTATCGTCCGCAATGGTAAAATTAAGCTGAGTGGCAAAGCGGGTCGCCCGCATCATTCGCAACGGATCATCGCTAAAGGTCTTTATGGGGTCCAGGGGCGTTCGGATTATCCGCTCCTCCAGATCGTTACGCCCGTCGAAAGGATCGATAAGCCGGCCGTAGTCAAGCGTGTTCAGACTGATAGCCATTGCATTGATGGTAAAGTCCCTGCGAAGCTGATCGTCCTCGATAGTCCCGGGTTCGACATCCGGATTACGCGATTCGGCCCTGTAGCTCTCCTTACGCGCGCCGACAAATTCTATCTCCCAGTCATTCCATTTGATCTGGGCCGTACCAAAATTCTTAAAAAAGGAAACAGATGGTCGCGGATTGAGCAGCTCGGCTACTCTGTGAGCCAGCGCAATGCCATCTCCGACGGTAACGATGTCTGCATCCTTCGTCGGCCGGCCGATCAGCTTGTCGCGCACAAATCCACCGATAAGCCAGGCGGGCTGTCGCAGCTCCGCGGCAGCCTGGGCTATCCTGCCAAATACAAATAACTCGCGTTCTGTACAGTTAATGTCCATTGAAACGCGAATTTATTAAAGTTTGTAAAAGTTGCGCCTCCTCAATTTTATAGGCACAATTAAAATGTCCCCGCGGACAGGCTTTGTAACCGTGCAGACCACAGGGACGGCAGTCCAGCGGTTCTTTAATTTCCACGATAAATTTTATATCCGACAACGGCCCAAAACCAAATCCCGGGATCGTCGAACAATACACCGCCGTAACAGGCGCATTCACTGCAGAGGCAAAATGCATCGGAGCCGAGTCATTGACATAATTCATGGCCGCCCCCTTCATCAGCGCCGCAGACTGAAGAAAGCTCAGCATCCCGCTGAGATCCTTCCCCCTCCCCGACTCAGCGACGATTTGCTGACACAACTCCTTATCAGACGGCCCCCCAAGTAAATATACCGTATACTCAGCAGGCAGGACCCGCAAAAATTCCACCCATTTCTCCTTCGGATATTGTTTGGTAAACCATACCGAAGCCGGTGACATTGTTATATACTTTTCTACCTTAAAGGGGCTTACCTTCTCTTCATCTGCAGTCGTCGGATAAAGTCGCGGTTTGGCGGACACATCGTCTGTAAAGTCCCGGATCAGCAGCTGGTTCCGCTCCACCTCATGCAGCGGCGCACTCACCCCCGACGGCGCCACAGCTGCGCCAGCGCGCTCTTCCCCCGCCCGCTCCGGCACACTCACAATATGCGGCACCCGCTTGCTAAACCACCGGCTAAGAGGATTCTTATCAAACCCGATCGTCTCCTTAGCCCCCGAAAAGGCCGTCAACAGCCCCGTAGCCGCAAAACGCTGCACATTTAGCACTTTATCATACTTCTCACGCCGAATCCTTCCTCCCATGGCCCAAAGATTCTTCAATTTCCCCTTTTTCTTATCCCATACCAGCACAGCATGAAGCCACGGATGCCCCGCCAGCAGCGCCTCATTGCCCTTCCGCACCAAAAAATCGATACGCGCATCCGGGAAAAAAGCATGCAACTTCTCTATCAGCGCGGTCGCCAGGACCACATCGCCAATGAACGCCGTTTGAATAACAAGGAATTTCTGCACGGGGGCAAACTTACAAAAAAACAAATTCACGGTCGTATAACCGTTATCCCCCCATCCCCATTCCACTTCACAATAGCCGAAGGCTCCCTCACCGTCTCATCGTCTCTCCGATACTCCACAACATAATCGACCCCATCAACGATCCGTTCATCCACCTCCCTAAAAAACGCCGGCGAAACTTCCCCCGATATATTCGCAGAAGTCGAAACCAACGGTTTCCTGAACCGCTTGATCAAATGCCTGCAAAAATTTTCCCCCACCAGCCGTATCGCCACCGTCCCATCTTCATTGACCAGGTTATCCGCAAGCCCTATCGCACCGTCATATACAACCGTCGTCGGCTTGCTCACCGTCTGCAAAAAATCAAAGACCCGCAGATCAGGCTGACTGGTATATTTCAGCACATCCCGCTCATCAGCCATCAGCACGATAAGACTCTTCGTCGCAATCCGCTGTTTAAGTGCGTAGACTTTAGCGACAGCTGAAGCGTTCGTAGCATCACAGCCAATCCCCCAGACCGTATCGGTAGGATAAAGTATAAGTCCGCCGGCCTGCAGCACAGCGAGACAGTTCTCTATGTCTTTTTCAAATTCCATATCTGAATTGCGCCCCATATCCGGAGCAAGGGCAAATATACCCCAACTCCGGAAAAATGCCCGCCATGTATTAACTTCGCGAAAAAATTGGCAATGGAATTGAAACAACTGATCACGGAAGCCTGGACCAACCGGGAATTGGTAAAAGACACCAAATATGCGGATGCCGTGCGGGCCGTGATCGAAGAAGTAGACAAAGGCCGACTGCGCGTGGCAAGCCCTGGCGAAGACGGATGGCAGGTAAATGAATGGGTGAAACAGGCGATCCTGATGTACTTCGGCATACAGCAGATGCAGACCTGGGACCTCGCCCCCTTTGAATTCTATGACAAAATGTTGTTGAAGAAAAATTATAAAGACCTTGGCGTGCGAGCAGTACCCCATGCAGTAGCCCGCTATGGCGCCTATCTGGGCAGGAACGTCGTTCTGATGCCCAGCTATGTTAACATCGGCGCCTATGTAGACGAAGGAACCATGGTCGACACCTGGGCTACCGTTGGCAGCTGTGCACAGATCGGCAAAGGAGTTCACCTTAGCGGCGGCGTAGGCATCGGCGGCGTGCTCGAACCCTTACAGGCTTCTCCTGTCATCGTCGAAGACGGCGCCTTCCTCGGCAGCCGCAGCATCGTGGTGGAAGGAGTGATCATTGAAAAAGAAGCCGTGCTGGGCGCCAACGTAGTGCTGACCCAGTCCACAAAGATCATCGACGTCAGCGGCGCCGAGCCAAAAGAATACCGCGGCCGCGTACCGGCACGAAGCGTGGTGATCCCCGGCAGCTACATGAAGAAGTTCCCCGCTGGTGAGTACAATGTCAGCTGCGCCCTCATCATCGGGCAGCGAAAGCCAAGCACCGACCTGAAAACAAGCCTCAACGACGCCCTTAGAGACTTCAACGTATCTGTTTAAAATACCGAAAGCCTCCGCAAGGGGGCTTTCTTCTTTGATGTCTATGTCCGCAAACTCCACCTCAACTTCCGCAAACGGAGCCTAAGCTACCACAACGGAGCCTAAGTCTCCCCAAACTCTACCATGCCCGCAAACTCTACATCAACCCTGCCGGCGCGTTCCATCCTGCTAAAAGGATTTCTCATCTCCTTTACCGGAGCCATTCTCTTTTCTACCAAGGCCATTCTCGTAAAACTGGCCTTCCGGGAGACCCACACCGATGCGCTGACCCTGCTCACCCTGCGCATGCTGTTATCCCTCCCTTTCTACCTTTTAGCCGCCTTCTGGGGAAGCCGGCAGGTAAACAACTCGAAAATGACCAAAAAGCAGTGGATCTGGGTCATCCTCCTTGGTCTGCTGGGTTATTACCTGAGCAGCTTCTTCGACTTTGTCGGACTGCAATACATCTCGGCAGGTCTGGAAAGACTGATCCTCTTCCTTTATCCCAGTTTTTCCGTGCTGATCAATGGCGCAGCTTTTAAACAACGCATCAGCAAGGCGCAGTACTGGGCCCTCGGACTAACCTATACAGGCATCGGCATTGCTTATTTCGGAGAATTACATATCGACACCGGCAATCCCAACTTCTACTGGGGCAGCTTTCTCGTCTTTTTGTGCGCGATTACCTACGCCTTTTACCTTTCAGGCACAGGACGAATGGTCCCACTGCTCGGAGCCGCAAAATTCACCACGTACAGCATGCTGGCCGCAACAACAGCCGTCCTGTTACACTTTTTTATAAAACAAGCCGCCGGGAGCGAACCTTCCCTGCCCATCGGCGGACCAGGCAGCGGGCTCTTATGGGGTTACGGCCTCGCGCTGGCCCTCATCGCCACCGTGATCCCCTCTTTCATGCTCTCCGCAGGCATGCGACGCATCGGCGCCAACAATGCAGCCATCGTTACCAGCGTAGGCCCCGTCTCCACCATCCTGCAAGCTCACTTTTTCCTGGGCGACAGGATCTTCGCAGAGCAAGTCATCGGCACAGCCCTCGTCATCGTAGGCGTCCTGCTCATCGGATGGAAAGGGAGAAAGAATGAAGCACAGATCGAAGCACAGGAATCCGGAGAAACGCTTGAAAAATAAAATTTTCTCTCTTTTTTAGGCAGCGATTTTATCTTTTCCTATATTTGCACCCCGAACGAAAAGAAACTGCACTCTGTAGCCCGATCGTTCGAAAA
>DATJJA010000036.1:0-13295 GCA_035492595.1 Puia sp.
GACGGGTCACTATTGATCGGATCACTAAAAAAAGAATCAGGATATGAATAATCTTTATCGGGAGCTGGCCCCTGTTTCAGAGGCAGCCTGGGACGCAATAGAAGAAGAAGCAAAGCGTACGCTCAAACGCCATCTGGCGGCACGACGCGTAGTGGATGTGGAAGGTCCGAAAGGCGTTGATTTCTCGGCGGTCGGCACGGGCCATACCCAGGGAATCGCGGCCCCTGGCGAAGGGATCCAGGCCCTGAAGCGCGAGGTGAAGGCGCTGGTGGAACTTCGCGTACCGTTCGAACTCTCCCGCCAGGCCATCGACGACGTCGAGCGCGGCGCAACGGATTCGGACTGGTCACCGGTAAAAGACGCCGCGCGCACGATCGCCTTTGCAGAAGATAATTCGGTCTTCGAAGGATATGACGCGGCGGGGATCCAGGGCATCCGCCAGGGTAACAGCAACACGGCATTGAAACTTCCCTCCAGTGTGCGGGGCTATCCCGATGTGGTCGCTCAAGCCGTGAGTCAGCTGCGGCTTGCCGGCGTCAACGGCCCCTATACACTGGTGCTGGGCTCCGACCCGTATACGGCCGTCTACGGCGGCAGCGACGAAGGCTACCCCGTGCTGCAGCATATCCATCGGCTCATCGATGGGGACATCATCTGGGCTCCGGCCATCAAAGGCGGTTTCGTCCTCTCCACCCGCGGCGGCGACTTCGAACTGGACCTCGGCCAGGACATCTCCATCGGCTACCTAAGTCATTCCGAAACCACCGTCAGACTCTACCTGCAGGAAAGTTTTACCTTCAGGCTGCTGACGACGGAGGCCGCGGTGGCGCTTGCTCCGGCAGAGAAATAGGGCGAGGCCCTTATCTGGTCTTTGTAAGCGATATTCTTCGGAACAGCACTTTGTCCGGCGTCGTAAGCGTGCCGTCGATATGCGTTTTATCGGCCACCAGCACCCACGTGCCCTGTGGATAGACGCAGGTGAGAGTATGGGACCCTTTGTCAAATTTGAAATCCAACTCCCCCATGTCTACTGCCTTCCCATCGACGATCCTATCGGCGTCGATCCTGTAAAGGTCAGCGCCGCTACCATGCGAAATATGGTAAATCACATTTTCGTCATGGCAGGCCGAATTTTTTAACTGGCATTTCGAAGTCCCGGCCCAGTCGCCGATCAGCGAATCTTCCTTAGATTGAAAGGCAGTCATTATAAAGCCTAAGCTCAGTAAAACTATCAGATAGCAGGCAGTTCGCATATACTTAATATATTACAAACTTACCAAATTAACCCAATCGTGGACGGGATTGACCTACTCAGAATTACTGATTCCAACTACGGGCTGATCCAAAACCTTGTCGCCGAATCAAAACAGGAAGGCTTTGAATTCGTGCAACGGACCATCGACGACTGGAATAGCGGCGCCAACCGTTTTTCCCGCGACGGGGAAGGCTTCTGGGGCCTGCTAGCCGGCGACGAATTGATCGGGATCGGCGGCCTCAACATCGACCCCTACACCAACGACTCAGCCACCGGTCGCGTCCGCCACCTGTATATCCATCCCGCCTGGCGCCGGCAGGGCCGCGCCTCCCTGCTCATGACCACCATCATCGAACAGGCGCGTCTTCACTTCCACACGCTCCGCCTCTTCACCACCAACCCAGCCACCGCAGCCTTTTATGGAAAATTAGGGTTCCAGCATCTATCCGGCCATAAACTAAGCCATGTGCTGATCCTTACGCGCTAAGGCGGACAACCAATGTTCCAAAACCGAACAGAGGGACAGCCGTGGCCAAACCCAACCGGTTGATTAGTACTGTTTTACTCTTTGGCATTTAACTGGCGTAATAATATTTAAACACTTTACTATGAGACAGAAAAATATCCTGCCGCTGGCTGTTCCCATCTTTTGCTGTTTTATGCTTCGCCCGGTTCATACCGAAGCCAATGTAGCGGTGCCGCGGCAAATAGCCGACACCACCATCAGCCCCGGCGACCTCAAGGCTTTCGAGGGCTATTATAAAATGGAAGAAATGTATCTCCACATCACAGCGTCCACCAACGGCCTGGTATTGGAACAAATGTGGGATAACCAGAAAATCTCCTTTTCTCCCCGGACAGGCCTCGATTTCACCAACGACGACGGCAACTTTCCCCTGAAATTCACAAAAGCCCCCGACGGCTCGATCACCCAGGTACTGGCATTTAACAGAGACCTTTGGACAAAAACCAGGGACTACAAACCCCTGGTGATAAAAGAAGTTCAGCTGAAGGCCGGCGAACTGAAAGCACTGGAGGGGAAGTATACCATGCAAACCGACAACGGCGACCAGGCCTTCATCCAGATCAGGGCGACTGACAAAGGAGTCATCCTAAGACAGGGATGGGATGACCAGGAGATTCCGTTCGTAGCGACATCCGACGTGGACTTCTATTGCAAGGAAAGGTCGTTCCCGTTGAAGTTCACAAAGGACAAGGACGGGAAAGCGACTCAGGTGCTGGCATTCAAGCGCGATCTTTGGAAAAAAGCGAAGGACTAGTTCCGAAATTCCGCTTCACCGGTCGCCACATCGATCGTGAATGGCCGTGGTTCAGGAAGCCACAGGCTATCGCCCTTTATTTGCACAGGCATCCACAAATAACGGGAATCCCACTGCGCCGACGGCTTCCATCGGTCCCCCATATATAACACAGTCGTCCCTTTCGAACCCGAAACTTTGAACAGCATGGTAGACTGTGACCCGTACGTATTTGTTTCAGGCGGGGCGATATCCCTGAAGGCACTCCACGGCCCGGAAAGCGACCTCGAGGTAGCATATTTATTCGGATTGGGCCGCCATCCGGTAAGAGCGGATCCGACTGCATAGTAGAGCTTCTTATAGTGTACGATGGCCCCGCCTTCCAGCGGCGATTGGATAAAACTTACCTGTCTGGTCACATCCGTGTAGTCGCGCGACAGCCCCGCTATATAAAAACCCTTTGACGGTCGGCTTTCGAAAATAAGATACGGCGTGCCGTCGTCATCGATGAACTGGCCAATGTCACGGCTTTCGAAACCCAGCGGACGGAAACTTTTCAGATACCTGAAAGGGCCTTCCGGATTCGGACTGGTGGCTACCCCCACCCTCGCAAATCGGTAATGCCTGTCATCCAGGTGAAAATATAGCACATAGGTCCGGGTCCGTTTGTTGAAGAATACCTTCGGTCTTTCGAGTATCCACTTCGGGCCGAGGCTTTCGGGGTCGGACAATTGTAGCACGTTGCCCATAAACGTCCAGTTCGTGAGGTCCTTACTTCTATAGCCGCTGACATATCTGTAGTTGGTATCGAGACCGGTTCCCCGCTGTTCGCCGTACCAGTAATAGACGCCGTCGATCCTGATGATGCCCCCGCCGTGCGCCTGAATATGCTGTCCTGCGGAATCGGGCCAGACGGCCCCGGGGTCGATAAATACACGCTGGGCGAAGACGCCCGTCCCCATCAGACACAAAATAAGCGGAAGACCCAACTTTCTCATCATACCTGTTAATATCAGTTGATTATTCGCTAAAATAGACATATAATAGCAAACCGCTTCCCCCTATTTTTATGTGTCATTTAAACCATTAAAATGCACAAATTATTCATTCGGGTCATTCTTTTTGCCGCTGCTTTAACGCAGGTTGCCGGCCGCGCCCATGCACAGAACGGAGACCAGATCCTGGACGGCATCGGTGAAACGGGCATGGTCGCCCGCTACACATTTGACGGCGATCTTAAAGACTGGTCCCGGAATAATTTGCACGCAAAAACCCAGGGAGCCGACCCAGCCTTCGTCAATGACAAGAGGTTTGGAAAAGTTTTGTCTCTCCCAGGCGACGTCAATTCGTTTATTACTATCCCGGCCGAGGCATTAAATGATCTTGAATCGCTCAGCATCTCGGCATGGGTCTGGCTTCGTTCGAACCAGCACGGCCAGCGGATCTTCGATTTCGGAAAAGACGCCAGGAGCCATTTTTTCGCAGCCCCGGTCGGGACCTCCACTCAGGATGGCTATCAGGCGTTGATAACAGAGGGAAAACCCAATGAAAAAGGAGCCGTCTCTCCGAAGATAGAGCTGAACAAATGGGTCCATCTGGTCATCGTGATAGATATTCCCTCAAAATCGATGACGACCTACGCGGACAGCAGGCAGGTAGGCGAGTCAAAGGATATACCAAAGGAATTGACGACTGTGTTCGGTCCGCAGCAAGGGGAAAAATTGCTCTATATCGGAAAATCACTGCTGCCTGGAGACCCCAGTCTCAATGCCCTGATACACGATTTTCGTATCTACCGGATTCCCCTGACCGGAAGCCAGGTTGCCGGCATCTATAACAACGCCCTGAAAGGCCGGGGTCTGAATGAAGGCTTGGTGAATACAGCGGGGCGGCGGGTAGAGGAGCCTCTTCCAAAATTCCCGCCAACCGAAGCTGAGCTTTATAATGCATATCTCGTTCAGGTATCCGACGTACAGGTCGAAACAGAGACAGGAAATTTGCCCCGCCTGCCCAGCTATGTACCCGGAACATATAAGGATGAAATGAAAGGCAAAGGCCCCAAAGTACGGGTGCTTTGGCCCGCAGATACCGACAATAGCGCCGTACTTCATCCCGGGCGTTATACCGTCGTAGGACGCGTCGCAGGCACCAGTTTTCAGCCAAAAGCAGTTGTCACAGTAACGGCGTCGAAGAGATCAACCACCCCGGTATTGCAGCTGGCAGCATTCGATTTGGACAAGGTTGATTTAAAACCCAATGCCCTGGGCCACGAAACCCAGTTCATCGAAAATCGCGATAAATTCATAAACACACTGGCAACGACCGATCCCAATTCCTTTCTTTATATGTTCCGGCATGCGTTCGGTCAGAAACAACCGGAAGGTGCACACCCACTGGGGGTCTGGGATAGCCGGGACACCAAATTAAGGGGACACGCCACGGGTCACTATCTTTCGGCGATTGCGCAGGCCTACGCGAGCACGGGATACGACAAGGCACTCCAGGCCAATTTCGCCGGGAAAATGGAGGCAATGGTAAATACCCTCTATGAATTATCTCAGTTATCCGGAAAACCGAAAGAAGCAGGCGGCCCCTGCGTGTCCGATCCGGCAGCGGTGCCATATGGTCCCGGAAAATCAGCCTACAGCTCAGACCTCAGCGATACCGGCATCCGAAACGACTATTACAACTGGGGAAAAGGCTTCATCAGTGCTTATCCGCCGGATCAGTTCATCATGCTGGAGAAAGGAGCAAAGTACGGCGGGCAGAAGACCCAGATCTGGGCGCCCTACTATACGCTGCACAAAATTCTGGCCGGTTTGCTGGACGTATACGAGGTCAGCGGGAATAAAAAAGCCCTTGACATAGCTACGGGCATGGGTGACTGGGTGTATGCCCGTCTGAGCAAGGTGCCGACCGATACGCTTATCAAAATGTGGAACACCTATATCGCCGGTGAGTATGGAGGCATGAACGAAGTAATGGCCCGCCTGTACCGGTTGACCGGCAAACAGGACTACCTGAAGACGGCACGCCTTTTTGACAATATTCGGGTGTTCTTTGGCGATACCGCCCATTCGAATGGTCTGGCCAAAAATGTGGACATTTTCCGCGGCCTGCACGCCAATCAGCATATACCGCAGATCATAGGGAGTATGGAAGAGTACCGGGACTCCCACGACCCGGAATACTATAAAATAGCCGATAACTTTTGGTACAAGGTCGTCAATAATTATATGTACAGCATTGGAGGGGTGGCCGGCGCAAGCAATCCCAACAACGCGGAATGCTTTATCAGTCAGCCGGGAACACTGTATGAGAACGGCTTTGCCGCCGGTGGCCAGAACGAGACCTGCGCCACGTACAATCTGCTCAAACTGACCAGCGACCTGTTCCTTTATGATCCGCGGGGAGAGCTGATGGACTACTACGAGCGTGCGCTATACAACGATATCCTGGCATCCGTAGCCGAAAACACACCGGCCAATACCTATCATATTCCGCTGCGCCCGGGGTCGATCAAACAATTTGGAAATCCGAATATGACAGGCTTTACCTGCTGCAACGGCACGGCGCTGGAGAGCAATACCAAGCTGCAAAATTCGATTTACTTTAAGAGCAGGGACGACCAGTCGCTCTATGTCAATCTTTACATACCCTCGACGCTGGAATGGACCGCGCGCCACGTAACGATAGACCAGACCACGAACTATCCAAATGAAGACAATACCCGTCTCACCATCAAAGGCAGTGGAAAATTCGACATCAACGTGCGTGTACCGGGCTGGGCCACCAAAGGGTTCTTTGTAAAGATCAACGGCAAACAGCAAAACCTCCCCGCCAAACCCGGCTCCTATTTAAAGATCAGCCGCACCTGGAAAGACGGCGACACCATCGAATTGAAAATGCCCTTTCAGTTCCACCTCGATCCGGTGATGGACCAGCAGAATATAGCCAGCCTGTTCTATGGCCCCATCCTGCTGGCAGCCCAGGAGCCCGAAGCCAGAAAAGACTGGAGGAAGATAACCCTGGATGCCGAAGATATCAGCAGGTCGATCAAAGGCGACCCTCAGCAGCTGGAATTCACGGTCGACGACGCGGTCTTCAAACCGTTTTATAAGACATACGGACGTCACTCCGTTTACCTGGACGTCAAGTTGAAATAGGTCGGCGCCTGCCGTCACCGTTTCGCGACCCTGCCGGCACCACGACGGTTCACATCCGGCACCGCGACGGTTCAGATCCGGCACCACGACAGTTCACAATCCGGCACCGCGACGGTTCACATCCGGCACCACGACGGTTCAGATCCGGCACCACGACGATTCACATCCGGCCCGCGGTCAAATCCCCTTCAGCGACCGAAGGTATCCTGCCATTTCCGGATCCGACGGCCTGGTCAGGTCGGGGTCGATAACTCTCCCTTCCTTATCCAGCAGGACAAACCTCGGGACCCTGGCAACCTTCAGGGCCCGCAGGACGGCCAGATCGGAAACATGCCACTGCAGCCTCCCGTCCATATGTCGTCGAATAATCGCTGTCTTCCAGTTGAGAATTTGCTCGTCACAGGAGATACTGACAAACTCGATATTCTTTCCTTTAAAAACAGTCTCCAGCTTTTCCAAATAAGGCACCTCATACATACACTGTCCGCACCAACTCGCCCAAAAGTCCAGCACCACATATTTTCCCCTCAGACTCCCGAGGCTAACCGGCGCCAAAGCCGTATCGACCATTCCAAAATCCGGCACTTCCTTTATATCCGGATCGCCGCTCAAATAGGCCTTGACGGCCTGGTCGTTCGTCCCGGCGCCCTGCGCCCGGCCAGCCAAAGGCGCCGCTAGCCAAATCAGAATGAACATCGACACAAATCCCAGTTTATTCATATTATTTTCTTTAAGCTAGTGCTCCGACTGTCCGGGTATCTCAGGTACACCCGGGTCATCCAGGATCTGAACGGCAGTACCATCCCCCACCTTTTGCCAATCCTGTAATACCCAAACCACCTTTTTGTCCCTTGTAACTTCAATAAGCTGTGGGCCTGTACCCTTTTTACCGCGCGAAGCAAAAATTGTATTCCCATTGTCCAGCCTCGTACATGTTTGAGGCGCCGATGTAAATTGGTATTCGGACGGCAAGTCGGTTTTGCAATCGAACTGCCATATAGTTTCGCCCCTGGCGTTGACTTCGACCGTCCGATCGTCCGCTTCATCGGTTATCAGGGTATTGCCGTTCTTCAGGCGCAGCGCAGCCCATGGTTGCCTGCTTTTGTAACTCCATATTTCTTTGAAGTTGCGATCGTATTCAACAACACGTCCCATATTTAAAAAGGAAACAAGATACGTCCCCTGAGCCGTAACACGGGCCCGTCTGAACTGCGGATGAATATCTCCGGGATCAGCCGGTTGTTTATAAGGAAGTTCATGTTCTACTTCAACTTTTCCTGTTTTAATGTTGACAATAAATAGTCGGGGCGGGAGGCCATTTACTACAAACATAACTTTGTCAGATCCGATTGGCTGACAAGTATGAACTTCGGTATGTTCAGGGCCTTTGGAATTATTACATTCATATCGCCAGAGTATTTTCTTATCGGGCGTCATTAATGCAACGTATTGCATCCGGCTGAATAAGATATTACCGTTTGAAAGCATCCATACATCGTCATATTCCGGCCCCCTGCCGGTATTGTAGGTCCAGATTACTTTCCCGTCCTTCACCAGTGACATTCTGTTGCAGTTCTCACCTATATACAACATCGGATGCTGGGCCAGGCCATTTCCCGGAAGACTAGCAGGTGACGCCTCTGCTGAAGGGATAAGCGGCGCCAATTCTTCCTCGGGCGCCATCGCAGGTACGCCGGCCTCCGTGAAGAGATGGAGTACATCCATACAGGGAGTTGGCTTGTCTCCTTGCTGACGGTAATTAAAGGCAGATAAGATGCCGAATGTCCCCGCCAATGTCAAAATCCCCCATACAGCCGCGTTAGTTTTTTTCATGTGCTGTGTTTAATATTTTCCATTGTCATTCCTGCTATCTATCCACAATTTATGTCTAATCCCGCTGGGAACAAAATCCCCTCTAACCAGCACCATTTCCCTTCTGATTTGTCTGAATAACACCCTACCGGACATGCCGGCAAACTATAGCCTTGTTACATAAAATCAGATAATTTGAAACAGGGAACTGCAAGAAAACTGATCCTGTGTAATCGTCATTATTCAGGGAAATCAGCGCGTGATACCAACAGGCATCGCCCAAAGCGGATAATGGAGACGTCGATTGCCGGCGCGACGATAACTGGCCACAACATCCAGCAGCTCCTTTTCCACATCGGGACTCTGCTGCCGGTTGTGGACATATGCGATTACCGCGGCCTGCCGTATCCCCCGCCTGCACGTCAGAAAAAACGGGGCGGCATCGTTGTAAACGTCTGCCGGGACAAACCCATCATTTATTATGTCTGGTGTCCCCCCTCGAGAAAAAGTTCAGGAACAGCACGATGAAGAACAGGAATATTATCGAATGAAGGATGACCACATATTTCCCTGGATTGGTCGTTGGATAGATATCTCCGAAGCCGATTGTCGAGGAGGTCATGAAACTGAAGTAGACAAAGTCGAGCCGGGAATGAGCATTTCCCCGCAGCAGGTTCAGTCCTCCGTAAATGACGGCAAAATCAAAGCTAATTTCGATGTAATTGAGAAACAGCAGCAGTATCGACCGCCTGGACGATCGGGGTTCGTCAAAGATCTCGGACGCAAAGAAAAGGGTCGCGATATAAAAGATCGTTTCCGACAGCAAATAGCCGGTGATCGCCTGGATGACGATATTCGAATACCATCCCGAAAACAAAGACACCAGCGGAAAGATGAGTTTCAACAGCACATAAAATTCTATGGCCAGCTTTTTATACGTTGAACCTTTCCTGCCAAAGCGATTGCGGATATAAATCCCCGGATAAAGAAACTGCTGCACGATCAGAAAGAGCCGTACCATCTTCTCCAAACCTATGTCATTGTGCGTTTCATTGTTCCAGACCTTGTACAGATTCAACCGCTGGCGCCGGATGACCGAATACGACGATCGGATATTGTCCTCCGGCCGGCCGAAAAACAGTTTGCGGAAAAAAGACGTTTTGGTGTTGGGGTGCCTCATCGGAACTTAACTGACCGCAATATCCGCAGAAAATTGACGAAAACAAAAAGCCTTCAAATCCATTGACCTGAAGGCTTCGACCGTGCTTTTGATCCGCAGGGGGGCCATCGAAATACATCATAAATAGCTCACGTTCAAAAGCTTGCGTCCAACACAACAGAAAGTCACTTGTTAATTAGCCCAGGAAATACTTTTCATCGACGATCTTTCCGTCTTTCCACACACGGCGCAAGATCTCGTGCCATAAAACCTTGCTTCCGTCTTTCATGTCAAAGTCAAAAGTGAACTCACTCATGCTTACATCATCACCAACTCCTGAATAATGAAAAGTGATGCTATTTACTTTGGCAATACCACCAAGGAAAGCTTCGATCTTGGCAAGATGTTCTTTCTTAGAGTTCTTCACTGTTCCATCGTGGTCGGAAGTAGCCGCACCATCGGCAAAGAACTTGCTTATTGCAGCAAGTATTTCTCCTTTGGAAACTAGCGCATCTACCTCCGTGTTCAATTTCTTGATGTCCATTTTTTTTAATTTTGATTTGATAATACAAAGCTACACTCGCGATAAGGCCAGGTGTTTACAAAAAACAGACACGAAACTGTAAAAAAAGAAATGGTTAGTCGATTAACCCTGATCCGGCCAGATATTACTGTTATTTAACTAATTTCGCACAAAATAGGTCACTGGCGCCCGCTGTATCCGGCAATTGATAAAATTAACTTAATGTGATTTGTAATGGGAAAGGAGTTTAAACCTCAAATAGACAAACTCTACGTGTATGATCGGAATTGCCTTCTGTTCATAAAATCAGGCTGTGGTATTTTTGAGGTTGACTTTAAGCAATACGATTTTGGTGACAATAAAATGATTTTTCTATCTTCCGGGCAATACTTCAGGTTACTATCGGGACACTATACTTTTGTGCAATTTGATTTTACGGACGAAACTGTTTCTGATGCAAAGAAATCACGTTTTCTTTTTAAACACCTGGTAAGCCTTAGTCATATAAACCTTGATTCCAAAAGGCCATCTTATCTGAAGCACCTCACCGGGCCCAACCTTGATGAAAAAGGCAGCCTTAATCTACTGCATCATGCCATTGAAGACTGGGTTATGCTCAATCCGTTCCGGGCAACAAAAGAAGAGATCGACATGCTCTTTGATGTAGAAGAAATTATTGAAAACCACTTAACCGAACCGTTTGCACTAGGAGACGTTTCAAGACAACTACAAGAAAAGCCACACAGGGTACAAAGCGTAGTAAGAGAAAAACTGCACCTGACAATAACAGCGATGGCGCGTAAAAAAAAACTGCTTAAAGCGAAAAGAAAAATGGCTTTCACGGATTTATCAATAAAAGAAGTGGCCTATGACCTTGGTTTCAGGGATTCAGACTATTTTTTTAAATTTTTTAAACAGCATACCAATCAAACACCTTCGTCGTTCAAAGAGCTGTTCAATTTTAACAGTAATGAAAGGTTTACAAAGGATATTTTTGAATTAATTGAAAGAAATTTTAGAAAGCCCTTTAAGATGGCGTTTTATGCGGGTGAGCTTGCGATGTCCGAGAGAACTCTTGCCCGTAAGATCCATGAAAGACTCGACACTTCTTTGATTGATTTACTACATAAAAGAAAATTAAAAGAAGCAAAGAAATTAATAAGTAGTGGCGTTTCTGTTGCTGATACTGCTTTTGAACTGGGCTTTAAAGAAACCAGTCATTTCTCTTTGTTCTATAAAAAATACACCGGCGCCTCGCCCTCTCAACTTTTGCCTTCTTGACCGGTAAACTAAAACTTTGCCCAATAAAAATATCCATTGACGCTCCTTACCAAAATCCAGCAAAAAAACTACGAAGCAGGCGAGTTTTCCGACCTCAAGGAAAGGACATACTCCGAAACTATAGGACTTATTCAAAACTTCCCCTGGCTCCAGCAAAGAGAACACATATCCATCGGCCTCACAAATCCATCTATCACCATCGAAGGTTCTTCGGGCGACTACCTCAAGCTAGCTCCTTATTTCAACGGCAAATTCGTCCTCTATTACGTGGATACGCAGAACCATCTCTATACGCATTCCATGGCTACTATTTCCGAAGCCGAGCCCCTCATTCAATCGTTTTTCGAGGGCCGCTTGAATCCCACGGACTTAAAGCGAGAGCCTACACCATTTGTGGACAACAGAGCTCAGTTTCAAACAAGAGCTTTTACCTATACCATGCACGCCACACCTACCATTCTATGGGTGTCTTTTCTATCATTGCTTTGGCTGGTATTTCCCCTCGCCGGCGGAATTGGAGCTCTTTTGTCCGCCCCCTCCCCTAAAATGGCTGTAGTCCTGGTCCTTGGTATGTTCATTGTGGTATTAATTACCGTTGCAGTACTCCAACTAGCATCCACAATCAGCCATTATAGGGCATCCAAAGGAAAATTTCTGTCCATCAGTAGAGGAAACCCTCTGTTCCGATTCGGGAATATAAATGCCCCCGCCACTTACGACAAAAAAGATATTCGGGAGATAATTCAATATAGTGCGTACAAAGGACTGGAAGGCCTGCAACGAACTCAAATAATCTTTAATGACAACAGTGAAATCAACATTTCGGGAATGATTGCGTCTACATCAACAATGTCCAATAAATTTCCGCAGGTGACGATCAAACAAAAGACCAAAGCCTACCCCATACTACCGGTCGATGGATAAGCGTGTTCCTGAGAAAAACATAATTTGTCCCACAGATCAAAAAAGTCCTCGATTTCGATCAATACCCATCGGTTGTAGAACCAGCAACAGTCTGATACGCAGATAAGTGCCAATAGCGGCTAACAAAAAGTACAAAAAACCAAAAGCGTCCCGAAGGACGCTTTTAAAAAAATGGCTTTTAAACTAATCACAAAAAAGAAGTACTTTTTCGACTGGAAAAAAGAAGAAAGTGTTGCGGGCTTGTTTAAACTGACGTTGCAAGGCGAATCGGAGATACTAGGGCTATTGGCACTAACAGACTTTCCCAGGGAGTTCCGGATACAGATTCATCTCCTTTGCGTATCCCGAGAAAACTATGGGCAAGGAAAAAAATATGATGGCATAGCAGGCACCCTCATCGCCTTCGCAGCCAGAACTGCCATAAGCAGGTATTTTGAGGATGCCTGCATATCGCTATTGTCAAAAACAGAGCTAAGAGGTCACTATAGAATTAAATATGGCATGATGGATGGCGGTCCGCAGTTGTTCCTCGAAGGCGCCAGATTGAAAGCGATAATTAAAAAGTACTTATCATGAGTTATAAAAAATTACTGCAGGAACATTCTCCTAAGGATCTGGCTGATTCCTTTGTCTTTCCGGTAAAGCTTTCCGCCAGGCAGCAAAAGGCTGCCAATCTTCAATTGGCCGAAGCCAGGCAGACGCTGCGGGAAAAGATGACAGATGAAGAAAAGCTGACAGGCAGGCTTATGGGATTAAAATTCCGGATGGAAGATTACTTTAGGGCTGAAAAGCCAAATTCCGAGTATTCTTTCGGCTATTTCCTGAAATTATATATAGAGCTTTTAGTTATGAAGCGGCGGGGATTTGCCGGGCAAATCGGCATAGATGAAACCTTGCTTAGTCAGTTGATCAACCA
>DATJJA010000037.1:0-28956 GCA_035492595.1 Puia sp.
GGCGCTGTATATCAAGTCGGGGTATAAAAATATCCGGGTCGGGGTGGATACGGTGCTGTACATGGAAAGCCTGAAGGATTATGTGAAGATCCATACGCCCACCGGGGCGATCATGACGAAGTACAAGATCAGCGAGATGGATGCTGATCTGGCTTCGGGACATTTCCTGCGGATCCATCGGTCATATATTGTCAATTTGAAGCATGTCACCGCCTTCACTGCAAGTTATGTGGAGATCGGCGGTACGGAACTGCCGATCGGGGAGAGTTATAAGGAACTGGTGTTGAAGGTGATCCGGGGTGAGGGGGGTAAGACGGATCGGGGGGGCTTCGAGCGGTAATGCAGTTAGCGATGGGAGCGAACAGAAAGACTCCAAAATTGAGGACTATCTTGCATGCTTTTAACTGATCTAAAGTTATTCATGCTGATGGCCAGAGTCCTGTTGTGTTCCATTTTTCTTTCCTGTTGTTTTTTCGGATCTGCTCAATCTCCTGTCAAAGGTGGCATCATCTTTTCGGGTGTGGTCAGGGACTCGCCTGGCGGCGAGCCGCTGGAAAAAGCTACTATCACCCTTAAAGGTCCAAAACGATTTACCGTGCTGACCGATGCCAAAGGCGCCTTTACCATAACCGGGGTGCCAGCCGGAAATTATGCTCTTGCCATTGTCTTCGTGGGCTATACGCCGTTACGACAGCCGCTGCTGGTGGTTGAAAACAGAAATATCGATCTGGGCAATATATTGCTGAACGCAAAGACGGCGATGCTGGAAAAGGTAGTGGTGACTGGCTCCCGGCCATTGGTGGAGACAAAGGTGGACCGGATCGTGTATAATGTCGACCGGGATGTGACCTCCCAGGGCGGCGTGGCTACGGAAGTATTGCGTAAGATCCCGCAGGTGAGCGTCGATGCCAGCGGGAATGTGGAACTGCTGGGGAATCCCAGCATCCAGTTCCTTATCAACGGCAAACGATCGACCATCTTTGGCAACAGCATCGTAGATGCTTTACAATCGATCCCGGCGTCGCAGATCCAGAGTATTGAAGTGATGTCGAGTCCGGGCGCGAAATATGAGGCCACGGGTACGGGGGGAGTGATCAATATCATCCTGAAGAAGAGCAAGACGGAAGGCTTCAGCGGATCGGTCAATGCAACGGCCGGCACCCGGCAGGAGAACGGGTCCGTCAATCTCACTTATAAGAAGAACAATCTGACATGGAGTGGATATTTTAGTGGAAGCGATCAGCTGCATGTCAGCACCCGCACGACGAATCAGCGCCAGTCTGTGGATACGGCTACCGGTAACCAATATTTCCTGGGAGAGCAGGGCAATAGTGATTTCGACCGCTATGGATACCGTACAGGTACAAGCCTGGATTGGGATATCAGTCCAAAGGATAATATTTCCGTCTCTTTTGCTTTCAACCAGTTCGGGAACTCTACCGATGGTCTGTTCAACCAGCAGAATACCAGCACTGATCCATTGGGGAATAAATATTTCGATCAGCTGAATTTCCGGTCGGCGAAGAATACGATCCGGAATAATACGGCGGATCTGGGGTTGGATTATACCAAGAAGTTCCGCCGGGAAAATGAGCAGCTGACGTTCTCCTTTTTGTACAGTGCCGGACAGAACAATACCGGCTATGTGCAATCCCTGCGATACCAGACCAATGATTCCCTTTATGCAGGTTCCTCCAGCAACAATCCCGGCCGGGATAAGCTGACCTCGCTGGGCCTGGACTATGCGTACCCGGTGAGCAAAGGGCTTTTGCTGGAAACCGGCTTCAGGACCGAGATCGAATCCCTGGTCAGCAATGCTCCTGTCTATACGTTCGATCCGGTGGCATATGCCTACCTGTATGATAATAACCAGTCTTACAACTCTACATTCCGTCGCAATGTCTATGCTGGCTACGTGTCTGCCAGCTTCAAGGCCTTTCACTGGGTGGACGTCATCGCCGGTGTGCGGGAAGAATATACGGTCAACAAGGCTTACTATAGCAACTCGGGACATGTGAACATTCCGGACTATAATAACCTGGCGCCTTCGGTTACGTTATCGCATACTTTTGAGGGCAATCAAACGCTGAAATTCGCTTATGCATACCGGCTGGAGCGACCGGAATACCGCGACCTGAATCCATTTATCAATCTGGCAGACCCACAGAACATCACCACCGGAAGTCCCAATATAAAACCCGAGATCGGGCATGATTATCAGCTGGGCTATACCTTCAGCTTCAACCGGGACAATAGCCTGAATACAATGCTGCTCTATACGCACAATAATCCGGACATCAAATCCTACACGGCCTTCTATCCCGCTTTCCAGGTAGGCGACTCGACCTATACCAATGTGAACGTGACGACCCGGGCCAACATCGCCTCGGAGGACCGCTGGGGCCTGGTGCTGGGCGGCTCTTTCGTGCCCTTCCCAAAATTTACGGTGCGGCCGACCGTCCAGCTGTATGAGCGTATCACGCACAATATCTATTCCATCCCGCAACGGATCAGCGGCTTCGAATACCGCTGGAATATCAATGCCAATTATCAATTTGCAAAGGGGTTGACCGTTGAGGGGTTTGGAAGTTACCGGTCGGGTATAAAATGGCAGGGACGTACGCCCGATTTCCTCACCTATACTCTTGCGCTCCGGCAACAGCTCTGGGGCGGAAAGGGGAGTATCGGATTCGTGGCGGTGAATGCCTTCGCCAACTATCTCAGTCAGCACTCCGTTGTCGAAGGTGTGGGCTTTCATACGGACAACCAGCTGGAGGTTCCTTACCGGTCGTTCGGCATCAATTTCCTTTACAAATTCGGTGGGTTTAAGATCAAGGTGAAGGAGGATGAGAATTTTCTTGGCAAGCCGCCTGTGGAGAATTAAAAAGGGCGTGAAGCGGACAGGAAGTGTATCGAAAGTGGACAGCGCCGATGGTGGGATGAATACATTTTTTTGATTACCAACGGGTTGGCATAGTGGCATTAAATTCGTAATTCTGCTGCAAACCCGCTGTTATGCTTAAAAGCTATTTTATCATCGCCTGGCGCAACTTCAAAAGGAATCGACTGATCACGTTGATCAACGTGTTTGGTCTTTCGGTAGGTGTTATGGCAGCCGTGATCATTTACCTGATGATCCATTATAATTTCAGCTTTGATACCTATGAGCCCGACAGAGACCGGATCTATCGCGTGGTCACTGAGAATGTGGGTTCGACGAATTTTGGTGTACCGGCGCCGCTGCATGAGGCGTTGCTGCCTGCCGTGGCCGGGATCGGTCAGATGGCGCCCCTTTTCGATTATGGCGGTGGCGCCAAGGTTAGCATTCTGAAAGGGAACGGCCAGCCCGGGCGGGTGATCAGGAACCAGGACAATATCGTATTTGCAGACTCCGGATATTTCCAGCTGTTCCCGCATCAATGGATAGAAGGCGACCCATTACGTGCATTGGGAGGGCCTAACCAGGTGGTGTTGACGAAAAGCACCGCCGAATTATATTTTCCGGGGCTTGCATCCCGGGAGATCTTAGGCAGGACCATTGTATTCAGCGACTCCGTTTATGCCAATGTCTCGGGTATTGTCAAAGACCTCGATTTCAACAGCGATTTCGAATACAAGGTATTCCTTTCATTATCCACCATCTCTTTCAGCAATCTCAGTGAAAATTACCATTGGGACTCCTGGGGGGCTACGAGCTCGGGGTGCCAGCTGATGGTCAAGACCCTGCCCGGGGTCAGGCCGGAGAATATCAACAGGCAACTGGCTACGCTGTTCGCGGCGCATGTCTCCGATAAGGCCGACGCCCGGGCCAGACACCGTCTGCAGGAGTTGGGAGATATTCATACCAATACGGACTTCAGCGGAAAGATCAGCAAAGAGGCGATCGGAAGCCTGGTGCTGCTGGCAGTGTTTCTCCTGCTGCTGGGCTGTATCAATTATATCAATCTTTCCACGGCACAGGGTGCGCAGCGGGCAAAGGAGATCGGTATAAGAAAAACCTTTGGCGGCAACCGGAAGCAGCTGGTGCTGCAATTCCTGATGGAAGCCTTCCTGCTGGCAGCCATCACGGGTTTGATCTCTTTTGCGCTGGTCACGCTATTGTTGCCTTCTTTCAGCCCTGCGGGGGTGGCCGCGGAGCATATCCTGGATCTGCCTTCCCTTGTGCTTTTTCTCATTTGCCTGGTATGTGTGGTCAGCCTGTTATCGGGCGTCTACCCAGCATTTATACTTTCCCGGCTGCAGCCTCTCCGTGTTCTGAAAAACCAGCCTTTTTCCGACAGTAGCGTCTCGCAGGGGGCCTGGTTGCGGCGGGCGTCCATCATTTTCCAGTTCACCATTGCCCAGGTATTTATTGTCGGTGTATTTGTCGTGAACAAGCAGGTGCATTATGAACTAAAAAAGGACATGGGTTTTCGGAAGGAGGCCATTGTCTATTTTGGCACTCCTTCGTCCTATGCCGATGCAGCCAGGAGAAAGACCCTGTTAAGGGATGAGCTGAAAAATATACCGGGCATCGAAAACATCAGCATCGGCAACCAGAGCCCTGCTTTTAGCGGTCAGATAGCGAATACGGTCTGGTTTAGCCGGGGTAAGAAGGAAATGGAAGTAAAAACGGATGTAAGAAGCGGCGATACGGTCTACCTGAGCGTCTACCATATTCCGCTGGTCGCGGGCAGGAATATCAGCGGGTCGGATAGCGTAAAGGAATTGCTGATCAATGAGACCCTGACCCGTCAATTAGGATTCAAAAGACCAGTGGATGCCCTGGGGCATTTCCTCAAACTGAATGACCAGAGCCTGCCGGTGGTAGGGGTCATGGCGGATTTCAACCAGGCATCGGTGAGAAACAGTATCCGTCCCCTGGTGTTCTATTCGGACTTTCTTTCGGACAACCTGATACAGATATCCCTTCGACCGGATGCGGACACCTGGAGAAGCACCCTGGCGGAGATCGAGTCCAGTTGGAAAAGCATCTATCCTGAGGAGGAATTCCATTATACCTTCCTTGATGAGGCGATCAGCCGTTTTTACCGGCAGGACGCAATGCTCTCCTCGCTGTTGACCTTTGCCGCGGGCATTGCCATCAGCATCAGCAGCATCGGGCTATTGGGCCTGGTGATCTTTACACTTAACAGCCGTACGCGGGAGATCGGGATACGAAAGGTGCTGGGCGCTTCTCTTGTGCATATAATGGGACTGCTTTCGAAAGGGTTCATGCGGCCGCTCATCCTGGCTTTTGCCATCGCGGTGCCGATCGCCTGGTTTTTGTGTCATGCGTATCTGCAGAATTTTGCCTATCATACGGGACTCAGCTGGTGGGTGTTCGGGCTAAGCGGGGTCACCATGATGGCGATTGCCGTTGCGACCGTAGGGCTAAAGGTATTAAAGGCTGCGAGAGCTAATCCGGTGGGGGCATTGAAGAATGATTAAGGAATATTGTTTATTACATTGAACATGCTTCTCCCGGATGCAACCCTTCGGATTCCTTTGTCATGACAGCCTTGCCATCGTGAAAGGTGACGACCCAAATACTATCGTAGTCATCATCCCGCCAATGCAGCAGGTTGTCGTGGACCCCCAGGCATCTGGCGATGGCGGCCAGGCGGCTGTGCTCCCAAACAACAAATACCGTTCCGTGCCGCTGATGGATAGCGTGTGCCAGCGTCAGCGTGTCGTCCTCCTGGTAACCTGTATTGATCAGGAGATTGTAGGTCGCCGCAAACGGGACGATTGTCTGGAACATCCGCGCATGTTTTGTAGTATCCCCCTGGCCAAGCGTAGGAACATAGATGGACGAAGGAATGCCGAACCGGGAATGGAGGACGGGCACCAGTTGCAGGCTCCGGTTGAGTCCCTGGCAGGTGAGATTATATCCTTTGGCTGGTTTTTCTGCGTGCCTGATCAGGATAACGCGAAGGTCGTTGCTGCGAACTTCTTCCCTGCTGTCCTGTGAAAAGACGCTGATCGAAAAAAGCAGGCTGCCCACAAGGGCAGCCGCTTTGCAAATAAACACTCTATACATAATTAATGATGATTACCTGTGATCCCATTTGATTGATAGCAGCCCAGATCTGATCCGGGCGGGGTTACTTCTGTTGCTCCGTAGACCGGGTCGACCGGCACGACGGTCAGGGGAGCGATTGTCGTGTTGCCCTTACCGATCAGCGGCGATTTTGTCTGCAGATGAAAATCATAGCTGCCGATCGAGGTGATGGAGAACAGGGGAAGGCCTCCCGGAACCGGCAGAGGATAATTTACGAACAGCGGGTTGTCATATTGCACTACCGGAGTTCCGTCATAGGCGTTGGCGGGCGGATTGGGGTAGTAGAAATTGGCCGGCAGATATAGCGAAGGATTCGGGATATCCGTGGGCTGTGGTTTGGTACAAACGCCGCCAAAGGTGAAGAACTGGTTGGCGATGACCAGCGAGTCGGCCCATTGGTAATTATTGCCGTACGTAAGATTAGCGGTGTCGGCGACGGGATTGTTGACCACGCGATAGCCTACGCGGCAATTGATGAACACGTTATTATAAAACGCCCCCCGGGCTCCCTGTTCAAAGTCGATCCCTCCCGCACGGGCGCCGGCCTGGATCTGCACTCCTCCATTGACGAATGTACTGTTGTACATCACGATATTCGTCTGTGGCGCACCGATACCCTGGCCCTTATTGGATGCCTTCTGGCCGTTGTATGCTGTGCCGATAAAGAAATTATATCCCATTGTTCCAACCGTGCCGCCCTTACAATTGAGGATATCTCCGCCGGAGCCACCACACTTTTCAAAGGTGTTGCGGAACAGGTGGATCCTGCCGTTGGAAATACGAATGGCGTCATCGGTACCGCCATACACCCAGGAATCTTCCATCACAAAGATCCCGTTGGGGTTCTGGAAAAGCACGTTAAATGAGGTTCCGGCGGTTTCTTCCACCGCGGGTCCGTCGACATTGCCATAGGAAGCGCCGGCAAAATCGAGATGCGTCCATTTCAGGATCAGCATGGGACAGGAAGTATCGCACATGATCCCGCGCCAAAGACCGATATGCGCTGAGTCCTTTGACAGGGAAAGACCGGGTGTATTGTTCTTCGACACACCCTGGACGGTAAAGGTATTCGGAGCCGTCTGCGTCCCAAGGCTGATAAGGCTCCCGTGGACGACGATTCCCGCGCTGTTGGTCGCATAGATCGTCACGCCGGGCTGGACGATCAGGGTATCACCCGCAGGCACGTTGATATCACAACCCAGGACATAGGTCTGGCCGGCTACCATCGTTCCCCGGACGGACCCGCAAAGGGGAGCCGCGTTGCTTACCACAGAACCGGGTGGGGGAGGGGGCGCCACGTACTTGTAGATGTCCTGTTTATCTTCTGCCCATTTTTTACACCCGGGGAAAATGGCCACTACAACAATTAGGGCCAATATTATTCTATTATACAATTGCATGATTGTCGATTTTGAGATACGCGAATGAATTAGAATTTATAACGGAAACCAGCCAGGAAATTCAGCTTATAGATGTCCCTTTGCACGGTAGTATAGCTGCTTCTTGCGTCCTGGAAGGGGATCGCATAGTTATTGAAATTACCGTTGACTACCTTGTAAGGAACTTTTATGTACTGTTTCGGTTTCGAATTGGTCAGGTTGCTGATCTTGGCATAGAAGGACAAGCGGCGCACGATCCTTTTCTCGAATGACAGGTCAAGCTGTTCGATCGGCTTCTGCCAGATATCGAGATTGTAATATTGCGACACCTGTACGATCCTGTTGCCGATGTAGGAGAAGGCCAGCTGGACGTCCAATCCAAAGACAGGGTCTTTGTACAACAAGGACAGATTGCCCACATGGTCCGCCTGCCCCTGTAATGGCCGGCTCTGCGTAGTGGAATAGGTGCTGTCGGTGGACTGTGTTCCATGCTGCACGAATTCGTATACCACCTTTGGTGTCGTGATCCGGGAATGGGTATAGGTATAGTTGGCTGAGACCCCGAATTTCCCGAAGTATTTTGTCACCACGGCTTCGGCGCCGAAATTGGTAGCGCGGTTCGCATTCTGGGGCTTGATATACAAGGCACTCGGGCTGGCATCCCGGACCACAAAATACTCGATCGGATTCTGCAGCTGCTTGTAGAATGTACCTAACAGGATCTGGTCGGCGATGCCCGGGAACAGCTCGTACCGAAGGTCCAGGTTGTCGGCCCTGACATGCTTAAGATAGGGATTTCCGATCTCTTCGAATTGTTCACCCGTTGGCAGATCGTAAGGAACCACTTCGCCAAAGCCGGGCCGGCTGATGGATTTGAAATACGATAGCCGCAGGTTCTGATTCCCGGACAGCAGGTATTTTAAATGCACGCTGGGCAGGACATCGGTATAATGGATATTGCCATAGGCGCCGGTGAAAGTCGATGGCATCACCGTCGTATAATCCTGTTGCGTATTCTCGACCCGCACCCCGCCGAGCACCTGCAAGGCCTTCAGCAGCATGAACTTCGCCTGGATATAACCGGCGGCTATTTTTTCATGAGCGGTGTAGGTATTGGCGTTGACAGCCGTGATATTCCCGGTGGCATAGTCGGCAGGAGTGAAATATCGTGGAACGGCGCCGATCGTATGAAAATTTCCGGCGGTATCGGATTGCAGATCGTATTTGTTATAATAATTATTACGGGTCTTGTACCGGTACAGCCCGCCCGTGGTAAACTCTACTTCGCGATGGAACAGCGTCGGCTTATAGCTGATATTGCCATATCCGGCCAGGTCCTGGTCCTTATTATGTTGCCAAAGAGCGCTGATCAGCCCTTTGTCCTGTTTGATCGTAGAATCGATGGAAGTGATCTTGCCATTGGTTTTGGAAACCGTGGCATCGAAGCTATACCAGCTTTGATCGGGCAGCTCTTTTTTGGCGATGGAATACACTCCGCTCCAGTCGACCTTTACTTTGCTGCTCAGCTCATGGGTACCCTGCAGGGTGGTGTTGTAGATATCCTGGATCTGCCAGGTGCTGCGGTTCTCGACGCTCAGCTGCTGCTGTCCGGGCGAAGAGTTCAGGCCGACAGTCGTGTCGGGTGTGTAGCGGACCTCATTGTCGGTCTGGTGCAGGTACATATTGAACAGGGAGATCCTGTTGCGGGCGTTGAAGACATAATCGATCTTTCCCTGCAAGCCCATTCGTTGGGTCTGAGTGCTATACTGCCGGACATAGGCGTCGGAGAATGAAGGCGTATTGGGTGAGGGCTGGGGATAAGGCTGGGCATCGGGTACGAGCCGGTCCGAGGTCGATCCCTTATAAAAATCCTGATAGCTCGCAGATACGATCACTCCGAGTTTCTTATCGAGGAAGCGATTGCCCACGGTCAGCCCGAGCTGGGTATTTACCGGCCTCTTATAGCTATAGTTGAAATTGTTGGTGGTGAAGTCGGAATAAGGATTGGCTGCATAATTGTTGCCATGCAGTTCGGCCGGTGACTTTTTGTTGATCCCGGAATGCGAAAACGAAGAGAATTTTTGGTCTCCGAAGATCGTATTATAACCCCCTGCTGCGTTGGCAGCCAGCACCAGATGATCGGGGGCGCTCTTCATCACGAGGTTCATGGTTCCGCCGATGGCATCGCCTTCCATATTTGGCGTCAGGGCCTTGATGACCTCGATCCGCTCGACCATATCAGACGGGAAGATATCCATGGGTACAAAGCGGAATTTATCATCAGGACTGGGGATCTTGATCCCGTTGACAAGGGTATTGTTATAGCGTTGATCCATCCCGCGGATGATGGCATAACGACCTTCGCCGGTATTGTCGCGCTGGATGACCACCCCGCTGACACGTTGCAATGCATTGGCTACGGTGACATCGGGCGAGATCTCGATCGTGCGGGCAGAAAGGATATTCTGCACCATATCCGCCCTTTGTTCGATCCGTCGCGCCTCCCGGTCTGTGCCGGGACCGGTGACTGTCGACACATACGCTTCCTGCATGACGGTGGCGCTGGACTGCATAGGAATATTTACAAAAGTTTCATTTCCGCTCTTTACGTCCACCGTGATCCCTTTGCCGCTGAGATAGCCGACGGTGGACACCACGATATGATAGGTGCCCGCTTCAGGTACCCGGAGGGCAAAGCTCCCATCGAGCTTGACTACGGTCTTATAAGGGGTGTTTTCGATCGTGACGTTGGCTCCGATGAGTGGCTCGCCCGTCTTATCATCGTATACTTTTCCTTTGATCGTCTGTGCAAAGACCGACGAAAAAGACAACGTGAAGAACAACAAATAGCTGATCCTGTACAACCACGAAGATGATCTCATTTGCATTGTTTTGATTTTTTTCAATGGCGCAAAGAAATCTCTAAATGGTGCAATTCGATCATGCGTTGGAGGCCATTAACAAGGCTTAGCATTATCGTAACTGTTTGATAATAGATTGTTCACGAAGAATTCAGAAGAATAACAGACTCTGTTCAGCATTCCTACAGAGTCGTATTCTATGAGGATTGTTAATCGCTTGTTATGCTGTTCCAGTTAACAATAGTTGTGGTATTGTGAGATCTATAATTATCTTTGCGGGCTCTGATGAGTAACGGCCGTATTGAAATGAACAGCGACAGCGATGAGGAGCTCGCCAGGCAGATGGCCGAAGGCAGCGAGAACGCCTTTGTCGCCCTGATCGGCCGCTACAGGAAGCGCATCTTCACACATGCCCTTACTTTCACCCGCCGCCCTGAAGAGGCGGAAGAGCTAACCCAGGATATATTTATCAAACTATGGCAGCAGCGGGCTTCCCTCTCCCGTATACAACGCCTGGAAGATTTTCTTTTCATACTCAGCCGAAATCTTATCATTTCCAGTATCCGCAAACGGATATTGAACACGGTCCCCCCGGACCCGGAAGGTCTGATCGACGCGCTGGCTCGTCCGGACGGGCGGGTGCAGCTGAAAGAGCTGGAACAACTGATAGCCGACGGGATCCGGCGAATGCCGTCGCAGCAGCAGGCGGTATTCCGTCTCAGCCGGCAGGAGGGGTTGACATATGAGGAGATCGCCCGACGGCTTGCCATCAGCAAGGATACCGTGAAATGGCATATCATGGCCGGTCTGGGGCATCTTAAAAAATATATCCGGGAGCACGACGCGACCATACTGACCGTTCTTCTCTGCCTGTCCTGGATCGCCCGTCAAAAAAAATAATACCCGGACCTACCCTCCCTTTATTTTCCTGCGTCTTTAGTACCGGAATGATCCCGTGATCCGATAATCAGAAAGAGCCCGGCCGTTTATGCACCAATCAAAAGTATCTTTTAAAGAATTGATCGATCTGTTATCGAGCGACCAGCTGTCGCCCGAGCAGCATTTTCAGCTGGCTGAAATGCTGGATCAGCCTGAATACAGGGCAGAGCTGGAAGAGATGCTGCGCCACAGCTATTACCATTTGGCTGACCGTACGGCGGACAGCGTGGAGGCGGCGCAGGGATTCCTTGACGCTATACGTCGGCGGATGGGGCAGCCGGCAGAGAGTGGGGTTGGCGCTGGTCTCGGGGTTGGCACTGGTCTCGGGGATGCCGTTGATGGCGGGGTTAGCGCTGGTCTTGGAGTAGCCGCTGATCGAGGGGGAGTCGCTGATCGCGGGGCAGAAGAAGCCTTAGCGATCGTTGGCATCCGGCGCAGGCGATGGTATTGGGTTGCGGCGGCTGCGGTGCTTTTTTTTGGCTCGATCGGGCTCTACCTATTGCTTCCCGGGAAGCGCGCATCGCCGCCGGTAGTCGCAGTCCACACCAGGGACGTTCTGCCTGGCGGCAACAAAGCCATTCTTGTGCTGGCCGACAAGACAACAATTTCGCTGGACAGCGCGTCGTCCGGCACAGTGGCCACACAGGGACAAAGCAATGTGTTCAAGTCCGGGCATAGCCTGGTCTACGAGCCAACCGAGCGCGTTGCTCCGGATACAGCGATGCTGTTCAATACGGTAATAACTCCGACAGGCGGTCAATATCACCTGGTGCTTTCCGATGGTACAAAAGTCTGGCTCGATTCGAGGTCTTCTCTCCAATTCCCGCCGGCTTTTGGGAAGGGCAGCCGGGAGGTCAAGATGACCGGCCAGGCCTATTTCGAGGTCGCTGATAACCCGGCTCATCCTTTCCTGGTCCATGTGGGCGACCGCACGGTCTCGGTGTTGGGTACGAAGTTCAATATCAATGCCTTTCCGGAAGAAGGTATGGTAAAGACCACGCTTGCCGAGGGATCGGTGAAGGTCCAGTCGGAAGGACATGTGCTGCTGTTGCATCCGGGCCAGCAGGCGATGGAAAGCCGGCAGCTGGTTGAACACCCCGATATGGAAGAGACCCTGGCTTGGAAAGAAGGTCTGTTTCGCTTCAACAACGCGACTCTTCCGGCCGTCACCCGCCAGCTGACGCGCTGGTACGGGGTGGATTTTATTTACAAGGACTCGGTCCGCGCTTCCTTCGTAGGGGATGTACCGAGGGAAGTTCCGTTGTCGCGGGTATTGCGTCTGCTGGAACTTACGAAGCATGTCCGGTTTGACATCAATAATAAAACGATAACGATCATGAAATACTAGCCATCACTACCGGAAAAGAAAATCCCGCGGATCAGGCGGGACTTCCAATCTGGCTCGATAAACAGGTCCTGGGGGACACTATTATTTAACCAAACACTACAAAAGTATGCAATGCAATGCTTATGGGAAAATTATGAAATTGACCGTCTTACTAATGATCGCCACCGCACTGCAGGTAAGCGCGCGCGGATGGTCACAGAACGTCACCGTCCGGCTTGACAATGTGCCGTTCGAAACGGCTCTTCAAAAAATCGCGGCCAGCAGCGGCTACCATGTATTTTATGAGAAGAGCGATATTGCCGGCGCCGGAAAAGTAACGTTCTCATTCCACAACATCCCGCTGAACACGGCGCTTGCCACTTTTTTCGCCGGGTTGCCGCTGGACTACACCATACAGGATCATTTTATCGTTGTCCGGGTTAAAAGCTCGCCGGAGATGGCGGATTCCGCCTCCCCTCCGGTAACGGTTTCCGGAACTATCAGAAGTAAGGACGGGGAGCTGCTGGCAGCCGCCACTATTATACTCGACGGCCCCGATCACCTGCACAGGTCCGCGGTCAGCGATGCTTCCGGTCATTTCGCTTTTCAGGGGCTTTCGCAGGGCAGATACACCTTGGAGATCTCCATGGTGGGTTATGGTAACTGGAAAAAGAAAATGACTGCCGGCGAGGATGGCATCGGGCTGAACATTGTGCTGGAGCCCGCTGCCTCCAATCTCGGCGAAACGGTTATTGTGGGCTATGGCTCACAGAAGAAAGTAAGCCTTACCAGTTCCGTCGAGACGATCAGCCAGGACCAGATCGTCAATCGGGCGGTGCCTTCCGTCGCCAATATCCTGCAAGGGCTGTCGGGCGGTCTCAATATTCAGCAGACGGACGCGAACCCCGGCTATGCCAACAACAAGATCGATATCCGCGGGACCAGCACCATATCGAATAATCCTGTTTTGTATATCGTGGATGGGATGGCGGTGTCTTCCATCAACTATCTGAATCCTTCCGATATTGAATCGGTCAGCGTGCTGAAGGACGCTTCTGCCACCGCCATCTATGGCGCACGGGCCTCCGGCGGTGTCCTGCTGGTGACGACAAAAAAAGGCCGGGTGAACAGTGCGCCTGTTATGGAATACGACGCCATGGTCGGGTATCAGCGCCCTACGAGGCTTCCCAAGTTCGTAGACGCGCCGCAATTTGTCGATCTGTACAACCAGGCACAGCTGAACGACAACCCCAATGCGGTAGTCAAATTTACGCCCGACCTGATCCAAAAGTACAAGTCCGGCGAACTGCCGAGTACAAACTGGGCCGACTATATCCTGAATAACCAGGCCATCCAGCAGCAGCATACGCTAAGTGTCAAAGGTGGCAGCAACAATGTAGACTATTATGTCTCCGGGGGATATCTCGACCAGGGCGGCCTGATCAAAAATGTCGATTATAAAAAATACAGCGCCCGCGCCAATGTCAATGTCCAGGTGAGCAGCAGGCTCCGGTTGGGTATTAATACCGTTCTTGTCAAAGAAGACAAGACCCAGCCGGCCTATGGTGTGAATACTGCGATGCAGTGGTCGTATATCGTCCCCGTCACAGAATATCCCTATACCAAGGCGGGGCTGGATCGCAGCTATCGCGGCGGTGCGCAGCCGAATGATATCATGACGAAGGCCGGCGTTCAAACGGAAAATGACTATACCGTCAATACGAATTTCATGGCAGAGTATCGTCTGCTCGACAACCTGGTCCTCAACGGCACCTACGGATACAACTATTCTTCCGCCTTTACCTCGGCCTTCCTGAACGAATATCCGCTGTATAATGATGACGAACAGATAGTCACCTATGTGAACAACCCTAATAGCGCCTACAAGATCAATACTTCCACGATCAATCCTACGGCGCTGCTTACGCTGAACTACCGGAAGAGCTTCGGTGACCATAGCCTGAAAATCCTCGGAGGGTTTTCCCAGGAGCAAAGCCGTTATGACTACAACAGTATCACCCGATATGGCTATCTTAACAATTCCATCAGCCAGATAGACGGCGGCTCTTCCGATCCAACCCTGACCAACGTCTCCGGAAATGCTACGGAGTGGAAGGTGCGATCGTATTTCGGAAGGCTGAACTACGCCTATGCCGGCAAATATCTGCTGGAAGGCAATGCCCGTTATGACGGGTCCTCTGTATTTCTGAAGAAACGATGGGGATTCTTCCCATCCGTATCCGGCGGCTGGGTCGCCTCGGAAGAGAAATTCTTCAAGCCGCTGTCCGGGATCTTCTCCTTTTTCAAGCTACGCGCCAGTTATGGGCAGGTAGGCAACCAGAATGCTTCCGGGCTTTACCCATGGGCAAACACCATCTCGCAGGGGACCTATATCCTGAACGGAGCACCCACGACCACTACCTACTACAGTAACTCGCCCAACCCCGACCTTACCTGGGAAGTGAAAACGACTGCCAATATCGGGCTCGACATGAGCTTCCTCCATCACCGCCTCGACGTATCGGCTGACTTTTTCCATGATATTACAACTGGCATCCTTCGCAGTCCCTCGGTACCCGATACCTATGGCATTGGAGCGCCGCAGCAGAATGCTGGCAAGATGCGCAATGAAGGCTATGAGGTCAAGCTGACCTATAGGGGACAGATCGGCCCTGTTGCCTTCCACGCCGGTCTCAATTTCTCCGACACGCGCAACAAGATCCTCGACCTGGGCGGTACCGGACCCACCTATGCCGACAACCCGCTGATCGTTGGACAGGCGAGGTGGATGTGGTATGGATTGAAAGCTATCGGCTACTTCCAGTCGAAGGATGATATCGCAAAGAGTCCAGCGCAGAATCCAAGAAATATTCCCGGAGATGTCAAGTTCCTGGACGCCAACAAGGATGGCAAGATCGACCAGAATGACCGTGTTCTGCTTGGTGAGGCCATGCCACATTACCGCTTTGGCATTCCACTGGGATTCTCCTATAAAGGGTTCGATGTCCAGATGCTCTTCCAGGGTGTGTTGAGCAATTCGACACGGCTCACCGGCGGAGCGCAAGTGCCATTTTTTTACAATGGCGACGGGAATATCCTGGTCTCCCAGCTGGATTACTGGTCTCCTACCAATACTCATCCCCGTTATCCTATCCTGCGGACGGATCAATCCGTCAACAATGCGGTATTCTCCAGCGAATGGCTGTGGAAGTCAGCTTATATGCGGTTCAAGAACCTGCAAGTGGGGTATACGATGAGCAGCGGTTTTGTCAAACGGGCGAAGGTTTCTTCCGTGCGGCTGTTTGCCGGCGCCGATAACCTGTTCGTCATAACGAGCAAGTATTTCCCGAAGACACTCGATCCGGAGATCGACAACTATGGAGATGGTTCCTATTATCCCCAGGTACGTAATCTTAGCCTCGGGCTCAACGTAGTGTTTTAATTGACCCTATCTATCCAACAAAATTAATTAGCATGCGCTCTAAAAATATATATATACTGTTTTCATTCGCCGTCTGCACCCTGACGATGGCGTCCTGCACGAAACATCTCGACGAAGTACCCCTGAACCAGATAACCGACGCGACTTACTGGAACCAGCCAAGTGATGCCACCCTGTTCGTCACCAATCTTTATACTGTACTTCCCGATCAGAATTTTGTGTACTACGAGGGAATGAGCGATAACGGGATCTCCAATGATCCTACCACCCGCCGGTTCGGCAACAGTACGCAGGATGCAACGATCAGCTCCAAGGAATGGGCCTGGGGTCCCATCCGGCAGGCCTATGAATATTTTGCCAACGTGGGCAAGATCCCCGCCATGGACACGGCGCTCAGAAGACGTCTCGACGGTGAGGTCTATTTCGTGCTGGCATACCGGTATTTCATTATGGCCTCGCTGTACCGGGATATTCCTTTGGTGACGAAGCTATATGAGAATCCTTCGCAGAGCGATATCCCTTCGTCTCCGCATGCTATCGTCATCGACAGCGTGCTGCAATGGCTGAACCTGGCTGTTGCCGACCTTCCATTGTCCTATAGCGGAAGCGATGTGGGAAGGATCACGAAAGGCGCGGCGCTGGCCCTCGAATCGCGTGTATACCTATACGAAGGGCGCTGGGCCGAGGCGGCGGCTGCTGCTCAGGCGGTGATGGACCTGGATCAGTATTCGCTGTATCCGGACTATTACGGCTTCTTCCAGAAAGACGGCAACTATTCATCTGAAGACATCCTGTCCCGGGGCTATGCGCTGGGCAATAATACACAGAACGGCCTAAGGGACATCCTTGGCTCACAAACCCTGATGAACGGCAGGAATATCCTCGATCCGACTGCGGAGTTAGTCAACGATTATGAGAGTAAGAACGGCTATTATCCCTATACGAATGACCCCGCGTATTCGGCGACGCATCCTTTCGACAACAGGGACCCGAGGTTGACGGCTACGATCTTATACCCGGGTGTCATCTTCCCTTATCCGGAATTTCCGGGCCAGGCTCAATATGATCCCTTCAACAATTCGGGCGACCGGATGGGGGGCGACCTGGGTTCCATATCCGGTTTTTCCTGGTGTAAGAATGTCGACCACTATGACTATCTCCGCAATGGCGCCAACAACTGGAAGAGCTTTCGGTATGGAGAGGTGCTGCTGAACTTTGCCGAGGCGCAGAATGAAGCGGCGGGGCCTTCGGCTGCGGTGATGGCGGCGCTGGACAGTCTGAGGGCAAGGGCGCATATGCCTTCCACGGCAGCGACCTTTGCGGTCAATGGCTGGACGACTGACCAGGTCACGCTCAGAGCCTTCATCCGGCATGAGCGTCGTATCGAACTTGCCGGCGAGGGTCTTCGTTATTTCGATATCTTGCGCTGGAAGACGGCGGATCAGGTACTGAATGGTCCTATTTATACGATCGACGCGTCGGCGGGTATTGCTGCGATCAGCACGGCCGGCGGCAAAACGAATACCTGGCCCAAAACGTTGATCGAGACCAGGTATTTCAATAATCCAAAATTCTATGTGTGGCCCATCCCTCAGTCAGCGATCGACGAATCCAAAGGTATTCTCTTGCAAAATTCACTCTGGAAGTAAGTTCAAAAAAAATATGAAAAAAATTCTCATTGCAGGTATTCTCCTCACAGCCCTGACAGGCCCGTACCATGACGTCAACGCTCAGCAGGCGACAGACCCGATCGGTTTGCCAGGAACGGCTAAACTGCATACGCTGCAGCAGCAATTTGTCGACCTCCGCTTTGGCATGTTCATCCACTACAACATCCCTACGTATGTGAACCAGGACTGGCCGGACCCGGATGCACCTGCCAGCCTGTTCGATCCAAAGCACCTTGATTGTTCTCAATGGGCAAAGGCTGCCCGTTCCGCCGGAATGACCTATGGTTGTCTCACAACAAAGCACCACAGCGGATTTTGTATCTGGGACACCAGGACGACGGACTATAATGTGATGAACAGCCCGCTGCACCGGGATGTAGTAAAAGAATATACGGATGCTTTCCGGGCCGAGGGGCTCCAGGTAATGCTCTACTATTCTATTCTCGATACCCATCACCGGCTTCGCCCGGGAAAGATCACCCCGGAGGACGTCGACATGATCAAGGCGCAGCTGACGGAGCTGCTGACACGCTACGGGAAGATCACCGCCCTGATCATTGACGGATGGGATGCGCCCTGGTCCAGGATCTCTTATGACGAGGTGCCATTTGAGGAGATCTACCGGCTCGTTAAGACCCTGCAGCCCGATTGTCTCCTGATGGATCTGAATTCGGCCAAATACCCCGCAGAGGCGCTGATGTATACCGATATAAAGTCCTACGAGCTCGGAGCGGGTCAGCGGATATCCAGGGAGAGCAACCGGCTGCCGGCCCTGACCTGTCTGCCTATCAACTCCGCCTGGTTCTGGAAAACGGATTTCCCTGCAACGCCGGTGAAGTCCCCCGACCAGCTGATCAATGACCTGATCATTCCGCTGAATAAGGCCTGGTGCAATTTTATCCTCAACGTCGCCCCAAACCGCGACGGATTGATCGACGACAATGCTCTGCAGGCGCTGGCGGCAATTGGTAAGAAGTGGAAGAACGAAGGGCCTGTCGGTATCCTTCCGCCTACGGTGATGCCGGTCATCTCCTCGAATATTGCTAAAAAACAACCTGCGGAAGCGAGCTGGAGTGACGATATGAATATCATGGACTTTGCTACTGATGATAATTTTCATTCGGCGTGGCAGTCCAATCCAACTGTTGAACATCCCTGGTTCGAAGTGCAGCTTGGTAAGGACAAAGCGTTCAATACGGTGGTGATCACCGAGCCGGAGCCGCATATCCGGCAATGGCATCTTGAATATTTCCATGAAGGGGAGTGGAAGCCGGTCACTTCCGGACAGGACAAGGAGCGGGTCCGGGTCATCCGTTTCGCACGCATATGGGGGAGCAAATTGCGGCTTCGGATCGATAGCTTCGATTCTCCCCCGGGGATCGCGGAATTCGGCGTATATGACGAACGGAGGTAGCCGCCGGAAGGGGATCCTGTCAGTTCACGAGAAGTTCGTCGAAAAATACCCATCCCGGTTTGCCTTTGCCGGGATGCCATTTTGGGAGCTTTTTCACCGGATTGGCGACGACTTTCAGACAGGTGATCTTCCGGGGAGGAAAATCGATGCGATAATCGGTCATATAGGCCGGCGCGATCTTTTCCGGTTGCGGGGGAGTCAAAGTGCCGAGTAATATCAGATGGTATTCGTCGGCGCCGCCCCAAACTTCCAGGCTAGCGGGTGGAAAGATGAACGCGCCGATATCGATGATACTGGAAAAAGTAAGGTCTTTTATTGTAACCGGTTTCCGGTAAAGCAGGAGTGCCGACAGCCCATTTTTATGGAATCCCAGCCATTTGCCGCTGCCGAAGCTAAAGTCTCCCTTGTCGGCGTCGATGAGAACGGCAGGACTATACTTGAGATAGCTGGAGTCAACCGGCAGAAGGAGGCGTATGATGTCGGGGGGATATCTCTGCGTATAGAATGTTGCCATGGCGGCATCGCTGGCGAGCCATCCGGGTTTGTAAGCTTTTGCCCGGAATTGACTTCGGTCTGAAAGCGTGAAGGGCGCCGTGTATACCTGCCCGGTACTGTCCGGATCAGAACCATTAAGGGTATAACGAATAGTCGCGCCGGGGACAAAATGGCGCATGCGGATCACCAGCCCGGTATCTCGGATGATCCGGGAATCGGTCTCGAGGCGGGGGGCGTTCAATTTGATCCTAACGGTGTCGCCATTGAATCCCGTGATCAGATCGAGGTCCTTTCTTTGCTGGCGCAATTTACTGATGGCATCTGGGGTGACGCCGGTCTTCCAGAGATAGAGTTTGCGTAGAGAGGCGAGGCCGGCGAGCTGGTCGAGGTCACCCGCCTTTATCGATGTTCCTGCAAGGCTCAGGCTTTGCAGATGCGAAAGTTTTGCGAGTTTGGAAACACCCGCTCCCGTGACGCGTGTAAAATCGAGATTCAGCTGCCGGAGGTTTCTGTATGCCGTCAGCGCCGACAGGTCATCGTCTGTGACAGGCATTTTATTCAGGTTGATCGAGACGATCTGTTCTTTGATGGGTGATAGCTCCTGGAGGTGGGAGGGCTTGAAGAAGGCGGCGCCGTAGAAGTCGACGGCAAGGGCCGGGGAGCCAACGGCGATGGGGGTAATAGCGCGGTAATCTGTCCGCAGGGCCGCGATCTTCTTCTCGCTGGCGGGTGAGAAATCGAAGCTTTCGTTGTCATCGGACCGGAGCAGCCCGGAAGCGATGATCCTCAGGGTATCGGTTGACGGGAGGTCGGTCACTTTTTTGTCGAACGGCGATCCATCCCTGATCCAGGCATGGAGGATCTTTTCCTCCTGTTCGGATAATTGCGCCTTGTTCGCGGGCGGCATATGTTTTTTGTCATCGGGGGGAAGGTGGATGCGGGTGAGCAGGAGGCCCATATTCTCTTCCGTGGTATCCCAGGGTTTGCCGTGTCTACCACCTTTTGCAAACTCCTGCGGATACTCCATATTCAATCCGCCTTTCGTAGTGCCTGAGTTGTGACAGGAGAGACATCTTGTTTCGAAGATAGGCTGGATGAGGTCTTCGTATACCATCGCCTGGTCGAATGGGGGCGTCAGTCGGATCGTAGGTCTAACAGGCGCCAGCACATATCCGGCTCCGTGGGTCAGGTCGCCGCCGAGATGACCGGCGACGATGACAGTGAAAAGAGGCAGGATCGCCAGCCATTTTTGCCGGCGTCCAGCGGCTGCCGTGTCAGCTTTTGTGATGTATAGAAATAAAAGAGTCAGTGAAGTGAGAGTCCCCAGCCATTTATGCCATTGGATGGCCGATCCGTCATAGACAGCTTCCTTTGAAAGAAATACGCCGGCCAGTGCAGTAACGACGGCCGCGGCCGCCGACCAGAGGAGCAGCTGATCAGTGAAGGATGCAAGGGGACTGGCGGCATCGCGCTGATTACTTCCTGCAAACCACGCGCAGAGCGCATAGGCAACGATGAGCACGATTGGGAAGTGCAGGATCATGGGATGCAGCCGCCCCGTCACCTGCAGCCAGACCGGTACCACAAGGTGACGATCCAGCAGGGTGAAGAAAAGCAGCATCATGTTGAGCGCTACGAGGATGTATACGGGTGCGGGCTTCCATTTCATCATAGCTTATACCCGCTTTAATTTGTAAGGGTATACTTTTCCCGATGCCCATTGTGCAACGTAGAGATTTTCGTCCCGGTCGACGCAGACATCATGAGGGTGAACGAATATTTTTTCGGTTTGTCGCATCGGTTGCAGATGACCATCCTGGTATAAAGGCTCGCTGCCGCCGATATTGCTGATGACTTTGTTGTTCTTATCGAGGATCGTTACAAAGCCGGTGCCTTCCGCCTTGAGATCGGGGGATCGTAGTACTGCGGCGTAGAGATGGGCTTTATGGATCACGGGCCGGCAGACGCAGGCGCCTGGCAGTGCGATGACTTCCAGGAGTTTTCCTTCTCTGCTAAAGCGTTTGAAACAGTTGCGCGTCCTGTCTGTGATGAGCAGGGTGTGATCATCGCGCCTGGTGTCCCAGCAGATGCCATGGGCATTGTCGAGATGTTCGTCGCCGGTTCCGCGGCCGCCGAACCAGCTGAGCAGTTTCCCGGTCTTGTCGTAGTGCAGGACATACTGAGCGCCATAACCGTCCGCGATAAAAATATCACCGTTGGCGTCGATAGCGGTCTCGGTAGGAACGAACTCTTTTTTTTCTTTATAGATACCGGCATCGAGCGGGGCGTCGATCGTCAGCAGGACCTTTCCGTCCAGCGTCGTCTTGTATACCTGGTGCTTTTCCGTATCCGTGATGTATAGGAATTCAGTACCATTCTCGTCGTGAAGCGTAAGGCCGTGAGCCCCGGGAAAATCGTGCCCCCAGCTATCTATCAGCTGTCCATTGGTATTGTAGATCATCAGGTTATTATGGGTCTCATTAGTCAAAAGCAGGATCCTTCCCTTAGCGTCCTGCACCATCTCATGACAATCGTTCACGGGGTATCGCCCGGAATCGCATTTGCTCCAGTCTGTATCCAGCGTATAGAGCATACCGTTGTAGCCATAGGATCTCTGGTAAGGTCTGTGTCTTTCGAAAATGTCTTTTGTCAGGACTATGCCGCTAAAGGCAAGAGAGGAATTCCGGATGAATTTTCTGCGCTGCATGTTGGTGTTTTTTATGAGTTAGGCGATGAGGCCATCCACGACCTTGCCGGCTACGTCGGTCAGGCGGTAACGGCGGCCCTGGTGCCTGAACGTTAGTTTTTCGTGGTCGAGGCCCATGAGATGAAGAACGGTAGCATGAAAGTCGTGAACGTGCACCGGATCTTTGACGATGTTGTAGCCAAAATCATCCGTCTCACCATAGACGCCTGGCCGGACGCCACCGCCCGCCATCCAGATGGTAAAACAGCGGGGATGGTGGTCGCGTCCATATGTTTCCGTACTGAACTTCCCCTGGCAATAATTGGTCCGGCCAAATTCGCCGCCCCAGACGACAAGTGTCTCGTCCAGCAGGCCGCGTTGTTTGAGATCCTGTACCAGTGCGGCCGATGCCTGGTCGACATCTCTGCACTGGCCTTTTATCTCCTGGGGGAGGTTGTTATGTCCGTCCCAGCCCTGGTGGTAAAGCTGTACGAAGCGGACTCCGCTTTCCGAGAGCTTCCTGGCAAGGAGGCAATTGGCGGCGAAGGTTCCGGGCACCAGGCATTCGGGACCGTAGAGTTTGATGATGTCTTCCGGTTCTTTGCTGAGGTCGGTTATTTCGGGCACCGCCGTCTGCATTCGATAGGCCATTTCATATTGCTGGATCTTCGTGCTGATCTCGGGGTCGCCAAATTCTTTGTATGATTCCGTGTTGAGGGCGGCTAATTCGTCCAGCATTTTTCTTCTTGAGGCTCTGTCCATTCCATCGGGATCGGAGAGATAGAGTACGGGGTTCTCGCCGTTACTGAATTGAACGCCCTGGTGGATGGAGTCCAGGAAGCCGTTGGACCACAGTTTGGAATACACCCCCTGGCCATTCCCTTTTCCTTTGGACAGGAGTACACAAAAGGCGGGCAGATTCTTGTTCTCGCTGCCGAGGCCATAGCTGAGCCAGGCGCCCATGCTGGGGCGGTTGCCTTGTTGGGCGCCGGTTTGCATGAAAGTGAGTGCCGGGTCGTGGTTGATGGCTTCGGTATACATACTCTTCACGAAACAGAGGTCGTCGACTGCTTTGGCGGTGTACGGCATCAGCTCGCTGATCCAGGTTCTGGCCTGACCATATTGTCCGAATTGGAAGACCGTTCCGGCGAGGGGGAATTTTGTTTGGTTGGCCGTCATGCCCGTGAGCCGCTGGCCGTTTCGTATCGATGCGGGTAGATCCTCGCCCTGCATTTTATTGAGCAGTGGTTTATAGTCGAAGAGATCGAGCTGGGAGGGAGCGCCATTCTGAAAAAGATAGATGATCCGCTTAGCCTTTGGCGCGAAATGCGGGAGGCCAGGGGCCGCCGTCTCTTCATCGCCTTTGCTGAACAGATCGGGGATGAGCAGTGAACCCAGGGCGATGCCGCCGATGCCAAATCCCAGCCCTTTTAAAAAGCGGCGGCGATTGAAGTGCAGATGACGTTCGAATTGCTCTTTTTCCATTGTTTGTTTTCAGGTCTTTGTGATGGTCTCTTCTAAATTATACATGGTGTCGATCACCCGCATCAGCGCGGCGCAGGCTATGATATCGATTCCTTCCTTCCATGGGTATTCGCCGACGGTAAGGGTTTTTTGTGCCGCGTTGTGATCGTTTTGGAATATGGCCAGCTGGCCCTTGTAATAGCTGACGAGCCGCTGCTGCTCCGATGCGGTCGGTCTGCGGCAAAGAATGATCCTGAACGCCTTTGCGATCTTTTCATCCGCGGACGATGTTTCCCCTTCGAGGCGTTGGGCGAGAACACGGGCGGCCTCGAGAACGGTGGGATCGTTGAGCATGGCCAGGGCCTGCAGGGGCGTATTGGTGCGTCCGCGCCGGACCTCACACTGGTCGCGGTTGCTGCCGTCGAAAATGCCCATCGATGGCGGGGGCACGGTCAGCTTAATGAAAGTATACAGTCCTCTCCGATAGAGTGAATCGTGGTGGTCCTGGCGATAAGTGGCGAGAACGCCTCTGCCCGAGGTAGCGGATTCCCAGAGACCTGGCGGCTGGTAGGGTTTTACGCTTGGCCCGCCGATGGTCGGAACCAGCAGCCCGCTGGTGGACAGCACGAGGTCGCGAACAAATTCCGCGGGGAGCCGGGAGCGGGGGCTATGGGAAAGCCAAACATCTTCCGGGTCTTTTTCGCGCTGTTCTTTGGTGACGCGGGCCGACTGGCGATAGGCAGCTGACAGGACTATTTGTCTGACCAGGAGTCGGATATTCCAGCCATGTTCCATAAAGTCCGCTGCCAGCCAGTCCAGCAGCTGTGGGTTGCTGGGCAGGTCGCCCTGCATGCCGAAGTCGCCTGCGCTTTTTACGATGCCCCTGCCAAAGAGATCCTGCCATAGCTGGTTGACGAATACTCTTGCTGTAAGCGGGTTTTGCGGGCTGACTGTCCATCTGGCCAGGCCGATCCGGTTGCGTGGGAATCTTGTCGTATCGTAGGGCATGATGGACTTCAGCGCCGATGGCCGCACCGAGTCTGCTGGTGCGTCGTAGCGACCCCTGGAAAGGAGATAGGTCGTGCGGAATGTATCCCGTTCGCCCATTACCGAGACCATCATGGCGCCGGTATCTTTTTTATTGATAAAAGAAAGGCAATTGTGAATATCGGAGTCGTTGAACGTTAGGACCGGCATTTTGGCCGGTTTGGAAACGCTTACGTCTCCTTCATAACCTACTTCCTTTGTATTGTTGAAGAACGCGAGGAGGGAGTAGTAATCCTTTTGGGAGAAGGGGTCATATTTGTGGTCATGGCATTGGGCGCATTCTACTGTCAGGCCAAGGATGCCCTTGCCATAGGTGCGGGTCTTGTCCACAAGGTACTCGACGCGGTATTCTTCGGGAACGACGCCGCCTTCTTCGGTATACTTATGATTGCGGAAGAAGGCTGTGGCAAGCGTAGTTTCTTTGGTGGCGCCCGGCAGCATATCGCCGGCGATCTGCCAGGTGACGAACTGGTCATAGGGCAGGTTGCTATTGAAGGCATGGATGACCCAGTCGCGCCAGGGCCATTGGGTGCGGATATTGTCATCCTGGTAGCCATAGCTATCTGCATAGCGCGCTACATCCATCCAATGGACCGCCATTTTTTCGCCGTACTGAGGTGTGGCCAGCAAGGCGTCCACCTGTTTTTCGTAGGCCGTGCTGCTGTTGTCGGCGAGGAAGGCATCCATTTGCGCAAGGGTGGGAGGGAGGCCGGTAAGATCGAGGCTCAGTCTCTTCAGGAGGCGTTCCTTATCGGCTTCCTCATTGGGTTGTATGTTTAGCTGCTCCAGTTTGGCGAGGATGAAATAGTCGATCTCGTTGTGTATCCAACTGGCGTTGCGTATCCCGGGGAGGGGGGCCTTTACGGGAGGGGTGAAGGCCCAGTGTTTTTCGTAATGGGCGCCCTGGCTGATCCATTTTTCGAATAAGCGTACTTCTTTCGGTGTTAGTGTTCCGAGATGGGAGTCGGACGGCGGCATCTGGTAGGTCGGGTCTGGCGAAGAAACGCGCCTGAGCAGTTCGGATCGCTCCGGTTTGCCGGGAACGATCGCATAAGCCCCTTTTGTATTCTTTAGGGGGGCGTAGGCGCTATCGGCGATATCGAGTCTCAGATGCGCTTCGCGATGGCTGGCATCGGGGCCATGGCATTTGAAGCATTTATCGGAGAGGATGGGTCGGATATCAAAGTTATAGCTGATGTTTGAGGAGGCGTCATGTGGGTCGTTGTTCGTTGTCGAATGCAAGCAGGAGGCAAAAATGAGGACGCCTCCGGTGATCAGGGTCAATATGGCAGCAATATGGCGGATCGAATAGAGTTTGTTTTAAAGATAGGGTAATTCGCGGGTTTTTCCCGCCAAAATCCCCGGCCCGGCTACCTCGTAAATGAACAGCCGTTGTTCATTATCGGACATAAGAAGGCCAAAAAATACCATCAACTTATTGATAAACAGAGTCCAATAAATCTGGCATTTTCTTAGTGGACTCATGAGTATGCTAATAACATACCTGAAGACCGCGTGGCGCGGAATTGTCCGTAACAAAGTATACAGCGGCCTGAATATTTTTGGCCTGGCTATCGGGATGGCCGTGGCTTTGCTGATCGGCCTTTGGATCTATTACCAGGGCAGCTTTGACCGCTTTACGCCCGGCTACGCGCAGGCCTACCAGGTGAAATACAATTTCTCGGACAACGGCGCCGTCAGGACCCAGCCGGAAATAGCCATTCCGCTGGCGGACGCGTTGAGGGACGACGTGCCGGAGATCGACCGTGTGGCCCTGGCATTTGGCCCTGATAATTATGGCAGCGGGTCCGACATATTGCGGGTAGGCGACAAAAAGATCTCTCCTGTGGAATTGACCGCCGGCGACGATTTTCTGAAGATCGTACAACTGCCTCTGCTCAAGGGCAGCGCCGACAACGCTCTCAGCGATCCCAATAGCATCGTCCTCACCGAATCTGTCGCCAGGGCTCTGTTCGGCGATACGGATCCCATAGGAAAGATCGTACGCGCCTCCGACTATGTGAATTTTAAGGTGACCGGCGTCTTAAAGGATCTACCTCCTAACAGCACGCTGCAGTTTGGATGCATTTTGCCGTGGCGTTATTTTGCCACTGGATGGGTGAGAATGTCCGGTACGAATTGGAACCATAATTTCTTTAAGCTATATGCCTCACTCAAGCCCAATGTCGATTATGCCCAGGTGGCGCCGAAGATCAAGGGACTGGTAGAGAAATATGCCCCTTCCACCTATAGTACGCTGAAGCAGCAGGTCATTATGCAGCCCATGGCCGATTGGCATTTGTATAACGTCTATAAAAATGGCGTGGCCGCCGGAGGGCTTATCGACTATCTCTGGATGTTCGGCATCATTGGGATCTTGGTGTTGGTTATTGCGTGCATCAATTTTACGAATCTCTCCACCGCCCGATCGGAAAAAAGAGCCAGGGAGGTCGGCATCCGAAAAGTGATAGGCTCTTCCCGGAACGCGCTGATCGCACAATTCCTCATGGAGTCGGAGATACTCACTTTTCTCTCTTTTGTATTGTCGCTGCTCCTCACCCAGCTGGTATTGCCCTCTTTCAATGTCCTGGTCGGAACGCATATCAACATCCCTTATACCAATGGCTGGTTCTGGCTGATCATGGTGAGCTATGTGCTGCTTACGGGGCTCGTGGCGGGGAGCCGTCCTGCTTTCTATTTGTCGTCGTTTCAACCGGTGAAGGTGTTGAAAGGCAAGATTGCCGTGGGCGTTTCTGCTATCCAGTCCAGGAAGGTCCTGGTGGTGCTGCAATTCACCTGTTCGATCGCGCTGATCAGCAGTACGATCGTGGTCTACCAGCAGATCCAGTTCGGGATCAACAGGCCGAGGGGGTATGATCCTAACCGGTTGGTCATTACCGAAGCGTCGGGCGTGCCCTTTGCGGCCCTGAAACATGAGGCCCTGGAGACGGGCGTAGTCACGAGCATCACCCAGTCGCTGAGTCCCGTGACTGATGTCTATTCACACAATATAATAGACGCATGGCCGGGCAAGCTGCCAAATGAAGCCCTATCATTGGTTGGGAATGCGGTAGGCGACACGGATTATTTTAAGACGGTCGGGATGTCACTCGTGGCCGGAAGAAATTTTACCGGCAATGCTGGCGACGACTCCGCCTCCGTGATCCTCAATGAGTCTGCTGTGCGGCGTATGCGGCTGAAGCAACCGCTGAACCAAACCATCTCCTGGTCACTCTCCTGGGTGCCACGCGACCTGAGGGTAGTAGGCGTCGTGAAAGATGTTTTGGCCAATGCTCCGTTTGCGCCGGCGGAGCCTGCTATTTATGTGTGGCAGCCTCACTGGTCGTTCACCGTCATGTACCGCCTCTCGCCCAATGTCAGCAACAGCGCGGCGCTGGAGCGGCTCAAACCGATCTTTAATAAGTACCATCCGGACTATCCCTTCCAATATCATTTTGTGGATGAAAAATATGCCGAAAAATTCGCCGTTGAAAAACTGGCCGGCAGGCTGGCTGGCATTTTCGCGGCCCTGGCCATATTTATCTCCTGTCTTGGGCTCTTTGGGCTGATCGCCTGCGTTGCCGAACAGCGTACCAGGGAGATCGGCATCAGAAAGGTGCTCGGCGCCTCCATATCGCAGGTCCTTGTGCTCATCACGAAGGATTTTATCGTCCTGGTGGGGATCAGCTGTGTGATCGCTTCCGTTGTGGCTTTTTTCTTTTTGCGGCATTGGCTGGACGGCTATTACTACCGCATCCACCTGGGGGCAGGGGTGTTCGTTGGGTCGGCGGTCGGAGCCATCGGCATTGCCATCGTTACCGTTAGTTTTCAGGCGGTGAAAGCGGCGTTGATGAATCCGGTGGAGAGTTTGCGGGCGGAATAGCTGCGCGTAGCCAGCCTCGCTTTTATATTGCTGGTCAATCCAGCTTTTGCAGATCTACTCCTCCGATATGAATCCCCTTCACAATATCGGGATTTCCCATATAGCGGAGCTTCGCCTGGCCAATAGAGGTTATCTTGATCCGGTCAGAAACGTTCAGCCGGAATTCGGCTTCTCCGTAAGCGGTGAGCCTGCTTTCGCGCCCGCTAATGGCAGTGGTGTTGATCTTCCCTTCGCCGTAGCAGGTGTAGTATTGTTTGTTCACAATGCCTGATTTGATATCCAGTGAACTTTCACCATAGATGGTGG
>DATJJA010000038.1:0-101589 GCA_035492595.1 Puia sp.
CAGCAAAGAGCACGAATGCCAGATAAGAGTAAAGTTTCGGTTTCATAACTTTTTATTTGAAGTATCAATTGAATGCAGCAATAACAATTTAAGGATTAAATGCAAGAATCTGCGCGAGGGGGGCACTTTTTTTGGGATTTCCCCGGCCGGAAATGGGGATTTTCCGACTTTCAGCTTCCGGCCCCTGAGAATTGTTCCCTGGATGCGGTTTGCATAGAAATACAGTCACTGCCAATACAGCAATAGCGCAAAATTATGCAGTCGGCGCAATGGCACCTGATTTGCATATCTATCAGTAAACAGTACGATGGAAAAACGCATCCTCGGTATCATTTTGTCCCTGATTGGAGTGGTAGGCCTCATTCTTGCGGCCGTCCGTTTCGCTAACGGCGTATCCGGAGGACAAAGCATCCGGATGATCTTTGTGTATGCGATCTTAGGCGCCATCTTCTTCTTTTCAGGCATCGGTCTGATCAAGAACACAAAGGACAGACCAACCTAACAAATCCAGGGCAAGTCATCCTATTGATAATACAAAAAAGCCTTCGGTTCGCTCGAACCAAAGGCTTTTTCTTTTCAACTGGGCGGAGGGGATGGGATTAGCTACGCCCGCTTCGCGGGACTCGCTGATCCATTGGGCGGGGGGCTTAGATCAAATAAATGCCCGTTCGCTACGCTCACTCCCATTTTTGCTCTCCGCATCCGGATCGAGCAAGCTTGACCGCCCGCTTCAAACAAAAATGCCCCAGCAAAGCCGGGGACATTCATTTGATCTGCGGAGAGGGTGGGATTCGAACCCACGGTACAGTGTAACCCGTACGACGATTTAGCAAACCGTTCCTTTCGGCCACTCAGGCACCTCTCCGTTGCCCTTCTCCTTAAATTTTCGAAGGGGAGGCAAAAATAAAGATTAATTGGTTTACACCCAAATGCGACTCAACTTTTTGTGAAAATTAGCGCAGAATGCGTGCCGGACGGGAAAAGGGCCGGAAATGTCAGCCGTTGCAGGCAAGTGTGATGGACTTAGCCAGAGTCGAGGCCGCGGACGCAGACCACCCCAAAGTGAAAACCCACCCCGAAACCGGAATGGGTTGATGTTGGAAATATAACGAGTTAAAAGTGGCGATACTTACATAGCAGCAAGCTGAACTTTTTGCTGAAGCTCCATCACGTTTTCACGGAAGAGGCTGTCGGTGTCCATAAGATCCTTGACAGTCTGACAAGAATGGATAACAGTGGTGTGGTCGCGACCGCCAAAATGCTCTCCGATAGTCTTGAGGGAATTTTTTGTGAAGGCCTTGGCCAGATACATAGTGATCTGCCTTGCCTGAACGATTTCACGCTTGCGGGTTTTTTGCAGTAATTTATCATAAGACACATCGAAGTATTCGCATACCATACGCTGTATAGTTTCGATGGTGATCTCTTTACTGCTAGTTTTCACGAAGTTACGGAGCACCTTTTTAGCCAATTCAAGATCAATTTCCCTTTTATTGAGCGAAGATTGTGCCAAAAGTGAAATTAATGCTCCTTCAAGCTCACGTATATTGCTATTGATATTATAAGCCAGGTATTTTACCACTTCCTTTGGCATCTCGAGGCCGTCATTCTTCATCTTCCTTTCGAGAATATCGATGCGAACTTCATAGTCGGGCATCTGCAGGTCGGCGCTAAGGCCCCAGCGGAAGCGGCTCAATAATCTTTCCTGCAAGCCATCGAGATCCTTTGGCGGCTTGTCCGAAGATAGGATCAGCTGTTTACCGGACTGATGAAGGTGATTGAAGATAGCAAAGAAGGCGTCCTGGGATTTTTCGGCCCGGCTGAAGAATTGAACGTCATCTATGATAAGTACGTCGACGAGCTGATAGAAGTGGATGAAGTCGTTGATCGCATTGTTACGGCTATGGTCGACGAACTGGTTGATGAACTTCTCCGAGCTTACATATAATACAACCTTATTCTGATGAAGGCGTTTCACCTCGTTGCCGATAGCCTGCGCAAGATGCGTCTTACCCAGTCCTACCCCACCATATATGACCAGGGGATTGAAAGAGTTGGCACCCGGTTTTTCGGCAACCGTCTTACCGGCCCGACGTGCAACACGATTGCAATCACCTTCTACAAAAGAATCAAATGTGTAAACCGGGTTAAGCTGAGCGTCGATTTGCATCTTCTTCAGCCCGGGAATCACAAAGGGGTTCTTTACTGGGTTGTTTATGATAAGCGGAAAATCCATTTCGTTATTGGAAAAAGTTTTATATCCATGCGCCGGAACATCCATCGTAAGAGGCTTGTTCTGATGATTCCCACTATCTACCATGATCCTGTATTCAAGCATTGCCTCCTTTCCTAAAATCCTTCTCAGGGTCTTTGCCAGCAAATTTACATAGTGCTCTTCCAGGTATTCATAAAAGAATTGGCTGGGAACCTGTATGACCAGGACATTGTTCTTTAACTCAACAGGCTTGATCGGCTCGAACCACGTTTTATAATGCTGCCACTCTACGATATCCTTGATTATTTCCAAGCAATTACTCCATACCTTGTCAAACGTTTTTGCCATTATTGAATAACCAATTTTTATGCCGATTTACGAATTGTATTTCTTAAAAGTTTTTCGGAACTGGATTCTAAAAAGTTGCGCAGGGCGGCGAATATCAAAACTTTTCATGAAATAAAAAATTTTTTATTCACTTGTTTTTTTTGCTTCGCATACAGTTTTGAGTTCCAGTAATAACATTCATTTTTTTTCTACAAAACACTTGTCCAGCCTGATTAAAATAAGACCATGTCAAAATGAGATACGAGCCAATTCAGACTTTTACAACCTCTTCCATTGTCAGATCTTTAAGACTTATTAACATCGATACCGATGCGAGTTGGGGACGATTGCAGGACAACCGCCTCCGCGAGGCATTTTGCGACAGTAGTGGATCCAGGCATATTGCAGCAGTTGAACCTGCCGGTATGTTTTAAACTTACTTAGTATGAAGAAGGAGAACATAAGCTTCGATGTGACCGAACCTTTCTTCATATATGTAGAGTTTGTTGTGAGGTAGTTGAAGATACAAATTATTTGATTGCCTTTTCCAATCCTGGATTTTTTTTTAAAAAATTGCCCGCTGCCATTTTGTGGGATTTTTTTTACGACAAAATTTTCCTACGGTTCACAGTGGTTAAAATATTCTATCTTAAACAGACAGAAGTAATTATAGTAAATTTGCGCCCCAGGGCCGCAATGGCCCGAGGCCGAAGGCCAACACCCTTGGGTAAACAAATCGCGCCTTTAGGTAAACTACCTGACAATATGCGACAAACACTTCAGTTAAAATTATTACCGGCAGAAGCGGCCAGCGATGGCGCCATTCGGGAATATATTTCCCAGGCGACGGGGCGTAAAGAGCAGCTCATCACCGGTTTTAATCTTTTAAAACGATCTATAGACGCAAGAGGACGGCAACCGCATATCCTTTTAACTGTGGAGGTTTTTATCGATGAAGCATTTACAGGATCAGCTCCCGAAGTCTACCCTTTCCCTGACGTGTCAAAAGCTGACAAACAGGTTATCATCATCGGCGCGGGCCCGGCTGGGTTATTTGCAGCATTGCAGCTGATAGAAAAAGGCATCCGGCCGGTATTGCTTGAAAGAGGAAAAGATGTCCGTTCACGCCGCAGGGATTTGGCAGCGCTGAACAAAGATGGCATTATCAACCCCGAAAGCAATTATTGTTTTGGAGAAGGCGGCGCCGGCACCTACAGTGACGGCAAACTTTATACCCGTAGCACAAAACGCGGTGATATACGCCGGATACTAAATCTGCTTGTTCAATTTGGCGCAGATCCCTCCATACTGGTCGATGCTCATCCGCATATCGGCACGAACAAGCTTCCCCAGATCATCCAGGCAATGCGACAACAGATCACCGATAGCGGGGGTTTGTTTCTTTTCGAAAAGAAGGTTGTAGACTTTATTCTACATGATGGGATCATCCGGCAGGTTAAGACAGCAGACGGTGACAATTATGATGGCAGCGCCGTCATTCTTGCGACGGGTCATTCAGCGCGGGATATTTTCGAGCTGCTGCACCACCGGAAGATCCTGATCACTGCCAAACCTTTTGCATTGGGTGTACGTGTCGAACACCCACAAGGTCTGATCGACCATATTCAATATAAAACACAATCCCCTTTTCTGCCGCCGGCTGCCTATAGCCTCGTGGAACAGGTTAACCAAAAAGGCGTTTTTTCTTTTTGCATGTGCCCGGGAGGCATTATCGCACCAGCCTCCACCGCAGACGGTGAGCTGGTCGTCAACGGCTGGTCGCCTTCCCGCCGTAATAATCCCTTCGCCAATTCAGGCATTGTTGTCAGCGTGGAAGAAAAAGATATGGCCCCCTTTCAGCAGCAGGGGCCGCTGGCTGGCCTCGCCTTTCAGCAAAGCGTCGAACAAAAGGCTTTCAAATGGGGAGGAGGGAAGTTCGTGGCGCCAGCCCAACGACTGGCTGACTTTGTTGCAGACAGAGTATCTGTTAACCTGCCTGCTTGTTCCTATCTACCGGGACTTCGCAGTGTCTCCTTGCGTGAGGTGCTGCCTTCCTTTGTATATGAAGATCTCCGGGGAGGATTTAAAGCATTTGGAGAAAAAATGAAGGGTTATTTCACCAATGAAGCCGTTATCGTGGCTACGGAGTCCCGTACATCCTCTCCTGTGCGCATACCCAGAGATCCGGAAACCCTGCAGCATCCGCAGATAAGGAATTTATTTCCCTGCGGAGAGGGTGCAGGTTATGCCGGTGGCATCGTCAGCGCTGCCATGGATGGAGAGCGTGTTGCCGGAATGGTGGCCTTGCTGTAGCCAATATTACGTATTTTAGTTATCAAACACCTTCTTATGCATGTCCCGACAGTAACCGAAACCAACATTCTGGAAGTATCCGGTCTGGAAAAGCATTTCTCCTCACAGGTAGCCGTAGACAAGATCAGCTTCCAGTTAAAGCAAGGGTCCATCTTTGGTCTGCTGGGACCTAATGGAGCAGGGAAAACAACGCTTATCCGGATGATCACCGGTATTTTTTATCCCGACGAAGGGTCAATCCTTTTCGAAGGCCGGCCTTTCCAGCCGGAAAGCGATATCCTGAAGATCGGTTATATGCCGGAAGAACGGGGATTGTATAAAAAAATGAAGATCGGTGAACAGGCTGTTTACCTGGCTCAGCTAAAAGGTCTGAGCAAACAGGAAGCGACCCGTAAAGCAAAGGAATGGTTTATCAAGTTCGAGATGCAAACCTGGTGGAATAAAAAAGTGGAAGACCTGAGCAAGGGCATGGGTCAAAAACTGCAGTTTGTGACTACCGTATTACATGAGCCAAAGCTGATCATTCTCGACGAACCCTTCAGCGGCCTCGATCCGGTCAACGCCAACCTGATCAAAGACGAGATCTATTCCTTAGCCCATAAAGGCGCGACAATTATTTTCAGCACCCACCGTATGGAGCAGGTGGAAGAGATCTGCGACCATATCATTTTAGTGAATAAAGGGCAGAAGATCCTCGACGGGACGGTCAATGGAATAAAACAGAAATTCAAAAAAAATCATTTTCAACTTTGGATCGATGAAGAGACACCGGTACCTGCGGATGTGGTCCCCGAAGCTTTCGAGATCATAACCAGGGATGCCGGAGGATGGCTGGTGAAAATAAATGAAGGGTATAAGCCAAACGACGTGCTGGAATTTTTTATCAGGGGAGATTACAGCGTTCTTTCGTTTACAGAACAGCTTCCTTCGCTGAATGATATCTTTATCCATCTCGTAGAAGGCACTTCACAAACAAGGCAGTTCCAGGATCTATAAATCTTCTATTATGAGTAAGATATGGCTGATCATGCGGAGGGAATACCTCATCCGCGTCCGCAATAAGACCTTTTTGATCTCTACTTTTCTCCTGCCCCTGGTGATCATTCTCTTTATCGCAGGCTCTGTCGTTTTGTCGGAACAGACAAAGACCCGTCATCGGATAGCCGTAGCAGATGCAAATGGGTATTTTAAGGATTATCTTAAGAGCGACTCTTCGATCATTTTTGATTTTAGCCCGGGGATCGATAGCCTCAATTATGAACAGAAAGGCTGTACGGCGATATTGGACATTCCCTTGCTGCAGGAGGGAAAAAAGCCCGATTACAAGTTGAAGTATAAAAAGCAATTGAGCATCTCCGGAGCAACAGACCTGGAGAACCGGGTCGAAAACGCCGTCACCGATCATCTTATTTATGAACAGACCAGGATCAGCAAGGGCCGGCTTGATTCGATACGACTCCAATCCAATATAGGACACTTGCGAAGCTACGAAGACAATGGAAAGACGGTAAAGGAATCCAGTCAGGGTTTTTCATATCTCATTGGCTATCTCAGTGGGATCCTTATCTATATGCTCACCTTTATTTATGGAGCCATGGTCATGCGGGGCGTGATGGAAGAAAAGACAAATCGCATCGCCGAGGTCGTGATCAGCTCGGTCAAACCCTTTCAGCTGATGATGGGTAAGATCACCGGCATCGGTATGGTAGGACTGACCCAATTTTTATTATGGGTCGTCTTGTTAGTAGCCCTTGCCGTCGTCGCCCAGGGATTCATCTCACCCGATACCTGGAAAGGTGTGCAGCAATTACAACAGAGTAATGCCATGGGAAATGCCGGAGCGGCTGTTCAGGTCGGAGAGGCGTCCCAAAAACTCTTTCAATTAACCAACGTCAAGTGGGGACTGACCTTAGTTTGCTTTCTCTTTTATTTTATCGGTGGCTATCTCTTCTATTCCGCCTTGTTTGCGGCTGTCGGCAGTGCAGTGAACGAAGACCCGCAGGAAGCACAGTCCCTGATGCTGCCCATTACACTGCCGATAATCTTTTCCTTTGTTATTATGACCATCGCCGTGCAGGACCCTGCCGGCCCGCTGGCTGTCTGGGCCAGCATCATTCCATTCAGCGCACCCATCGTCATGATGGCGCGTATCCCATTCGGAGTTCCGTGGTGGCAGTTGGGCCTTTCAATGGCGCTGCTTGTCCTGGGATTTCTGGGTACAACCTGGCTGGCCGGAAAGATCTACCGGACCGGGATCTTGATGTATGGAAAAAAGCCCAGCTGGAAGACCATGTGGAAATGGGCTTTTCACAAATAATGTTCCCGGGCATAGTGATCCCGGACGAGCCAGGCTTCCGGCCGGCTTTGGATGAATGGTAAAAAAAAGTTGAGTGGCGGTGCAACATTCACCCCATTGCTGCGTACTTTTATACGAAGAGTATCGTGGATTCTGGCAAAGAGCAATATGCTCGGTTTTGTGGCCGCGGCGCGGCAGGATTCTCAATTCTTGGCAGGCATAACTCAACGATAGATTTAAGCCTCATGTGTAGTAGAAAAAACGGGACTGTTCTCAGCCCCGTTTTCATTTATTGTAAGTTCAGTATGATCAGACTAGCTGGCATCAAGGAGGCGGAGGATAGGATAGTCGGAATTGTCCGAGTTGGAGCCTACATCCTCAGGGAAGAATTCCACGCTCAGCTTCACGGATGTCTTCTCCCGGATCGCTACATTGGGGCGCCGGGCAGACTGATATCCTTTTTTATCAAACTGCACGGTTACCTGGGACACGGGCAACTGGGAGAAACGGAAGTAACCATCAGAGTCGGTCAGAACCTCCTTGAGATTATTAGTACCGGGAACTATAGCCGAAACTGTTACTCCGGGAAGCGGCTTTTTGGTAACAGCATCGGTTACATAACCGTGCAGCACACCTTCCAGCTTACCTGTTCCAGCTTTTACATAAAGTGCAAGTGGGAGGAGAAGTAAGAAGAACAGCAATTTTTTTTGGTTACCCATAAAAAGGTTTTAATATTAGCATTCGGGATCGTTCTTCTAATATGGCAACTGGCGCTCGTCTCCTCTAATTTAGCTGAATTTTTGCACCCGTGCAAATCGGAATTTTGGGCCGGTGAATGCCTGGGGTAATTGGGTAGAGCTGCGAAGGTTTGAGTTATGATCACGACTCCCCAAGGTCGATCTCAGTATTATCGCCGATGTTGAGGCTGCGGGATTCCCCCTTGACATCGGTATCGCTGCCGATTAGGGAATGAGTGAGGACAATATCATACAGATCGGCAAAGGAGCCGATGATGGAGTCCTTTATAATGGAGTAGTTGACGCGTGTTTTCTCCCCGATGGCCACATTTGGGCCTACGATGGAGTTGCGGATGTCGCAGCCAGGCGCAATGCTAACGGGCTGAATAATAATAGTATTCTCAAACTGATGTTCAGGGGCGATGGTGCCGCCGAATTTCTTCAGCAGTTTGGCATTCGATTCGAGAAGGGTCTCTTTTTTGCCGCAGTCGAACCAGTTCTGCACCTTGAAGGCCCGGAAATTGACCCCGCTGCGGATCATACATTCGATGGCATCTGTAAGGTTGTATTCGCCATAGCTGGTGACATGGTTACGAAGATTGTTCTCAAGACAGTTGAAAAGGGTGTCCGTTTCGCGGATCCGGTAGATGCCGACCAATGCCATATTGGACTTGGGGATCTGCGGCTTCTCAACCACTCTTCCGATGCTGCCGTCATCTTCCAGTTCGGCAACCCCAAAATTGCGGGGGTCATCGACACGTTTGACACCCAGCAGGGACTGTGGCTGGCTGAGGACATCCCTGACATCGTATTCGCAGATGGTGTCACCCAGGACAATAAATATTTCGTCTTCGCCTACGATGCTGCGGGTCAGCAGGACGGCGTGGCCGATCCCCTGCCGCTCGTTCTGAACTACAAAATGAGCCGTCAGCTGAGGGTATTTTTGCTTGACAAAGTCCTGGATCTTTTCACCAAGATAACCTACAATAAAGATAAACTCGGTAATTCCGGCTTCCATCAATTGGTCTACAATAATGGAGAGAATAGTCTTTCCCGCTAAAGGGATCAAAGCCTTGGGTTGCGTATAAGTATGCGGACGTAATTTTGTTCCAGCTCCTGCTACGGGAATGATCGCTTTCATGTCAAAATGGTTGTCGTCGTCTGTACATCCGGCTTTGGACCTCGTGTACTACCGGACTTCGTCCGGTAAGAGCGTGTAAAATAGTGAATTTTATTCTTTTTGACCTATTTTTGCGCCATGCAAAAAGATACTTTGGTTTTCGACCTCATTCAAAAAGAACTGGAGCGTCAACGTCATGGCATTGAATTGATCGCCTCCGAAAATTTTACTTCCCTTCAGGTGATGCAAGCCATGGGAACCGTTCTGACCAATAAATATGCAGAAGGTTATCCCGGAAGGAGATATTATGGAGGCTGTGAGATCGTGGACCAGGTGGAACAATTAGCTATCGACAGACTAAAGGAGATCTTTTCCTGTGAGTATGCCAACGTGCAGCCGCACAGTGGCGCCCAGGCCAATGCCGCACTGATGCTGGCGATACTGCAGCCCGGGGATACCATTCTTGGGCTGGACCTGAGCATGGGCGGACACCTGACACACGGTTCCCCCGTCAATTTCTCCGGAAAGCTATACCGCCCCGTCTCCTATGGGGTAGGAAAAGAAGACGGCCGGGTCGACTATGATATGATGGAGTCGGTGGCCAAAAAAGAAAAGCCAAAGCTCATCATCTGCGGCGCCAGCGCCTATAGCCGGGACTGGGATTATGCCCGGATCAGGGCCATCGCAGACAGCGTCGGCGCCCTTGTTATGTGCGACATGGCGCATCCGGCCGGATTGATCGCTAAAGGATTGCTCAACAGTCCTTTCGAACATTGTCATTTTGTAACTTCCACTACGCATAAGACGCTGCGCGGCCCCCGTGGCGGCATCATCATGATGAAAAAGGACTTCGACAATCCTTTCGGATTAAAAGATGTGAAGGGTAACATCCGGCCCATGAGCAACCTTATCGACATGGCTGTTTTCCCCGGCACCCAGGGCGGCCCACTGGAGCATGTGATCGCAGCCAAGGCCATCTCTTTCGGCGAGATCCTCTCCGACGGGTTCACAGCATATGCCAAACAGATCATTTCCAATGCCCAGTCAATGGCAAAGACCTTTTCGGAAAAAGGCTATCATATAGTATCAGGCGGTACAGACAATCACCTGCTGCTGATCGACCTGCGGAACAAGAACATCAGCGGTAAGAAAGCGGAGATCGCCCTTGGAAAAGCCGAGATCACTGTTAACAAGAACATGGTCCCCTATGACGACAAGAGCGCATTTATCACTTCCGGCATTCGGGTAGGCGTGCCTGCTATTACGAGCCGCGGAATGAAAGAAGCCCATATGTCGACAGTAGTAGAGCTCATCGACAAAGCGCTGATCAACGCAGAGAACGAAGATGTACTGGCCGCGATGCGCGGAGACGTGAATACTTTTATGAAGCAATTTCCGCTTTACCCCGAGCTGGGATAAAGGGTGATAATAAATAAATTTATATGTTGCAAAGAAAGCAAACGCTATGGATGTTGCTGGCTGCCATTTGTGCAGCACTGACTTTTAAATTCGCCTTCTACTTTGGGAATATGAAGGTAGGATTGAACGGCATTGCTCCGCTGGAAGTGAAGGCAGTTCCAACCTTTGGCGCGGGGACTGTCAGCGCCGGCTCGGGTAGCGTTCTGATCCTGCTGGTCACAGTGATCATCATTGCAGGCATCCTCATCAATATCTTCAACTACAAGGCGAGAAAGAAACAGCTCTGGATCACGATCGGGCTCCTCGTCCTGTCCCTGCTGAATATTCTTCTTTACTGGTGGAAGAGCGGTGTTCCACCCTTTGAATCCGGCAGCTACAGCCTTGGCGCCCTTCTTTCTCTCGCTATACCAGTTTTGCTGATAATGGCCACCAGGGGCATCATGAGAGACCAGAAGCTGGTAAGAAGCGCGGACCGCCTGCGATAGGCGCAATTGGCGCCAGCGGCGCAAACAGCAGGCGGCATCCCGGCAGTAAACGAACAGCAGCTGTATCAAAATCGTACAGTCTGTATGCTAATGTGCCGCTAAGCATTTGGCTTACAATCCTTAACATTAAGGCATTGGCTTTGTGGGAGTCTCGGCTCAATACTCTCCGGCCATGATCAAAAATTATCTTCGAATCGCTTTTCGCAACCTCTGGAAGCACCGGGTCTATTCTTCTTTAAACATTTTGGGGCTGACCATCGGGATGACGGCTTGTTTCCTGATCTTTTTGTACGTCCGCTTCGAGTTGAGCTATGATAATTTCCATAGTAAAAAGGACCGGATCTACCGGATGGTCTGCGATATCAAGACCCCAACGGAAGTTCTGAATATCGGAGTCTGCTCGGCTCCAATGGCTATCAACGCCAAAGACGAATTCCCGGAGATCGAAAAGGTGGTCCGTTTCGACGCCAACAGCATGCTGCTGCGAAGAGGAGACATAAAATTCCAGGAAGACAAGACCGTCCTGGCCGACTCCGCCTTCTTCGAAGTCTTTGACTTCCCGCTGCTGCAGGGAGATCCCCATACCGCATTGCGTGAGCCTTTAAGTATCGTTCTGAGCGAATCGACCGCAAAGAAATATTTCGCGGACACCAATCCCATGGGGCAGACCCTGCTGCTGACAGATGCAGGTCTTCCGGTAAAAGTGACAGGGGTAATGAAGGATATGCCGGAAAATACCCTGTTAAAAGCAGACCTGCTGGTGTCCAAGTCGACCTCCAAACGGCAGGACTCCGCCGAAGACCGTCGCTGGGGAAGTTTTGGCATGTATTCCTACCTGTTGCTGAAACCCAACGTCAATGCCGCCGCGCTGGAAAAGAAATTCCCGGCCTTCCTTGAAAAAAGAGATGGGAAAGAGATGAGAGAACAGCAGATGTTCTTCAGCCTTTTCCTCGAACCACTGACCGATGTTTATCTGAAGACCGGTAAAAGAGGAGCACCGGAGACAGGCAATATAGCCAATGTATATGTTTTCTCCATCGTCGGCGCATTTATCCTGCTGATCGCCTGTATCAACTTTATCAATCTTACAACGGCCCGCTCCACCGAAAGGGCAAAAGAAGTGGGTATCCGCAAGGTCGTGGGAGCAGAACGCGGGCAGCTGACCAGTCAATTCCTTGGAGAGTCGATACTACAGGCGCTGATTGCCTTTGTCCTGGCAGTGGTGGCCTGCGCCCTGCTGATCCCTCAATTCAATTTTCTTGCCGGCAAGATCGTCAGTACCGGCCTGTTCCATCACCCCTCCTATATTTTCTCTTTACTTGGAATAGCCGTTGGCATCGGACTGCTGGCGGGCATCTATCCGGCACTGGTATTGTCCTCTTTCCAGCCGATAGTCGTATTGAAAGGACGATTCGCCACCGGAACAAGAGGCCTGATCCTGCGCAGAGGGCTGGTTGTCTTTCAATTCACGATCTCCATCGCCTTTATCGCCTCAACGCTGATCGTCCACTCACAGCTGAGCTATATGCGCAACCAGGACCTGGGCTTTTCCAATCAGCAGATGCTGGTTTTGGATACACACGGAGACGATCATAAAAAGGCCCTGCGCGAGGAAATAGCCAGAATACCGGGAGTGATCTCTACGGCTATGTCTTCCAGTGTGCCCGGGGGAGGTAATCCAGGCGCTTATTCCCAGGTACAGAACGTAAAAGGAGATATGCAGATAGCCAACCTGGACCTGTATTTCGTAGACTTTGATTATCTCAGACAATACAAAATGAAGATCATTGCTGGCCGGGCCTTTTCAAGGGATTACGGCACCGATACCACGAAGGCCATGATCCTGAATGAGAGCGCCGTAAGGCTGTTCGGCTATCATAGTCCCCAGGATGCCATCGGCAGAAAATTCTCCCAATGGGGCCGCGAAGGACAGATCATCGGAGTCGTAAAAGACTTTCATTTCCGCTCGCTGCAGTCAGAGATCAAACCGTTAAGCATACGCATCGAACCGGACGGATGCAGTCTTATCTCGGCCAATGTGCGCACGTCCGACCTCAAGACTACCATCGCCTCCATCGAGAATAAATGGAAAAAGGTTATTCCTTACCGCCCCTTCAGCTATTACTTTGCCGACGAGTTCTTCGACCGCCAATACCGGACGGAGGACCGCTTCGGAAAGCTTTTCCTGAACTTTGCCATCCTTGCCATTTTTATCTCCTGCCTGGGATTGCTGGGGCTGGCCTCCTATAGCACCCTGCAGCGCACTAAGGAGATCGGTATTCGTAAAGTGCTGGGAGCCAGTGTTCCGGGTATCGTGAACCTCCTATCCAAAGAATTTTTACAGCTGGTGCTGATAGCCTTCCTGATCGCGACGCCCATCAGCTGGTACTTTATGGATAAATGGCTAAAGGATTTTCATTATCGCATTGATGTTCAATGGTGGATCTTTGTTTTGGCAGGCATTCTGGCCTTTGTAGTTTCCCTTATGACCATCAGCTTCCAGGCCTTTCGCGCAGCGCTGGCCAATCCTGTGGAGAGCCTGCGGGCGGAGTAAAGATCGGAAATTTTACAGGGCCGCGAAAGAGCCAAAACGAAGTCTGGTCGTGCATTTGAGCCATCCGGGTGCAGGAGTGAATAAAAATTTCTTTGGCAGAATAGAAATAAGTTCTAATTTTGTCTAACGGTGTTAAATTATTTACGCCGAGTAAAGGAAAAGGACATTCACATGGGGAGCAAGGAGAGAATTCATCGCCTAAAAGAACAAACCAGGGTAAATATCCTGGATGCGGCGCATGAGATTGTGAAAGAGGAAGGCTGGCAGGCCCTAAGCATGCGCAAGATCGCAGACAAAATAGAATATACAGCCCCTATTATCTACGAATACTTTGCCAATAAGGAAGCCATCCTGCTCGAACTGACAAAAAAGGGATTTATGCTGCTCGCCTCCAGCATGAATGAAGCAAAAAGCAAACACGCGGACCTGGGAGATCAACTCGAAGCTATGTGGCTGGCTTACTGGAATTTTGCTTTTGAACAAAAGGAATATTACCAGCTGATGTTCGGCGTAGAGGTCAACTGTTGCATCATGGATGAATTACTTCCTGCGGGAACCACACCCTACGATATCGCAGCTGCCCCCATTGCAGAAATGATGGGTATCAGCGATACTGATGACGACCGGGTCTGTACCAAATACTATACGTACTGGTCGATAGTTCACGGTTTGATCTCGATCAACATTGTCCGTAAGGGCACCTCGGATGAGATCAACCGGCAAATCCTTAAAGATGCCATAACTGGTATTACCCGAAGCCTACGGAACCAGGCACAAGCAGAAATCTAATGTCTTGCCTTTAAGACCGATGCCCCACCACCTGGGCCAACGCTTGCCTCGCCAAATGGCGATGAATTGCTGTCTTTCGAAGGACCGCACCCTGTCTTCCCTAAATAACGATATGATTGCCAACAGAATGAAGTGGGATTTTTTTACCCGATGAGTTAACAGTGATAGATAAAATGAACGATAAAATTTTTTACAGATTAATTTAACACCATTAAACAATTGAATAATGTTATGAGAAGGTATCTATTATTTTCCGCCATTATCGTAGCCGCTGTTGTCTATTTAAGCGGTTGCACGCAAGCGCAGAGCAGCCAGGCTGCTCCGCCTCCCCAGAGTTTGCCCGTCCTGCCCATCAATAACTCGGCAGCAACGACCTACCTGGAGTATTCAGCCACGGTCGAAGGTAAGACCAACGTAGAGATCCGTCCACAGGTCAGCGGCTACCTGGATAAGATCTATGTAGAAGAAGGAGCCTATGTAACGGCAGGTCAGCCACTGTTCAAGATCAACGACCGCCCTTATGACGAGCAGGTCAACAACGCACAGGCCAACGTACTCGCGGCAAAAGCGAATATGGAAAAGGCTTCCATCGAGGTGAACCGACTGACACCATTGGTCCAGAACAATGTTGTTTCTGATGTTCAGCTGAAAGCTGCTCAGGCTGCCTATGATGCAGCAAAAGCACAGGTTTCCCAGGCCGAAGCTGCTGGTAACAATGCCGGTATCAATCTGGGCTATACGCTGATGAAGGCCCCCGTCAGCGGATTTATCGGCCGCATTCCCTTCAAGGTCGGCGCGCTGGTCGGCAAGGGCGAAGCCCTGCCATTGACCGTGTTGTCAGACGTAAAAGAGGTGTATGCCTATTTCGCGATGAGTGAGAATGACTTCTTACAGTTTAGCAACCAGGTTGCAGGCAGGACGATCAGTGACAAGATAAAGAATCTGCCTCCCGTTGAATTGCAGCTGGCCGACAGAAGCATCTATGGTTCCAAAGGCAGGATCGAGCTGGTAGAAGGTCAATTTGACAAAACCAGCGGAACGATCAGCTTCCGGGCAACATTCCCGAATGCAGACGGGATTCTCCGGACCGGTGGTACAGGAAAGGTGCGGATCCCACAGGTCAGCAGCGAATTACTGCCGGTGCCTCAGACAGCAACTTACGAATTACAGGACAGGATCTTTGTATTCGCAGTCGGCGATAGCAACAAAGTAACAAGCAGACAGTTGCACATCGTCCGGAAGACAACCGACTACTACCTGGTGGATAAGGGTGTAAAGGCTGGTGACAAGATCGTGTTTGCCGGTATGGACCGTCTGGTGGATGGCGCGGTGATCAACCCGCAGATAATGTCAGCTGATAGCGTGCTTAAGGTAATGCCGTTATAATTGTCAGAAGGATAAGACCAGCAGGCAGGATTGAAATACAAACAAAGAGATCTATTTTATGCTAAAGAAATTTATTGAAAGACCGGTGTTATCAACAGTCGTGTCTATTATATTACTTATACTGGGTGGGCTATCCGTGTTTACACTGCCCATTTCACTCTTCCCGGATATTGCGCCGCCCAGCGTACTGGTCACGGCTACATATCCCGGCGCCAATGCGGAAGTCGTTGCACGTAGCGTTGCGACCCCATTGGAAGAATCCATCAATGGTGTGGAGAACATGACATACATGACCTCCAATTCCAGTAATGATGGTTCCATGTCCCTGACAGTCTATTTCAGACAGGGGACCAATCCGGATATCGCAGCGGTGAACGTACAGAACCGCGTATCCAAAGCTACCAGCCAAATACCAGCCGAAGTTATCCAGGCCGGTATCGCTACGCAGAAACAGCAGAACAGTATCATCATGTTCATCGGTCTTTATTCTACCGACAGCAGCTATGATGAAACCTTCCTGCAAAACTATTCGAAGATCAACCTGATCCCAAAGCTCCAGCGTATCCCCGGCGTCGCCGATGCTACCCCTTTCGGGACCAAGGATTACTCGATGCGTATATGGCTGAAGCCCGATCGCCTGGTGGCCTATAATCTTTCACCGATCGAGGTAACCAGCGCCATAAAGGATCAGAGCCTGGAAGCCGCCCCTGGCCGGTTTGGCCAGAGCAGCAAGGAAGTTTATGAGTATGTGTTGAAATACAAGGGTAAGCTGAACCAGAATGAAGATTATGAGAACGTCATCGTTAAATCCAACAGCGACGGTTCTGTAGTCCGGCTGAAGGACGTGGCACGCGTCGAATTTGGCTCCTACACCTATTCTTCGAACAGCAGCCTGAATGGTCATCCCACAACGGGTATTGCGATCCAGCAGATAGCAGGCTCCAATGCGAACGACATTCTCACAGAAGCCGAGGACCTGATGAAAAGGTTCGACAAGCAGCTGCCGGCCGGATTGCACTCCACGATCATGTTCAACTCCAAGGAATTCCTGGATGCTTCGATCGAGCAGGTAAAGCATACGCTGATAGAAGCTTTTATCCTGGTGTTCATTGTCGTGTTCATCTTCCTTCAGGATTTCCGCTCAACGCTGATCCCGGCCATCGCGGTACCGGTGGCCATCATCGGAACATTCTTTTTCCTGCAGGTGTTCGGGTTCACCATCAACCTGCTGACCCTGTTTGCGCTGGTCCTGGCGATCGGTATCGTGGTGGATGACGCCATTGTGGTGGTGGAAGCCGTGCATGCGAAAATGGAAAATACCGGTCTGCCTGTAAGGCCGGCTACGCTAAAATCGATGAGCGAGATCTCCGGAGCGATCGTATCGATCACACTTGTGATGATGGCCGTGTTCATCCCGGTAGGTTTTATGAAAGGCCCGACGGGGGTATTCTACCGGCAGTTCGGTTACACGCTGGCAATAGCCATCTTTATATCGGCTGTCAACGCCCTGACGCTGAGTCCGGCGCTGTGCGCCATATTCCTGAAGAACGTACATGTCGAAGAACATGGGAAAAAAGGTTTTGGCGCCCGTTTCTTTGCCGCCTTCAACGTCGGCTTCAAGAACATGACGAATAAATACATCCACAGCCTGAAATTCCTTTTCCGTAATAAATGGGTGACCGTCGCAGCACTTCTCCTCCTTGCCGGCAGCGCTTATTTTATGATGCAAAAGACACCGAGCGGATTCATCCCGACAGAAGACCAGGGTTTTATACTGTATGCGGTGAATACACCTCCCGGTAGCAGCCTGGACAAGACGCACAAGGCTATTGCCGAGATAGACAGCATCATCAAGGCTGAACCCATCACAGACAGAAGATATAATGTGGAAGGGCTCAACTTCATCACAAATGCCAATGCCGCTCCTTATGGTGCTGGTTTCGTTCGGATGAAGAATGTCGACGAACGGGGTCCGATAAAAGATATCAATACCATCAGCGCCGCTCTGACGATGAAGGTCGCCATGAATGTCAAAGATGCGCATGCCTTCTTCTTTACCTTCCCCACTATCCAGGGTTTTGGTAATGTGGCCGGCTTCGAGTTCGCACTGCAGGACCAGACTAACGGATCCATGGACAGGTTGAGCGCAATGTCCAATACCTTTATCGGGGCATTGATGCAGCGCAAGGAAATAGCCTATGCATTTACCACGTTTGCATCCGGTAATCCTCAATACATGATAGATGTGGACAATAACAAGACTAAACAAATGGGTGTGTCTGTGTCCGATCTCATGCAAACCATGCAGATCTATTATGGTAGCAGCTTCGTAGGGGATTTCAACCGGTTTGGTAAGTACTATCGCGTAATGGCGCAGGCCGACGTTCCTTACCGGACGAATGCGGAATCGCTTACCGGGATCTATGTGAAGAACAACCTGAATCAAATGGTACCTGTAAATCAGCTGATCAAACTGAGAAAGGTATATGGCCCTGAAACGGTCAGTCACAATAACCTTTACCATTCAGCCACGATCAACGGGGTTCCGAAGCCCGGGTACAGTACGGGTGATGCCATCAAGGCCATCGAAGAGACGGCCGCCCAGGTACTGCCAAGAGGCTGGGGTTATGAATATACAGGGATTACCCGGGAAGAAAAGGCGGCTGGCTCCCAGATCATCTTTATCTTTATCCTGAGCCTTGTATTCATCTACTTCCTGCTGAGTGCGCAGTATGAAAGCTATATCCTTCCGTTCGCCATCGTGTTGTCTATACCGGCGGGGGTATTCGGAGTATTTGCATTCCTGCAGCTCTTTGGAATAGATAACAACATCTATGTCCAGGTAAGCCTGGTCATGCTCGTGGGTCTGCTGGCAAAGAACGCGATCCTGATCGTAGAATATGCGGTTCAAAGAAGGCACGCAGGTATGGAACTGTGGGATGCAGCGATGGAAGCAGCAAGACTTCGTCTCCGCCCGATCCTGATGACCTCTTTCGCCTTTATCGTGGGCCTGCTGCCCCTGATGCGTGCAAAGGGCGCTGCAGCGCTTGGCAACCGGAGCATTGGAACCGGCGCCGTTGGCGGGATGCTGACAGGGGTGTTGCTCGGGGTATTCATTGTACCGGTGCTGTTTGTGATCTTCCAGCACCTGCATGAAAAATTCTTTGGCATCAAGAGAGAAACGCCGGCTTTGGCAGAATAAAAAATTATTATACCATGATATCATCAATTATAAAAACAACAGCCTTTGCCCTTCTCCTGGGGCTGGGGGCTTGTAAAGTATCAAAAGACACTGCCACACCGCAGCCGGAACTGCCGGGTCAGTTCCGGAATGTGGGACAGGGAGATACGACCAACATAGCCAGTCTGCCCTGGAAGAGCTTTTTCGGGGATCCTTCACTGCAGCAGCTGATTGACAGTGCGATCGTCCGCAACTACGATATGCAGATCGCCCTGAAGAACATCCAGTCCGCACAGCTGGTGTTGGGTCAGTCGAAACTGGGTTACTGGCCCGACCTCTCCCTGAATGTAACCTACAATCATACGCGGCCATCGGATAACAGTATCAATGGCGCATTCGTTCCTCAGATCTCTGGACATAAATATGTTGAAGATTATAACGCGAACGTGAGCCTTAGCTGGGAAGCTGACATCTGGGGAAAGGTAGCCAACCAGAAATCCAGGGCCCTGGCAGAGTACCTGCAAACAGGGGAAGCAAGAAAAGCCCTGCAGACAAACATCGTCGCCGGTGTTTCCGAGGGCTACTACAACCTGCTGATGCTGGATGCACAGCTGGCCATCGCTAAAAAGAACCTGGCACTGAATGATAGTACCCTGCAGATCATCCGTCTGCAATTCAAGGCCGGGGACGTGACAGCGCTGGGCATACAGCAGGCTGAGGCCCAAAGGCTGGTTGCCGCAGAACTGGTTCCACAGATAGAGCAGAGCATCATCCTGCAGGAGAATGCCCTGAGCATCCTTGCGGGAAGACTGCCAACCAGCGTGGTGCGCGGCAGCATGCTGGACCAGGTCCCATTGCGTGATACTTTATCTACTGGTGTACCGGCTGAGCTGGTAGGCCGCCGGCCGGATGTACGCAGCACGGAGCTGGCCTTGAATATCGCCAATGCCAATGTGGGTATCGCACAGGCCAATATGTATCCTTCGTTGACCATAACGGCGCAGGGAGGCCTCAACTCCTTCCTTGGCAGCAACTGGTTCAACATCCCCGGTTCACTTTTCGGAATTGTGGCCGGTGGCCTTACACAGCCCCTGTTCCAACGCAAGAAGCTGAAGACAGAATTTGAGCTGGCAAAAGTGGATCGTGAAAAGTCGGTGATCCAGTTCAGACAGTCGGTACTGGTGGCGGTTGGAGAGGTTTCGGATGCGCTGGCCAAGATCGAAAAGCTGAAAGAACAGCGGGTAGTGGTAACCAACCGCGTGAATACGCTGCAGCAGGCCATCACAAATTCCAATAGCCTTTTCCGCAATGGACTGGCGACCTATCTCGAAGTGATCACAGCTCAGAGCAATGTATTACAAAGTGAATTAGAATTAGCATCTATAAAGAAAGGACAATTAAGCGCAGAAGTGGAGCTATACAGAAGCCTCGGCGGAGGATGGAATTAATCAGCTATCATAGTAATATCAAGACAGGCAGTTGTAAAAGACAGGAGTTATTGTTAACAGAAAGCCGGGCAAATGCCCGGCTTTCTGGCTTTTGCGTCCCCTGGTCCGGCGGCAGCAACCACCGGGTCAGGCAGCCGCAACTTTATACAAACTTAGCGGTATAACTTTCTTTCACCTTTTTAAGGCCCGTAGCCACACCAGTATAAACAAGCCCGCCTCCACCATCCCCGGCCTCGGGGCCAAGGTCGATGACCCAATCCGCAGAACGGATGACGTCGGTATTGTGCTCGATGACGAGGATAGAATGTCCCTGATCGATCAGCGCATTAAAGGAGGCCAGCAACTTGCGGATGTCGTGAAAGTGCAGGCCCGTGGTCGGTTCGTCGAAGATAAACAGGATATGTCCCTGCGCCCTTCCTTTACCCAGGAAAGAGGCCAGCTTGACCCGCTGAGCTTCCCCGCCGGACAACGTATCCGAAGACTGACCAAGCTTGACATATCCAAGACCCACATCACTCAGTGGCTTGATCTTCTGGAGGATGTCCTTTTCATCTTTGAAGAAATCCAGGGCTTCATCGACACTCATTTCCAGGATCTGGTAAATGTTCTTTTCCCGGTAGTTGACCTCGAGGATCTCATCCTTGAACCTTTTCCCGCCGCATACTTCACACGTCAGATGAACATCCGCCAGGAACTGCATTTCAACGACCTGTTCGCCTTCCCCTTTACAGGTGTCACAGCGGCCGCCATCAACGTTAAAGGAAAAATGTTTGGGCTGGAAACCCCTCATCTTGCTGAGCGGTTGTTTTGAATAGAGCTCGCGGATCTCGTCATATGCCTTGATATAGGTGACGGGATTGCTGCGGCTGGATTTGCCGATCGGATTCTGGTCTATCATCTCGATCTGGGAGATATAATCGATGTCGCCTTTTATTGCTTTATGGAGACCTACTTTTTCGGCGGGCTCACCCTTGATCTTCTGCAATGCCGGATAGAGTATCTGTTTGACAAGTGTCGTTTTACCGCTGCCGCTGACACCGCTGACAACACAAAGGACGTCGAGAGGGAATTCGACTGTCAGATCTCTCAAGTTGTTTTGTCTTGCTCCTTCAACAGTAAGGGAACGTTTCCATTTCCGCGGCGCAGGCGGAGGCGTGATGGATAGCTCTCCCTTCAGGTATTTCCCCGTCAGACTGTCTTCGTTTGCGATCAGTTCTTCATAGTTGCCGGCCGCCACGACCTCCCCGCCAAGATGGCTGGCAAGAGGCCCCATGTCGATGATATAATCCGCTTCCCGCATCATCATCTCATCGTGTTCCACGACAACGACAGTATTGCCAAGGTCACGCAGCTCCTTCAGGACACGGATAAGCCTTTCCGTATCACGGGAATGGAGCCCGATGGAAGGTTCATCAAGAATATATAAGGAGTTGGTGAGGTTGGAACCAAGGCTGCGGGTGAGCTGGATACGCTGGCTCTCGCCGCCGCTAAGGCTATTGGCAAGACGGGCCAGGGTCAGATAACCGAGACCAACGTCCATCAGCGTGCTAAGCCGATGGCGTATCTCAATGAGGATGCGTTTGGCAATAACCTGCTCGTGGGGTTGTAATGTCAGATCGTTGAACCAGGCCGCGAGGTCCCTGACCGGTATCTCGCAGAGCTCGCCTATATGGCGGTCGCCCACTTTGACATACAACGCTTCTTTCCGGAGCCGGTAACCCTTACATTCCGGGCATTCGGTACGGCCACGATACCTGGATAAAAGGACCCGGTATTGTACTTTATAAAGGTTCCGTTCGACCTCAGCAAAGAAGTCATTGATCCCCTGCACGTGTTCGTTCCCCTCCCAGAGTACTTTATATTGTTGTTTCGTCAGGTCGATGATGGGCTTGTGGATAGGGAAATCGAATTTTTTAGCGGCCTTGACGAACTGGTCTTTCCACCATACGAGCTTCTCTCCCTTCCAGGGCGCCACGGCGCCTTCAAAGACGCTAAGCCTTTTGTCAGGTATGACCAGGTCGGCATCGATACCAAGAACCTGGGAGAAACCTTCACAGGTAGGGCAGGCGCCAAAAGGATTATTAAAGGAAAAGAGATTGGGAACGGGTTCTTCGAAGGTAATGCCATCCAGCTCGAACCGGTTGGAGAAGCTCAGCTGGCTGGTCCCGTTGATCTCCAGCTGCATTTCGCCCTCTCCTTCATAAAAGGCTGTGCCGACCGAGTCGGCAATGCGGTGGCGATCGTCTTCGTCGAAGGTTTTGACCACAAGACGGTCGACAAGGATGCTGGTCCGCACGGCAGGAAGCTTCTTTTTCAGGCTTTTTTCGTCCATTTCCATAAGATCCTCAATACGTAAGGTTTCACCGATAGAGCCGTTAGCTCCGGCAGAGGCGTCAGCAGTTGCCGCAGCAGGCACATAGAGCCGGGCGAATCCCTTTTGCAGAAGGATGTTCAATTCTTCTTTGATCTCACGGTTCTTATGTTGCTTGAACGGCGTGAGCAGCAGGACCCTGTCGTTGGAAGCCAGGTTGCTGATAGCCGTTACCACATCAGCGACATCGTCCTTTTTTACAATACGTCCCGAAATGGGAGAGATGGTCTTCCCCACCCGTGCAAAAAGGAGACGCAGGTAGTCATAGATCTCCGTCATGCTGCCTACGGTGGAGCGGGGAGTGCGGGTGATGACCTTTTGTTCGATGGCTATAGCCGGACAGAGTCCCTTAATATAGTCGACATCAGGCTTGTCCATACGAGCCATGAACTGGCGGGCATAGGCGCTGAGACTTTCCGCGTAACGACGCTGACCTTCGGCAAAGAGGGTATCGATCGTCAGGGAGGATTTGCCCGAGCCTGATACCCCTGTGACCACGATCAGCTTATTGCGTGGTATGGAAACATCAATATTCTTTAAGTTGTGAACCCTGGCCCCCTTAATAAAGATGGCATCTGCTTTTTGTGCCGGAGCCGGTGAGGAGGAAATTATTTTTTCTGCTTTTTGCTTTTTTACTTTACCCGTTGTTGCCATATATATAGTTGTGCCTACGTCGGTCGTTGGCTAACAAATTTAGTTAAAAATGACGAATTAATCCGGTGACCTTATTGTGTGCCGGTTGATAATTTTAACAGCCGCATCCATTTTTTAACAGTAGCCGGCGAACAAATACCCAATAAAAAACTAAGAAATGAATGCTCAATAATACCTGTTTCCTGAAACGGGAACATATGATAAGACAAAATAAGTACTTACCTTATTGTTTCTCTGGGGCTTTGGAGAATTAAAAAACAAAAAATTTCCCAAAATGTTGTTTATTCCAAAAAATGTATATCTTTAAACTCTATTAGTACAAGTTAATTTTGTACACAATTGTGAGGATAATGTGAATATCGTAATTTAACAAAACAAACTTCGCCTATCGACTGATGACTTCTACATAGAAAAACCGAACCATCTTTAAAATCCAAAATATATCCTATCACCTTTAAAACCCGTAGAAGTTTATGACATTGCTACGCAAAAAAACTGACCATGAACTTATTCACCAATTTAGGGACGGAGATCTGTATGCTCTGGAAGCATTGATCATTCGTCACAAGGATAAGTTGTACACTTCCATTCTCTTCCTGGTTAAGGACAAATATCTTGCCGAGGATATTTTCCAGGACGTTCTAATCAAAATTATTGACACCATTCGCGGTGGCCGTTACACAGAAGAAGGTAAATTCCTTCCCTGGGCTATGCGGATTGCGCACAATCTTTGTGTGGATCATTTCCGGAAGGTTAAAAGGACTCCTGCCATCAAGACAAGTGATGACCGGGACATTTTCGAAGTGATCCATTTTACGGAAGAAGGCGCCGACACCAAAATGATGAAACGTCAGAGTCATGACCGCGTAAGACAAATGCTCGACCTGCTGCCGGAAGATCAGCGCGAAGTGATCATTCTGCGTCACTATGCAGATCTTTCTTTCAAGGAGATCGCAGCTTTGACGAATTGCAGCATCAACACTGCCTTAGGTCGTATGCGTTATGGTCTGATCAATCTGCGCAAGATGATGACTGAAAAAAAGATCGCCTTGTAATGAATTTTACTTATTAGGATTAGAGATGGCAGTTCATCGCAGGTACGAAAAATACGATGGGCGTTTTTTTAAAATCTTTAACGACATTTGGGTACGGGGAACGGAAAGAACCGCTAACTTCATTGTGTGAAAAGATCCATTAAAAAAAATATTGAGAGTTCCTGCTCGTTAAGAGCAGGGACTTTTTTCTTTGGTATACACGACCGGCAATGGCTGGAACCTTTGCCGGTTAAAAGATATTGTCATTCTGGCCCTCCATCTGGTAACAAGACTTGCCCTTAGTTTGGCTGGAAGGCTGGGACAGAATGACGCCTAATTAGACGAAAAACCCCTCTGAGGAGGGGTTTTTTTATTGAAATATCCGGCGGGGATGGATCCGCACGTTTGCAGGCCTATTGTTTTTTGTAGGCGTCCAGACCACACTGGAGCCAGGCGGCATATTCTTTTGGGTTCGGTGTGTAGCCAACAGGGTAGTTCAATAGCTTCTCATCCGGACTGATGACGACATAAAAAGGTTGGGAAGCATTCTTGAAATTCTCGGACTGGAGGGTAGCAAATTTATCTCCGATCGTTTTGATCTCTTTTTTGCTGCCATCGCCAGTCGTAAAAAGGAATTGCTGGTCATCGGGAAGAGCCTTGCGATCATCGACATATAGAGATACCAGGATATAATCCTCCTTGATCTTATCTTTTACCAGATCCTCCGGCCAGACATTTTCTTCCATCTTCCGGCAGTTGACACAGGCCCAGCCGGTGAAGTCGATGAGCAGGGGTTTGTGCTGCTGTTTGGCAAGTGCCAGCGCTTTGTCATAATCGTTGACAACATTGGCTTCGATACCTTTTCGATGGTCGGCGCCATAAAGACTGTAGGAAAAGGGAGGAGGGAAGCCGCTGACCAGGGAGATGTTGGCATATTTTGTATTGGTCAGTCCGGGAGCCAGGTAGAGGCTAAAGGCCAGAAAAGCCAGGCCGATAATAATCCGCGTTTTGCTCAACTTCTTTGGCGGTGGATCATGATGGAATTTAATGATCCCGAACAGATAAAGGGCCAGGGCAAGACTGACAAGGATCCAAAGGGCAAAAAACGTTTCCCTTTTCAGGATTCCCCAATGCGTAACAAGATCGGCATTTGAAAAATATTTGAGGGCCAGGGCCAGCTCGACAAAACCAAAGAAGATCTTTACCGTATTCATCCAGCTGCCGGACCGGGGCAGCGATTGCAGCCAGCTGGGGAACAGCGCAAATAAGGCAAAAGGTAGTCCTAATGCAAAACCAAATCCTGCCAGCACGACAGTCAGCTGTATCGGCCCACCGTTAGGACCCAGCGCACTGACTACAAAAGTGCCCAGAATAGGCCCTGTACAGGAGAAAGAGACAACGGCAAGGGTCAGGGCCATAAAGAAAATACCTCCCATGCTGCTGATATTGGATTTGGTATCTACCGAATTGGAAATGCTGCTGGGCAGAGTTATTTCGAACAGTCCAAAAAAGGACAGTGCAAAGGCCAAAAAGACAGCCGTAAAGAACAGGTTGAGCCAGACATTGGTGGCTATATTATTCAGGATGTTGGCATTGTTCGCCTTCAGGAAATAAAAGGGAACGCTGATCAGTACATAGATAAGAAAAATGAAGAACCCATATAAAAAGGCATTGGCAATACCTTTGGAACGGGAGCCCGAACGTTTGGTGAAAAAAGAAACGGTCAGGGGGATCATCGGGAAGGTACAGGGCATGATCAAACCCACGAGGCCGCCCAGTATCCCGAGAAAGAAAAGACCAAGCATGCCTTTGGACTGGGAATTCTCGGCCCCGGTGCCGCCGCACTTATTGACAGGATTCGCAAGATCGATGGATGCCTTTTTCAATTCATTGGCAGCGCTGGCCGATCCCTGAAGGCCAGCCGCCTTTGCTACCAGTCCGCCGTCTGCGGTATGTGCATAACGGAAAGGCACTTCGACGGGGCCTACCACAGAGTCTTTATAGATGGCCATAAAAGTCACCGTTCCTTTCAGATCACCGGTAGATACAGCGGCTCCGGGCCCGGAAGCCGCCCGTGCCCCCGACGCCGATGTCCCGGACGCAATTGCCCCGGATGCAGGCATCGCCGATGCACCAGCGGCCGCAGCCTGAAGATGCACAAGCCATTGAACGTCCCCTGTGAACGATCGTGTCTCAGCATTGCTGAAAAGGGCTTCCTTTTGTGTCCGGAGCTGGCCTTTCTCGTCAATGCTCTGAACGGTCGCACCGGCGGAACTATCCAGCGTGACACGGGAGTTGGGCAGGCTATCCGCCATGGTCGTGGAATACAATCTCCAGCCGTCAACGATCTTGCCGTGAAGGACCAGGACGGGTTTACCGTCAGCCCCCTGCCGGGTGCTGAACTCCCAGGAAACAACGCTATGAGCGCTGTCTGTTTGGGCAAGCCCCCGATGCACACCCAAAAACAGGCTGGCGACAATAAAGGCAGTTACCAGAAAGAGGAACCGGTGACTGGCGCCAGAGATCCTGCAATGAATCCGGCGATTGATTTTAACTAGACTTGTGATCATGATGATGATAAAAAACCGGGAAAAAACAAAACGAGTCCTCTTTGCAAAGAACCCGTTTTTAATTTATTAATTACGTCGGATAGGCGACGGATAGCGCCCCCTCCCCGACAAATGGCGCACGATCTATCCGCCGACATTGACCTTAATGTCGACGTCAGAAGGCGGAAGGCATTGCTGGTCGTTACAGACCATGAATTCGACCTTTCCGGCAAAACTGGTTTTTGCGTTGCTTTTGAGATTTACAACCTGGACGAAGTCCACTGTCTTCTCGTAATACCTCACATCATGCCCCCAGGCTGATTCCATTTTCGTCACCATTTTGCCTATTTCCTGTATCTTGCCGGCCGGCACAATCAGTGGATTTTTTGCAAATTTAAAGGAGGTTGGGATAGGCCCATCTCCGGCATTTTGTGCATATATATGATAGTCGCCGCCGACGGTGGCTGTCATATGGATCTCGTATTTTTTATCCGAGATCTTCTTGGCCGTAAAGTTCCAGGTAACTTCCTTGCTGGACTGCGCCATCACCAAGCTGCCTGCAAACACGGCCAATCCAAATAGTATTGTTTTTTTCATAATCTATGTATAGAGTAAAGTTCTGTTTCCAAATGTTAGGAAAAAACTAAAAATTAACCAATCCGGCTTCCCGTGCTACCAATTTTACTTTCGGGTCGATGAACAGGCTTTGAAGAATAGCCTTTCCATCGATGTTCCCTAGTGCTTCGGAGCAGGCGCGTTCGGGATGGGGCATCATTCCGAAGACGTTCCGGGTAGCATTGCAGATGCCGGCAATGTTTCTCAGGGATCCATTAGGATTGGCGGCGGCATTTATATTTCCATTTGCATCAGCGTAACGGTAGATGACCTGGCCGTTGGCTTCCAGCTGATCCAGGGTCTTTTCGTCGGCATAGTAGCGGCCTTCGCCATGGGCGATGGGTATCTTCAGCGCCTGGCCATTGTCGCCGGCACCCCTGAGATAGATATTTTTGGATATGAACTGTTGGTTGGCATTGCGCAAAAGGGCGCCGGGCAGCAGGTGCGATTCGCACAGGACCTGGAAGCCATTGCAAACGCCAAGGACCTTGCCGCCTTCCCCGGCAAAACGGGTGACACTTTGCATAATGGGGCTGAACCGGGCAATGGCGCCGCAGCGAAGGTAGTCGCCATAAGAGAAGCCGCCGGGAAGCACGATACAATCTTCCGTATTGAAAGCGCTAAGGTCGGTATCCTTGTGCCAGAGCATGACCACTTCCTGACCAAGGTCCTGCTGAAGGGCATCAAACATGTCTCGATCGCAGTTGGAACCAGGAAAAACGACTACTCCAAATTTCATATATGATGAGTTTGAGACCGCAAAAGTACGAATTTTTGAGGGGATTGGGCTCAGGCCGGGGCAAACCCGAAATAATTCATAGCTAAAATGTAAGCGATTATGAGCCAGTGTAATATGTCAGGAAGAGTCGTTCGGGTCGGGTAATAGTAAGCCGCAGCATGGAAGGCGGCAAAAGGGACGGCCATGATGATCCAGTTCTCGTAGGAGTTGACGCGATTGATGAGAATGATGATGACGGCAACAAGGAGGAAGAGGAGCAGCAGGCTCCAGCTTTTGCGGATCTGGATGAGGAATTTGCTGAGATTTTTCTGGACGAAATATCCTCCGATGATAAAGGGGACAATAAGCCAGACGATACCCAGGGTGATCCAGATAGATGAAGGAAAAGCCGGAACGGTGAAGACGATCTTGGGAACAATATCGGACCAGCTCCAATGACCGGAGAGATATAGAAAAAGGAAGAGAAAATAATACGGAAAGGTAAATCCAAGAAGACCTACAAACCATTCCCGGACACGAAAAGGACGCATGGTCAGAAGGCCGGACAATACAAGGAGAAGAAAAGCCACTGCGGGTATATACAGAAGGGATACTATACCGGTCCACACACCAATATTAAAGATGGCCGTACCGGGACGCTGGCTATTGTATAGTTCCATCATCCTGTACCAGACCCAGATCATTATGGTATTGATCAGCAGTGGAGCAGAAAAATGACTCCAGTCGGGTAAAAGAGAGGTAATGAGAATATAGGACATGCCGGGCAGGAAATTGGGCTTCGGCAATACTTTGTGGTGATTGGATATTCGGTTGAAAAGGGTCGCCTGGAAGATTAGCAGCAGAAAGGTCAGCAGGGAATAGAGGATCGGCGCGTTATGAAATACCGAATCGAGTCCACGTAAGATCCCCCTGTACAGGTAATTGTCCTCCGGATGCAGGGAGGGAGTCACCGGATGTAAAAAAAGAGGGAACTTTAATACAAGCGCATAAAAGAGGAGCAGCAGGGCGTTAGCAGGGGTTTTCTGTCTAAAAATACCGATCACCGGGTCTTATTTCTGGGTTTCTGAATATGCCAACCCTTCCAGGGGGCCTCAACTAAAATCGACTTTCGCAAAGCAAAGATAGTTCTTGTAAAGACAAGGAATAATTGTTTCCCAGCTGCTTACCTGCTTTCCATAACGGGGCATGAAGTCATAACCCCTGTCCAGGTTACGCAGCGTTGGATAACGGGTCACTTTCCCTTCCGGTGAAATGCTCTGGTCGTTGAGCAGCATATTTCTCCGCTCGTAGAGGTTAAAAAGGAAATGCAGCTCGCCCCCCGTATTGACAAGCTCGTGAGAGATAAGGTTTTCCGTCTCGTCGTCGAACTGGCTTTTGGGGATGATGGCGCTCCATTGCATATTGCTTTCCGCGTCAAAGGACAATACCATAATGTTCTCGGCATGAAAACGTGTGGCATAGGGCCCATAGTTCCTGCCCCAGGGGCTATTGTAGGGATTATAATAATATGGCGAATAGAAGCCGCCAGGGCCAAAAGCGGGATTATACATATAGTCCCAGCGATTGAACATGTTGCCGCGGGAGGTGGTATAAAGGGATTCAGTAATAAGCAGGTACCCTCCATCCCTTTTGGTAATGACATGTTTGATGAAAAAGTCATTGAACGCCATCCGCAGATTGGCGTCGGAACTTTTGGCCTGGGCCCTGAGGTCGTCGTTAAAGACGGTTACTTTTTCTTCTACCCGCCTATTGGTAGCCTTATCCCAAATGACCGAATAGAGACCTTCTATATTGCCCCGCCGCTGTTTGTAATACAGGCCTGAGAGAATATATCGTTTGTTGGTGTTGTCGACCTTGAATTTCACCTCATCGAGGATGCGGTCGCCCGCGCCAATATCCTTTACGGAAAAGCTATCGGCAGTAGGGCCTTTGGTGACCAGGGCAACACGGGAAACATAGTCATTGCTGCCGCTGCGCAGGTATTTACCAAATACCAGTTGTCCGTCATTGTCTACCTGGAAGTCGGTGAAAAGCTCGTTTCGCTCCTCCATCGGAATATAGATACGGTGGCGGTCGATCAATTGCAGAGAGCCATCATAAAGGAAGGTCGTAAACATGAAATTGCGGGGATTCTTGCTGTTGATCTTAAAGATCATGATCTTTTGCTTGTCCTCGCTGATGACGGTAGTGTAGATCTTGTTGGTAGAGGCGAAACCGATCTGAGTGGTATCCAGCTCGATGGGCTCCCCCATTTGCCGGGCCTGATAGTCGAGTTTGACGGCTGTAACATGGACGATGCTCCTCTTCTGGTATTCATATATGATATAACAGAAGTCCGGATAGGCTACGAAGTCTACATTTATATATTTGTCCGGCATGAAGGACAAAGGTACCCGCTGCTGCAGCTTCATGTCATTGTCGTAGATGCTGATGGCGTTGGAAGAGTTGTTGTTCTTGAATACCAGGAAGTTACCATTTATTTTTCCGATAATTTCAAAATTGGTACGTCGCCCATCCTCCCGCTCAGGTTCGGTGTAGGTGATCTGCTGGACCTGGGCTTCGAGGTTGACAGCAACCATCGTCAGGGTTAGTGCGAGCAGCAGGGATGACAGGATTCTGTTCATATTTACCACTACTTTTAAGGTCGTAAGATAGGTAAAAGTTTAATTTATATTTGTTACGGGCTTTTTAATGTTAAGGTTGCCGCCCGGTTGCCGGGCCTTTGCCTAAAATTAGCAACCCCTGTTAGTGTTTTTACCTATAACTTTGCCCCTTATTTAACAGCAGACTCATTGTGAGCAATCAGATCAACAAAGTAAGCTTAGCAAATCTTGTTATTGCGTTAGGCATCATTTACGGCGACATCGGGACCTCTCCCCTCTACGTTCTAAACGCCATTATCCATGGAAGAGTGATTGAAGAAAAGCTCATTTTGGGCTCTCTTTCCTGTATCATCTGGACCCTGACGTTACAAACGACCATAAAATACGTGTGGCTAACCCTAAAAGCCGACAACAACGGTGAAGGGGGGATCTTCTCCCTCTATGCCCTTGTCCGGCGTCAGAAACGATGGCTGGTGATACCGGCTATGATCGGCGGCGCCGCATTGCTGGCCGACGGGATGATCACCCCGCCGATCTCGGTGACCTCCGCGATCGAGGGTCTGCGGCAGATGCCGGCATTCCGGTACGTGGACCAGTCGACGATAGTCTATCTGGTGCTGGGCATCCTGGTGATATTGTTCTTCCTGCAACAGTTCGGCACAGAGTCGATAGGTAAGCTATTCGGCCCGATCATGTTTATCTGGTTCTCCATGCTTGCAGCCCTGGGAAGCAGTCACCTGCTGGATGACCTGGGCATTTTCAAGGCTCTCAGCCCGCACTACGCCATCCAGCTCCTGACAACCTATCCTAAAGGGTTCTGGATCCTGGGAGCCGTGTTCCTTTGTACCACAGGAGCCGAAGCCCTATATTCCGACCTGGGACATTGCGGCAAAGGCAATATCCGCATTTCATGGATCTATGTCAAGCTTTGTCTTATCCTCAACTATCTAGGCCAGGGCGCCTGGCTGATGGCCCAGTACAAGGGCCGGATCTTCGACACCAACCTGGGTAACCCGTTTTATAATATCATGCCGACCTGGTTCCTGATACCGGGTATCATCATCGCCACAGCAGCAGCCATCATCGCCAGCCAGGCCCTGATCACCGGGTCCTTTACCCTGATCAGCGAGAGCATGCGCCTCAACCTCTGGCCAAAGCTGCGGATCAGCTATCCTACCGAAGAACGCGGTCAGTCCTATATCCCGGCTATAAATTTCATGCTGTTTCTGGGCTGCTGCGGGATCACTATCTATTTCCGGAGCTCCGCCCATATGGAAGCAGCCTATGGCCTGGCCATCACCCTGTGCATGCTGGCTACATCCATTCTTTTCGCCAATTACCTTATCTCCCGACGGACAAATTCGGCGCTGATCTATCTCTATCTGACCCTCTACCTGAGTCTTGAGCTAAGCTTTCTTTTCGCCAATCTCGACAAATTCCCACATGGAGGTTTTGTCACGCTGATCGTTGGCGGAGGACTGTTCGCCGTCATGTACGTCTGGTTCCGCGCCCGTAAGATCAAGAACCGCTATGTTGAGTTCGTCCGCATGGAGCACTATATCCCGCAGATCCAGGAGCTGAGCAATGACCGGACGGTGCCAAAGTCAGCCACCCACCTGGTCTATATGACAAGCGCCAATAACCCGAAGGAAATAGAGCATAAGATCATCTATTCCATCCTGAATAAAAAGCCTAAACGGGCGGATATTTACTGGTTCGTTCACGTGGACACCCTGGACGATCCTTACACCGCAGAATATTCGGTAGAACATATCATCCCCAATGACATCATCCGGGTTGAATTCCGTTTGGGTTTCCGGGTCGAGCCAAAGATCAATCTCATGTTCCGGAAGGTCGTGGAAGACCTGGTCAACAACCGGGAAGTGAACATTACCAGCCGGTATGAATCCCTGGAAAGAAACAATGTAGTGGGAGACTTCCAGTTCATCGTTATGGAAAAATACCTGAGCCAGGATAATGAGCTGCCGTTCCTCGAACGGGTGGTGATGAAGTTGTACTTCTGGCTGAAAGAGCTTAGTCTTTCAGAAGAAAGGGGCTTTGGACTGGACCCCTCCAACGTAACGATAGAAAAATTCCCGCTGATCGTTTCGCCGGTACCCAACTTCAACCTGAAAAGGCTGAATGTCGAAGAATAGATGTTCAAAAAAAAACTTATACGCTGGGCCAAGGTCCTGATCTTACTCTACTGTATCATCGGAATAGCCTGGTATTACGGGCAGGAAAAGTTGTTGTTTCATCCCGTAGCTGTGGACAGGAAAACGGCCTATACTTTTCATCAGCCCTTTACCGAGCTGAATATTCCCTACGATGCCGCCAGCAATCTGAACGTGATCCAGTTTCATGCCACCGACAGACCCGCAGATAGCCTGCCCAAAGGAGTAGTGCTTTATTTTCATGGCAATACCGGCGGCACCAGTACATTCGCACCTGCTTCGATCGATTTTACGGCTAAAGGTTATGAAGTATGGATGCTGGACTATCCGGGATTTGGCAAGAGCACGGGGGCATTCAGCGAGAAAAAACTGTATGAATATGCGCTGGTGTATTATAAGCTTGCGCGAAGCCGATGGTCTCCCGGACAGATAATCCTTTACGGACGTAGCATGGGAACAGGAATTGCCGCGCAGCTGGCTGCTGTGCGGGACTGCCGGCGACTGATACTGGAATCGCCCGCTTACAGCCTGACTTCGGTAGCCCGGCGCTATCTCTTTCTCTATCCTGTCAGCTCGATGCTGCACTATCACTTTCCCACCAATGAATATTTACCTGCCGTGACTGCGCCGATCACGATCTTTCAGGGGGATCAGGACCGAACAGTGCCCTATAGTAATGCGTCACGCCTGAAGCCCCTGCTCAAAAAGGGAGATGAGTTCGTAACAGTACAAGGTGCGGGGCACAATGATCTGCGGGACCAGACGCCGTACCGGGAAAAATTGGATTCAGTGCTCGCGCTGTGACCGCTGGCCCTCTCAACGGGTGCCGATCAATCCCCGGACGCTTTCTTCCCGCTGAGCAGGCACAAAATAGTCGTTCTGCGAGACGATAGTCCCTTCCGCATATACATCGAGGGGAACCAGCTTTTCCTGTTCGAGGACATAGGCTTTATAACCAAAGGGCTGCAGCAGCTCGAATAGCTTGATCCGCTGCTCGCGTTCGAACAGCTCACAAAGTAAAATAGGATGATGCTTTTGCAGGGTCTGCGTAAAGGAAGCAAAGACCTGGAATTCCAGTCCCTCCACATCACATTTGATATAGTCCAGGCGGGGCAGGCTGCTGAAGAGATTGTCCCCCGATTCGTTCTTCACTTTTTCTGATTCGACAAAGTCCAGGGTCGGACTGGCTTCCATGACGCGGGCATAAGCAAAGCGTTTCATGGCTCCTACCTTGGGTATACCCATTTCTACATATTCGCCTTTACCTCCAAGAGCTACCTTATAAAGAGTAACATTGGCTGATTTTTTCTGCTGGAGGAGCCGTTCCAGCGTATTGTGAAAAGAGCTCATGGGCTCAACGGCAAAGACCTTTCCCGAATTGCCGGCCAGACGGCTTAATTCGAGCGTAAAATACCCCAGATGCGCACCGATGTCGACACAATAGTCCCCGGGACGAATGATCTTTTTGAGAAAATAGACATCCTGGTATTCTTTCCCCAGCAAACGCGTACGATAGAGACGCTGAAAAGAGCCAGCCAGGAAGGACAGGTATCTTTTTTCACCTAAGATGTTGAGTAGTATCTTTTTGATCGCCATATCTGGATGCAAGTTAACTGGACCGGGTAAACTGGCAAAAATATTTGTCGGCCACCATGCTGGCTCTGCCAGGCTAAGGACCAGGTTTTGATCAGGCGGACACCCCGTTCTGCTCAGATAGGCACTACGTTCTGATTCTTGTTCTGCCTGAGCTTGTCCGGTACCGACAAAAGTATTTCCTGGTGGAGGGCCTGGACCAGGCGTTGCTTAACGAAGTCACGGTGTACGACAAGGCTGACCTCCCGCATAGGGGTTGGCTTTTTAAAGTGACGGATCAGCTGCTGCTGTTTACCAGTAAGGTCCATGGCGGCCAGCTCAGGCAGGATCGTGATGCCGTCATTGAGCTCGACCATGCGGCGCAAGGTCTCCAGGCTGCCCGCTTCATAGTCGAAATGACTGCCTTCCCTACTGGCTTTTCTCAATTCACAGAGCCTGACGATCTGCGAGCGGAAACAATGACCCTCTTCCAGCAGCCACAGCTTGTTTGGGTCGATGTCCTGAGCCAGCATATAGGTCTTTTTATAAGCTGCATTTTTACGGGAAACATAGACCAGCAGCTCCTCATAGAAAAGCACCTGTTCCCGGATACCGTTTTCCTGGAGTGGGGTGACAAGAATGCCCACGTCAATCCGCCCTTCCCGGAGCCTGGCCACTAAAGTTTCGGTAGTCATTTCATTGACGACCAGCTTTATCTGGGGGTATTTTGTGGTAAAGGACTGGATGAAAAGAGGTAAGAGGTAGGGAGCCAGCGTAGGAATGATACCAATTCGAAGCTCACCCGTAAGAACCCCTTTTTTTGCCTGAACAATCTCACTGATAACGTGTTTCTCTCCCAGGATCTTTCTGGCCTGCTCGATGACCTCGCGGCCTGCTTCGGTAGGGATAACGGGCTGTTTGCTGCGGTCAAAGATCTTCAGCCCCAGCTCTTCTTCCAGCTTCTGCACCTGCATGCTCAGGGTGGGCTGGGTAACAAAACAATGACCGGCGGCAGTCGCAAAATGGCGATAGGTATCCACAGCTACAATATATTCAAGTTGAACAAAAGTCATACTGCAAAGGTATAGATAATCTCTATGTAAGGATAAATTTAATCGATGTTGTCAATCGGAAATATTGTTGAACTTTATCACGCAATTCAGATTGTTCATTATTCAAATACCAGGCATTATGAGCGAAGAAAAAAAACAGCTTACGACAGCTTCCGGTATCCCGTATTATCATCATGAGGATACCCAGAGCGCCGGCCCGCGCGGCCCACTATTATTACAGGATTTCATTCTCCACGAGAAGATGGCTCATTTCAACAGGGAACGTATCCCTGAACGTGTCGTGCATGCCAAAGGCAGCGCAGCATACGGTACATTTACCGTGACACACGACATCACAAAATATACAAGGGCCAGACTATTCAGCCAGATCGGTAAGAAAACACGCACCATCCTGCGATTCTCCACCGTCGGCGGGGAGAAGGGCTCCGCCGATACAGAGCGCGATCCACGTGGCTTTGCGCTGAAATTCTATACAGAAGAAGGCAACTGGGATCTGGTAGGCAACAATACGCCCATCTTCTTTATCAAGGACCCGAAGAAGTTTTCCGATTTTATTCACACGCAAAAAAGAGACCCGCGCACCAACACCAAGAGCCCGACCATGATGTGGGACTTCTGGAGCCTCAATCCCGAAAGTCTGCACCAGGTGATGTTCCTGATGAGCGACAGGGGTACTCCTTATGGCTATCGTCATATGCACGGCTTCGGCAGCCATACCTTCAGTCTTATCAATGACAGGAATGAAAGAGTATGGGTGAAGTTTCATTTCAAGACGGCGCAGGGTATCAAAAATTTCACCAATGATGAGGCGGTAAAAATGAAAGGGGAAGATCCGGATTTCGCACAGCGCGACCTGGTGGAAGCCATCGACCGTGGCGACTTCCCCAAATGGAACGTGAAGATCCAGGTGATGACACAGGAACAGTCGAAGACCTACGCTTACAATCCCTTTGACCTGACAAAGACATGGTCACAGAAAGAATTCCCGCTGATCGACGTCGGTGTTCTGGAACTGAATGAGGTGCCAAAGAATTATTTTGCCGAAGTAGAACAGGCTGCTTTTGCCCCGGCCCATGTCGTAGATGGCATCAGCTATTCCCCCGATAAAATGTTACAGGGACGCCTCCTCTCCTATCCTGACGCGCATCGTTACCGGTTAGGGGTCAATTATGAGCAGCTTCCCGTCAATCGCTGTCCCTATGCAGTGAACAATTATGAAAGGGACGGAGCCATGCGGCTGGACGGCAACGGCGAAAGCAATCCGAACTATTTCCCGAACAGCTTTGATAATATTGTTCCTGACGAAAGATACAAGGGCCTGCCGATGGAGCTGGACAGCAATATAGCAGACTGGTATGACAGAAATGGTCCGGGGGAGAATGATCATTATAGCCAGCCCGGCATTTTCTGGAGGGAGGTGCTCAGCACTGAAGACAAGAAGCATCTGGTCAGCAATATTGTCGGCGCGATGAGCGGGATCTCGGGTCCGAAACGCGGGGACATCATCAACCGTCAGCTTTGTCATTTCTTCCGGGCCGACATCGGTCTGGGAATGGCGATAGCGCATGGCCTGGGAGTGAACGTGGAAGATGCGATGCAGGGTGCCAGACACCAGCAGCCGGTTACAGCAAGCTGAGTTCGAGTCGATGCCTACATATACAGGAGTGAGGGCCGCCCAAAAGCGGCCCTTCTCTATTTGATAGGGGCATACCCTCCATTAACGATTCAATAACCAATAAAAAGGGCGGGATCTACTCATTTTTTTTAAACCTTGCATGCGTAAATTCAAAATGAAGAACCATGTATAAGAAATTCCTTTTTGTTCTTTTTACGGGCATTCTTACTGTCCATCTTCAGGCGCAAACGCGCAGGATCGATACGGTTGCTGTCTCCATCCTGGATAAAATGAGCGCTGTGATCGGTGATCTCAGCTCCTGCAGCGTCACGATCAGATCCAACTATGATGTATCCAGCCGGGAGCTGGGTCTTGTAAAACACTCCGATGAGCAGGAGCTGTTCCTTCGGGGGTCCAGCAAACTGTTGTTGCGGTCTGAAGGGGATAAGGGCAGTCGTTATTTATTGTTCAACGGAAAGAACCTGAGCTATTATTCGATGGACAGGAATCAATATAGCCAGGTTGAGACACCGGCTTCACTGATAGAAATGATCGATACGGTCAATAAGCTCTACGGAATCGAGTTCCCGATCGCAGATTTCTTTTACCCCAGCTTTGTAGACGATATCCTGGCGGAGTCGAAGAACCTTATGTACCTTGGTCTCACCCAGGTAGATGGGAAAGAATGTTTTCACATCGCCGGGACGGCTGCTGACAAGACCTTCCAGTTCTGGGTTTCCAACGATGCCTGGTATCTCCCGATGAAGATAGTGATCGTATATACCAATAAGGAGATGAACCCACAGTATGAGGCCGTACTCAGCAACTGGCAGGTGAATCCGAATCTGCCGGACGCGATATTTCAGTTTACACCGCCTGTCAGATCCAAACAAGTCAGGATGGTGCCTTTAAAGAACAAAAAATAATTGATCATTATTAACTTGCAATCATGAAAGCTTTTCATCAATATAAACTTACAGGGATGATCGTTCTGCTGACGATGACAGCGGTCTTCCTCCCCGGGTCCATCATGGCTCAGCGATTCAATCACGCAGGTTTTGGAGGCGGAAACCGCGGCGGAGCGCCCGCTCCTTCGAGACCCGCTCCTATGCCCGTGAGGCAGGAGAGCCGTCCGGCAGCACCGGCAAGACAGGAGGCCAGACCAGCAGCTCCCGAACGGCAGGAGAGCCGGCCAGCGCCTGAGACCATCAATGGCGGCAGCCGCAATTTTGGCAATCATGATTTCAATCGGACCGTGAATGTGCACGAAACGGTGAATGTTCATGAGAACGTAACCGTCCGCGGCGGAGTGGCAGGAAGACCGGCAGTGACGATCCACGATCATGAGAATGTTTATCATACAGGCGGGTATCGGGGCATTCATCCCTATTATTATCATCCTTACCGGCCTTATTACTGGGGTCCCCGGTGGCATCCCCTCGGCTTTTTCCTCACTTCCCTGGCGGCGGACGCTATTTACTTTTCATTGAACAACCAGCGCTATTATTATGATGCCGGCTGTTATTACCTTCCATCCAACAACGGATATTCAGTAGTGCCTGCACCCGTCGGAGCGGTGGTCAGCTCACTGCCGGAAGGATATGAGACGACCATGGTGGGGAATGATTATTACTATTACTTCGGAGGGGCTTTTTATATCAATAATGGCCAGGGTTACCAGGTGGTGCCGGCGCCTTTCGGAGCGGTGATAACTCAGCTGCCGGTAGGTGCAACAGAGCAGCAGATCAATGGACAGACCTTAATGGTTTATAACAACACTTATTACGCGCCCATATCACAGGATGGGCAGGATTCCTATGAGGTCGTAGACCCGAACCAGCAGTAGGAGGCGGCGCGCCGGCAGAGTTCGGAGCGGCGCGCTGCGGAAACCGGGCACGGCGCAGCAGCGCCAATCCGGCCTACTCCTGCAACAAGGTTCTTTCCTGGCCTATCTCGAGGGTGTGTCTCACACCGATCTTTAATGCATAATTCTCCCTTTCGTGACTGACGGGGAAACCGAAACAGACGGGATAGTCGTATTCTTTTACTACATCGCGAATGATCTCTTCCACGGAAGCGCCGAAGGGACGGGTAGTATCTTTTGTATCTGTAAAACCGCCGATGATGAGACCGGCGAGCTGGTCGAATTTCCCGTTGCGTTTCAGCTGATAGAGCATCCTGTCGATATTGTAGCGATATTCTCCCACGTCTTCGAGGAAGAGTATCTTCCCTTTGGTCTTTACATCGGAAACTGTGCCGGCAAGATGCGCCAGCAGGGAAAGATTGCCCCCGATAAGACGGCCTCTGGTAGTACCGGGTCTGTTGAACGGATGGCCCGCACAGGTATACGCTGCCGGCTGGCCGGCGATAGCCTGGCGTATGGACCGGATATATTCATTGCCGGCCTCTCCATCGTTGAAGGCGCTGGCCATTGGCGCATGAAGGGTCGCTATCTTATAGTTGGCCCAAATATGAGCATGCAGGACGGTAACGTCGCTATAGCCGATGATCCATTTGGGATCTTTTTCAAACCGGGAGAAGTCGATGCGGTCGATGATTCGCGTGAGGCCATAGCCACCGCGGCCGCAAAGGATAGCTTTGATCCCGGGGTCATCAAGATTTTGCTGTAACTCGGCGAGACGCTGGTTGTCGGTGCCGGAGAAATAGTTTTCAGACGGCCCGCCGAGGGTTTTTCCTTCGTTGACGCGATAGCCCCATGACTGCAGGGTTTCGATACAGGTTATGGCTTTTTCCCTGGGCATATAGCCTGCAGGACAGAGAAGGGCAATGGTGTCATTGGGCTGGAGATAGGAAGGAAGCGTCATAATAAATAAGGGAGATTTGGCAGGTTACGAGAGCTGAGGCGTTGTTGTTTTTTCAGATAATTTAGCCTGATTGTCACGGGTATCAAGAATATGAGGTATGCCGTATTTGAGGGCATAATTCTCTTTTTGATGGCCCACAGGAAAGTCGAAGCAGACAGGATAATCGTAAGCTTTGACCCTTTCCGTGACGATATCGACGACGCTGTGGCCGTATTCTTCGCCGACATCATCGGGTTTGACCTTGAAGCCGCCTACAATAAGACCCGCGATATGCTGAAGTTTGCCGGTACGCTCGAGGTGCCGGAACATGCGATCGATACTGTACAGGTATTCTCCGGTATCTTCCACAAAGAGGATCTTACCGGCAGTGTCAATATCGGAGCTGGTACCGGCCAGTGTTTCGATGGTCTTGAGATTTCCGCCGATAAGAAGGCCTTCTGCAAGACCGGCGCGATTTTGGGCATGGGGAGTGGCATGATATTCCATTTTTTCGCCGCTCAGTGCCTGACGGATGGAAAGAATGGACTGAACCTGGACAGGTTCGGCTTTCGACCAGTCATCAGGAAAACTGTTGCACATTTTGGAATGTATGGAGGCGACGTTGAAATTGGTATGAATATGGCAGAGAAGGACGGTAATATCACTGAAGCCGATGACCCATTTGGGATGTTGGATCAGCGGCACAAAATCCAGCTGGTCGATGATGTGAATGGCGCCATATCCGCCGCGGGCACAGAGGATGGCGCTGATCCCAGGATCATTGAGCATTTTCTGGAAGTCTGCCAGCCTTTCGCCGTCATTGCCTCCAAAGATGAAATCTTTTTTTCCGACGGTATCGCCAACCTTGATGTGGAAGCCCCAGCTTTCGATCAATGTTACGGCGGGCTGGATCTCTTTTAGCGTTATATTGCCGGCCGGGCAGGTGATACCGATGCTGTCCCCGGGTTTGAGATAAGGAGGAATGATGAGCGGGAAAGGGGCAGGAGGATTGGTTTTGGCGGCTGCGAGCACAGGGCCGGCGGCGCCGAGTGTCAGGATTGAGGAGAGAAAGTTTTTTCGATTCATCTACTTTTGAATTAATATTGTTTCGGCAACTGGACTATCGTCCAGATAGGGTCACCGCTTAAAATTACTACTTTTAGGACATGCGTTCTTTATTGGCGATGTTATTGTTATTGTTGTCAGCAGGAGCAGGACGGGGTTTGCGAGCACAGGATCTGACCGGGCAATGGACAGGTACTGCCACCGACAGCAAGTCGGATAGAAAGCAAAACCTTGTCTTATCTATTACAGAAGGGGATTCATCCTTTGGCGGTGTGCTTCACTGGTACTCTCCGGAATCCCAATATATCCGGCATATTATTGTCAGCGGAAGGTTCTTTGGAAAGGATTCTATCCTGACCATAAGGGAAGACAGCACTATCCATAGCGCGGTGGAAGGAGGCGACCCTTTCCGGAATACTGGTCTCTCTTCAGCAGAGAAGGCGCCGGCCTCGGGATTTTATATCCTGTTCTATCGCAGGACAGCCGGTAGAAGGGATCTCCTGAAAGGTCATTGGGGATTTACCGATCCGCAGACAGGAAAGTCGGGCGACCTGGAGATCTGGCTGGAGAAAAAAGCCCCCCCTTTTATTCCACTGGCAATACCGCCCCATCCAAAAAAAGACTCCACATCGTCAAAACAGCTGGAGTCCCTGCATGAGCGGCAGTCGACCGTTGCAGCAAGTATCCCTGTCCGGGGGATAGATACAGTGCGGATCGAGCTATATGATAATGGCGAGATTGACGGGGATTCTGTCAGCTTGTTCGTCAACGATCATTTACTAGTCCAGCATGTGAAGCTGACAGCCCAGCCAAAGGTCTTGCTGGTGCCTATCGATAAAAGTCTGCCGGTGAACAGGCTGGTCCTGTTTGCCGAGAATCTTGGCAAGCTGCCGCCTAATACTGCACTGATGGAGGTGACAGTGCATGGGAAAACCTATAACCTCTTTCTTTCAACAGATTATAAGAAAAATGCCTCCGTCGAGTTTAGCTTGCAGGAATGAGGCTGCGCCCGCAAAGGGCTGGGCACCGCTTATCGGTAGCAGGCATTGACAGCGCGGCCTGGTTTTGCAGGGCGGCGTAAACGGCGTAAATTTGCGTCCCACAGACCATCTTGCGGTGGCAAAAATTTAATATGACGAATCAACCAAAAAGATACCTGATCACGGCGGCTCTTCCTTACGCCAATGGACTGAAACATATCGGTCACCTGGCAGGAGCATATCTGCCGGCGGATATATATGTACGCTATCTGCGGGCGCAGAAACGCGATGTTGCCTTTATTTGCGGCAGCGACGAGCATGGAACGGCTATTCCCATCCAGGCCATGAAAGAGGGTACCACGCCCAGGGCTATTATCGATAAATACCACGGGCTGATCAAACAGAACTTTGCCGATCTGGGGATCTCTTTCGATATCTATCATCGTACCAGCGAGCCTATACACCATGAGACAAGCCAGGAATTTTTTACCTTTCTCAACGATCGTGGTGAGCTGGAAGTAAAAGAAAGCGAACAATACTATGACGAGGAGGCTAAAACCTTCCTGGCCGACCGGTATATCGTCGGTACCTGCCCCGTTTGCGGCAACAAACGGGCCTATGGTGACCAGTGCGAGAATTGCGGCACCTCATTGAGCCCCGAGCAGCTGATCGAGCCACATAGTACGCTCAGCGGCAAACCGCCGGTGAAAAAAAGCACGAAACACTGGTATCTGCCACTTGACAAACATGAGGCCTTCCTGCGGGAATGGATACTTAAAGAGCATAAAGACGACTGGCGGACGAGTGTGGTTGGTCAGTGCAAGAGCTGGATCGACGGCGGACTGCAGCCAAGGGCCGTCACCCGTGACCTCGACTGGGGAATAAAAGTTCCTTTACCGGAAGCAGAAGGGAAGGTATTGTATGTTTGGTTCGATGCGCCGATAGGCTATATCAGTGCCACCCGGCAGTGGGGCATCGATCAGGGGAAAGACTGGAAGCCTTACTGGTACGATCAGGATACCAAGCTGGTGCATTTTATCGGAAAAGACAATATCGTCTTCCATTGTATCATCTTCCCCATCATGCTGAAACTGCATGGGAATATCCTGCCGGAGAATGTCCCGGCCAACGAGTTCATGAACCTGGAAGGAGATAAGATGAGCACCAGCCGTAACTGGAAGCTGGATATGCAGGATTATATTGACGATTTCATCAAAAAGGAGAATGGCGGCACTCAGCTGGCCGACACCCTTCGGTATTACCTTACAGTGATCGCGCCCGAGACAAAGGACAGCGAGTTTACCTGGAAGGGATTCCAGCTCGCCAACAACAGCGAGCTGGCTGATAAATTTGGGAATTTTGTCAACCGGACCATGGTTTTAATGCATAAGCTTTGTAACGGGAAAGTGCCAGCCCTGCATACCAGCAGGATGGATGAGGTCGATCGTGAGATCATTGACTCTATTGCTGCGACGCCGGCAAAGGTGGAGAAGCTGCTGGAAGAATACCGCTTCCGGGAAGCGCTGTTCGAAGTGATCATGCTGTCGGACCAGGCCAATAAATATATGCAGAAGAAAGAGCCATGGATCGTCGCGAGAACCCTCACGGCAACACCGGATAACCAACAGCTGATAGATAATTGTCTGCATATCTGCCTGCAGCTGACAGCAAACCTGGCAATCCTGGTCAATCCTTTCCTTCCTTTCACCGCGCAAAAGATGCTGCACATGATGAAGGTCGTGGACAAGATGCTGGAATGGGAGAATGCAGGAAAGATGAAGCTGCTGAGCGTAGGCTATAGCTTACGGGCGCCAGAGCTGCTGTTTCGCAAGATCGAAGACGATGAGATAAAGGCACAGATAGAAAAGCTGCAGACAGCCTCGGCGGCAAAATTGGCCGAGACGGCAGCGGCAGAGGTGGTAGCAGAGGCGACTGCTATTGCGGCTACAGAGCCCGAGGCGAAGCCTGCTATAGTCTATGACGATTTTGCTAAGCTGGACCTGCGTGTTGGCACCATCGTCACCGCGGAAAAGGTCGAAAAAGCTGATAAACTACTGAAGCTTGGGGTAGACCTGGGCAATGAGGTAAGGACCATCGTTTCCGGGATCGCGCTGCATTTCAAGCCGGAAGAGATCGTCGGCCTGCAAGTAGTGGTAGTAGCCAATCTGGCCCCCCGGAAGATGCGGGGAATAGAAAGTAATGGAATGATCCTGATGGCTGAGGATAAGGGTGGAAAACTGCATTTTGTCAACCCGGCGGACAAGATCGAGCCAGGCTCCGGCGTAAGTTAAGCGGTCGGCCGGTACATTATATTTTAGGGGTGGCAAATCCTGCCGCCCCTTTTTTACGTATGTAGGGCATTACCCCCATGCAGCGTCGCACTATATACGGTATCCTCCTTTCCCTCTTCCTGCTATCAGGCCTGCTTATTTGCGGCTTTTTTTGCCGCCCCCGCCCTGCTCCCCTCGTCAGGTCCGATATTTTTGTCAGCCCGGACAACCTTACAGCTTCCTTTGATAGCAATGAAGCGCTGTCAGACAGCCTTTACCTTTATAAAATCCTTTCGGTACGTGGCAGCATAACAAAGATCCTGAAAAGGGAATCAGGCAATTATATCATCACACTTGGAAACGAGACGCCGGGAAAGTCCGTCGTCGACTGTAACCTGGACACCATCTACAATCAACAGTTCCTTTCCCTTAAGAACGGCGATAGTGTAACCATCAGGGGTACCTGTGCAGGCAGGCTGCAAAACGTGATCCTCATGCAATGCATAATAGAAAAGTAGAAAGTTTCGTTTACTGAATGAGTCAAATCTAAGTGCTATTACTTAGTTATTGGTATCCTAATACTTATACTTACTTATTGGCGTTTAGTACATGCTGCTTGCCATAAAAAATGGCGCAACGAGCAGTGTGCACGTTTATTGTTGATTCATATCCATCCCTTTGATAAACCCTATAGAGGATGTAAAGCAAAAAAAACAGCTATTTGGGATTGTGCCGATGTTTTACATTCACCATGGCTACACTGTATATTTAATAAAAATCTAATATCAATATCAAAAGCAACCAGCTCGTGCTATGAAACAAACCCTTCAATACAAAATCCTGCCGTATAACCGCTACAGTTCATTTTACCAGGAAAGAGAAAGTTTCTACAGAAGTTTTATCAACCAATATTATCTGGATTTTGCGCATCATCAGCTTTCCCAGGAAGCTTATGATCCCTATCTGAGCAAGACCCTGATCGCGCCGCATGACATCCAGTTCGGAGCTTCTCCGCGGAAGGTGATCTGGAAGATCGGCATGCCTTCTTTCCAGATAAAGGATATCAATGACTTTAAAGATCACAAAATACTGTTCTATCGCACGAAGCTTCTTCGCCAGAAAGTGCTGATACAATTTCACTTCATCAACGGGTTCTTTTATTATTCCCAGCTTAGCTTTTTGTCCTTCACGGAAAAGACCAACAGCATTTTGTTCAATTCCATAAGGAGCAAGTATGAATGCCCTGGTTCTATGGAAGAGCAGGACCGTTTGCATATGATAGATATCTGCGGTAACAAATTGATCATCGAGAAAGGAGTATACCTGACAGTGAGTTACATGACCGGAGACAGCTATCCACGGCAGCTCATGGAAGCGCAGCTCAAACAGCGTCATGAATTGCTGAACAAGGCTGACAATTACGAGATCGACCGGTTGAGTAAAATACTTTAATATATTTCATTGTGTTGCTCTATCAGGCTGGTGGCTTATGGCTGTCGGCCTGGTAGTTTTTGTGCCAATGATTTTTTTTGTTATCTTCGATACAAATAGTTGTTTAACTAACTAATTTAACCATATGAACCGCATAATTAAGAAAGTGGCCGTACTCGGAAGTGGGGTTATGGGATCGAGAATTGCTTGTCATTTTGCAGGCATCGGCGTGCAAACATTACTACTGGATATAGCGCCGACGACGCTGAACGAAGCGGAGACAGCCAAAAAGCTTACGCTCGACCATCCCGCAGTGAAAAACCGGATCGTAAATGAAGCGCTGACAGCGGCAATCAAATCAAATCCTTCGCCTGTTTATACAAAAGACGTCGCTGCAAGGATAACGACAGGGAATTTTACGGACAACCTTAAAGATATCGCAGCCTGCGACTGGGTCATCGAAGTGGTAGTGGAAAGGCTGGACATCAAGCAACAGCTTTTTACCGAGGTAGAGAAATACAGGAAACCGGGGACATTGATCACCTCCAATACTTCCGGGATACCGATTCACCTGATGGCGGAAGGACGAAGCGAGGATTTCAAAAAACATTTCTGTGGCACCCATTTCTTCAATCCTCCCCGGTACCTGCGGTTACTGGAGATCATCCCCACGGCTTTTACCGATCCGGAAGTGACCAGCTTCCTCCTGCATTATGGTGACCTGTATCTTGGTAAAACGACGGTGCTTTGCAAGGACACTCCGGCATTCATCGCTAACCGGATCGGCGTGTTCAGCATCATGGCGATCTTCCGGCTGGTAGAAAAGCTGGGTTTAACGATCGATGAGGTTGAGGCGCTGACAGGGCCGGTGATCGGACGGCCAAAGTCCGCTACCTTCCGGACCGCAGATGTAGTCGGTATCGACACGCTGGTGAAAGTGGCAAAAGGCGTAGGGGCAAATTGCCCGGATGACGAACAAAAAGACGTGTTTACTATCCCCGCCTGGCTGGATAAGCTCGTTGCCAACAACTGGCTGGGTGACAAGACGGGACAGGGTTTCTTTAAAAAAACCAAAGGCGCGGGAGGAGAAAAGGAGATTTTGACCCTGAACCTGCAGACAATGGAGTACGGTCCGCGTCAGCGGCCGAAATTCGCTACCGTGGAAGCGGCCAAAGCCATAGACGATTTGAAGACGCGGCTCAGGATGCTTGTGCAGGGTACGGATAAGGCCGGCGAATTCTTCCGGCAATTCCATTACGGGCTCTTTTCTTATATCTCCTTTCGTATCCCCGGGATCTCGGACGAGTTGTACCGGGTAGATGATGCCATGATGGCGGGTTTTGGCTGGGAAATAGGCGCCTTTGAAAGCTGGGATGTGCTGGGAGTGGAAGGGACGGTAAAAAAAATGAAAGAGGCCGGGTATAAAGTAGCGCCCTGGATAGAGGAGATGCTGGCTTCGGGGGCTAAAACCTTTTATAAAATAAGCGATGGCAAACGTCTCTATTACGATATCGCTGCCAAAACCTATAAGCCGCTGCCCGGCGGCGAGGCTTTCCTGGTAATGAAAAACTTTGAAGGACAGACGGTCTGGAAGAACAGCGCCTGTCATCTTTACCACCTGGGTGATGAGGTCCTTGGGCTGGAATGGAATACCAAAATGGGTACCATCGGAGGCGAGGTACTGGAAGGCATCCAGCGATCAGTGGGACTTGCAGAAGAAAGATATAAGGGCCTGGTCATTGCCGGCGACGGCACAAACTTCAGCGCTGGTGCGAATGTAGGGTTGATCTTTATGCTGGCGATAGAGCAGGATTATGATGAGCTCGATATGGCGATACGGCAGTTTCAGAATACTATGATGAGAGCCCGCTATTCTGCAGTGCCGGTTGTTGTGGCGCCACATGGACTGACGCTGGGCGGCGCCTGCGAGCTAAGTCTTCATGCAGACCGGGTGATCCCGGCAGCAGAGTCATATATCGGATTGGTAGAGCTGGGTGTAGGATTGATCCCGGGAGGCGGAGGTACAAAGGAATTTACGCTCAGGGCCGCCGATGAAATGCATGACGGCGAGCCGGAGACTATAACTTTAAAGAACAGGTTCTTTACTATAGCCACGGCAAAAGTGTCCACTTCTGCCTATGAAGCTTTTGATCTGGGCATCCTGAAAAAAGACAGGGATATTGTAAGCATAAACCAGGGCCGGCGGATCGCTGAAGCCAAGAGTTCGGTTATCGAATTATCCAACGATGGATTTACAATGCCGACGCCTCGCAAGGATGTGAAGGTATTGGGCAGATCGGCATTGGGTATGCTATATTCAGGGATCCATTCGATGTGGCGGGGACAATACGCTACCGACCATGACGTGGTAGTAGCCAAAAAACTGGCATTCGTAATGTGCGGCGGAGACCTGAGCGAACCGGCATTGGTCAGCGAACAGTATATCCTTGACCTGGAACGGGAAGCCTTTCTGAGTCTTTGCGGAGAAAAAAAGACACTCGAACGGATACAGAGCGTACTAAAAGGTGGTAAGCCGATAAGGAACTGATAGGGAAAAAATCATAAATTAGCGGGATGAATTGCTTATCCATTATTTGTGCAGCGGCGCTGGTCATCACCTTTAACAGCGCCTCCGCCAGCCAAACCACAGATACCTCCTATACTCTGAACGGTACTATAAAGGGTGTGCCCAGCGGATGGGTCTATCTGCTCCATGCAGAGACACAAAAATTAGATTCAGCCAGAGTCAGCAATAATAAGTTCGTCTTTTCGGGAACGGCGGGAACCCCGGAGCTCTGCACGCTGGGTTTTCGCAGTCCCACAGGTAAGAGAGAATTTCCGGTGGTATTTTTTCTGCAGAGCGGCAACCTGCAATTTTCATCAAAAGAGGCGGCTATGGCAGATGCTGTGATAGCCGGCGGTTCCGTGCAGGAAGAGTTCAGGCAGTACCAGGAAAAAGAAAGACCGATAACCGACTGGCAGCGGAAGAAACAGCTGGCCACAGATTATGCCAGGACAAATCCCTCTTCTTATATAGCCGCGTTCGAGCTGGCTTATTATTTTTCTTATAACGCCGACGCCGATACCCTGGCTGCATTATACAACGGATTGGATGAGAATATCCGGAACTCCCATACAGGTCAGGCTGTCAAGACTATACTGGACGCAGCAATAACAACCGCGGTCGGAAAGCCGGCGCCAGAATTCACCCAAAATGACAGCAAAGGGAGACCAGTCGCCTTATCTTCCTTCAGGGGGCAGTATGTATTGATAGATTTCTGGGCCAGTTGGTGCGGCCCCTGCCGCGCCGAGAACCCTGCTGTGGTAAAGGCCTACCAGGCCTGGCATTCCAAAGGGTTCACGATCCTGGGTATTTCGCTGGACGACAATAAGGACAAGTGGCTGGCAGCTATCAAAAAGGACGGCCTTGAGTGGACACAGGTCTCTGACCTGAAAAGCTGGCAGAACAGCGTAGCCGCCTTATATGGCGTAAAGGGTATTCCAATGAATTTTCTCCTGGATAAAAACGGTAGGATCGTTGCCAAAGGACTGCGTGGCGACGATCTGGAAAAGAAATTAGTGGAATTAGTACATTGATCATGGGCGAAGCCGAATTAAATATTTCTTCCCATCAGCTGATCATCCGGTCCCTGCTGTACTTCTACGGCGGGGCTTCAGACCAGTCCCTGGCTTTGCAAATAGCCGATGATATCAGCACATCCTGGAATGAGCCGAAAGGAAAAGTTAAGATCAGGGGCGAATGGTTCGAAGTCCGGTTCGAGATAGAGGGCTTTTATAAACCCGACCTCCAGCCAGCCGCCGTCTGGCACAATACCGATCCGCGCCTGAATTTCTTCCGCATCGAAGAGTTTTCCCTGCATGATATTTCTTCCGTCGACGGGCTGGGCTGCAATACCGGTTATTTCAAGCTGGGTAATCTGCTCAATCATTCCACGACCGCCGCTCACGAATATGGGCATACGCTGGGGCTGGGTCATCCCAAGGACCTGGACATCAGGGGCAAGGGGCAGCCAGGTATCATGTACCCCCGGGGAACCCTGTGCGATCCGGCCTACCAATATGATCCGGGAGCAGCGGCGGGAGGACCAGGCGGAACGCTAAATCCCTTTACCCGCAAGGTGCTGGCGACAGATATCAGCGGGCTAAGACTATCCCGGCTGCCATTCGATCAGAAGTCGATGTCTATACTCGGTGAGTTTTCTTCATTTTACCATCAGAAACATGAACCCGCAGAGCCGGCACTATAAAAGTGCGTCGAGCGCGCTGTCGATAGAAGGATAGAGAAACTGAAATCCAGCACTGCGAACCTTAACCGCACTGACGGTCGTACTTTTCAGGACCTCTATGCTCATTTCTCCCACGACAATTTTCAACAAAAAAGAAGGCACATAGACCGGAACAAAATAGCGGCCCTTCAGCCGGCGGGCCAACGCAAGGGTAAGCGTACGGTTGTCCACAGGCTGAGGTCCGACACCATTGAAAACACCGGCCCACTCTTTGTCCTCGATGGCCGTGAGGTAAAGACGACATAGGTCATCAATGTGGATCCAGCTGACTACCTGTTTGCCGCTGCCAAGGATGGCGGCGACGCCAAGACGAACGGGTTTGCGGAATTCAGCCAGCGCGCCGCCCTTATTGCTGAGTACAAGCCCGGTACGAAATATAACCAGGCGTTTGCCCAAACCGGTAACCGGAGCGATCGCCTCTTCCCAGAGACGGCAGGTCTCACCAAGAAAGTCGGAGTCGACAGGGTCGGATTCTTCAAAAGGACGCGGATTGGGTATGACAGGATCAGGGCCATACCAGCCGATCCCGGATGCACTGATGACAGCCTGAACTTTATTGGGGATCTCTTTCAGTGATCTTACAAGCAGGGCGCAGCTCTTTGTGCGGCTCTCTTCGATGACTTTTTTTCGTCTGGCGTTCCATCGGCGGTCTGCGACGCCTGCACCGGCAAGATGTACAATGTAGTCCGCCTGACGAATGGCCTCAGGATCGATGGTGCCGGTATCGGGGTTCCAGGTGTAGGTGCGGATGGAGGAAACAGCGGGTGCACCGGGTTGGGCGGCGGATTTACCGGGTCGTGCAGCAGTGCGGGACAAAATAATGATATTATATCCCCTTTCGGTCAGAAGCTGGGTAAGAGCTTTGCCGATAAGGCCTGTTCCGCCGGTGATAAGGATCGTAGACATAGAAGAAATATTTTTAGTGAATGACTTTGTTCAGCAATAATACCATCAGCAAGCCTATTACAGATACCATAGTCTCCATAACAGTCCAGGTGGCGAAGGTCTGCCGGATAGTGAGGTTGAAGTATTCTTTAAAGAGCCAGAACCCTCCGTCATTGACATGAGAAAAGGTCATGCTACCCGCCCCAACGGCAAGGACCAACAATTCCGGTTGTATTTGTGATTGTAGCAGCATAGGCAGCAGGATCCCTACCGTTGTAAGGGCAGCAACCGTAGACGAGCCGGTGCAGATCCGGATAAGAGCAGCAAGGCTCCATCCCATGATCAGGGGATTGATGGATGTATGGACGATGCTATTGGCTATATAGGTATTCACGCCTCCCTCAGTCATCACCTGCATAAGTCCGCCAGCGCCGGCAATGATCAGCATGAAAGGTGCTACGCCTTTAAAAGCATCTTCAAGAGACCGCATCAGCTCCCGCATCGGTCTGCCCCTGCGAAGTCCCAGGAAATACAGACCAGCCAGAACCGAAATTAACATAGCAATATCAGGGTCCCCTATGAAAGAGATGATCTTTTTGAGCGCTCCGGTACCGGAGATAAATCCAAAGGTCGACGTTATCGTCAGCAGGATCAGAGGCATCAGCGAAGTAAGAAGGCTAAGCCCCAGCCCAGGCAGTTGTTGGGGTTCCATAAGCTTAACTTTCAACAAAGAGAGGTTGGGGGTCGACTTGTACCTGCGAAGGGTGCTCCCAAAAACGATTCCCGATAAGATGATCGTCGGCAGCCCTACAAGGATGCCATATAGAATCGTTTTACCGATGTCGGCATGTAATTGCCGGGCAATGGCCGTGGGAGAAGGATGAGGAGGGAGGAAACCATGTGCAACAGACAGAGCGGCAAGGACAGGGATGCCCAGGTACACAAGGGGAAGCCCGGTGGTGGCGCCTACGGCATAAACAAGTGGAAGCAATACCATAAATCCGGCCGAATAGAACATCGGCAGACCCACCAGGAAACCTGCCAGCGCCATGGCCCATTGGATCCGACGTATGCCGGAAAGCCGGACCAGGGATTGGGTGATTTGCTGCGCCGCTCCGCTGTCAGCAATGAGCTTACCCAACATAGCTCCAAAGCCAAGTATGATAACCAGAGATCCCATAATGCTGCCTATCCCTTTTTGAATAGCGTCGGTGATCCTGCGGATATCCAGTCCGCAGGCTAACCCCAATCCTATACTCACTACCATAAAGGAAATGAAGGTATCCAGCTTGAACCACACGATTAGCAGGATCAGGCAGCCGATACCCAGAAAAGACAATATTAATGGCATGAGGATAGCTTATACAATGACGTTGCTAAAGATAAATAAAAAAAATCCCTCCGGAGAACCGGAGGGAATAAAACAACTAAAAACAAACTATCGTGTAAAACCGGGTTAGTCCGGTCGTTTGCCGTCTAAAAAAGTATTGATCGTGCTGATCTCCGTGTTGTTGTTTTCGTCGGTCTTCACTTCATAGTTACTGTAGAAGTTTTCGACGTTGGAGATCGTGTTGTACAGTTCCAAATTACGGCGGATGTAGGCCGGCACAGTTTCAAACTCATTATTCGGATCGGCAGCATTGACGTTGAATGACAAGTTGCGTAACTTGTTAATGCGCTCTGCTGCACGGCGTTTGAGATCATCCGCATCGTCCTGCGGAGCAGGTTCCTCTACGGGTGAGTTCGGCACCGAAAGCGGGTGGGTTTGATGGGCCCCAGGCTCATCCGCCGTCGAATCCGTGTTCCTGAATACAAGCTGCATGTCGGGTGAAGCTTCATCTTCCACAGACGGATTACTCGCAGTCGTGTTCAGGGTCGGCTCCTTGACAGGATTGTTGTGTTCCGGGCTGGATTGCTTTTCACTGGATGGTTTTTCGTTCCAGGTTTCTTCAGCATAGATATTGGAAGGCCTTGCAAGGTATCCCCCTGACGCTGCAGACGCAGGAGAACTTTTTATGGCGCCAGGCGCCTGGTTTTTTTGTGGAGATGCGGGCTCAGGGTCTGGCGCAAGCACCCATTCTATACGCGTGGATTTTTCGTCACCGCCGCGTTTGCCGGAGGTGCTGTCCGGCCGGTTGCCATTGATGGAATGGCTGCCGTTGACAGGGTGGCCGCCGCTTGTAGCAGCGCTGTCGACCCGGTTGCCATTGGTCTGAGACATGTTGGGCTGGTCGTCGGAGACGAACGGCGACTCTGAAAAAAGAGTCAGCGGTGAAGCAGGAGCTGCCTTGTCAACCAGCTTTGGCTGAAGGGCATCCGATAATGGAACAGAAGGTGGTTCCTGATCCATTATCGGTGATGATCCCTGTGAATTCCGCGATGCGGCGCCAGGGTTCGGTTCCTTCTTGCTCAGGGTTTCCTTTGCAGCGTCAACAGAGGGCAGAACAGGCCGCTTTTCTTTCGGGTATTCTTCTACAGTTGGATTTAAGGGTAATAGTATTTTCTCCTCTTTCTTTGGCTGGGGAGCAGACTCGACCGCCTTGATATTAAAAGGGTCTTTGTGTTCAAAGCCCGTAGCAATAAGAGTGATACCCAGACTTGCACCCAGCGTATTGTCATAACCCAGACCCAGGATAACATCGGTATTCTCACCAGCCGCGCTGATAAGGTAGCTCTGAATGATATCCACTTCGTCCATGGTAAACTCAAACTCGCCTTCGCTGGAGTTGATATTGATCAGGATCCATTTGGCCCCACTGATGTCATTGTCATTGAGAAGCGGGGAGTTAAGAGCCTCCTCGATGGCTTTCTGGGCCCTGTTGTCACCCTTGGCCGCCGCGCTGCCAAGAATAGCCACACCGCCATTACGCATAACAGTGCATACATCCGCAAAGTCAACGTTGATCTGACCGGTGCTGTTGATCACATCGGTTATACATTTTGCAGCCGTCGCCAGGACATTATCAGCCTTGGCAAAAGCCTCTTTCATTTTCAGGTTGCCGAACTGGTGCCGGAGCTTGTCATTGCTGATGACCAGGAGCGTGTCGACATATTGTTTCATTATGCGAATGCCCTCTTCAGCCTGTAGCTGCCTTTTTCTCCCTTCATAAGAGAAGGGGGTGGTGATAATGCCCACCGTAAGAATGCCCAGGTCCTTACATATCTTTGAAATGATAGGTGCACCGCCTGTTCCGGTCCCACCGCCCATACCAGCCGTAATAAACGCCATTTTGGTATTCACTTCGAGGATCTGTTTGATCTCCTCCAGACTTTCTTCCGTCGCTTGTCTGCCAATGTCGGGATTAGCACCAGCTCCCAGCCCCTGTGTCAGATGAGGGCCAAGCTGCACCTTGTTCGGTACTTTGCTGGTTGCTATTGCCTGAGCGTCGGTATTACAAATGATGAAATTCACTCCCTCTATGTTCTGACTGAACATATGGTTTACTGCATTACTGCCACCACCACCCACTCCTATTACTTTTAGGATGGATGATTTCTCTTTCGGTAGATCAAAATGGATCATAACAAAAAAATTTAGAACGAATAAATTGGTCAGCCACTCCGTGGCCGCCGTACCCAACGATGCCTGGATCAACTAATCTCTCAAAGGGTATGATCTCTTATATTATAATTTCTGGTCCTCTTCCTCTTTAAACAGATCGATAATTCCGTCCTTGAATTTCCCCCAGAAGTCTTTCATGCCCTTCCGGTTGCGAACTCTTTCCTGCTGCAGCATTTCTGCGCTCAGGAGCGACTGCTCCTGCTGCATTTCCACCTTCCGCAGGTTATCAGGGACATCCACTTTGCGGAATTCCTTTTCAAACTCCTTACGGTTGTGTTCGTAGTCGCTGTATCCTTTCAGGATCAGTCCGATGCAGGTAGAATAGGTCGGCTTGGCCAACTCTTCGATATGACCCGCAGCAAGATGCTCCGTTGGATAGCCAATACGCGCATTGAGACCGGTGATGTATTCCGTAAGCTGGATGAGATGCTTGAGCTGCGAGCCACCGCCTGTCATGACGATCCCACCATTCAGCGCACGATTGTCCAGCCCCACTTGTTTGAGGTGATAGGACACGAAGTCCATGATCTCGCTCATTCGCGCCTGGATGATATTGGCAAGGTTCTTTACGCTGATCTCTTTTGCAGGCATACCCCTCAGACCCGGTATCGTAATATAGGCGTTGGCCTTTGCCTCGTTGGAAAGCGCGGAGCCAAACTGCACTTTCATCTGCTCTGCCTGGGTCTTCAGTACCCCAAGCCCCGTCTTTATGTCGTTGGTGATGTTCTCACCGCCAAAGGGAATGACAGCAGTATGTTTCAGGATCCCTTCGTAGAATACCGCCAGGTCGGTAGTGCCGCCGCCAATGTCCACGATAGCCACTCCGGCTTCCAGGTCTTCCTGTCCCATGACAGCAGCGGCCGAAGCCAATGGCTGGAGCACCAGGTCCTTGGTATGAAGCCGGCTTTTTTCAACGGCCCGGTTGATATTCCGGATGGCATTCTTGTCGCCGGTGATGATGTGGAAGTTGGCGCCTACTTTTACTCCACCATACCCGATGGGGTTGGGGATGTTCTGGAAATTATCCACGGTAAACTCCTGTGGGATAACATCGATGATCTGGTCGCCGGCGGGTATATAGGTCTTATACTGGTCGGCAATGAGCTGATCGATCTCCCGGCGGGTAATTTCTTCGTCGGTGTTCTGGCGAACAATGTCACCACGGGTCTGAAGACTTTTGATATGATGACCGGCTATACCAACATACACTTCACTGATCTCCAGGTTAGGATTTGAAGCATAGCAATTATCAAGGGCCATCTGGATGGCTTTGATCGTCTCATCTATATTCAGCACCTGACCATGTTTGACCCCATTGGAGTTGGCACGTCCGAACCCTAATATTTCGAGCTTGCCGTAGTCGTTCTTACGACCTGCTATCGCAGCAATCTTCGTCGTTCCGATATCGAGTCCGACAATTATAGGCTGTTCGTGATTCATAGTTTAGTTTATTTTATTTATAGTTGTTTTTTACGGTTTTGCCGGCATTACTGCTCGCGGACGAGAGGAATGAGCCGGTTGAACGGGTTTATGGTTAGTTGTATGCGAAACGGTTCGCGCAGCTTCACGGCCGGCCGCATGCGTTGTTGTACGGGTTGCCGGCGATGCTGTCATTGTTCGCGATGCTGGCAATGCGGACGACGCTGGCAATGTCAGCGTTGCCGCCGGCTGGTTCACCGATGGCGAGTCCGGTACGAGATCATAGTTGGTAAGATTCTGCTCCGTCATTGTGTTGCGTTCAAGCGGTTTGACATTCTGCTGACGGATAGTATCCTGTTGCAATTGCTGTGCCGATAGGATCAATTGCCGGATATTATTCATTCCCTGGATAGAATCATAACGGCTTTGCTCACTTCCTTTTTTTATTCCTATGACCTGTCCGGCATAAGACACATCGATGCGGCTGTATTTATCAAACCCCGTCCGGCTCAGCACCTCTTTATAAAAGACAAAGAGCCGGTGAAACTTCTGCCGGATATCACTGCCATCTCCAAAACTGACCCTGTGTCTTCCGACCTCAGGTTCCAGCTCGAAGGTCCTATCAGCCGCGATGTCCACCTGCGCGACCTGGGCCGACCAGAAAGAGTCCTGCCGGATGAAGCTGCTCAGCTGAAGAATGCCCGCCGTCAGTGCGCTGTCACGGCCCTGTAGCCGGATCTTGGGTGCCGGGTAGCCCGTGAATACTGGCAGACGCGCCTGTACTTTGTCCTGCAGGGGCAGCTGTACGCCAGTGCTGTCGATATAGAAGCTGTTGCCATCGCTGGTGAAGATCCGCGCAGCCGGTTCACGTTCGAATACGTTTACCCGCAGTATCCCGTTGTTATCAAAGAACAATTGCGCCTTTTTTATCCAAACATTCTTTTCCAATGCCGACTCAAGACGGCGGAGGTCGAAAGATTGAATGGGCCGGTCCTGGCCGCGCCCGGCGCCGGCTGAATTCAGCAGATCGTTGATCCCTTTTTTGTCAATGAACACTGCTGCATCGGATGAACCGGCGCTTGAGGACCTTGCGATCTCGATCCGGTATCCTTTACAGGTATTGCCGTTTCGATATCGAACGGCTGCTACAAGCAATACCAGCACACCGGCGCCCACCATGCCCCAGATGATAACCGATACTACTTTCCTGATATTTATTTTAACAGCCATTCTTTTTTTTATTGAGACCCGCCCGATGGCCCATCGGACCATCAGACGGGTACAACAGTGCACGGGTTAGTAAAATCCCGTTCACAATTACTTGTCACTGCAGCCCCCCGTTCTCAGGGGCGCCCTGCAGCAGAGCCTTCCAGCAATTGCCGGATAGGCTCCACCAATGTATCAATGTCTCCGGCTCCGGCTACGATCAACAACTCGAGGCAATCATTATATGTTACTTTATCATCTATAATTGCCAGTATTTCTTTTTTATCCACTACAGCGGCCTTCCCCTTTGTCATCTTCTCCGCAATAAGCTCGCTGGTCACCCCTTCAATGGGCAGCTCCCGCGCTGGGTAGATAGGCAATAAGAATACTTCATCTGCCAGGTCAAGGCTGGCGGCAAAGCCATCCAGGAAGTCGCGCGTCCTTGTAAAAAGGTGCGGCTGGAAAATGATGGTACATTTCATATTGCCAAACAACTCTCTTGCTCCACTGATCAAAGCCCGCAGCTCTTCCGGATGATGCGCATAGTCATCGATAAAGACCCTTCGGCGGGTTTTAATGATGTACTCGAATCGCCTTTTCACACCCCGGAATGCAGCGATAGCCGCCACTATCTTATCCCCGGCAATGCCAAGACTGTGCGCGACGGCTATGGCAGCGGTGGCGTTCTCTACATTGTGGCGCCCACCCATCGGCAGGGCTATGCGTTCGAGACTCCAGTCGGCCGTTTTTACGTTGAACATATAATCACCCTGGTCGATGGTGACATCGGTCGCAATAACATCTGCGGCGGAAAAGGGGCCGGGGGCGCCCTCGTTGCCCGCAGCAATACCATAGGTCAGATGCCGGTCGCCTTTCAATTCCCCTTCCCTCTTCAGGCCCCTCCTGTTGATAAGAAGGCCGCCCGGCTTTAACCTGCCGGAGAAGTCGATAAAAGCCTGCTCAACTGCCTGCGCCGTACCATAGATATCGAGATGATCCGCATCCATGGCCGTGATGACAGCTACATCGGGACTAAGCCGCAGAAAGCTCCTGTCATATTCGTCGGCTTCCACTACACAGACATTTCGCTTGTCACTCCAGAAATTGCTGTTATAATTAACGGCAATCCCTCCGAGAAAAGCATTACAGCCATAGCCGCTGTGCCGCAGGATATGTGCTATCATCGTCGTGACGGTGGTTTTTCCGTGCGTACCTGCCACGCAGATATTAAAAGACCCGGCCGTGATCAGCCCAAGCACTTCACTCCTTTTCATCAGGATATAGGAATGCTGCTGATACCATACCAGCTCCTTGTGTGCGGCGGGCACAGCCGGCGTATAAACAACCAGATCGACTTCCTTCGGAATTGCGTCAGGGTCTTCTTCATAGTGAACGGCAATACCTTCTTCCTCCAGCTGACGCGTTAGTGCCGTAGCCGTCTTATCATAACCGCCGACCTGCCGTCCGTGAAAACGGAAGTATCTGGCCAGCGCACTCATGCCTATGCCGCCAATGCCAATAAAATAGATCCGCTTTATATCTTTTAGTTCGATCATTTTAACATTCAGTTTTTGCCCGCCCCCGCATGCCCGGTCGGGGCCGCCAGCACCCTTAGTATCTGTTCCGCAATGCGGTCTGCCGCGTCGGTTACAGCTAGCCGGCCTATATTTTCTTTTAGTTTTTCCAGTTTTGCCTTGTCCTCTGATAAGGCCAAAACGGTGTCAACCAGCTTGTCTTTTGCTTCACTGTCTTTCACCAGGAGCCCGGCACCCTTATCCACAAGGTTCTGGGCGTTGACTGTCTGATGATCTTCCGCCGCAAAAGGAAAAGGCACAAAGACAACCGGTTTTTTTACAACACATAGTTCAGCGATGGACATCGCGCCGGACCTCGATATGACCACATCTGCAGCCGCAAAAGCATTTTCCATCTGTGGAATAAAGTCGGCGGTCCAGACATTTTTACGGCCGGCACATAGCGCTGATGCCTGCTCAGCAAAAGGCCGGCCTGTCTGCCAGATCAGCTGGACATCCCCAAACTGGTCGAGATGAGCGGCGATGGCTTCATTGATGCCTTTTGCGCCAAGACTTCCCCCCGTCGACAGGACCGTAGGTTTTGCAGGGTCCAGACCAAAAGAACGGATAGCCTCGTCCCGGCCAATCTTGCTTTGAATGATGGCGCTGCGGACAGGATTACCGGAAACCTGGATCCTGTCTGCAGGAAAGAATTTCTCCATGCCGTCACTGGCAACAAAAATGCGGGTCGCCTTTTTCCCCAGCAGGATATTGCTTTTGCCCGCGAACGAGTTGCTCTCATGGATAAAGGTCGGGATGCCTTTGGCCTGTGCTGCGCGCAGGACCGGAAAGCTGGAATATCCTCCTACCCCAACGACCGCATCGGGCATGAAGGAGCTGAAGATAGAACTGACCTGGAAGAAACTCCTGATCAGCTTCATCGGCAGACCGAAATTTTTTATCAAAGAGCTTCTGTTAAAGCCGGCAATGTCTATTCCTTCGATACGATAGCCAGCCTGGGGCACCTTTTCCATTTCCATTTTGCCCCTGGCACCCACAAACAATAGTTCAATGGCCGGGTCCTTTTTTTGCAGGGCCCCCGCAATAGCGATGGCCGGAAAGATATGGCCGCCGGTGCCGCCTCCTGCTATGATGATCCGTTTGCTCAAGTTGCGGGTTCCTCCATATTTTTTTCGTTACCTTCTGAAATTTCGGCATTGCGGGCAACGCTCAGTATGATCCCTATCGCCAGGCAGGTAAACAGGAACGAGCTGCCCCCCATGCTGACCAGGGGAAGTGTGACACCGGTAACAGGGAATAAGTTGACGTTGACTGCCATATTTGCCAGCGCCTGTATGACAAGAGTAAAGCTAAGTCCCAGCGCCAGGAAAGCTCCGAATGCAAAGGGGCAGCGCCGGAAGATCCGGATGCTGCGCAGCAGGAAGACCAGGTAGATCAGGACAATGAATGCCCCGCCCGCTAACCCATATTCTTCGATGATAATGGCGTAGATAAAATCGGAATAAGGATGAGGAAGGAAGTTCCGCTGCTGGCTGTTCCCCGGTCCCAGTCCGAGGATCCCACCTTTTGCAATGGCTATCTTGGCCTGATTCGTTTGATAGTTGTTGTCACCATTGTCTTCCTTTCCGCCATAAACAAAGGTCTCAACCCTGCTGATCCAGGTGTCTACCCGGACAGTAAGTCGCGACCGGCCCTCGACCTTTGGCTTTTCAGTCGTACCGCCATTGGCCTTATGCCGGATGACAGCGGCAGATATGAGTATGACCAGGGGTATCGCTGCGACACCAATGGTCAGCAAAAGATGTTTGGCGCTGACCCGGCCGATAAACAGCAGCATGAGACTGGTCGCTCCGATGAGCAGGGCCGTGGACAGATTGGCCGGGGCGATCATCACGCAAATAATAGCAACGGGTGTGATCACCGGCAGGAAGCCGGCGCGAAAATCCTTTATCACATCCTGCTTTTTACTCAGCAGACGACTGAGGTACATGAACAGGGCAAGCTTTGCCAGATCGGATGTCTGGAAGGTCATATTGATAATGGGCAGACGGATCCAGCGACTGCCTTCATTTAGCTTTACCCCGAAGAAAAGCGTATAGAATAAAAGAGGTATGGAAAGCAGGAACAGGATCTTCGCTACTTTGGAGTAGATAGTATAGTTGACCTGGTGAGCGAAATAGATGATCATCACTCCCACCAGGATGAAGGCGAATTGTTTGAAAAGGTAGACTTCTGTATTTCCCTTATACATCTTATAAGCCAGCAAGCCCGTGGAGCTGTATACAACCAACAGGGATACAACGGCTAAAAGGACCACAGCGGTCCATATAACCTTGTCGCCTTTGGTGCGTGACCGAAGGCTGCCAAATGGTGTCTTTTCTATCGTTGCTGAATTGCTCATAGATCACGGACAGCCTCCTTGAACTGTCGTCCCCGGTCTTCATAATTTTTAAACAGATCGAAGCTGGCACAGGCGGGACTCAATAATACAACATCTCCTTTGGCAGCGAAGTGAAAGGCTGCTTTCACAGCTTCTTCCGCACTGAGCGTGTTGACCATAAGAGGTACATCGTTCTGAAAAGCTTCGTGTATCTTGCGATTGTCTACGCCCATGCAAACGATAGCCTTCACCTTTTCCTTTACCAGGTCCCGGATCAGGGTATAGTCATTGCCTTTATCCACGCCACCCAGGATCAGGATAGTCGGCTTCTCCATACTTTCCAGGGCATACCAGGTGCTGTTGACATTGGTGGCCTTCGAATCATTTATAAATTCTACCCCACGTACAGTGCTGACATATTCCATGCGGTGTTCGAGAGCTTCAAAGCTCTGGATAGCCTCCCGGATCTTCTCCTTGCGGATGCCGACGGTGGCGGATGCGATGCCTGCTGCCATAGTGTTATATTGATTGTGAATGCCTTTCAGGGCAAAATCATAGATGCTCATTTGAAGTTTCTCGCTGCCTGTGTTGATGTTCATCTGTCCGTTTTTTATGAATCCGCCTTTGTTAGGTTCCTGTTGCATAGTAAATGGTAGTGGGTTAGAATGAATGGGAAATTGGCCTATATGTTCGTTTATCACAGGGTCGTCTTCGTTATAGATAAAGTAGTCGCCGGCAGTCTGGTTCCTGGTGATGCTGAACTTGCTGGCGATGTAATTTTCAAATTTGTGGTCATAGCGATCGAGATGGTCCTCCGTGATGTTGGTCAGAATGGCCACTTCGGGCCGGAAGGTCTGAATGTCGTCCAGCTGGAAACTGCTGATCTCCACCACATACCATTTTTTCGGGTCTTCGGCAACCTGGCGGGCGAATGAATATCCGATGTTTCCGACAAGGGCGCAGTCCAGTCCACCATGACGGCAGATATGGTATGTCAGCGCCGTGGTCGTGCTTTTCCCGTTGCTTCCGGTAATACCAATGACACCGCTGTCTCCCTTATACCGGTAGGCAAGCTCGATCTCACTGATAACAGGGATGCCTTTGGCGCGGATCTGCTTCACCAGGTCATTCTTTTCCGGTATGCCCGGGCTTTTCATGACTTCGTCGGCAGCAAGGACGCGGTCCATGGAATGCCCTTTTTCTTCGAAAGGGATGTCATGTTTTTTCAGGTCTTCCCGGTATGCGTCTTTCAGAGGGCCGCCGTCGGATACGAACACGTCGTACCCACGCTGTGCTGCCAGTATTGCTGCACCAACGCCACTCTCACCTCCACCGAGTATGACCATTTTTTTAGACATAACATTTTAATCATCCAGTACCGGATTAATGGGGTTCTTCAAAAGCATAGGACAATACTGCACCACAATTCTTTTTTCACTGTATGAGGGTCAACGGTCTTCCCGGATATACCATCAGCGTTCCCGGAGCTTACATTGCCAAGCCCCGGTTAGCACGGTTACCCAGTTTGGTTTTTCATACATGAATTTATATTGAACGACCACCTTGCGGCAGCCGCTACCTGATTTTCAAAGTCGCTATGGCAAACGCCACACAGAGGATCGTCACGATCCAGAACCTTGTTACTATCTTGCTTTCATGATACCCCAGCTTCTGGTAATGGTGATGCAGGGGACTCATGAGAAATACTCTTTTCCCTTCTCCATATTTCTTCTTCGTATATCTGAAATAAGTCACTTGTATCGTTACACTAAGCACTTCTACCAGGAATACCCCGCAAAAAATAGGTATCAGCCACTCCTTACGGACGATGATGGCCAGGGCCGCAATGATCCCGCCAAGAGTAAGACTGCCGGTATCTCCCATAAAGACCTGTGCCGGATAGGCATTGTACCAGAGAAAACCCACACAGGCTCCGACCAGCGCGCCGATGAAGATCGACAGCTCCCCAAGGTTTGGGATATACATGACGTTGAGGTATTCCGCAAAGCGGATATTACCGCTGGCATAGGCAAAGATGCCGAGACAGGCGCCTATCACAGCACTGGTGCCGGTAGCCAGCCCATCCAGTCCGTCCGTAAGGTTGGCGCCATTGGATACCGCCGTGATGATGAAGATCACGATAATTATATAGAGTATCCAGGTGAATCCCCGCATAGCCGGCGGAAGCAGCTTGGAATAATTGAACTCATGGTTCTTTACAAAAGGGATCGTCGTGATCGGCTCTTTTGCCGGCGCGAACAGCTTTTTCTCCTTGCCAAGGGTAATGGTCTTCCATCCGACGGTATCCGTAGGCGCAGTCTGGCCTACATATTCGCGGTAGACCATGGTATTGCTGTTAAAGTATAAGGTAGCACCCACGACAAGGCCGAGCACGACCTGACCAAGCACTTTGAACCAGCCAGCGAGCCCGTCTTTATCCCCTTTCTTGTAAGCAATCCCCTGCTCTTTTGCAATACGTTTGGCCCGTATTTTCAGATAATCATCGATAAAACCGATCAGACCAAGCCAGAGGGTGCTGAAGATCATAAGACGGATATAGGCTTTATGCAGATCGGCAAGTAAGAATGTAGGGATAAGGATAGCCAGGATGATGATGAAACCACCCATGGTCGGCGTTCCCTTCTTTTGCTGTTCGCCTGCAAGACCAAGATCACGAACCGCCTCACCGATCTGCTTCTTTACCAGGAAGCGAATGAGCCTTTTTCCAAAGATCATGCTGACAATAAGAGAGAATACGACAGCCAGCAGCACCCGGAAGGTGATGAACTGGAACAGGGCACTTCCCGGCACCTTGATGCTATGCTGCTTAAACCATTCAAATAAATAATATAGCATGTCTTTTATTTATCGAGCAATTCGAAAAATTCCAATAATATTTGTTTGTCGTCGAAGGGGTATTTTACTCCTTTTATCTCCTGGTATTTCTCATGTCCCTTTCCGGCGACAAGCACGATGTCTTCCGGCCCTGCAAGGCTCAACGCAGTACGAATCGCCTCCTTCCGGTCGGTGATAGAGATATATTTCCTTTTTGCCGCCGTATTTAAGCCCGCTTCCATATCCCGGATGATCTGCTCAGGATCTTCGCTCCGGGGATTGTCGGAAGTAAGAATAGCCTTGTCGCTGTATTCGGCAGCAGCAGCAGCCATCAACGGACGTTTCGTCTTGTCCCTATCCCCCCCGCAGCCGACAACGGTGATCACACGTTCGTGCCCCTTGCGCAGTTTCTGGATAGTCGTCAGTACATTGATAAGGGCATCGGGCGTATGGGCATAGTCAACGATGCCGATGATCTTATCCTTTGGTGACATTAAATAATCGAACCGGCCTTCGGCCCCATTGAGAGTGCTGAGCCGGCGAAGCACTTCGTTTTTATCCTCGCCAAGGCAGATAGCTGCGCCGTAGACAGCCAGCAGGTTGTAGGCGTTGAATTCCCCGATGAGACGGAAATGAACTTCCTGGTCATTGATGATCATGACCAGACCCGTAAGATTGTTCTCCAGTATCCTCCCCTTGAACTCCGCCAGGGTCTTCAGGCTGTAGAAATATTTTTTTGCATTCGTGTTCTGCAACATGACGGCGCCTCTTTTATCGTCTGCATTCGAGATAGCAAACGCCTCGGAGGGCAGAGAGTCGAAGAAGGATTTTTTTACCCGGATATATTCTTCAAAGGTCTTATGATAGTCCAGGTGATCATGGGTAATGTTGCTGAACAGCCCCCCGGCATATCGCAGACCCGCGATGCGATGCTGGTGGATAGCATGAGAGCTGGTCTCCATAAAGACATGCGTACAGCCTTCGTCCGCCATTTCCTTTAGCAGGGCATTGAGGTGGAGCGCGTCCGGCGTGGTATGTGTGGCACGTACGACTCGTTCGCCGATGTGGTTCTGTACAGTGCTGAGCAGACCGCATTTATAGCCCAGGCCGGAAAACAACTTATACAATAAGGTGGCAATGGTCGTCTTGCCGTTAGTGCCGGTGACACCTACCAGCTTGACGCGCTCGGAAGGCTGGCCATAGAAGTTGTGGGCGATGATGCCCGCTGCTGCGGCCGTGTCCTCCACCCTGACATAAGTCACACCTTCCTGTAAAACAGCCGGCAGGTCCTCGCAAACGATCACAGGGGTGCCGGCAGCCGTTACAGCAGGAATGAAATCGTGGCCGTCGACATGTGTCCCTTTCATGGCTATGAATAAAGAGCCGGCTCCTGCCTGGCGGGAGTCGGTCTGCAGGTTGTCCACCTGTCTGTCCCGATCGCCATGAATGGAGCGGATGCTTACTTTATACAATATGTCCTGTAGGTTTGCCATATCCCAGGGTTTCGTTAATCCAGTTGAATAAATATTTTTTCCTTTTTTACCAGGGGCGAACCCGGCTCGATACTTTGTGTCCTGACCTTCCCGCTGCCGCTCACCGAAACATGCATGTCCATGCCCTCCAATAAGTACAACGCATCTTTCAGACCCATGCCTTTCACGTCGGGTACCATCTGCCGCGAAACGGCCTGCCTGCCGAGAACGGGCCGGCTGCCTGATTCGGAAGCATAGAGACGGGACCATTCATTCTTTCCGGCAGAGTCGGTATAGCTCATTTGCAGCGTTTGTTCAACAGCCTTTATGTCACGCGTAAGGCCGGCATAATAGAATTTCGAGCTGTCCTTTCCGGGATCAGGCAGGTTGACCGGGCCCGGAGACGTACTCATCAACCTGTCGGCCAGCTCCTTAAAGACAGGTCCGGCAACAGCGCCACCATAATATACTTTTGCAAAAGGCTTGTTCTTTATGACCACGATACAGGTATATTTCGGCGCGTTGGCAGGGAAATAACCCACAAACGAGGATTGGTAGATATGGTCGGCATAACCGCGTGTCCCATTGGCGACAAGGGCCGTGCCCGTCTTGCCCGCGACTTTATAAAATGCGTTCTTAAAGAGCTTGTAACCGGTAGCTCCTTCGATCGTGCTGTTGCAAACGCCATACAGACAGTCCTGCAGTTGCCGGAGAGTGCTCTCGCTGCAGATCTTGTCGATAAGGACCGTCGGCTTGTTCTCTTTTACCGTGATGCCTGATTCCTGGAGCGCGCTGACAAGATAGGGCTTCATCATCCGGCCATTGTTGGCAACAGCATTGTAGAGTGTCAGCGTTTGCAGGGGCGTGACCAGGACTTCGTAGCCAAACGCCATCCACGGAAGACTGGTGGCGCTCCACGTTTTCGATTTTGGCGTCTTGACGATCGGCATTCCTTCGCCAAGCAGATCGATCCCGGTCATCTGGTTCATTCGTAATTTCTTCAGGTGGTCGACGAACTGGTTGGGATTGCTCGTATAGTTGGCCACCGCCAGCTTGGCCATGCCGACGTTGGAGCTGATCTCAAAGGCCTCCTTGACCGTAAACGTCTTATTCTCGTGCGGCTCGGAATCATAGACAGTGCGATGGCCGATCTTCCAGGTGCCTCCTTCAAGGTTGAGGTTGTCGTTCAGTGTGACCTTTTTATCTTCAAGTAGAGAAAGCAGGGTCGCCAGCTTGAAGGTAGAGCCTGGTTCGGTGGCGCGGATCGCATAGTTCAGGTCTTCCCAATAAGAGCCATCGGACTGGCGGCCAAGATTGGCGATAGCTTTGATCTTACCGGTAGCAACCTCCATGACTATACAGGTGCCGTGTTCTGCTTCGTTTACTGTCAGCTCTTTCAGCAGAGCGTTTTCTGCGATGTCCTGGATGTTGACGTCAAGCGTGGTGATGATGTCTTTTCCATTCTCCGATTCTATCTCATAGCCTTCCACGGGGATATAGGTCCCTCCGGCAATGTAGCGGACAAGACGACGGCCGACCTCGCCTTTGAGCAGGGTGTCATAGGTACGTTCAAGACCGACATTCTGGGCATTCGCTCTTGCCAGGCCAATGGTACGATTGGCCAGCAAGCCGAACGGATTCAATCTTTTATTGCTTACTTCCGCAATGAAGCCGCTTTTGTTGCGGCCCTGGCGGACAAGAGGGAAATTGCGGAGCTGCTGATATTTTTCAAAGGAGACATTGGATTGCAGAAGATAGTAGCGATCGTTGGTGCGATAGCCGCTGAGCAGGTCTTTCCTGTAGGCAGCAACGGACTGATCGCCGAACAGACCTGCCAGGCAAAGCGAGAGGGAATCGAGGTTATCCGTGAAACGCCGGCCATTCTTCTCGCGGAGACCGTCGGCGCCGAAGTCGATATAGATATTGAAATAAGGGATAGAGGTGCTGAGCATGCTGCTATCCTCGCTGTAGATCGTACCCCTTTCCGCGTCGAGCTCGATGAACTTTTGATGAAGACTGTCGCTGAGCCCACGCCAGTATGCCCCCTGCGCGTGTTGGATATAGAACGCCTTCCCCAGCACCACGAGGCTCAGCGCCACGATGCCAAGAAAGCAGAGGTAGACCCTCCATAATATATCGCGTTTTACTTCCATGTTTATCCCGAGGGACGTTTTAAATTTATTTCTGTGCGCTGTCGACAAGGACATAAGGAGGCTGGGTGAGCTGCTTCAGGCCGAAAGGATCTACTGCCTTGGCCAGTTCACTCTGCTTACTCCGGAACATCACTTCACTTTTAAGCGTTTTGTATTCATATTGCAATTCTTTCAGTTCTTTACTGGTCCGGTTGATGTCCCGGGAGATCTTGTCGGCATAATGGCCGTTATAGATGTAGACCACCGCGAGAGCCGCAAGGAACAGGAAGAAGCTGATATTCTTCATGACCCAGCTGTAGCCCAGGAGGGAAGGTTTCCACCGGGGACGCCGGGCGGCCTCAGTAGTCCCGCCTTTAGCCGTCCTCTTTTTAGCGGCCTTCAACGTGGCCTCTGCCGCATCTTGCGTAACATCCCCCTCTTCCCAGGGAGGAGTCGCTGAATTCTGATCTTTCTTCTTCATGTTTCCTCCTCTATGTCTTCTATGCTATGTTATAACCGTTGAGCGATACGCAGCTTTGCGCTTCGGCTTCGCGGATTTTGGCGTAATTCATTTTCACCGGCAGTTACCGGTTTTTTGGTAATCGCTTTTAACAGGGGGGCTATCGTACTTTGTCCGAAGGGGTCTGACGGGTCTTCATCTTCGAAAGTTCCTTTTTTGAGGAAGTTCTTGACGAGCCTGTCTTCCAGGGAATGGAAGGTGATGATGGCGACACGGCCACCGGATACCAGGAGGCCAGGCACTTGTTGCAGCATTTCTTTTAAAGCTCCCAATTCATCATTCACTTCGATGCGTAACGCCTGGAATACCTGGGCAAAGTACTTGTTGGGATTCCCTTTCACCACGCTATTCAAGGCTGTTTTGAAGTTGGGGATGGTCTTCAGCGAAACGGAACGTCGCAGCTGGACGATGGTGCGCGCCAATGTTTTGGCATTGGTAACTTCGCCATACTGCTCGAATAATTTGTGCAGCTGCTGTTCGGAATACGTATACACGATGTCGAAGGCAGTTGTTGTCATTCGCTGATCCATGCGCATATCCAGGTCACCTTCGAATCGGAAGGAAAATCCCCGTTCAGCCTGGTCGAACTGGTGGCTGCTGACGCCAAGGTCAGCAAGGATGCCGTTGACGGGAGCCGCTTCGTGCAGACGGAGGAAGCGACCCAGGTGCCGGAAATTGTGGGGCAGAAAGATGATGCGTCGGTCTTCCGGCAGGTTACGACGGGCGTCGCTGTCCTGATCGAAGGCGAACAATCTGCCTTTGGGTCCCAGCCTTTCCAGTATACCCCTGGAGTGACCGCCGCCGCCGAAGGTGCAGTCGACATAGATTCCATCCGGCTGGATGTCTAATCCGTCGAGCGTCTCCTGCAGGAGGACAGGAAGGTGATAGGATTCGTTATCCTTACCGGGAGTCGTCATTGTGTCAACCCTCCCGGGTTCATCACCTGTTTAGCCAGGCTGCTGAATGCTTCCGGTGAAAAAGATTCAAAGAACTGATGGTACTTACTTTTATCCCAGATTTCGATTTTATCCACTGCTGCGGTGAGCACGATGTCTTTTTCGAGACCAGCATGCTCTTTCAGGTTTTGAGGAATGAGAATTCTGCCGGCGGAGTCCAATTCTGCCATTGTAGCGCCGTTCAGGAAATATCTTCTGAATTGACGAACTTCGGGGTCAAAATCATTCAATTGGCTAATTCGGGCGAAAATCGGTTCCCAGCTTTTCATCGGATAGAGACTAAGGCATTTTTCGAACCCCCTGTTAATGACAAACTGGGTAGTCCCGTCTTCCGGCAGCTGCTTTTTGAAGCCGACCGGAAGCAGGAAGCGACCTTTCGAGTCCAATGTAGCTTCGTATTCGCCCAGAAAACCAATCATTTATGAGGAGTTGAATCAACCTTAACTAAAACTAACACAAAATAACACTTTTTCCCACTTTCAAGCGGGAATTTGAAAAATTTAATTTTTCCACAAGGGTGTATTACCCATGCAGGCTGGGCGGGGGTTTGAGCTTATGAGAATCGGGAGAATAAAATGGTCGTTTGGGCTGTGCATAACCTGTGAATTACGGTGGATAAGCTGGGGATAACACAGACAGGGGCTCCCTGGCCAGATTAGGAGTGGTGAGCGGGTCCAATGCTCCGCGAATTCGAGTTTGCGCCGGGTCGATCAGGGAGTAATGTCGTAAACGAGGGCCTCGTAAGGTTGGAGCGTGTTGTTTTTTGACGGCCCGGGATAATTTTGGAGAACAAGGGTTGCTTTGGAGAGATTGATACCCGGAGGGAGCACAACAGTAGCCGGACTGCTTTTAAAATTGAGAAGGACCAAAAATTTCTTTCCCTCGCCTTCGCGGGTATAGGCATAGACACTGGAGTTGTCCCGGTCCAGCAGGGTGTAGTTGCCATAGACCATTGTAAGGTTCAGTTTACGTAACCGGATCGCCTTTTTGAAATAGTTGAGAACAGAATTCGAGTCTTTTTCTTCGGCAGCAGCATTGACGGCAGGATAGCCAGGATTAACTTTTATCCAGGGTGTACCGGTAGTAAAACCCGCATTAGTCGAGTTATCCCACTGAAAAGGGGTGCGGCCGTTGTCCCGGGAAGATCGTTTCTGGAATTCAATAAAAGACGCAGTGTCACCGCCGGTTTGCCTCAGGGAAAGATATTTGTTGAGGGTAGCAATATCCCGGTAGTCACTCATTTTATCGAATTTTATATTGCTCATCCCCAATTCGTCCCCATAGTAGCAATAGGGCGTCCCTCGCATGGTCATAAGAAAAGTTGTCAGCATTTTGGCAGAAGCTTCCAGGTAGCGGGGATCGTCATTCCCCCAATGGCTGACCATTCGGGGCTGATCATGATTACCCAAAAAGATGGATATCCACCCCTTCTCAGCAAATGCGCTGTCCCATTTCGAGTACACTTTTTTAAAGTCCGGGAGGCTGTAATCGGGATCAAAATTGCCTACGTCCATCCCCTCGAAGTGATAGGCCATATTCAATTCATGCCGTGCCGGATCGACGAGAGACATAGCATCAGCCAGCGTGCTGCCTGCTCCTTCAGCTACGGTCATGATATCATACCTGCCAAAAACTTCTTTGTTCATTTCCTGGAGATAGTCGTGTAAATGAGGGCCCATGCCATAGTATTGGATTATATGCTTGTCATATCCCGGCGGAAAGACCGGCCATGTCGTGTCCTTGGAAACAAACTGAAATGCGTCCATTCTGAATCCGTCGATGCCTTTATCGAGCCAGTATTTCATGATCTGGTAAACTTCGCCGCGTACTTTCGGGTTCTCCCAGTTGAGGTCAGGTTGTTTGCGGGAAAAATAATGCAGATAGTATGCATTTGTGGTGGTATCATATTTCCAGGCATCGCTGTTGACATCAAAGAAACTCCAGCGGGGCGTGGGTTTACCTCTTTCCGCATTCCACCAATGATAGTAATTGCGATAAGGATTGTCTCTTGAGCTCTTGGCTTGTTTGAACCATGCATGCTCATCGCTGGTATGATTTACGACCAGGTCCATTACCAGCCTGAGGTGTCGCGCGTGCATTTCACTGAGCAGGGTATCGAAATCCGCCATCGTCCCAAAATCCTTCATGATGTTGCGATAGTCGCTGATATCATATCCATTATCATCGTTAGGCGAAGAGTAGATCGGATTTAACCAGATCACATCGACGCCAAGACCTTTTATATAATCGAGACTGGCGATGATCCCCTTCAGGTCTCCGATGCCATCCCCGTCACTGTCTTTAAAGCTCCGGGGGTAGATCTGATAAACAACCGCTTCCTTCCACCATTTTCGGTCGGTTGTGTCCCCGGTCAATTTGGGATTATTGGAGCCGCATGACAGCAGCATAGATAAGCAGCAAAAGGCAATGGCAGATCTGGTCAATCGTTGTTGTATTTAGTCTAAATTACTATTTTTTATGGAGGTAGAACAGTGCCGCCTGTGCCGGGCTTATAAGAAAAGGGCCTGTCCGGACATTGCCGGACAGGCCCTCATTTTATCAAAATGTCTGGCGCTGCGATCTCCCCTTAATAAAACGATAACCGATAAACATCAAAACCACAGGAAAGATCAAGAGATACCACCGGGAAAAAGGCCTCCCCGACTTCGGAAGCAGCGTGGCCTGGCCGGTTACAACGGGTGCAGCCCAGTAATAAGGCAGCCGCTGCTCACCCGTCGAGCTTTGGAAAAACTCCTTCTTAGCCTTCTGCATGGCTATATCGGCCGGCTTCCCCTGGGAAAGATATTTGAAAAAAAGTTCCGTCAGCCGATAAGTAGCCTGATTGTCGACCGACCAGCAATTGACGACAGCAGTGGGTATGCCAAGGGCCGCAAACTCCCTGTTGAAGCTGAACACGCCTTCACCCTGGAAAAACTCCCCATTCGCCGTCTCACAAGCCGACAGGACGATGATCCGCGTCAACGGCTTCTTCTCCGGGATCAGCTCGGAAAGAGCCAGCGCCGAATCAGAGAAGTAGATCAATGGTTCCTTACCCAGATTGTTCCCGACTGCATGGGTATACAGCTGGATCAGCTGGTAATCCGAATAGTTCTCCAGGAAGCTGGCCTTGGACGCCCGGTCAGCCGTAAGCTTATCAGGATTGCTGAACCACGAGGCAATATTATCCAACGATCCGTTGCTTCCCGGCAGATCGGGCAAATGCAGATAGGACGCATACTGCACGGGGGCTATCCCCATGAACTCTTTTCCGGTGGCAGCGGCAGCATCATAAACAGCCGTATCGAGAAAATAACGCGCTGAATAAGTATAGCAAACAGGATGATCATCCAGGAAATAAGTGGGATGTCGTACAGAATTATTGGTGACCAGCGCCTCGAACGGAAAATAGCTTCCGTCAGGCGAGATCACGACCCGGCCCGCAGGCGCAGAATTGTCGGGGAAAAGCAAACGATACAGACCATCGGCCGTGCGGACAAACCCCGGCATATCCCTGTTCAGCCGTTCGGCATCGGAAATATAGGTCATGTAAAGCAAGGCCAAACTATCGAAGCGTGACTTGTTCATGACCCGCAGCACCGTATGATGACCATCGACCAGTAAAGAATATACGGCGCTGTCTCCTCCGTATAGTTCAAAAAAAGATTGCTGGCCCTTTTCCAGCTCTACACGAAGGAGAGGCAGAGTGCTAAAGGAAATGTTCCGCCCTGCAACGACTTGCTTCCGCGCAGCCTGGTCATAGCGGTCCAGGTATTGTTTTGCGGCAAAAAGACTGGTCTGCAGCTTCGCATAGGCTTCAGTATCAGGTCGCATCCCCACCATCTCCCTTTCCAGTTTAAATATTCTTTTTTTTATGCCCGCCCTTTCGGCTAGAGCTCTATCATCCAGGTTCGCCTGCTTCTGCAGCTGGTCGTTGAGTAGGATCGCTCTCGAACGTTCGAAAAAATAAAATGCTTCTTCAGGAGATGAGGCTGCTACTGACGCACGAATAGCGTGCTCATAAAGTTCCCGGGCATTCTTTCGAAAGGCCAGCTGAGACCTTATCTCGGACTGGTTATCGATCGCCCTTTTCAAAAAAAGATCAGACAGCTTGTAGATCCGGATCGCTTCGTCGAGACTTTTCTTGTCATGGCTCAGCAAATAACGGCCGTAATAAGCATCTGCCTTATGCACGGTAAGAAGGAATTGATACTGTATCATCTTCCTTTCGTACGCTTGGTCTGAACTGTGCTGCAGCAATGCTGTCTCGTTCATCCCCGGCTGCAGCTGATCGAAAGCCAGCTGAAAATAGGCCAGCGCACTGTCTGGGTAGCCTTTCGAGGAATAAGCGCTGCCGATATTGTCATAGTCCGATAAAGCTTCCAGCGATTCAAAAGACCCCCACTCTCTCTTCGCCGGCAGTGAAGCCAACGCCTTACGGCACCAGATCAGAGCACTATCATATTTGTGCAGCGTATAAAGGTAAAAATAGCCGGTATTGTTCAGGACCGTGGCGCACCCCAGCTGATAATGGATGCTTGCGCAATAAGCATACGACTTCCGCAAACATTCCAATGCTCCCTTGTAGTCATGCTTACGGGAATAGACGATCGACAACTGATCCATAAAAACCCCAAGGGCGGCTGTGTCCCTATTCGTCGTAAAATCCTCTATCTTCTGCATGAGCAGCTCTTCTGCTTCATCGTACCTGCCTAGCTGGTAGAGCGCATCCAACGTAAATCCCGAAAAGCTGCGTACAGATGCCAGGCTGTCCTTTCCAGAAAGATACCGCCCGATAAGAGCCTGTCCCAGTAGGGTAGTCCTGTAACAACGGTCGTAGTCGCCGACATCCTGGTAATACCCAGCCTTATCCCAGAGCGCCCTCAGCGAACGGCTGTCGACAGCGCCGGTCCTTAACGAAATGGCAATGCAGCTATCAATAGCCGTCAGGTATTCGTTACGCTGGTGAAGGGAGTCATAAAATATCCGCAGGTTAAAATAGCACCTGACCAGAAAAGAAGGTTTGGTAGAGGAAGGAGGACATTGCTCTTCCAACAGCCGGATAGCCCGGACCGTATAGTTGACAGCCGACGGAAAATCACTCTTCAGATAATACATCAACCCGAGCCGCTGCAGCAGGAAAGCAAAAACGGAGTCCGCAGGCCGTGGACAGCCCTCCAGTTGGTGGACAAAGGGCAACAACCCGGCTACCTGGAAATCGGCAGCAAGATTAGCGGCCTTTAACGAGTCGATCTTCTTTAATAACAAAAGCCTGTCCGGACATTGCCCGGACAGATTGCTATAAAAAAGAAGAACTATTCCTATGGTTAGTAAGTAATGTATTGCCCGTCCCATGTGAGAAACCCTTTTGCGATCTTTTGTGGCTGTAAGAGCTGCATATAGGCAGCCGTGCTGCTCCGGCGTCCATCCTTGAGTATCCTGTATCCCAGCTGACCGCTGATCACCGGCGTCGCAAAGGACGACCCATCCAGCACATAGCTGCTGTCGATAAAGGGAAGCGAGAAGCCGCAGCAGCTGTTGACCTTGTTCACCACTCCGACGCTGACATATCGGGAGGAAAAATTCTGATACCGGCAAGGCAGCACTGGGCTGCTGAGACCGGTGACACTGATGATACAATACCCGGAGTCGACGCTCTGACCAGCAGGATAGAACATATTGCCGGGCCTCAGCAGGTTGTGCCCATCGATCGTCACGCCGCACACGCTCGGGGTATGCGCACGGGGGTCATTACCCGCAGCCGCCACCACCGGGATGCCATACCTGGAGCTCTCCTGGAGATAGTGATCGATGACTGCATTCCGGGCATTCCAGTACCCAAGACTGGCATTGATAAGGCTCACCCGGTGACGGATAGCATAGCTCAGGGCGCAGCTGACAGACAGCGTGCTCCCCATCCCATTCTCATCCAGCGCCCTGATCACCATTAGCCGGGGCAGTTCGTGCCCGCCATCTGCCTGGGACTGGGTGTAAAAGGCATTTAATGCAATAGCCGTGACAGCGCTCCCATGACGAACAGCGTCGTTGTCCTGGTACGCGGAGGCCGACGCCCCCTGTACAAAGTTGATCTTTCCGCTGCCATCCGTAGCAAACAGCTGCTGGAAAATGTTCCTGTCAAAAAGGGTGGAGTCGATACCCGAATCGATGATCCCCAGTACCACTTTACCGGAGACCTCAGGGCTCCCGCTAAAACCGATTAGCTTGGAGGTCAGCAGAGGCGGGGCCGATGAAGGAGAAGTAACGGCGCCATTACTGTCTACCACTGCAATTGATCCGCCAGATGCCCCCGGAGAGGGGGGAGGTGGGGGAATTGGCACTGACTGCCCCGAGCCGCCGATATTGAGGTCAGCGGTCACATTCCATAACAACGAGTCGTGACAGGAACAAAAATGGACCTGGGCCGCACCCAGCGAAAAACCGTTCCTGGCCCGGATCACGCCCTTCAGATAGCTCGAAAGATAGCTCGCTAGCGGATGGACCACTATCCGGTTGTTGCTGGCCACACCGGGACGCTGCTTGCTGGTGTCCACAGGCGTCGAGCTGACACTGCTGATGGCTGCAGTGATCTGGGCGATAGTTTGCTGTCTGGTCGCAGAATCCGTGCCTTCTTTGAACACGTAGTTCCAGTTCAGCCAGTTGCCGGCGTAATTTGTCGGAGGACCACCTTTGCTGATACGAGGATGACAGGAGGTTTGTGCAAGGGTCGCAATAAGTACAAAAAGATAAAACAGGGTCTTTCCCCTGAGTCCAGACAGGAATTTTTTCATAATGAAAAAGGTGAATGGTCAACGAATTTTTTACCAGTGTTTCAATAACAATTGCTGTGCATCTTCTTTCTTGTCCAGGTCGCGATCAACAACCAGCTGCAGTAACTGCCTGGCTTTTTGGCTATCACCGGGGTGATTGCGCTTCATCAGGGTGAGAGATTGATAGAATAAGGCCGGGTTGCTATAAAGGGCGGTGTCGGCTTCCAGCTGCTGAAAATAATCCAGTGCTTTGTCGTATTGCTGTAACCGAAGGCAAACAATGCCTGAATAAATTTTTGCCTGAGGCCGGGCCGAGTCCTGCTGGAGCAGTTGTTGAAACCTTGTCAGGGCCTCCGGCAGTTGACCCTGATTGTACAACGCTATCGCTTTTTGCAAGCTGTCCTGCACACTGCTCATTTTAACGGGCAGGTTTTGTAATTGTCCGCTGATATACTGGTCTGCCAGCTTTTCCGGACCGGGCTGCGACCCAAAGATCAGCCAGCCTGCTATTATAATGACCAGAGCGGACGCCGCCACAAGATATGGCCAGAGTCTTCTGACAGGTCTTTGCTGGATGAGCAACGGCTCGTTTTGCCGGTAGAGCTCTTTGAACCGGGCCTTTTTCTCTGCCGTCAGCTCATCTCTCAGGAGAGCCTGGGTGTTGAGATAGAAGGCCAGCTCTTCTGCGAAAGAAGGGTCAGAAAGAACACGTTGCTCAAATTCTTCTTTTTGTGTGGCGGTAAGCAAGCCCTTAAAATAATCTTCGATGTATTCCAGGCTATTCATATTAATGCTTTAGTAAGTTATAAGACTGCCGTAGTTTTTCCAGGCATCTTAGCCTGCTGGTCTTAACAACTTCAGCTGTTTTGTATTCCATAGCGACGGCAATTTCCTTGTCACTATATCCATCCGCGAAGAGCGACAGCATTTTGCGGCAGTTGTCCCCAAGCTCATTCAGCCTTTCCTTAAGCAGATCGAAGTCGGATCGGTCGACCAGGAGCTGGATAACGGATTTGGCCGAGTCCGATAGCTGGGAAAGCAGGTCCGGTGGTGCCGTGGTTCTGTGGATCTTGTTCTTATTAGTCGTCAATTGCCGGATACGGTCAACACATTTATTATGAAAAATCCTGAATAAGTAAGTTTTTAGCGAGGATCGGCCTTCAAAAAGACCGGTAGAGATCTTTTCGATCGCGGAGATGATCGTGTCTGAATACACGTCCAGTGCGTCTTCTTCAGCAAGGGAGTATTTTCGGATGCCTTCTTTTACAAAGTAGCTAAATCCATTGAACAGCTGATCTTCCGCCTTCCTTTTATTATTGCCGTCGCGGGTAAGGTTATCGATTATTTCCGTGTCGGTAATGGTATTATCAGGCCTCATTTAACTCCACTTTGCTGAAAAATTAAGCGAAAAAAAATAAAAAACAAAATCCTGTGATTTTGTTTCCCTGCAAGTTACTAACACGACAAAGGTAACAGATAAATTCCGGACAGCTGACCTGCTTTAGCAATACAGCAAAGAATAATCGGTTGTCCATTTAAGATACCATCCCTGCCGTAATGAAAGGGTTACCCGGGAACAGTGAACCCCGATCCAGACAGGAATAGTTCCCGGGGCCTTTTCGACTAAACAACTAAATAAGAATGTATGCAAGTCATCACAAGTCATACTTTTTCCCTGGAAACATTGATCCAGGATGGTTCTGCACCTGCTGTTCACCGGCTGTCAGAAGACCTTTTCAAGGCATTGGAATCGATAAATAGCGAGAAGCGTTGGTTTATGGATATCAGTGAGAAAACTGTTTTTTGTGGCAGGGACGGGCGTTTCGGCGTGGTAGTCTCCGGCAATACAGCGCCCCGGTCGGAATTACCTGACACGGCCATCTACGCTTCTAAAGAATATTGGATGCCCGTATTCTCCTATCTTATCGGACGGGTCAGACTCGAGCTAAAACCTTGTGAGCTGCCAGGCATCCTTTTCAATTATCTGCAAACGATGTTGTTGATCCTGCGCGTCAGACTGGTGTTCGTCGATCAGGAAGGCTATTACAACTCCCCCGGATTGTTTGACCAACTACCCATTATCCTTGACAAACTCGTGCCGGAGTATCGCGCTTTGTTTACACGAATGCTGACAAAGGCCGATAAGACACCGACTCTTTCGGACCTCAAACAGATAAGAACGCTGTTTATGGAAAAAGTTGTCTTACGGCCGATCGATTCAGCCGTTTCGCCCGCGACATGGTCGGGGATCCAGTCCACCCGGCGATCAACGATCAGGTCCGCTATCCGTTCGACCCTGCAGTCCTCTACCCCTTCAACCATGCAGTCAGCTACCCCCTCAGCCATGCAGCTAGCTCCACAATCAACCATGCAGTCCGCTCCCCAGTCAACAACCCGGCCCTCTCCCCCCTCAACCGTGTTGCAGACGGCATACCCTTTCAAACGGAGCACCGACTATTTGCAGAACGGCGACTTCGTGGTGGCTGTGATCCTCGCAGTGGCATTGACCTTCTCGGTCTGGCTTTGGTCGGGACATTAAGCTGGTTTTTGTAGATTTGCGGCAAAACAGGCAGCAGCTGACTGCAGGGCAGGACTTCCGGTCCCGCTTTGCCCTCCTGCATTGATCATGGATCCAAAAGATATCTCCATAGCCGACTATAGCTACGATCTTCCACAGGAAAATATTGCTTTTTACCCTCTGGCAGAACGCGATGCCAGTAAGCTACTGATCTACCGGGATGGACAGATCAGCGAAACATCCTACCGGGATATCGGGGCTCACCTTCCGGAGGGGACCCTATTGGTGTTTAATAATACAAAGGTCGTAGAAGCTCGCATAGTTTTTCAGAAACCGACGGGAGGCCAGATCGAGATCTTTTGCCTGGAGCCCCCGAAGGACTATGGAGGCATCGCCGTAGCGATGGCGCAGACAGGTAAGGTGCAATGGAAATGCCTGGTCGGAGGGGCTTCGAAGTGGAAGCCGGGGCAGATTTTGAGAAAGGTGGTAGAGCCCATACCAGCAGATGCCAGCGTCGGAGGGAGTGGAGTTGCGGCAACGGCGGAGATCATCCTCAAAGCAAGATTTCTGGGTAAGGAAGAAGACGCTTTCCTGATAGAGCTGTCCTGGTCGCCGGTGGAATTATCCTTTGCTGATCTGTTGCATCGGGCAGGGCTGATCCCTCTCCCACCCTATATTCGCCGGCCGGCAGAGCTGACAGACAGCCAGCGGTATCAGACGATCTATGCCCGCTTCGACGGATCAGTGGCGGCGCCTACAGCAGGATTACACTTTACGGAAGCTGTTTTTAGTTCCCTGGCAGAACGCGGGATCCGGCGAAGCTGGGTTACCCTGCACGTAGGAGCAGGCACCTTCCTGCCGGTGAAGACGGCAAAGCTCGGAGAACATCCCATGCATATCGAGTTTATTACAGTGGGCAGGGAGACGATCCTGGAGTTGGTCCAGGCCTTGCTGGAAGGCCGTCCTGTTGTGCCGGTAGGAACGACTTCGGCGCGCACCATCGAGAGTTTGTACTGGTTAGGACTGAAGGTCCAACGGGATCCGGATATAAGGGCAGCAGAGCTGGTGGTAAAACAATGGGATGCATATGAGCTGGCTCCTCAAACCCGCAGCGCCATTGCACGGGGTAGCGGACGACCAGACCTGGCAGCCGGAGAGGCCGGCGCGGTCGAAGCCGGTGATGCCGGAACGGTCGAAGCCGGTGATGCCGGAACGGCGATCAGCGCTGCACCTGATGCAGTGGAGGCGCTAAGATCCTTGATGGACTGGATGAAGAAACAGGGCCTGACCGAGCTCACAACTACGACACAGCTGTTGATCACACCCGGTTATGACTGGAAGATCGCAAAAGGGCTCGTCACCAATTTCCATCAGCCGGAGTCCACATTGCTGCTGCTGATTGCGTCACTGGTAGGTAAAGAATGGAAAAGGATCTATGCCTACGCATTGGAGCATGGCTTTCGATTCCTGAGTTATGGAGATGGATGTCTGTTCTGGGGGAACAAAAGTTGAAATGCTGATTTTAGGATCGATACGAAATTGGATAATTTTATCGTGCCTGCTGTCTGCAGTGCCGGTTCTGGCAACCGCGCGGGATTCAGTGGCCGCTATGGATTCAGCAACCGTGCAGGATTCAGCAGCCGTACAGGATTCAGCAGCCACGCAGGACACCATCCCCCGCCCCATAGGATATACAAACGATTTCGAGCATCTCTTTACCCCCGGGCAGATCGATACGCTGGACAATCTCCTGCACGAATACCAGCGGCGGACGACGATAGAGATAGCCGTTCTGACCGCCGACTCTTCGCTGACAATGTCTGGCAACTTCGATTTTTTTACCTTAAAGACGATGAGTGCGTGGAGAATTGGAAAAAAAGAAATCGACAACGGCATCCTGATCAGTATTTCCAGATCGTTTCGAAAGATCCGCATTCAGAATGGGAGCGGAATAGAAAAAATTCTGCCCAATGCCGATACGAAAAAGATCATCGACGAGAGCTTTATTCCTTTTTTCAAAAAAGGGCAGTACTATGAAGGAGTGCTCAACGGATTGAAGACATTGATGCAGCGGCTGGAATGAAACCAATAAAGGGGGCATCCCGATTCTCGCCTTGCTCACCCGATTCTCGCCTTGCTCACCCGGTATCGCCCTGCTCACCGGAAAACCGGGGCCCAAAGCAATTGGAGCGGCAGCGCCTCAATTCAGCTCAAGCGGAAACTCCAGCGTAAATGTAGTTCCCTTACCAGGTATACTATCTACCTTGATCTTACCCTGGTGTGCTTCCACGATCGTCTTCACATAGCTGAGACCCAGACCAAATCCTTTTACATTGTGCAGGTTGCCCGTGTGAGCACGGTAAAACTTTTCAAAGATGCGTCGCTGCGTCTCTTTATTCATGCCTATCCCATTGTCTTCGATCCGGATGACCAGGCTCTTGGTTGTGCTATGGGTAGTGATCTTGATAACAGGATTTTCTTTTGAATATTTGACCGCATTGTCGATGAGGTTGGTGATAATGTTCATGAGATGGACCTCATCGGCCTCCAACAGGTCTTTTTTAGCATTGAGCTGCAGTTCGGCGCGGCCGCCTTTGCCTTCCAGCTGCAGATGAAAATTCTCCATCGCCTCCTGGATGATCGTATGCGCATGCAGAGGTTTAAGATTGAGCTGCTGCTCCTGACGGTCGAGAAGAGAGGCCTGCAGGATGGTTTCAACCTGCTTGTTCATGCGCCGGTTCTCCTCCTTGATGATCCCGGTGAAATATTCAGACTTCTCACGATCCGCCACCACTTTTTCATTCCGTAATGCATCTACCGCAAGAGAAATGGTGGCCAGGGGTGTCTTGAACTCGTGGGTCATGTTGTTGATGAAATCATTCTTGATCTCGCTTAACTTTTTCTGACGGAGCAGCGCATTGACTGTCACATAGAATGCAGAGATGATCACCAGCGTAAAGAAAATAGCGCCAAAGATCATGGCCCTCATTTCGCCCAGCACTATGTTCGTGAAATCAGGGACCACGACGACCAGTAATTCATCGGGTAAGATACCACCATTATAGTCTTCAGGAGCCTGCAGCGGGTAGAATGCGGCTTTATTGTGAATAGTGTCCTGGATCTCCTGCTGAAAATTCCGGGAATGCAGTTCAGGGGACCGGAAGCTGAAACCGGAATTGGATTCCATATTGGACGATACCGAGAACTCGAATCGAAGCTGCTTCAGATTTAGTCCATTGAACGCCTTGCGCAGTTTATCCCCTATTTCTTCGGGGGTAAACCGTTCTGCTATGGGCACCGGACGCATGAGTTCCATCCGGAAGGGGTCGGAAGGACGCCAGGGCGATCCTGGCTTGAGCCGGAGGACCTTGGCGGAGTTTCCTCTTTGTTCAACCAGGTTTTGTCCTACCTGTACGACCGCGTCTATCATCTTGTGATGAAGGTCTTCCCGCTTGTTTTCCAACATGGTCAGGATCCAGCTTATCTGAATGACAATGATGCCGATCAGGGACAAAGAGATCAATACAAGAATGATAGGGAAAATTTTTTTCAAACCCATACTTTTTGGTCCAACTACAAATTTATAAAAGATGATAGGGTGACCTCTCTAAAACCCTTTCTACAAAGGGTTTTTAACGAAGGTTTCACAAAGAAAGGGGATTTCAGCCTAAAATACATTATATTTAAAGAAGGAGGTCCTGCCGGGCAGGGGTAAACCGCTTTCTGTACCCTCCCGGGTACCTGTCGGCCTCCGTCCTGTTAAGACCAGCTTAGACGGTCATTGCCATTGAAAAAAGTCATTTTTGGCGAGAGCATTTTGATATATCGCAGGATTACTTAATTTAGATGATATGGAGAGTCCAGCACCTGGCATATTACTGATCGCTGATCCCTTTTTAAAAGATCCCAACTTCATGCGCACAGTGGTGTTTTTATGTGAGCATCAGGACGAGGGTAGTTTTGGGTTTGTGCTAAACAAGAACTATGACTATACATTGGATGAACTGGTCAGTGGATTAGAAGATCTGAAAAAAATACCTGTTTACCTCGGAGGCCCTGTTCAGATGGATACGATCCATTTCCTGCATCAATATCCGGATAAGATCAGCGGCGGCTATGAGATCATCGACGGAGTGTTCTGGGGTGGTAGTTTTGAAACGGCTATCGACCTGATCCGTCAGGGAGAAATCGACATGGCGAAGATCCGCTTCTACATCGGTTATTCCGGCTGGGGCAGCGGACAACTGGCCGATGAATTGAAGGAAAAATCATGGCTCACAGTACAAGCCAGTCAGCCGCTGGTATTTCACAGACAGCCCTCCGAAATATGGAAGGATGCCCTACGCCACCTTGGCGGAGAATATGAGATGATGGTGAATTTCCCTATCGATCCGCAATTGAATTAGCAGACCACCCTTATCTTAACCTTCGCTCCCCTCGCTCAGGCCGAAGTCCCCATAACAAAAACCCCGGCGCGAAGCCGGGGCTTGAAACTAACATTTTTTCCGTGGGTAATGGACCGTAAAGATCTTGGTCAGTTTACGATTTGGTATCCATTGGTACGGCTCCTTCAACTAATACAGTTACCTTATTGTGGATGACTTCCACAAAGCCGCTCTGTATTGTAAAATAGGCCAGATGATTGTTTTTATCTTTCAGCACTTTTACCCGGCCGGCCTTCAATGCGCTGACAAGGGGAGCATGTCTGTCCAATACCTCGAACAGTCCATCGACACCAGGCAGCTGCACGCCATAGACCTCGGCGCTGAACAATTTCTTCTCGGGGGTTAATATTTCCAGATTCATATCGATGTTTTTAACCGCGGGCCTGAGCCTGTAGTTTCTTACCCTTTTCAATTGCGTCGTCGATGTTACCCACCAGGTTAAAGGCGGCTTCGGGATATTCGTCCACTTCGCCATCCATGATCATGTTGAAACCACGGATGGTTTCGTCGATGGGAACGAGCACACCTTTCAGACCGGTGAACTGTTCGGCCACATGGAAGGGCTGGGACAGGAAGCGCTGCACCTTACGGGCGCGGGCAACAGTCATTTTATCTTCATCGCTCAATTCATCCAGACCGAGGATGGCGATGATATCCTGCAGTTCTTTATAACGCTGGAGGATCAGCTTCACCCTGTTGGCGCAGTTGTAGTGTGCGTCGCCGACGATCTTTGGCGTAAGGATCCGGGAAGTGGAATCCAGCGGGTCAACCGCAGGGTAGATACCCAGATCGGCGATCTTACGGCTGAGTACGGTAGTAGCATCCAGGTGAGCAAAGGTAGTTGCAGGCGCCGGGTCGGTCAGGTCATCCGCAGGTACATATACGGCCTGTACCGAAGTGATCGATCCGTTTTTGGTAGAGGTAATTCTTTCCTGCATCAGACCCATTTCCGTTGCAAGTGTAGGTTGATATCCCACAGCTGAAGGCATACGACCAAGCAGCGCCGATACTTCGGAACCAGCCTGGGTGAAACGGAAGATATTATCAACGAAGAACAGAATGTCGCGACCCTGACCCTGGCCGTCGCCATCACGGTAGTATTCAGCGATGGTCAAACCGCTGAGGGCTACACGGGCGCGGGCTCCGGGTGGCTCGTTCATCTGTCCGAATACGAAGGTAGCCTTCGATTCAGCCAGTTCCTGCATATTTACTTTGCTTGTATCCCAACCGCCATGCTCCATACTATGCTTGAAATCATCGCCATATTTCATGATACCGGCTTCGATCATTTCACGCATCAGGTCATTCCCTTCACGGGTACGTTCGCCCACACCGGCAAATACAGATAGACCGGCATAAGCCTTTGCGATGTTGTTGATCAGCTCCTGGATAAGTACTGTTTTTCCTACACCGGCACCGCCAAACAGACCGATCTTACCACCCTTGGAATAGGGTTCGATCAGGTCGATGACCTTAATCCCGGTGAAAAGCACTTCGCTGCTGGTGCTGAGGTTCTCGAAAGCAGGGGGTTTGCTGTGGATCGGGCGACCGCCAACCTTGGAAACAGGGGGCAGACCATCGATAGGATCACCCGTCACATTGAACAGGCGGCCTTTGATAGCCTCACCGATTGGCATGGCAATAGCGTTGCCGGTGTCGGTTACGGGTATTCCGCGAACCAGACCTTCCGTACCATCCATAGCAATACAACGGACGCTGTCTTCCCCGAGGTGCTGCTGAACTTCCAAAACCAGGGTTTCACCATTGGACTTTTTCAGTTCCAATGCATTATAAATCTCAGGGAGTTTGCCTTCAAACTGCACATCGATAACGGCGCCGATGATTTGTTTGATTTTGCCGGTGCTTGCCATATTAGTATATGAGGTTTAAAATTTGGCTGCAAAGGTAAGGGCAACGAGGGAAAGCCCAAAATAGTTTGGGCTTTTTGCTACATTTGGTGCTCATTTTTCAATATGCAATTAATAGAAGTCTCGAATCCCTCCCTTGTCAAGGACTTTATCCAGGCAAACGTTGAGCTGAACCGGAAAAATCCAGCCTATATCCGACCTATTGATAAGGAAATCAACGAAGTATTCGATCCTAAGCAGAATAAGGCCTTCCGGCATGGAGAGTGTACCCGATGGGTCCTGAAGGACGACGAAGGCAGGCCGATCGGCCGGATAGCAGCCTTCGTGAACAAAAAATACAAGAATAAGGGGGATGACGTCCCGGTTGGGGGGGTTGGCTTTTTTGACTGTATCAATAACCAGGAAGCGGCAGATATGCTTTTTGATGTAGCACGGCATTGGCTGGCGCAGCGCGGGATGGAGGCAATGGACGGCCCGATTAATTTCGGAGAGCGGGATAAATGGTGGGGATTGCTGGTAGAGGGTTTTCATGAGCCCCTGTGGTCCATGAACTTCAATCCGCCTTATTACAGGGATTTAATGGAAAACTATGGCTTCAAGCCTTTTTTCCATCAGCTGTGTTTTGGCCTGGACCCCATGAAACCATTGAGTGAGAAGTTATTAGCAAGACATGCCACCCTTGAGGCCGACCCTGCCTATAGTGCCCGCATGATCGAGAAGAAAAACCTGGAAAAGTATGCCGAAGACTTTCTGGCCATATATAATGGGGCATTTGCCGGACACGGCGGATTGAAGTCGATGCGGAAGGAACAGGTCATGCAGCTCTTTAATAAGATGAAGGCCCTGATGGATGAGAAGATAGTCTGGTTTGCCTATTATCAGGACCGGCCCATTGCGATGTTTGTCAATATCCCCGAGCTCAATCAATATTTCAAGCACTTCAATGGCAGGTTTGGCCTGTTACAAAAGTTATATTTCCTGTGGCTTCGGAACCGGGGAGCCTGCCGGCATTTTACGGGGATCGTTTTCGCTGTTGTGCCGGAATTCCAGGCGAAAGGGGTGGATGCGTTTTTGGTGGGAGAGTCGGCGAAGATCATCCAGCCCGCAAAGTTCTATACGCATTATGAAATGCAGTGGATAGGGGATTTTAATCCAAAGATGGTAAATGTGGCAAAGAATCTGGGAGATACATTCGTGAGCAGAAAGCTCACGACATACCGGTATAATTTTGACAGGAGTAAGGAGTTTAAGAGACATCCGATGGTGTCGGCTTAGTACCTTTCCAGGGAGTATATTTTAAAAGAAACCGGGCATCAGCCCGGTTTCTTTATTTGAAGCCGATTCGCTCGCGATCGGCAAAGGATTCCTGTGCTTCTTTTGCCGTGAGGAGGGTTTCTATAGCCCGATAGATTTTTACCAGCTGCTCACTATGACTTTCAACGGTTTGACGGATCTCAAGGCGTATGAGTTATACTTACTATGAGCTCCTTTACTTTCTAAGGTCACAATTTGTGACCTTAGAGAATTGTATTCATCACGGGTAAGTTGAAACATGAAATCGGCAGGAAACCGTTCGATATTTCTTTTTACAGCCTGATTAAGCACTTTTGTCGGAACTTCATATAATATCGACAAATCGAAGTCCAGCATAACTTTTTGCCCTCTTATCTCATGTATCTTTTGCTGAATAATTGCTACTTCCATAAAATCATTGTTTACTAATAAGGTTAGCAAACACAATTATTCCAAAAAAATAAACTTGAGGTCACAAATTGTGACCTCAAGTTGGAGCATGCGACCACAATTTGTGACCGCATACGAAGGCTTGTTTTATGCAACCGCAACAGGAACGAGACCCGGCGCCGGGTCCGGTTCGATCCGGGGCGCAAGCAGCTTATAAAGCACAGGAGTAACTATACGCGTAAGGATGGTCGAGCTGAGCAACCCACCGATAATGACCAGGGCCAGTGGTGAATAGAGCGGATTGCTTTCAGCAACAAGGGGGATCAGACCGCCGATCGCGGTGAGCGTGGTGAGTATGATGGGCACAAACCGGGTCTCACCGGCTTCCTGGATAGCCTCATCAAGCCCCATGCCGCCCTTGCGAAGCTGATCGGTATAATCCACGAGGAGGATAGAGTTCTTGACCTCGATGCCGATTAGCGCAATGATCCCTATGACCGCTACAAAGGAGAACGTATTGCCGGTGGCCAGCAGGATCAGCACTGCGCCGATGATGCCAAGAGGCACGACGGACAATACGATCAGCGTTCCGCGAAAAGTCTTGAACTCCAGGATCAGGATACCCAGTATACCAAAGACCGTGACAAGAATGATAGCTCCCAGACCACCAAAGCTTTGCTCTTTACTTTCAACCTCTCCGGCAGCCATATAAGTCGCTCCTTTGGGAAAGCGCATTTTGTCCAGCTGCTGTAGAAGCCCCTGTGTGATACGGGTCGTGTTGTAGCCGCTGCGAACAAAGGCGGTGACAGTCGTATAGCGATCCTTATCATAGTGCCGGATGCTTGTTGGCGAGCTTTGGAACCGGATGTCGGCCAGCTGGCTGAGAGGAATAGATGCGCCGGTAAAAGAGTTGACATAAACCTTGTCCAGTGCGTCGATAGTCTGACGCTGTCCGCGGGGCAGACATACATTGATATTGTAGTCATCCCCCTTTTCATTGTCTTTTCTGAATTTGCCGATGTCGAGACCGGTTACAGCCAGACGGACGGTGCGATCGATCTCATTGACGGGAACACCAAGGATACCTGCTTTTTCTTTATTGACAGTGACCTTGATGTCGGTCTTCAGGGTTGTCAGCTCATTGTTGACATACATCGTTCCGTCCGTCTTTTTGAGCAGGTCCTCAACCCGGAATGCCAGGCTCCGGAGAGTGTCCAGGTCTTCTGAAAACAAACGAATAGCTATCGGCGCCTCTATCGGCGGCCCCTGTTCGAAGTCCTTCACTTCGATCCTGGCGCCAGGATAGTCCCTGAACCGCTGACGCAAAGAGTCGATCATCAGCCTTTTCTTATATGGCGGCGTCTCATTAAGCTGAACAAACAGCTGGGCATAGTTGCTTTGTTCGTTCTGCGGGATGACATTGTAATAGATCCGCGGATTGCCCCTGCCCACATTGGTGGCATAGTTCTTCAGGTCGGGAAGATGACCGATCTGCTCTTCGACCCAGTGGGCAATAGTATCCGTAGCCGCAAGGCTGGTGCCAAGCGGCGTCTGGATGTTGATGAGGAACATGGGTTTCTCCGAGGCCGGGAAAACGCTGAATCCGACACGGGGGATCAATGCCAGACAGCCCACGAAAATGCCCAGGGCTACCAGCAGGGTCAATACCGGCCGGGCGATCGCAGCATGGAGCAGACGGCGATAGGAGCCGTTGATAAACCGGCGTAGCCCTCGCAGGAAGAAATTGCCTTCAGCATGCTCATGACTGCTGAGAATACGGCTGGAGAGGAAAGGTACTATTGTAAGCGACACAAAAAGAGAAGCGAGCACCGTAGTAACCACCGCCGCAGGCAGACTTCGGATAAAGTCCCCCGGCGCCTCCGGAAGGAACATCAACGGCAGAAAGGCGAATATGAGAGTAGCCGTACAGCCCAGCACAGCAAGTCCTATCTGCCTGGTAGCGGCAATGGCAGCGTCTATCCGTGAGTACCCCATCCGGAGATAACGTTCGATGTTTTCCACCACAACGATGCTGTCATCCACCAGCAAGCCCAAAGCCACGACCATTCCGACGATGCTGAGCTGGTTGATCGTAAAATGAAAAAGATCGAGCAGGAACAAGCCGATAAGCAGGGATAACGGTATCGACACCATTACGACTATGGATGCCCTGGGCCCCAGCGGTAAAAGAGTAAGCATGACCAGCAGAATGGCAATGCCGAAATCCCGGGCAAAATGTCCCAGTCGCGTATGAACGCTCTGCGCATTATTAAAACTCTTTTCATAAGCGATGGAAGGAGGCAGTTCCTGTTTGAACTTCTGCAACACCGGTTCCATTTCTTTTTCAACGGCAAAAATATTGGTGCCGGATTTGCGGCTTGCAGTGACAAAGACACCTCTCTTCCCGTTGAGCCGGCCAATATAATTTTGCTCTTCGTAATTGAATGCGACGTCCGCGATATCCCTTACATAGATGATCTTGCCGTTGACACTGCTGACAATGGTATTCTTTATTTCGTCGACGCTTTTATAGTCTCCACTGGTCTTTACATTGAATTTTCTGGCCCCCATATCGATGCTGCCCCCGGGAATATTGACATTTTCCCGCTGGATGGCCTGCAGCACGGCATTGAGAGGGATGTGGCTCTGGGAAAGCTTTTCGAGATTCAGCGATACACGAACCTGCTGTTGCGGGAAGGCCCAGTTGTCGACATTTTTGAGGGTCTTTATCTTCTCCAGCCTTTCTTTTAGTCTCTTACTCCATTCTTCCAGGTCTCTGTACGGTGCGGATTCACTGAGCAGGGCTACCTGGAGGATGTTGACATCGGAAGGGGTAAAACGCTGGATATCTATGGACAGGATGTCCTGCGGAAGATCGGTTCGGACAGCATTTAGCTCGCGGATGACGTCCTGGTATTTCTTGTCCGGGTCCGTTTCGTATTTAAATTCTATCTGCACTACGGCCAGGCCGTCGTCGATGGTAGACCGGATCCGTTTGACATCATCCATCTCATTGAACCTTTTTTCGATGGGATTGACCACCAGCTCCTCCATATCTTTTGGACTGGTGCCCGGGTAGATGACAATCGCAGAGAAAGTGGGCGCTTCGGTGTCCGGGTCTTCGCCGCGCGGCATGTTCAGCATGGAATTTATGCCAATGGCAGCAAGCATTACGAATACGATGAGCGTGAACTGATAATTGCGGACGGCGAATTCGGTCAGCCCACGACGTTTGGGATTATTCATTGTAAGGCGTTTTTAGTTTGTTCGGATGCTGTTGTCAGAAGAAAGCCTGACGATGGAATTCTCCGTCAGATATCCTACCCCGCTGGTTATCACCTGCCCGCCCTTCTCCAATCCGCCGCTGATGGCGATGAGATCACCCTGCAGCCACGCGATTTGAACGGGAATTTTTCGTACAGTCCTTTTATCGTCATTCAGTGTGTACACGAACCCCTTATTCCCATCACCTTCGGCAAGCGCCGACGCCGGAATAAAAAGGAGACTCTTCCCCGCTGGCGGTTGTAACCGGAGGGTGCAGAACAGCCCCGGAGCCAGCTTGTGTCCGTCAGGGACCACCGCTACTTCTACGGCATATGTCCCGCCATTGGGATCGGCTCCCTCTGCCAGCTTGGTGATCATCCCGGAAAAAAGCTGATCGGGATACGCATCAATAGTAATAGCCGCCCTGTCGCCTTTTTTGAGAATGGCCCAGTCCTTATCCGACACGCCAAACCGGACGACCCAGTCTTTTTGCCCCGTACCGTTGAACTGTAATACGGCCGTGCCTGCAGTTGCATATTCACCTTCGTTCATCAGCTTTTGCAGGATCGTGCCGGCGGTGGAAGCCCGGATCTGCGCATATCGCTGGTTGAAGCGGGCTATACGCAAGGCTTCTTTGGCCACAGAAAGCTGGGTATGGGTATTCTGCAGCTGTTCGAGGGAAGCTACGGTGTCGCGGTAAAGATTGGTCATGCGGCCCTCATCACGCTGTGATTTTTCGACATTTTGGGTCGCCTGCTGTACCTGGGCATCGATCTCGGTAAGATCGAGTGTAGCCAGGAGCTGGCCTGCGGTTACATGGTCCCCTTCCTTTACATAGATCCGGGAGATGATGCCCCCGATCTTGAAAGAAAGGCGCGCCTCTGAGTTGGAGGCGATGAGCCCCGAATATTGCAGTATGCGCTCATGATTACCCGTAATCACCGGTTCTACCTTTACCGGGATCGGTTCGTCCGCAGGCGGTGTCACCGCCGCGATGTTGTTACCGCAACCGGCCATGCTAAAAGCAAGAATAACCGGAAGAAGATAGCGGAGTGTATCAGGCAATTTCGTATTCATATACTTGTTGTTTGGAGATTTTAGAATTTATATGATGCCGTAATGCGTTCGAGATCTGCAGCCTTGTTCAGAAGGGAGAGCCGTCCCTGGGAATAGCGGAGTTCGGAGTTGGTCATCTGCGTGCGGGCATCGATGAGCTCTATTTGCAGCGCCTGCCCCTCGTTGAAACGTCGCTCAGCGAGACGGTACGCTTCGCGGGCGCTGCTGACCGCATCGGTAAGGGAGCGCAAAGATTCCATGGCAGAATTATAATTGTTCATGGTTGTCTCCTGCTCGAGACTAACCTGTTGCGTCAGCTGCTGGTACTGTTCGTCGAGGGCTGCCATATCTATCCGGGCCTGGCGGATCTTGTACTTATTGTCGTTGGCTTTAAACAGGGGCCATACGAGCTGGACACCAGCCAGCTGGTAGAACTGGCTGCCGTTGAAGTGAAAGCCATAGCCCTGGAAGCCGATGTCATAAAAGGCATTGAGCTTCGGTACAAGATAGGCGCGATCCCATTTCAGATTGGACGCTGTTATTCTTTGAAAGCTTTTCAGACGATTGAATTCCTCGCGGTGAGCGAGGAGATCGGCCGGTGTGGCAGTGCCGGCACCGCTGGATAAGACGGCGGGCTTGCCGGGGATTGCACCTGTGGATGTGCCGGTAGCTGCGCTGCCCCCTGTGGATGAGGCATCCCGATCGACGGAACCGGCGAACGGACTCAGCGCCATCAGGGTTGAATCGGTGATAACTTCGCTATCGAGCGGGCGGTTGAGGAGAAAATTAAAATAGGCGGCGGCATTGCGGCGTAGATTGCCAGCCTCAATATAAGATGCTTCTACTTCACTGACCTGCGCCAGTGCGCGAAGGACGATCTCCCGGGTAGCCATATGATTTTCGACGAATTTTTCGCTGACCCGCCGATTCTCTTTTACAAGGTCGAGCGCTGTACGATAGATGTCGACGGCTTTGCCGGACTGTAGATATTGATAATAGGCCTGGCGGATGTCGCGGACGAGGTCGCGGCGGTAGATGTCGCGGTCTGCCTGGCGGGCGCTGATAGTCTCATTGCTGATCTCTTTGTTATGCTGCAGTTCCGTATTCAGGATGGGAAGGGTGATCTCCATCTTTGTATCATGATAGTCATTCGGCAGGAACTGGATCGATTGGTTGGCTACCTGGGAAAATTTATTGGAATTGGTAAGCTGGTTGAGGGTTGAATACACATTGTTGAGAAGGTCGCCAACAGGAATACTTTGGGTGCGGCCGCCATCGGCGAGAGTGTATTGCGAGCTGAAGCCCGCCTGTGGGTAAAACAGGGATTGAGCCCTTTTGAGATCGATCCGGGCGCGCTCCAGGTCGAAATTGCGCTGGTGCAGGGCAAGGTTACTGTCGAGACCGGTGCGGATATACCTCTCCAGGATGGAAGAGGTTTCCGGAGAGCCGCGCCAGGAGCGGGAGTGACCGGCTTGCGGTCCGGCGGCCTGCTGGGCCGCAAGCTGTTGCAGGCCCGCATAAAAAACAAGCAGGAACAGAAGGATTGGTTTTGGCATAACGTTCAATTTATTACTTATACAAATTAAATTAACACCGTTCATTTAACAGGCAAAAAAAACGCCCCTTGGCTATGGGCGGTTAAGCATCGGCCAGCTATTTCCCAGCCGGCTTTGCTTCTATATTATTCACAAACCAATTGAGCGATTGTTTCATCATGGGCAGGATCATTTCTCTTTCAGAGACGAACTTCTCTATGCGTCCGCGGACGGCCAGAGATACAAGGCCATGTACAAAACTCCAGACCGAAAGGCTTACAAGGTGAGCGTCTCCTTTAATAATATGCCCTTTCTCCATGCATTCGGCAACCGTTTCCTTGAGACGATTGATAGCGAAATCACCCTTGACCCAATCGCAGCCAAGCTCAGTGATTTTGTTCATGGGTTCATCCTGTATGAACATGAGATTATAAAACTCCGGGTTTGACATCCCGAATTCGAGATAGTTCTCTCCCATCTTGTGCAGGCGCAGCAAAGGATTGTTGATAGTGACCAGGTCCTTGTTCATCTCTTCCATTTTCTGAAAGCCGATGTCGTGGAGACTGAAAAAGATCTCGTCCTTGTCTTTAAAATATAAATAGACCGTGGTGGGGCTATATTCTATGAGGTCCGCGATCTTGCGGATCGTGACGTTGCCAAACCCTTCTTCCATGAACAGTTTCATGGAAGCATCCAGGATCAGCTTCCGGACCTCCAGTTTTTGCTTTTCTTTACGTTCAAGGATTCCCATAATTAAGTATTAACAATACAAATTTACTTAACAGCGTAAATAATCCAAATTTTTCCTTAATTATTTTCCAGAATATTTATCGAAGGCAGGGAATCTGTGGATGGCGTACAGCCGGCCAGGATCGCTGGCAAGAAATTATGGCCCATTCATTGCCTGTTTTAGGATTTGCTGTACGTTTGCTACAGGAGCTAAACTAATGGATAAATTTATCGTTTCGGCGCGAAAGTATCGGCCTCAGAATTTTTCGACGGTAGTGGGGCAGTCGCATATCACAACCACCCTGAAGAATGCCATCAGGAATGGGCAGCTGGCGCATGCTTTTCTATTTTGCGGTCCCCGGGGCGTCGGTAAGACGACCGGCGCACGCATATTAGCAAAAACTATCAACTGTGAAAATGTCACCCCGGAAGGTGAGGCATGTAATGTTTGTCATTCCTGTGTTTCCTTTAATGACGGTACTTCCCTCAATATACATGAGCTGGATGCTGCCAGCAATAACTCCGTAGACGACATCCGGTCGCTGGTGGAGCAAGTGCGGTTTGCACCCCAGGAAGGTAAGTCCAAGGTATATATTATAGATGAGGTGCATATGTTAAGCACCTCGGCTTTCAACGCCTTCCTGAAAACGCTGGAAGAACCGCCGCCTTATGCCATTTTCATTTTGGCGACCACAGAGAAACATAAAATTTTACCCACCATCCTCTCCCGCTGCCAGATCTTTGACTTCAAACGGATCACTACGGCCGATACAGTGGATCACCTCGAGGAGATCTGTCAGAAAGAGGAGATAAAAGCCGAAAAAGCGGCCTTACAGCTGATCGCTCAAAAAAGTGAAGGCTGTATGCGGGACGCATTGAGCATCCTGGATAAGATCGTCAGCTTTACCAATGGAGAGCTGAGCTACCGGAACACACTGGAGCACCTGAACATACTGGATGCCGACTATTATTTCCGTATACTGGACGCCATGCAACGGCAGGATCTTGCCGATGCGCTGCTGATCTATGATGACATCAACCGGAAAGGGTTCGAAGGTGACCTGGTGTTGAATGGACTGGCGGAGTTTGTCCGGAACCTGCTGGTTTGTAAGGATGAAAAAGTAGCAGCGTTGCTGGAAGTGGTGGAAAGCTTCAAAGATCGTTATGTAGCAGCGGGGAAAAATACGGATGCGCTTTACCTGATCAGCATGCTGAATGTATTGAACGAGGCGGAGATCAATTATAAATCGGCCCGTAACAAACGGCTGCATGTGGAACTGGCACTGATCAAGCTCTGTTATCTGGCCCAGGCACTGCAGGTAACTGCAGGTGGAGATCCGGGAAAAAAAAAGTCTGATCAATTAAGGCCGGTGTCTTTCCGCAATATTCCGGCAATGGAACTGGTGAAACGGAGTGACGGCGGAGTCGGCGTAGATACACCAAAGAATGGCGGAGCAAAGTTGATGGTTGAGACGGGAGCCGATGACCCCGCAGTGGCAGAACCGGCTAAGAGCCTGGCGCAGGCCGCCACTCCGGGCATGGCGGTGACGACGGCGGGCACGACTGCTACGGCGGGCATAGCGATCACCCCGGGTACGGCTGTCCCAACAACAGCCCCGGCCGCAACAGGGATACCAACAACCCCGGGAGCAACAGGTATACCAACAGCAAACATGACCGCAAGTGCAGCAACGGCCACTGCAAAAAGCGGGGCTTCCCTGGGGTCTCTTTCGAGGATCAGGCAGCAGTTTGCCGACCGGCAGGCCAGCGCAGAAGGCAACCAGAGTAAGCCGCTGGAAATGGAAAGCCTCCACCGGGCCTGGCAGCAATATGCCGATTACCTCCGGGAGAACCGCAATCCGGCCGTACAGAGTCTGGAACTGGCTACACTGCGAATTATCGACGCCAACACTTTTGAAGCCATAACAAGCAATAACCTCGAGCAAAAGTTCATCGAACAGGAAAAACGCGGCCTGTCCGATCATCTGCAAAAGGCGTTTGCGAATAAGACCGTTTCCTTTTCAGTTCTCGTGGAAGAAAAGGCCCATGTGGAGGAGGAGCCGACCGAAAGGCCGCTGAACAAGAGGGAACAGTTCATCCAGATCATAGAACAGTATCCGCTGGTCAAAGAGCTTAAAGATCGCCTGCGGCTGGAGCTGGACTATTGAGAAAGGACCCGGGCTCAGGCAAAGGGCTGCCGGGAAGCACAACAAAAGCCTGCAGCTATAGCAAAGCTAAAATCTAAAATGTCAGTTAAAACCACTCCCTGATTGTTGACATATCCCTTATTGGCGGGAATTTTGCCAATGTGCATCTATGACAGGTAATTCGACACCAGCGTCTACTTCGAAAAGGCAGATATTTCAAACTAATTCATCAGGCCGCTGGCAGCGGTTCAAATGGGGTGGGAGGATCGTGCTCCTGGTCCTGCTGCTGGGAGTTGTCATTTTCTCTATAGCAGTTTCACGGAATTATACCCCGGCGCTGCCCCGCCTTACAGAACAAAGCCAGCTTTACAAAAAAGTACTGGATACCAATAAGACCTTTTTGTTCAAGAACAGCCTGATCGAACAATACGGTGGTTTCCGGAAATACATCAATGAAAAAGTGCCATACCGGGCGGGGGCTTTTCCCGGTCAGTCGAAGCGGGACTCACTGGCAGCCCTGAGAGCAAGGAATGTAGATACGAATTTCAGGTCTTTCAACAAGTTCCCTGCCGGCATACGCGCCGGGTTCTACGTAGACTGGGATGCGCAATCCTTTCTCTCCCTTCAGCAGTATATCGATAAGATGAACCTGGTGATCCCGGAATGGATCTTTATCGACCCTAATGCGGATACCGTATTTACGGATATCGATCCAAGGGCCTGGAATGTGATGAAAAAGTCGGGAGTAAAGGTCCTGCCGATCCTCTCGAATAATTTTAAAGAAGTATTCAGAGGGGATGCGGTACACCGGATCATCAACGATCCGGCAAAAAAGGAACGTTTGATCAATGACGTGACCCGGATACTGCAGCAGAATAATTTCATCGGCGTCAACGTCGACTTCGAAGAGCTGGACGAAAAGAACAACGAGAAGCTGGTGTCCTTTCAAAAAGACCTGTACGAGCGCCTGCATGCAAAGAATTTACTCGTGACCCAGGACGTGATCCCATTCAACGAGGACTACAACTTCAAACAGCTGTCCAAATACAACGATTATATTTTCTTAATGGCGTATGACCAGTTCTCAGACGCGTCCGGTCCCGGTCCTATTGCGCATCAGAAATGGATCGAAGGAGCCGTGGACGATGCCGTTAAGAACATTCCTCTTCAAAAGCTGATCCTTTGTCTTGCTGCATATGGTTATGACTGGAAACTAGGCAAGGAGATGTCATCCCGGACGGTAAGCTATCAGCAGGCTTTGTATACGGCGAAGGATGAAGAGGCAAAGATCGACTTCGATGACGACTCCTACAATCTGCATTACGACTACGACGACGAGAATAATGTGAGACACCAGGTACAATTCACGGATGCCGCCACGACATTCAACGCCCTGCGCTTCGCTACAGAATATGGACTTGCCGGGACGGCTCTATGGCGGCTGGGAGATGAGGATCCGCGAACATGGTATTTTTATGACGAGGATATGCAGAAGTCGGTCATGGGACATTTCAATTTTTCCGAGTTCAGCAAGGTGGACGCCATGACGAATGCTGACTTCGTGGATTATGAAGGCTCCGGAGAAGTCCTGGATGTCATAGCTACGCCAACCAACGGGCGGATCACGCCGGAGGTCAATACAGGAGAGATGCTGATCAGCGAAGAAAGCTATGACAGCCTGCCCTCGCGATTTGTAGCAAGAAAATATGGATTGCAGGACTCGATGAAGCTGGTCCTCACTTTTGACGATGGTCCGGACCCCAATTATACGCCCAAAATATTGGACATCCTCAGCAAATACCATGTACCGGCAAGCTTCTTCGTGGTAGGGATCAACGCTGAGAACAATATCCCCATCGTCAAACGGGAATTTAAGGAAGGACATGAGATCGGCAATCATACCTTTACTCACCCCAATATTGCAAAAGTCAGCCAGCGGCGGGCCATCCTTGAGATGGAGTCGACAAGGCTGCTGATAGAATGTATCACCGGGCGGTCGACCATCATGTTCCGGGCGCCTTACAACGCCGATTTCGAGCCGGAAAAATGGGAGGAACTGATCCCCGTGGCTATAGCACGGAAAAAGAATTACCTGGATATCGGAGAGTCCATCGATCCACTGGATTGGGAGCCCGGCACACCTGCCGACAGTATTGTCGACCGGGTGATCCGGCGTAAAGACGAGATGACGAGGTCGGGTCTCAGCGGGAGTATTATCCTGCTGCACGATGCCGGCGGAGAGGACCGGACGGCTACGGTGGAAGCTCTGCCCCGGATCATCGAACATTTTCAAAAAAGAGGTTTCCAGTTTATTACAGTAGCCGATTACCTGGGCAAGACAAGGGACGATATCATGCCGCCGGTGCCAAAAGGCAGCGGATTTTACCTGTTACAGATCAATTATTACTTTGCCGAACTGGGTTATTGGAGCGGCCATATCCTGTTTTCCATGTTTATCGTATTTATGGTCCTGTCGGTAAGCCGGGTGCTTTTTATAGCCTTCATCGCCAGCAAGGAACATTTCAGGGAAAAGAAGTATGCTCTCCATCCTTTCTGGCTGGCCGGTAGCGTGGATGCGCCGCTGGTAAGCATTATCGTACCGGCCTATAATGAAGAGGTCAATGCGGTGAGTTCGGTGGAAAGCCTGCTGAAAGGAGATTATCCCAATTATGAGATCATCTTTATTAATGACGGCAGCAATGACCAGACCTATGAAAAGGTCAGTGCCGCTTTTGCAGGCAATCCCAAAGTAAAGGTCCTGACAAAACCCAACGGAGGAAAGGCTTCCGCACTGAATTATGGCATCAGCCATTCGGACGCGGAGTATGTTATCTGTATCGACGCAGATACGAAGCTCAAACAGGATGCCGTCAGCCTGCTCATGGAACATTTCGGGGGAACCCGCGGCGGCAAAAAGGCCGGGCAGTTGTCAGAAAAGGTCGGAGCCGTCGCCGGCAATGTAAAAGTTGGTAACCAGGTAAACCTGATGACGCGCTGGCAGGCTATAGAATATATCAGCAGCCAGAACTTCGATCGCAAGGCGTTCGCTTATCTGAACGCGATAACCGTAGTGCCGGGCGCCATCGGCGCCTTCCGGAAGAAAGCCATCGAGGACGCCGGAGGATTCACCACAGATACGCTGGCCGAAGATTGCGATCTGACCATCCGGATCCTGCGATGCGGTTATGTCATCGAGAACGACAACCGGGCCATCGCCATGACGGAGGCGCCGGAGACCATGAAACAGTTCTTCAAACAGCGGTTCCGCTGGAGCTACGGTGTCATGCAGACCTTCTGGAAAAACCGCGATGCGCTGCTGAACTGGAAATATCGCTGGCTGGGCTGGGCCGCGCTTCCAAATATTCTGATCTTTCAATATATCATACCTTTTGTCATACCGCTTGCCGACTTTTTCATGATCGTGGGCTTACTGACCGGGAACGCTTCAAAGATCGGTGGTTATTACCTGGTCTTTATGCTGGTGGATCTGGCAGTGGCGCTGCTGGCCTTTAGCTTCGAGAAGGAAAATTTAAAACGGCTGATCTGGCTGATACCTCAGCGCCTGATCTGGCGCTGGCTGACCTGGCTGGTGCTCTTCAGAGCCGTACGCCGGGCCTTTAAAGGTGAATTACAACATTGGGGCGTCCTCAAGCGGACAGGCAATGTAAAAACGGTTTAGACAGGGACAAAATGACGAATTTGTCTTAATTTCACGGCTCGATTTCAATTCATTTGATCTAAATAAGATAATGCGTTATGGCTGAAGTTATAAAAATGCCCCGGTTGAGCGATACGATGACCGAAGGAGTGATTGCCGCATGGCACAAAAAGGTGGGGGACCCCGTCAAAAAAGGAGAATTGCTGGCAGAAGTAGAAACCGATAAGGCGACAATGGACCTGGAAAGCTATAAAGATGGTACCTTATTATATACCGGCACAGAAAAAGGCGGAAAGATACAGGTCGATGAGCTCCTGGCCATTATTGGCGCTCCCGGTGAAGATATTTCAGCTCTGGTAAAAGGCGGTGCGGCAGCAACCGTCGCAAACAAGGCTGCGGCTCCGGTCGCGGCGCCTCCTGCAGCATCCGCAGCCCCGCCAGCCGGCGGTTCCACATCAGCGGGCGGCGTGGCAGCCAATGCGGCTGCAACCGGCGGTCTGGACCTGTCTAAAATGGAAGAGGTTATTTTAATGCCCCGTCTCAGCGACACGATGACCGAAGGCGTCATTGCCGACTGGCATAAGAAGGTCGGGGATATGGTAAAGAAAGGAGATGTGCTCGCCGATATCGAAACCGATAAGGCGACGATGGAGCTGGAAAGCTATAAAGAAGGGAAACTATTATATATAGGTGCACAGAAGGGCGATAAGATAGCGGTCAATTCCTTGTTGGCCGTGATCGGAGACGAAAAGAAAATCGACCTCGAAAAGATAAAGGCCGCAGCGAATCAAGGCGTTGCAATGGGTGGAAGCACCTCAGCAGGCGGTGTAGCAGCCGCTGCCACAGAAGCCGGCGCCAGTGGTGCTTCGGGATCTGCGGCCCCTGCGGCGGCAGAAGCAGTACATTCCGGACTTTCGGTCAGCGCCGACGGACGGATCAAGGCTTCGCCTCTGGCTAAAAAGCTGGCGGCGGAAAAAGGTATCGACATTTCACAGGTCCCGGGTAGCGGAGATAATGGCCGGATCGTAAAAAAAGACGTCGATAGTTATGTTCCTGGCGGCAAGGCAACATCGGCGGCCGCCAGTGCAGCCCAGCCTGCGACAGATGGAAAAGCTGCGGCTTCCCCAACTGCTCTTCCTGCCAGCATCGGCCAGGTCAGCTATGATGAAGTACCGGTCTCGCAAATGCGAAAAGTGATAGCCCGACGCCTTGCAGAAAGCAAATTCACCGCCCCCCATTTCTATGTAACGATGTCGATAGATATGGACAAGGCCGTTGAAAGCAGGGCAAAAATGAATGAGGTGTCTCCTGTAAAGATCTCCTTTAATGATATTGTATTAAAAGCGGTGGCCATTTCACTGAAACAGCATCCTGCTGTCAACAGCAGCTGGCTGGGAGACAAGATACGGATCAACCATCATGTCAACATCGGAGTAGCAGTGGCTATTGAAGATGGATTGCTGGTGCCGGTAGTAAGGTTTGCAGACCTGAAGAGTCTGTCACAGATCGGCACAGAGGTAAAAGATCTTGCACAACGTGCCAAAGCCAAAAAATTACAACCCGCAGACTGGGAAGGAAGTACTTTCACTATTTCAAATATGGGGATGTTCGGCGTAGATGAGTTCACGGCGATCATCAATCCTCCGGATGCCTGTATCCTGGCGGTCAGCGCTATTCAGCAGGTACCGGTTGTAAAGAACGGAGCCGTCGTTCCCGGGAACGTAATGAAACTGACCCTAAGCTGTGATCACCGGGTGGTGGATGGCGCAACGGGCTCAGCCTTCCTGCAAACGGTAAAAAGCTACCTGGAAGAACCTTTGCGCATGATGATCTAAGATATGACGATCGGTCCGGCGTAAGCTGCTGTTCAGAGCTTACGCCGGCTTAGATAAATTTCTATAATTCCTGCTCAGTGTTATCTCTTACCCGGCTCAAGTTTTATTCTCCCTTTGCGGGCTAATTCGAAGACTACTGTATTTTTAAACCGTACTGCACCGATTATCAAATCTATTATCAAACCTGAACGGTTAAGGCTTCTGACATAGTAATTAATTTTACTGTTTATGAAGCAATACCTTAGCCTTCTCCTGCAGCTGGATCAATTTATTCGAACAAAAGGAACGGGCTCTCCGCCTGAGTTTGCCCGGAAAATGGGGATTTCCGAACGTAGCCTGTATGAGTACCTGAAAGTGTTAAAAGAGCTGGGTGCGCCAATAAAATTCTCCAGGCAGGATCATTCCTATTACTATGAGATCGAAGGGCAGTTTCAAATCGCCTTTCAATAGGAGCGAAAAAATAAAGCCGCCTCATAGAAATGAAGCGGCCTTTTAAACCTTATCCTTTCAGGTCCCTTGTAGAAACAAGGGGCCCTTAAGAACTGTGTCCTTGCTGTTCCAACCAAACTTCGGAACTAAAAAATCTTTATCTGGAGCCTTTTACAGCGCCGTGTTTACGGAATTTTGGATCAGGATAAACCAACCGGATAGCGGCTACACGTTATGGCTGGTCTTTGAGCAGGTTTTGAATGACCTGCAGGTCTGTTTCGTAACGGTACAACCTTTTGCGAGCCTTAATCAGAGTTTGTTTGCTGTTTCACCGTTGACAATACAAATATAAGTGCTTTTTTGATTGCGGCCTAATTCGACCGCACATTTTTTTAAAAAAATTTCCTTTTCTTTCCTAAAAATTAACTACTCATTGATTCTCAATGTTTTATAATTCTAGCCTGCTGCAAACTCCATCCCCATTCGGGCCGTTTGCGTAATTATAATAGATTACTTACCTTTGCACCTGTTATTATTCCTTTCTAATCACTTTCGTGACAACCTTCTGTATCAACGCCCGAAGGATATTGATGAGTAGATGGGCCTTTTTTCAATTTAAATAGAAATCAT
>DATJJA010000039.1:0-31802 GCA_035492595.1 Puia sp.
CCAAAAATCCAATTTGTATATACAAATTCAAATTTTCCAAAAACATATATACTTCTCCTGCGAATGATTCCAGGGCCCAGCGTTTATCACAGTCAATTTCTCGTCGCCCGGTACCGGCGCCGACGGCACCTGGCGGGGCCAGAACTTCGTCAAGGCGGCGTCCCTTGCCCCTTCTCGGTCGTACCCTTCATTTCATTCGGGTACGTTCATTCCCTTCGCTTCGCTCGGGTATGCTCGGGAATGCGCCGGACCTCGCCAGCAACCCATCAAAACGGATACCCAATGGCGAGGTTCAGCACCATATCGGAGATGTCAGTCACCGAATGAAAACTCCATTTTTTCCCATTCGTCAACCACGGATACCTCACCGGTGCCGCCACATCGACCCGCAGCACAACAATGCTCAGATCAAATCTCAACCCCGTCCCAACTCCCACAGCCACATCATTTAAAAAGTTCTTCGTGAACACAGCACCCGGCCGCGCACTATCCGCCTGACGGGTCCAGATATTTCCCGCATCCACAAACAAAGCCCACCGCACCAGTGAGAACAGCTTTGCCCGGTATTCCAGGTTCATCTCCAGCTTGACATCCCCCGGCTGATCCGGCAAAACGATCACCTGGTTCGGATTCCCCCCAAAATAACTCCCCGGCCCCAGCGCCCTGGACCGGAACGCCCGGATGTCATTGGTCCCCCCCGCAAAGAACTGCTTGATAAAGGGCAGCGTAGTGCTGTTGCCATACGCTATCCCGATCCCACCCGTGATCCGCGAGACGAACTGGCTCGTCGGACTGATCCGAAGGTAATGCCTGAAGTCCGCCTCCAAACGGACATACTGTGCCAATGGAACATTGAACAGCTCTCTTTGTCTTCCCTTGTCGACATTCGCACCCGAAAGGATACCGACAAGATTATTCGACAGATCCACCGATCCATTGAAGTAATAATTATTCAAACGGCGGTTGGGCCTCGCCTGGGAATTATAGTTGAAATTATAGCTTGGCCCGATGATGAACTGCTTCTCGATGCTTCGCGCCAAAGTTAAATTCGCATCCAGCTGCTGCCTTTTGAAAGTAGAGTCGATATTCGAAGGACGAACATAGTTGATCCCCAGTATCGTCAGCTGATTTTCCGTATTGTAAGTATTCTTGAACACATATCCGAAACTCGTCCGCGCCGAATTCAATGTATACTGCGAGCTGCGGTCAAAGACGTCATACGCCAGCTTGATCTTCGTCTTCGGAACAAAGGCGCTGCTCGTATTGAGATTAAAAGGAGAAATGATCCTTGGAATAGTAAGGCTGATGTCCCCTCCCACCCGCTTGGTGCTGATCTTCTGCCCCGCACCCACGAACTGCTCTTCCAGGCCGCCATACAAAGTAGTCGTAAACAGCTCGGCCCCCCTGAAAAAATTTCGGTTCCGCCAGGATAACGACAGCTCGGTACCCGTCGTATTGTCCGACCGCGTAAGCCCCGACGCTTCGAAACGGATGGATTTCTTTGCCCCGGGCGTGAGGTAATAAAATGCATTCAGCACCTTGTTCGTATCGGCATCCGACGCCGGCTGGAAACGGGCCTTTACAAACTTAAAGACGCCAAGACTGACCAGACGGTTAAGGGAAGTATTATGGTCATCCCGTTTATAAAGGTCCCCCGGTTTAAATACCAGCGTCTTTCGGAAGACTATAGGCCTGAGAAAATTCGCGGTATCGAGAATATGATATCCCTCCGGCGTCGTATACGCCCGTTTAAGACTCGTATCCGACCGGATATCGTATTGCGCATATACCACCACATTTCCGATATGATAGATATTCCGTCCCACCTGCGGCATCTCCGGCTTTATCGCCAGATGCATGTCCACCTGGTGATTTCCCACCGTCGTATCCGCATCGACGATGAGATCATCAGGACCGAAATAAAAAAATCCCCGGTTCTTAAGTCTTGCATCGATCCGCTCCCGCTCCTGCTTGATCACATCCAGATCAAAAGGTCTCCCTTTTCGCAGCAAGGTCCTGCGCGCCAGACTATCACTCCTCTTACGCGCCGTCCGCGTCCTCGTCCCCTTCCAAAGACTGTCGATGCTCTTTCCCAGCGCATCCGAGTCCGAAGGGAACGTGACATTCCGGATGATATATCGGGGGCCGATCTGCGCCGTATAGGTAGCCGTAAGATGTTTGTCCTTAACCTTCGTATCGGCAACGACTGTATCATGGAACCATCCTTTATTCTCCAGGTGGTTCTGCAAAATATCTGCATTCTTTTTGATCAGGGACGGCGACGCCAGGACCGGGGCCTCGCCTACCTTGTTCTTCAGCCAGTACTTAAATCCCTTTTGCTTCTTCGGAGTACCCGCAATATTATAGATCCACAGCTTGAAGCGGATACCCAATATCTTCCCGTTCAGCTTCGGCCGAAGCATATCCCCCAGTTCATCCCGCAATGCCTTCTTTTCCTTATTCTTCATCGGCACCGAAGATTCGACCTTCACCTTATTACCGGTATAGAGGTTCTGCCCCGCACTCAGGTATTTGGACTCTTGACATCCCACACAAACGATCAATAAAAAAAAGGCTGATACTCGTCGCACAATTCGGGTTTTTACACGCATGGTCATTGCTTTACAGGAGGCGTACCTTTGGCCGGTTTTGTGGTCGTTCTTTCCAGCAGCCGCTCTTCACGGGTCTTTCCGAAAAGCTCCCGGAAACGATTGTAATCAAAGGTCAGGATAAAACTGACGCCGGTCTCTACGACCTGTCCCTCTATAACAGCTTCATATTGATTTTTTCGGTAAGCACGGACCATATAACGCCCGTCCTTTGTTAACTTGTAGTCCACTGCTACATCACCGGCAATATTCGACGCACTCTGACCGGGATTCTGATTACCCTGCACATCGAAGTTGCTGCCTACACTGACCTGTATCCGGTCGCTGAAAAGCCGCTTGGACACAGATACATTCAGCTCTGTATAGTCCTGTTCGACACCGGTGCTGTAGTCCTGCTGATTGTTAAGGTCGAAATTGATGTCGACCCCCTTGATAAGACTGCTCGCCAGCTGGTTCAGCTGGTTCGTCAGGATCTGGCTGGCGCTTTGCCAGGCCATATTACCCAGCGTAGAGCCTCCACCCGCCTCACTCTGCAACGGGTCTTCCCCGACAAACCGGTTCAGCAGCAGCAGCGCAAACACCTGTTTGTCCAGCTCCGATTCCTGGGTCCTTATCTGCTGCAGCTTCTGATCCACATCCGGCCACAAAGACAGCACATTGGTCGGCAGGGTAATATCAAACGTGATCTTTGGCTTCATCAGGTCACCCTCCATCTTCAGGGTCACAAGAAAGGGCAGCTTCTGCTTGAATTTATTGATATCCGTTTGACTTCGCCCCGCGATCTCATTGGCGATAAGGTCAATAGAAGGCGTATTGGCCGTATAGGTCGCGTTCAGATCGATAGTGGCGGTCAGCGGGTCTCCTGTCCAGGTGATCGTGCTGCCCCGCGTAATATCGAACTTTCTTTTCAAAGCCTGAAGGGAAAGGTTATAGCTTCCGCTCTCGACCTCATAGGTCCCGGTAAGATCCGTCTTGCCGCTCTTATCCATCCCAAACACAAGATTCGACCGGCCTCTTGCCGTCAGGGCATCCCCGGTCCGCTCGTCGATCACCATCGTAAAGATGGCGCTGCTGTCCGTTTGCAGATTCATGCTCAGATCGATCCCCTTCACCGTCTTCTGCGCCTGTGTCTTCAGGGCAGCCATATCCACCAGCGTATCCCCGTTTGCCGTGACAAAACGTACCACGCCCATCCTGCTGACCACTTCCGGATCATTCCCCGGTAGCACAAAAAAGAAATTGGTCTTCTTATTGACCCGCAGATCACCATCGATCTTTGGCGATTCCATATCGCCCTCCAGATTTACCGCCGCATCGATATTCAACGTACCATAGAATTGATTGTTGGTGGCAGGCTGTGAATTGACCAGGCGGAAATCGTCGGCATTGAGCGATACGTCAAATCCATAGGCCCTGTAGTCCTTCGTAAATACGTTCCCGTCGATCGTCAGTTTGTTACCCGCGGAATCCTGCAGGCGGAATTTACTAAAGTTAAAGCCATCTTCGTCAAATTCGATCCGGTCATTGGACAGCGTCAGGGGCTCACCAGATATCGTCGGAACAAAACGGGCGCTGTCAAAATTCAGATCCCCCTTTACAACCGGCTTATCCATCGTCCCCGTCAGCGCTAATTGCCCCTTCAGATATCCCCGCATCCGCTGCACATGGTCCTTTGCAACACCGTTGAAGCTCGCCAGGTTCAGCTGCCCCAGCAGCAGCTTCAGATCCATCCGGCCTTCGCCGGTATAGTATTCCCCTTGCACTTTTACATCATTCTTATTTCCTTCCAGCGATATATCGGCCGAAAAAGCATTTGCCTTTTCATTGTTGACCTTTATCGCCAGGTTCCCGATGGTATCCGCCTGATAGGAAAGCTGCCGGATCACCAGGTCGGACGTAAAGACCGGATCGGACATGACATTCTTTACCTGGGCTTGCCCATTCAAGGTCCCATCGATCAGCAGCGAGTCCTGGTTGGCAAGCCTGCTCAGCGTCCCAAGGCTGAAGTTGGCAAAACGGACATCGATAGGTGCATTCGGGGACGGAGGATTACTGTTTACCGACAACGAATCCCCCTTATGGCTGATCGTAAAGTCATGAATGACTACCCCTGCCGAGTCGTATTGAAAGTAGTTGTCCCGGCCCACCGCCCACTGCTCATAGTTGAGCAGGAGACTATCGGGATTGAGGGTGAATTTCAGCCCGTCCTCCAGTTTGTCCAGCTGCCCCGCAAGCCGGTACCGGTCCTTCTCTTTTATATCCTTCAGCAGCAATACCGTCGTCAGGTGATTGTCCCGCAACGCGCCCCCCATAGAGGTCTGATACAAAGCAAATCCGCTCCCATTGGCATCGCTCATCTGCACCCGGTAGTTCAGTTGACCATCGCCGGTCGCAGCACTGACATCTACATTATGAAAACGCTGAGTACCCAATACCACCCGCGGCGTCCGCAGGTCAAGATGCAAATCGTTCTTCTCGCTGTTGAAGATTATATTACCCCCCAGACTGTCCGTCCCCTTCAAAGAAGGCATCATACCCAGCACCAGCGGAGAGGCCCTGAGATGCACCTGCATCGTCCAGTCCTGCGCCATAAAGGCCGTATCTTTAAATCCATTGAGCCGATAATATTGATTGACGACATGCTGCAGCGCCTGCCCCGTTTCCGTGAGCCTGTACCGGCCCCTCCAGTCGATGTCAGCCATCTCCGACCGGAGCCGGATGTCTTCGATATCATTTTCACGGGTAGCCAGCAATTCGATAGTATCCGTAGCCAGATGCCGGATCCCTGTGACAAACGCCAGGTTATACAACTTCAGCGCCCCCTGTAACGAGTCCGGATCCGTACTGGCAAAGTCGGCATTGATATGGCCCTTTAGCTGCATCGTATCGCTCACCAGGTGCAGCGCATGCAGATCAAGCGTATCGATCTGCCAGTCGAGCTTCAAAGCCGGAAACTTATGCGCCAGCTCAGCCGATGCATTCAGCTCGAAGTGCACCGCCGTATTGTCGATAGAAGAGGTCAGGGTCGCATGCTCGTCAGCCACCGAACCGTCTATCGCAAAATTCTGGTACCTATATTTTTTATAGGTAGCCGACTCCACCCGGCCGCTCAGGGTCGCATTGGCCGTGTGCATGTCAAGCCCCCTCCCCTTCACCGTAAACACAGAGCTGATCGCCCCATACTGCGCAGTGTCCTTTAGGATCGCCCCCAGGTTGAGCGCGATGGTCTGTAATACCAGGTCATAGCTGGCCCCGCTGGTCGACCGGATATTCCGGGCAAACCCCTTTACCTTCACCGTCCCCGACGACGTGTTCAGCACGAGGTCGGACTGCATCGCATCCATGCTGCCGGCCAGCTTACCACGCAGATTGAATGTAGCCGGGATGTCTATATTGTTCGGCACCGACCCCTTCGGAAGCAGGGCAAGCATAGCCGCCCGGCTGCCAGACAGATTACGCACATCCAGATCAGCCTGGAAACGTTTGGTATCCATCGGATGTACAAGCCTCCCCGACACATCCACCCGCATATCCCGGATCCCGCTGAACTGTAAAGTCTTGATAGTAAGCACATCCAGTGTCCCCAAAACCCGCGCATTGACCGACCAGACATCACCGGGATGACGGAGAGCCGGCTGGCTGCTGAGAAAGGGTGCGAACGTAAGGATATCCTTTACCTGCACCCTGCTGTTAGCCAGGTCGATGTCCAGCTTCGTATGGGACGGGTCCTTCATCATATTCGCAAGCGATACATATTCTATCGAAGCGCTGCGCTGTATCAGCGTACCAGGCGTCTGGAGGATCAGATCCCGCAGCCAGGTCCTGTGACCGGAGTAAAAGAAACGCGTTTGAAGCCGAACCAGCCGAAAACCCGATCGCTCGCTAAATTCCCCCTTGCTCACATGCCCGCTGATGGAATCCGCACTATAGCTCAGATCGTCGGTATGCACCGCCAGCTGCCGGATCGACAGATGCCCATAGTCCATTCCGCTCTTCTGATGTTTCAGGCTGTCGTTGTCGAACGTCACATTCGTGCTGTCCAGCTGCAACGCATTCAGTTGAAATGCCATCTTATCGAGGTCAACCGCCTTCACATTCGCCAGCAAAGACCCCAGCTGCAGGGTCGTGGACAGCTTATTAGCCGTATTGCGATAGTCCAGGTTGCTGCTCCCGATCTCTATCTTCCCCAGTTTCAAATGCATTCCCATATTCTGCGCCGTGTCGCCCGTCGCCGCCACAGTCCCCTTCTCCGGCGGAGCACCGGCCAGATTCGCCTTTGGCACCACCGCTACCGCCAGCGGTTTCCCCTGATAAATTCTGGCCTGTAACCCATTCAACACGATCGACGGCACCCCATATCGCCCATTAGTCGGGTCCAGCTCATCCATCTTCGTCTCATTATGCCCGATGTACACCTCCATATCATTGCCGGTCACCGTATCCCTGTAAACCATCCGGACCCTGTCCAACACCAGGTCACGCAAAGCCATCCTCATAGGTGTAGACTTCGTCGTATCCGGCGTCACTGACGGAGAACCCACAAAAGCATCTATAATAAACTGGAAATTGAAGGCCGTGTCCGGCAGCTCCCTCTTAATCTTAACGGTCAGATCCCCAAGCTGTACTTTCTTAATGTCAAGATTATTATGCAAAAGACCCAACACATAGAGATTGACGTCGATAAGACCAGCTGAAAGCAGTGTATCTTTTTGGCGATCCGCAATATAGACGTCCTTCAGCGTCACCGAATGCAGAAAGTTGATCCGCAAACCCCCGATCCGGACTGCCGTATTCAGTTTCCGGGAAAGATAAGTTTCCGCCTTGGCCCGGGCAAAATTCTGGACAAAAGGGGTCTGAATAAGAAGCAGCACCAGCACAAGGATGATAAAGATGGTCAACAGCGTCCTTAAAAATATTCTCACCAGCCTTTTACCCATAATATTTAAGATAATCCAATACTTACACTTGACAAAATACAGACCACATTGCCCTCCCGGGGTTTGATCAGCCACAACTTAAGGAAATCGTTGTCATTCAATGGCTTTGTTCCCTTTTTTCCCCAAATACGTATCCTTTTTTCTACAGGCGAATAACCCGGCCAGCCCTTTCTTCCTTGCAGACAGCCTGTTAATATTCTGGTCCCTGTTTTGTCGTACAGATTCTACTATTTCACAAAAAAACGGGTATTATGCTGAAGCAATTACAAACGCAAAAGCAGCAACACACCATCCTGCCGCAACAGATCGAGCTACTGAACCTCTTCCACCTAAATACCCTTGAACTTGAACAACGGATACAGGATGAGCTAAACGAAAATCCAGCCCTTGAAGAGCTATCCTCCGGGGATGACGCCCTTGGTGACAAGTTCTCTAAAGATACGGTGCAGGACTTTCAAAACTGGGAAGAGTATGGATATGACGACATCCCAGATTACAAAACGGAGTATAACAATTATATCAATACTGAAAAGGTTCCGGAAAAGCCCATCGCAGAGATCCCAGACTTCCGGGAAGAGTTGAAGAGACAATGTCGCTTCCTCGACTCCCTGCCCGAGGAAAAACATTATCTCTACGACTTCCTCATCGACTCGATCAATGAGAATGGCTTCCTTGAACAGGACCTCGACGAGCTGGCCTCGGAGCTTTCCTTCAAACGAAAGGTCTGGATAGAGGCCGAAGAACTGGAAGAGGCGTTGAAGATCATCCGCGAGCTGGAACCCGTCGGAGCCGGTTGTAGGACCATGCAGGAATATATGCTGATACAGCTCAGAAGAATGAATGTCCGGCGCCCGGATGTCAAAATGGCCATCATCCTTCTCGAAAATCATTTTCAGGACCTGCGCAGCTGTAATCTCGAAAAACTCCGCAGACAGCTGGGACTGGAGGAGGATGAGATCCGCATCGTACTGGAATTGCTCGCGCATCTCAGTACGAGGCCCTTCAATCCGGAGACCAATGCCCTCCAGGCCAATCCTTCCATTCTGCCCGACTTCGTCGTCCTCGACGAAGGGGATACACTGGAACTTGCCCTCTACCGCCAGCGAAGCTCAAACCTGCACATCAGCCAGTCCTGGATGGAAATGGTCCAGCAGACCGCTCAGAACGCCTCGGCAGATAAGTCCACAAAACAATACCTCCGCAGTAAATTATCCTCCGCACAATGGTTCATCAATGCCATCCAGCAGCGGGAATCAAATATGCTCAAGATCATGCAGGCTATCGTGGATATGCAATATGAATACTTCAAGTATGGAGATATCCTGCTCCTGAAGCCTATGAAACTAAAGGACATCGCCGACAAAGTGAAGGTGGATATCTCCACCGTTTCCCGCCTCACCTGTAATAAATATGCAGAGACTCCCTTCGGGACCATCCTCCTGAAAGACCTGTTCACCGAAGGCATCGTCAACCAGGAAGGAAATAACATCAGCAATAAGGTGATTCAAAATATCATCGGAGAGGTCATACAGACAGAAGACAAGAAGAATCCTTATACAGACAGACAATTGGTAGCCATCCTCGCAGAGAAAGGTTATACCATCGCCCGCCGCACCGTTGCCAAATACAGGGAACTCATGAACATCCCCGTAGCACAGGTCCGCGGCCTCTGGAATTAATAGATTGGACGGTTTCACATAAAAAAATGGCCCCGCTTTCAATTAAAAGTAGCGGGGCCTTATCAATTCAATCCATTTTAAAACCCAAATCCTACATAGACAGACACGCCCGCATTCTTCGAGTTCTTCGTCAACGCCCCCGTGAGATTATCATCCTTCCCAATGTGCGAAAGCCCATAGTTATACCGGGCCCCGAGCGTAAAATTCTGGATGTCAAAACCAAGACCGCCTACCAGGCCAAAATCCCAGCGTTTGAAATCATCGGTGTTGAGATCGGTCGCTCCCTGAACCGTACCCTGATCGTCAACGTTCTTGATATTGGCATTCACCAGGTAAGCCGCATAACCACCCAGATGCAGGTTAAAGTTTGGAGCAAGATTCACCACCGCTAATACCGGCAGCTCCATATAACCCAGGTTGAACCGATATTCCCCGCTGCCCTGTATAAAATTGTTGTAATCCTCCTTCGCTCCCTTCAGACTGTACAGTAATTCAGGCTGGATCGAAAAACCTTTGGTCACGGGCAGCTTGGCAAAGACACCCGCATTAAAACCCGCCTTCATATGTTCGGTCGATACATCGCTGACGTAAAGATTTGTCAGGTTCAAACCGCCTTTTATACCGAACTTCGCTTTCAGATCACTCTCGGCGGACGTTTGTTGCTCCTGCGCATGGACTGCTGGCGAGGCGATCAATAAGCCTCCCAAAATGAAAACCCCCAAAAAGACAACGGGAAGTTTTCGTACGATGATTGATTGATGTTTTTTCATATCAGATTAATTAATTTTATTAGACCACACTCAATTGCCGTGCCCGCACAACCAGGTCCATGCCCACTATCACTATACCCGTGCCCCCACCCTTGATCCATACCCGGCAACACCGCACGCATACACCGCGGGCGCTGGCACAATGTTTATTCTAATTAACTTTAAAACTCACACTATATGAGATCAATATGGACAGGGGCCATCGGCTTTGGACTGGTGAACATCCCCATAAAAATGTACAGCGCCGTACAAGGCAGCGAACTCGACCTCGACATGCTTGACAAAAAAGATCACTCCAACATCCGTTTCAAACGTGTCAATGAAAACACCGGCAAAGAAGTCGCCTGGGAGAACATCGTAAAAGGATACAAGCTCGATGACAAGTATATTGTCCTGACCGATGACGACTTTGCAAAAGCCAGCCCCGAAAAAACAAAGATCATCGAGATCGCCGAATTCATAAAGGAAAATGAGATCGACAGCATCTACTACGAAACACCCTACTATCTCGAACCGGAAAAATCCGGTTCAAAAGCATACGCCTTACTTCGCGACGCCTTACACAAGACAGGCAAGGTTGGCTTTGGCAGTTTTGTGCTGCGAAACAAGGAAGGCCTCTGCCTGATCAAACCCATGGAAGATATCCTGGTATTGTGCCGGATCCGCTGGGCGCAGGAGATCCGCCCCACCGACGACCTCACCGCTCCAAAAAGCACTACAAAACCCGCAGAGATGAAGATGGCTATCGAGCTGATCAATCAGCTGTCCGGCCCCTTCGACATCGCCAAATACAAAGACACTTACACAGACGAGCTGATGAAACTGATCAAGGCAAAAGCAAAAGGTAAGAAGATCGCAGCGCCCAAACTTCGCGTGGTGCACAAACAAAACAACGACCTTCTCTCCCAGCTGAAGGCCAGCCTGGGGGGCCGGCGCCGCAAGGTCAGCTGATCAGTTCATGGGATTCTCTCTTGATGATAAAGACGGCATTCTCCGAAGGCCGTACGCCATGCCCATTATGTATAGCATACCATTTGGTGAACTCCGCCCCAAAAAAGAGAATGATACTGGAATAATATACCCAGGTAAGTATGACAACTATGGAGGCCGCCGTACCATACATCAGACCAATATTGGAATGCCCCAGGTAGACCCCGATGAGTATTTTACCCAGTATAAAAAGCAGACCAGTGAACATCGCACCGATAAAGGCGTCCTTCCAGCGAATGATGGCGTCCGGCAATATCTTGAAAACGATCATAAAAAGAAGGACTATCACCGCCAGCGTCAATCCCATATTGACCCAGTAAAAGAAATACACCGTAAAGTGAGAAAAAAAGTGCTGCAGCCAGTCGCTCAGTAAGTCCATCAGCGAATTCACCAGCAGCGAGACCATCGATATAAATCCAAAAGCAATGATCAGCGAAAAGGAAAGCAGCCTGTTGATGATCAGCTTCAGCCAGCCCTTCTTTGGTTTCGCCAGTACCGACCACATATAATTGATGGAGCTCTGGATCTCGGTGAACACGCCGGTAGCGGCGATAACAAGAACGGCGCCTCCAATGATCGCACCGGCCACCGTGTGCCTGGATTCCTGCGTATACTTTATGATATCCTGTATCTGCGCCGCAGCACTGCTGCCGACAAGGTCCTTTATCTGTTCATAGATCCTTCCCTGCACCGCATCATGTCCCCAAAAGATCCCCACCAGCGAAATGACGACGATGACCAGCGGCCCCATTGCAAAGATCATGGAATAAGACAGGGATGCCGCCAGTTTAAAGCCATTGTCATCGTTGAAATCTACTGCTGCCTTCTTTATAGCGACCCAAACTGCCGAAAGCTTAAACTTCTTCTTTTCCATTCCACAAGATACGTCAAGACCGTGCCAGTTTAACCTCCTTTTCTTCTCCATTTTCCATAGGCTTTTGGGGACTTTCCACCCCACTTTGACCCTTTAACGGCATATTAGCCGTTAAAAAAAACTGGCAAGCATTTTTCAATGGGTATAATAGACAATCAAAATTCCTTACTTACTTAAAATTATTTTTATGAGCGGACTATTGTATCTAATAGCAGTGATTCTCATTATAGGTTGGCTCCTCGGCGTATTCGTTTACAGTGTTGGCGGGCTGATCCACGTCCTTATCGTATTAGCTATTATCTCCCTGATCCTTGGTATTATCAGGAGAGCATGACCGGTATGTTTCGGGGTAAAGGACCTGTTCAACGGGCGGGTTCGAAAGGCCGGTCACCTGACCGGCTATTTTTTATCTCCTAACGGCCATTCACCTATAATGATTAATCTCTGCTCATGAAAGAACTAAAATTTGCCTCTCCGCTGCGCAGCGCCTCGATCCTCATCATCCTGGTGATCTGCTTTGTTATTCTTTCCTGGGCGGCGGACGTGATCGTACCCTTATTATTTTCCCTTATCTTTTCTTCCATGTTGTTCCCCATCTGTTTCCGGCTGGAAAAATGGGGCTGTCATAAAGGGATAGCCGCCTTTGTCTCGATCCTTGTAGCCGGTGTGCTGACAGCTCTTTTCCTGGGTATAGTCATCATGCAGCTGATGCACCTGGTAGGACAGGCGCCCCTGTTCATCCAGCGGCTTTCCGCCCTGATAGACAAGGCGGAGACAGTCGTAGCCCAACGCTACCACATCGAAAAGGCTATCCAGGCCGACCACGTCCACCAGCAGCTGAGCAAATTAATGGACAATAGCAGCGCCTACTTTTCATCCACCATGTCTTTTACGACAAACATCTTATCCTCCTTTGTCCTCATCCTCCTGTTCAGCTTCTTTCTTCTTTACCTAAGAGCCTTCTTCCTCGAATTCTTTTACAAGGTATTCGCTTCATCGGACAAACTGCTTATCGACGACACATTGCAGAAGATCTATGAAGTGATCCAAAACTATCTTTTGGGACTCTTGAAAGTGATCTGTATCATCGGCGCCCTTAATTCCGTCGGCCTATGGGCGCTCGGGATCGAATCCCCTCTTTTCTTTGGCTTCCTGGGCGGCCTGCTGGTCATCATACCTTATATCGGAATATTGATCGGTTCCGCCCTGCCCATCATCGTGGCGCTGATCACAAAAGATTCTTATTGGTACGCCGTCGGGGTAATGGGAGTGTTTTTATTCGTACATATTTTAGAAGGGAATGTCATCACGCCTTATGTAGTGGGATCAAAAGTGAGCATCAATCCTCTCGTAGCCATCTTCGCCCTCCTCCTCTTCGGTAAATTATGGGGCCTCTCCGGTCTGATCCTCGCCCTTCCGGTGACCGCCATCTGTAAGATCATCTTTGATACCCTTCCAGGTTTCAAGGCAGTGGGCTTCCTGTTGGGAAAGCCGCAGAAATATCACTTCAAACGGCATTCCATCCTGTATGCCAAACTAAAAAGCCGGGAAAATACCGCCACGGGCACTACTGTGCAGGTCACCACTACAACCGAAGAAATTCAGCTTTGAAGCGGCGTCGTCTTAATATATCGCTTCAGGATCTTCATCAACACTTCTTCCCCGGCACTCAGCCCCACACTGTCGACCAGCCCCGCCGGCGAATCCTCTAATTCCTCCAAATATTTCACGAGGGTATTATCCTCATATAGCGCTATCAGCCCCGGGTGCACATAGTACTTCTTACAAACAGTACGCGTATTCCCCAATTCTTTACTCACAATATCCAGCACCGTGGCAATATTCTTCTTACACTCCGTAGCATTGCAGGCCTCCCCTATCGTGGCAAACGAATGCAACGCATGCAAGGTCCCCGCCCAGGTACGGAAATCCTTAGCCGTAAAATCCAGATTCACCGCTTCTTTTATATACTGATTCACCATCCCTGAATCGATGCTTTTCCGGGTGCCGTCCTCTCCATAGTATTGGAACAATTCACGACCCGGTATATCCTTACACTGGCTCACCGTTCGGGCAAGCCGTTTGTTTCTAAGCGTTATGTCATGATGTATCCCCTTCTTCCCCGTAAAAGAGAATACCAGTTTGTCCCCGGTGATCGAGACATGTTTGTTCTTCATCGTGGTCAGACCATAGGAACCATTGGTTTTTTCATACTCGTTATTCCCGACCCGGATATAGGTCCTCTCCATAAGACCAATAACAGTAGCCAACACTTTTTCCCGGGTCAGCTCACGACTCCGCAGATCGGTCTCCATCCTCTCCCGCAACAAAGGCAGCGCCTTCCCGAACTCATACAGCCGGTGGAATTTGGTCTCGCTCCGCAGCGAATTCCACAGCGGATGATAGCGATATTGTTTGCGCCGCCGCAGATCCAGCCCGGTGGCCTGTATATGCCCATTGGCCGAAGGACAGATCCATACATTGGTCCAGGAAGGTGGTATTGCCAGCCCCCGTATCCGTTGCAGCTCCGCTTTATCCCTGATAGGTTTACCCGCCAGCAGATAACAATACCCCTTCCCCTTCTTCAACCGCAAAATGCCGGGTTTGGCATCGCTGACATATAAAAGGTGAGCAGCAGAAGCGGCCCTTTCATGATCATGGTCCGCCTCCAAAAGCTCTTTATGCGTTAAAACCGGTGTACTTTCCATTATGGCCAAACCACCTAAAAACATGTGCCAGCACATGTACCAGCCCGTCGCCGCCCTAAATCAACAGGCTCCGCACCCGCCTGTCAACCCAAGCCCCTCTTTTCCACAAAAAATTGGCCTAAAGCTTGTACCTTACCCCCAACATCATTTCAGGTTATGCCGGATCAGTTCATAGATCAATTCGACCGTTTCCCCGATATAGTATGGGACTGTATCCTCGCCGGGATAGCCATTGTCATCGGGCTGATCGTCAAGTTCATGCTTTCCCTCCTGTTAAAAAAGAAACCAAAAGACGGCCGGCCCGCCTTTTCAGTGACCCGCTCGATCCTGTCTTTCCTCGGCCAGCCCTTCAGCTACTTCCTCCCTTTGCTTGCGTTCAACTTCCTGCTTCCCCTGATGAAAATGAAGTCCAACGTGGCTCCGGTCATCAACAAAATAGTGGAGATCCTTCTGGCCATCACTTTTGCCAATGTCCTGATAGGCGTCGTAAAGGTCTTTGAAGATTATGTTTATCATCACTTCGACATTGAAAAGGCCGATAATCTGAAAGAACGGAAGATACGCACCCAGCTGCAATTCATCCGCCGGCTGGCCATCAGCCTGATCCTCATCCTCACCGTTTGCGTGATCCTGCTGAGCTTTAATAACCTTAGGAAGATCGGGACCGGCCTGCTCACCGGCGTCGGTGTCGGCGGTATCATCATCGGCTTTGCAGCCCAAAAATCACTGGGTAATTTCCTCGCCGGTTTTCAGATCGCCTTTACTCAACCCCTCCGCATCGACGACGTGCTCGTCGTGGAAGGAGAATGGGGACGCGTGGAAGAAATAACCCTGACCTATGTCGTGGTAAACATCTGGGACCAGCGGCGACTGATCCTGCCCATCAATTATTTTGTCGAAAAACCTTTCCAGAACTGGACAAGGAATACCGCGGACATCCTCGGCACCGTTTTCCTCTATCTTGATTATACCATCCCCCTCGACCCGCTGCGGCAGGAATTTACCCGGTTGCTCGAAAGCAATCCTCTGTGGGATAAAAGAGTAAAAGTAATGCAGGTCACCAACGCCAGCGAACGGACAATAGAGGTCCGCGCGTTAATGAGTGCCAGCAGCTCAGGCAACGCCTTTGATCTGCGCTGCGACATACGCGAAGGATTGATCAAGTTTGTACAGGATCAATATCCCAACAGCTTCCCCGTGACAAGAGCCCTCATCGAAAGAAAAGACTTCCTCTCCCAACCCGGAGCACTCCTGGCCGAACCTGGGCGTGCGATCACCCAGCCCGGACGCCAGAACATCGAGTCCGGCCAGACAACCGATCCCGGCAGATCCGGCTCTCACCCCTCCGAAAAAGGAGACAGGGTCGGCGAACCAGGAAAGATCGGCTAAGCTTTCTTTACCCGAACCTTCTTCTTCGAGCAATCATCACAAACGATAACGATATTCTGCGCAAACCTCGGGCTGATACTACATACCTTCCCATTTACTTCGATCTCGATCAGCTGATCGTAGGAATGCCGCGCCAGCACCTTTATCTTGTTGTTGATACTAAGCCCCATTTTATTGACATATTGCAGAAAAGGAGCCGAGTTATCCTTCACCGCCACCATCGTACAATGATGCCCAACCTCCTCTTCCTGTAATGTCTTCTTATGCACAACAGGCATTTCCCCCTTCGCATTGGGAATCACATCCCCGTGCGGATCATAAGCAGGAAAATTCAGGAATTCATCCAGCTTGTCTACCAGCTTGGCACTTTGGATATGCTCCAGCTGCTCGGCTACCTCATGCACCTCATCCCAGGTAAAATCGAATTTCTCATAAAGAAAAGTCTCCCAGAGACGGTGTTTGCGGACCACATCGATGGCTTTCTTCCGGCCTTCATCCGTAAGCGAGATCTTTCCATACTTCTCATAATTGACCAACTCCTTTTCCTTCAGCTTCTTCAGCATATCATTGACCGACGCCGGTTTTACCCCCAGATAGGCGGCCAGCTCGTTCGTCCCGACCTCCCCATCCTTTTCAACGGACAGGTGTAAAAGGGATTTCAAATAATTTTCTTCTGTCTGTGATAACATATAGCAAATATATGCAAAGAAGCCAAAATATATTTGTTAGACAAGCCTAACTTTTGTTATTTTGTCATCCAAACAAGTAATATGCCAACCAAACTATACGCATGTAGTCTCATAAATCTCCTCTCAATGCCCCGGCGCATCCGCTGGCTCCGGCGCATCCACTGGCCCCGGCGCATCCGCTGGCTCCGGCTTCTCCTGGTAGCCAGCCCCATTTTCACCCGCGCCCAGGACTCCGCATTAAACCACGTTGACTCCCTCCAAACCATCATCGTAACCGGCGTCCGCGGAGCCACCCTGTTGCGCGAAACGCCTATAGCCATAGTAGCCGTTTCTTCCAGGACCCTTGCAAAAACCATCGAACCCAATATCATCGATGCCCTGGTCCTTCATGTCCCGGGACTCAACGCCGTAAAGACCGGCCCCAATATCTCAAAGCCGTTCATCCGCGGACTGGGCTACAATCGGGTGCTGACCTTGTACGACGGGATCAGACAGGAAGGCCAGCAGTGGGGGGACGAACACGGCATCGAAGTCGACGCCTACGGGATCGAAAGAGCCGAGGTCATCAAAGGACCTGCCAGCCTTCTCTACGGCTCAGATGCGCTGGGGGGCGTAGTCAGCCTCTTCCCCTATATGCCCGCAGAAAAGGATTCAAAGCTCCACGGCCGCTGGCTCAGCGAATACCAAAGCAACAACGGCCTGGCAGGCAACGCACTCCGCCTTTCATACAGCACATTAAAAGGCTGGTGGGCGCTAAAAGGTTCCTACCGTCTGGCAAAGAACTATACCAATCCCATCGATGGGCGGGTCTATAATACCGGCTTCCGCGAGACCAATCTCGCGGTTGAACGCGGCTATTATCTAAAAGATGGCTCAATTCGTATCCACGCCACACTCTATAATAACCTGCAGGGCATACCCGATGGGACCCGCGATTCCCTGACCAGAAAATTCACCCGCCAGATCCACGAAGCTATTACCGACACCCTCGATACCCGCCCCATCGTACCCGAGTCAGTATTGAACAGCTATGCCCTAAGCCCCCTGCACCAGCATATCCAGCACTATCGCATCTACTCCGTCCTGAAAAAAGGCCCGTTCGAAGGCCTGCTTGGCCTGCAACAGAACGTCCGCAGAGAGTATAATCATCCCACAGATCCCAAACAGGCAGGACTCTACGTCCAGCTCAACACCATAAATTACGGGTTCAAATACATGGCGCCACGCTGGCTCAACACCGAGATCACTACAGGCATCAACGGCATGTACCAGGCCAACAAAAGCAAGGATGCTACAGACTTTCCGATCCCCAACTACCACCTGGCCGATGGAGGCGCCTACGTCTATGGCAAATGGCGGCATCAGCAGCTGACCATCAGCGGTGGCGTCCGATACGATCTCAGAAAATTAAATATCCCATATTTCGCGCCGCCAGGCACCACGACACAATTTCCTGCACTGGACAAGACATACACCGGCCTTTCTACAAGCCTTGGCCTTGCCTGGCAGTTGACAGAAGCCATTACGCTCAAAGGCAACCTGTCCAGCGGCTACAGAAGCCCCAATATCACCGAGATCGCATCCAATGGCCTCGACCCCGGCGCGCATATCATCTATCTGGGTAACCGCAGTTTCGTCCCCGAAGTCAGCTGGCAACAGGACCTTGGAATAGAAAGTAAGTATAGGGACTGGGACCTGACACTAAGCTTATTCAATAACCAGATCCGGCACTATATCTACCTGTCACAACTGGCCGACGCAACAGGCGCCCCGGTCACCGATGCCCAGGGCAATAAAACCTTTCAATACCAGCAGGCGGCGGCCCATCTCTATGGCATGGAAGCGTCGGCAAGCCTCCATCCTGCAGACTTAAAAGGCTTTAGCTTCGGGAGTACACTTGCGCTGGTCTATGGGATAAATAGAAAAAAGGAATATGCGCATACAGGCATCCAGGGCGAATACCTTCCTTTTATCCCGCCCCTGCGATGGACAGGAAATATCGAACAGCTCATCCAGGCATCACCAGGCCTCGCCCTCAGCGCAACCGGAGGTGTTGAGTACAATGCTGCCCAGAACAGGTTCCTGGCCCTCTATCATACCGAAACAGCAACGCCCGCCTATACGTTGGTACATATTGGGGCAGGCGCGCAAATCAAATTATCACAACAAGTTACCATTCAATGGCAGATACAGGTAGAGAACCTGTTGAACACTGCCTGTCAAAGCAACCTGAGCCGGCTAAAATATTTTGAATATTATACCCAAAGCCCCAATGGCCACCTGGGTATTTACAATATGGGAAGATCCGTCAACACAAGAATAACGATCCCATTCTAAGATACGCGGCCAACACAGCGCCAAGGCTTCTTATTAATCCTGCTCGCTGCGCGAACCATAATCCTCCGCTTCCTCATGATCATCGTCGTCGCTAAGACTATACTCATTGTTCTCCTCATCCTCTTCCCCCACTTCCTCATTGGCATCGTCATCGTCAGCACCCGGCACATCCAGGTCATCTCCGGCTTCATCTTTACCAAGCCCACCCTCATTCAAAGGATCACCATCGTCATCGACACTGTCCAATGCGCTTTCCCGAAGAACCTCGTCCTCACTGTCCGCCCTTCTCCTGTCGATACTGGCCAGCGTACTCCGCTCTTCTGCCGTCACATCGGAGTCGTTTCCCATCACAAAATCATCATCGTCATCCTCCTTCTGATTCAGCACATCATCCCCCTCTTCATCGTCTGAAGAAGCAGTATTATCCGCCAGTTCCCCAAGACGGGGCGGCCTGACATGTTCCTGACCCGGAATATCACTGACCTCAGGGAGGTCGATCGTATTTTTATCCTTCTTTGCCATAATGGTATTTTTAGACTTGTAATTTACTCCAATTTAACACTTGAAGGGATAGAGGTACTATTATATAAATTGTACTTTTTACGGTTCCCCAACCCAACTTTTAAAACCGAAAGATCCCGGCACCGCACTCATCTCCGCCTCGCTGGCCAGGGCTCCTTATGGCACGGTGCAATAAGAGTGCCCTGCCCCGCCCACATGCTCCCGCAAATGGAGCAGATCCCAAATTGCCCGACAGATTCACAACCGTCCGGCAAACCTTAAATTACCTAACAGATTCGCCAATGCCGACAAATCCAAATTGCCCGACGAACCCCAAATACCCGCCAAATCTCAAAAAATGCCCGGCGAGGGCTAACCATTAGGACGAAACACCATTTCCGATGGACGGCTGAAATAATCCCTGCTGCTAAAACTTTTATAGCTAATACGTTTTACTGATTATAAATTAAGAAAAATACTACTGTTTAGTTACATTTTTTAAAATAAATAAGTAAAACATATAAAAATCAATCAATTCTCCATAATCATTAAGGCTCATATTTAGAACTTATTTAATTTAGCAGCAGGATAAGGTCTAAATTCGAGTCGACTCACTACCCGGTATGTTCATACCGGGTTTTCTTTTTTTATCCCTTAATTTTTAAGTGATCCGCCAGGTCGTGGAAGTATTTTGCAGACCAGATATCCAATTCCCGGGGGTTGGGTATAAAACGACTTATATCAGCCTTCACTCTATTAAAATCAACTGTATCGATCCTTCCGCCATATATTCTCCGCTACGCCCCCGCAAGCGGCGGCTATACCGGGGCCAATATCTGCGCCGGCTGAAAATTAAAATACTGCCGCGCATTATGATAACATATATCCCTCACCACCTTCCCGATCCACTCCATATCATTCGGCAGCTCCCCATTCGTCATCTCCTCCCCAAAAAGATTACAAAGGATCCTCCTGAAATACTCATGTCTCGGAAACGATAAGAAACTCCGCGAATCCGTCAACATCCCTACAAAACGACTCAGTAATCCCATATTCGAAAGCGCATTCATCTGCCTGATCATCCCATCCTTCTGATCCAGAAACCACCACGCCGAGCCAAACTGCACCTTGCCGGCAACAGACCCGTCATTGAAATTGCCCGCCATGGTCGCGATCAGCTCATTGTCGGCTGGATTGAGGTTATAAAGGATCGTCTTAGCCAGCTTATCTCCCTTGTCCAGGCGGTCCAAAAAACGCGCCAGCGCACGCCCCTGTGAAAAATCACCGATCGAATCCCATCCCGTATCCGGCCCAAGCTTTTGCGTCATCCGGCTATTGTTATTGCGCAACGCCCCCAGATGGAATTGCTGAACCCAGCCCTTCTCCCAGTCCCATTCAGCAAATTGTACCAGCATCGCAGACTTGAACTTCCGTCGCTCCGTATCATTCAGCTCCTTGCCAGCCCGGACTTTATTAAAGATGGCCTCTACCTCCCAGCCCGAGAACTCTTCAACATAGATCTCTTCCAGTCCATGATCGGAGACCGTACAACCCATGGAAGCAAAAAAATCATGACGGTTCTCCAACGCAGAGAGATAGTCGGAAAAGTTCGAAATAGCGATGTTCGTTGCCCCTTCCAGTTTCCTGATATAGCCATTGAATTTTTCAGGGCTGTCTACATTCATCGCATTGTCTGGCCGGAAAGCCGGCAGAATAGGGATCTCAAAACCATCCTGTTTCAGCTGCGCATGGAATTCCAGCGTGTCGACCGGATCATCGGTGGTACAGACCGTCCGTACATTCATCTTCCGCAAAAGATTCCGCACGGAATATTCCTTCGTCTGCAGTTTGGCCGAACAGGTCTCATAAATGTTTCGCGCAGTACGGCCGCTGACGATATCAGTGATCCCGAAATACCGCTGCAGTTCCAAATGCGTCCAGTGGTACAGCGGATTACGCAAGGTATACGGTACGGTTTCCGCCCACTTCTGGAACTTCTCCCAGTCAGACCGCTCACCGGTACAATAACTTTCATCAACCCCATTGGTTCGCATAGCCCTCCATTTGTAATGATCCCCATACAACCAGGCCTGGGTGAGATTCCCGAACTGATGATCAGAAGCGATCTGTTGAGGAGGCAGATGACAATGGTAATCTATCACCGGCATCTCCCTGGCATATTCATGATACAGCTGCTGCGCCGCTTTAGTGTTGAGGAGGAAATCCTCGTCCAAAAATTTTTTCATAACATAATATTAATTATTAACCTGTCGTATCAACCATTGGGTCAGATCCCTCGCGGCACTAAAGTTCTGAAAATCCGCCGGAAGTTTCCTCCCGTCCGTATATTCATTATAAAACCAGGGATCGCCCACCGCAAATACTGTACCCTTAGCTACTTTTGCAACCGCCATGATCACATTTCCCTGATCGGTAAAATGCGCTTTGGCCGGCCCATCCAGCTTTAGAGTACTGAGTTCTTTTATGTAAATTTTATTCGTTGACGGGAAAATTACATCCTTTGCTGTCATAGAAAAAGCTCCCATTTCATACTGGTTTCCCGTGACCTTATGATAATCATCAAAATTGAAGTGGATGCCAAACTTTCCGGCCAGCTCATTAAAATGGGTAAACTCCATATTGGCGGAATCATTTCCCAGCAGGACCAGCACTCCCCCGGCCTTAACCCAGCTCTCGATCGCAGCAATATCAGCAGCCTGAATAAAATTTGGCGCCGGCGACTCTTTCTCATTATCCGGGTCCACAATGATATATATCGACGCCTTCTTCAGATTCTCAACCGTCGGAGCCTCCGCCAACGAATCCGTCTTCGCTCCATATTGACGGAAAAGATGCCCCCAAAGCGAATAGCCATTGTTATCCATCTCGTCCCAGATATAATGAAAACGGATCGGAGCACCCGTAACATCCTTGCGGTGTTCGCTATTAAAATAATAGTCCAGCATCACCGTCTTTCCCATACCCAACGCCCGGTCGGCCAGCACATCCATCTCACCCGCCGCCAGCAGGAACGTGCCCACCCCCATAGGAGTATTGTCGATCACCTTCCCAAACCCACTGACACTGACCGCGCCTTCCAGATTGACAGCTCCCTCCTTCCCCGTAACAACAAATTTCTTCAGGATCCCCGCATACCCTTTCTTCGCTGACTCTAAATAAGTAGCCGGCAGATATCCAAGCCGGACTCCCTTTGCAAGCGTATAGACAAACATGGAACTGGCAGAAGCCTCCAGGTAATTTCCCTGCGCTCCGGGCCTGTCCAGTACATCCCACCAGCAGCCCGTCGCCTTGTCCTGCACCTTCACCACAGCCGTAGCATAACGCCGCAAAATAGCCAGCAAAGGCCCCCGCACCGCATCGCCTCCGGCATCTCCCCCCTCCGCCGCCGGATAGCTCTCCAGCACATCCACCAGCGCCATCCCATACCAACCCATCGCACGTCCCAAAAAATTGCGGGAGCGACCAGTACCATCGTCCGCCCGTTTCTCCTGTTTCGACTCATCCCATCCTTGATAAAGTAAACCCGTCCCGGCATCTCGTACATGTTGTTCAATAGACACGAACTGTTTCGTGATATCCGCAAATACCGAATCCTCGTGAAACAAAGCCGCATACTCCGCAAAAAAAGGCTGCGCCATATAAAGCCCGTCAAGCCAAACCTGCTCTGTATCTTTCTTTTTATGCCGGAAGCTGCCCTCCGCAGTCCGCGGCTGCTCTTTCAATTGCTGACGAAGATGTCCCGCCGCCTTATAATACTTCTCCTGCCCCGTTACCTTATACAGCATCAAGAGCACCCGGCCACACAGGACATTGTCAAGATCATAATCTTCCAGCTTATAGGTCCGGATATTCCCCTCTTTGTCTACAAGCCGATCCATCTGATGCTGCACATATTTATAATAACGCGCATCCCCCGTGTTGAGCCATACTCCCTCCAGCCCTTTCCACACAACCCCTTCATCATAGGTCCAGCGGGCGGTCGCCGGGTCCCCGGTGTCCGGCCAGAGACGCATAGCAATAGCCGCAACCCGAATCCCCGGGTCCTCACTCCCCTCCTTATTCGTAGCATTACGATCCACGACAAAAGGAGCATGTGCAGGAGACTTATATGCCGCCCCTGTAATAACGATGGGATCATCGTCCGTGTTGTGAGCCGCCCCCGCAGGAACAGAAGCCGCTTTTTGAGCGTAAGTAGTAAAGCCCAATACAAGGCAAGCCAAACCGATGAATTGTTTCATATTTCAGCAAAATTCTAAACCACAATATCTGAAAGAGTAATCAGCTCGCAGCGATTATTTACGCAAACGTTATCGGAACGAGACTATTCTCCTCTCCTTCAAACTTTCATAGGCCTTCTCGATGACCCGGATGACAAGGGCGCCCTCCTCCGCCGTCACCGGCAGCGGCTTGCCTTCGCGTATAGCAGAATAGACTCCTCTGAAGTAATCCCCCGCATCCCCCTTCTCACTGGGCACCTTCCCCTTTATTACAACCCCATCCTTCTCCGTATGCAATAACCCCTGCTCACTTTCCGGCTCGATCCCCCAACCCGGTCCCTCCGGCATCTGTCCGGCCAATAAATACTTCTCCTGTACATCCCCACGGCTCTTCAAAAAAGTTCCCTTATGCCCGAATATACTATAGGTCGGCAGCGGCTCGCGTACCAGGTAGCTCGACTTTAGGCGGATCCGAAGTCCGGGATAAAAGAACAATACTTCCATATAGTCGTCGACAAGCGAATGGTCCCTGATGATAAACAGATCGGCAAAAATAGAATCCGGCTCCCCCCACAGCTGGAGGACCTGGTCGATAAGATGCGAGCCCAGATCATAAAGCAGCCCCCTTCCCGGTCCCGGCGTCTCCTTATGCACCTTTGGACTCAATGCAGGAGTGAAACGATCGTAGTGGATCTCCGCTTCGACGATCTTCCCCAATAACCCCGACTCCACAACTTTCTTGACGGTCCTGTAATCACTGTCGAAACGACGGCTCTGATAAACAGACAGCTTCTTGTCGACAGACGCAGCCAGCACTATCAGCTCATCAGCCTCTTTCTCCGTAACGGTGAACGGTTTTTCCACGATGACATGCTTCCCCGCTTTCAGGGCCTGCTTTGTATAGTCATAATGCGTATAATTGGGGGTATTGACGATAACCAGTTCAACAGCCGGATCGGCCAGCAGCTCCTCCAGCGAACGACAGGTCCGTACACCTGGATACAGCGCCTCCGCCAGGTTTTTACTCCTTTCCCAAACTGAATAGAACTCGTACTCCGGCAGAACGGCCAAAAAAGGCGCGTGAAACGTCTTTCCCGACATCCCAAACGAACAAACAGCTGTCTTAACAGGTATCATAGCTTTTATTTTATTTCCATAGTATATCCCTGATATTCACCTCCCGCAGTTCACATACAAATATACTTTCTTCAGCCCCATCACAGACAATATTGCCGATATGAATATCCCGGATTTGCGGAGTACTGAGGCCGTTAATATATATTTTTTCCGCCATACCTGCCTTGCTATTTCCCGCCATCGCGGCTGGCAGCCCCTTTGCATAACAGGATCAAAAGGCAAACTCAACAATGAATACCGCAGAAGAGTCCCGGTTATGGTTCGGCACGAGCGGCCTCGTCCTCCCCCTCCCGAACAAACAAGCCTTTCCGCCGGAATTCCGCGCCGGAACCCGCCTCACCTTTTATGCATCCCTGTTCAACAGCCTGGAGGTCAACAGCAGCTTCTACAAGATCCCCATGCCCGGGACTTTCAGCAAATGGGTAACCGAAGTTCCAGAAGATTTCCGTTTTACCGTAAAGCTGTGGCAGGGGATCACCCATTCACCACAACTCAGCTTCAACCCCGCCGATGTCGACAAATTCATGCACGCTGCGAACCAGCTTGCAACAAAAAAAGGCTGTCTTCTGATCCAGCTTCCACCTTCGTTAAAAGCCGACAAAGCAGATCAGCTCCAATTCCTGCTCGAACAAATAAGCCAAACCCAACAGCACTGGCGCCTGTCCGTCGAATTCCGCAACAGGACCTGGTACAAGCCGGAAATAGAAAAGCTGCTGGCTCAATTCAAAACCACAAGAGTACTCCACGACATACCCGCATCAAAGATCATGGAGACGACAGGAGACCTCCCCTTCATTTATCTCCGTTTCCACGGCCCTGCCGGAGACTACAAAGGCGGTTACGGCGAAGCGGCATTAAAAGAATATGCAGAAATGATACAGAAATGGCAAAGGGCCGGCAAAGAAGTGTATGTCTATTTTAATAATACGATCGGTGACGCCATCACCGACCTGGAGATCCTCCGGGAACTGACTACTCCCAATCATTAAGGAGTCTGCGCAATATGATCATCTGCCCCGTATGATAGCTGGTATGATCGGCGATCAGCAAAGCCTCCCGAAACAGGGATTGCCCATCCCCATGCGCAAAAGGCGTATAAATTTCTTCCTCCGCGGCATGCAGCAGCTCGATAAAAGCCTTCCGGTCCGCAGCCATCCGCTCCACCGACTTCTTCACATCTCCGGGATGTGCAGGCGCCGGCTCCTTCGGCCAGTATTCGTCCGGCCATTTCGGACTTTTATGAAGCGGGTCGCGCGAGAACTCCAGGATATCCCACTGCGTGATCCGGATATGCTCGATCAGCTGCCAAAGGCTATAAGGTAGCCCGTCCGGGACAACCCCGATCAGGTCCGGCTTGATCCCCTTCACGGTTTCATCGAAACTCGCATGCGCATTGCCTTTTTTGATCACCTCTTCGAGCTCTTTTATGACAAAATGGGTATGCCCCTTTTTAGCTGATGTATTTTCCATGTAAAAATTGGGGCAAAATTGATACCAAAGCGCCTTACAGGCAGCAACGACCTGGGCATCGTCAACCCGTCCGCCGCGGGCACAATTATGGCATAGACAATAAAAAATGCCATAAGATGAAAAAGCATAGTCTAACAAAACAAAAAGAGGTCACCGAAGATAAGCCCACAAAAGCCGAATTCCACCACGGAACCACAACCCAGGGAGGATCCAATTTTGGCCAGGGCTCCATGCAACTTGGCAAAGAAAGCAACAGACAAGGCAGCGAATCCTCCAGCGGCTCCGATTATGGAAACGAGAAGAAATGGAACAACGAGGCCCTCAGGAGAAAAGACATGACCCAAAACCGTCAAGCCTGATCCCCCTGTCTACCCATGCAAAACAACAATCAGCAACAATACCTCTGGTGGCAGGACGGCATCATTTATCAGGTATATCCACGTTCCTTCCAGGACAGCAACGGAGACGGTGTAGGCGATCTGCAGGGAGTTATCCAACGGCTCGATCATTTGAAATGGCTGGGGGTGAAAGCGATCTGGCTTTCACCTGTTTATCCCTCACCAATGGCGGATTTCGGTTATGATATTTCGGATTATGAGAATATCTGGCCCTCCTTCGGGAATCTCGGCGACTTCGACGAATTGCTGGATAAGACTCACGCAGCGGGTATGAAACTCATCCTTGACCTCGTCCCCAATCATAGCTCTGACGAACATCCCTGGTTCCTCGAATCCCGCAGTTCCCGCGACAATCCCAAACGCAACTGGTATATCTGGAAAGATCCGAAACCCGATGGCAGTCCCCCCAATAACTGGCTCAGCGTCTTTGGCGGCAGCGGCTGGGAATGGGACGCAGGAACAAAACAATATTACTATCACGCCTTCCTCGTAAAACAGCCCGACCTCAACTGGCGCAATCCCGAGGTAGTAGATGCCATGCTCGGCGTCATGCGTTTCTGGCTCGACCGCGGCGTAGACGGATTCCGAGTGGATGCGATGTGGCATATGGTAAAGGACGCACAGTGGCGCGACAATCCGCGTAACCCTGACTATAAGGAACATATGGCGACCTATGAACAGCTCCTGCCCGTCTATTCTACAGATCAGCCGGAAATGCATGAGATAGCCGGAAAAATGAGAAAGGTGCTGGACGAATACCATGAGCGGTTGATGATCGCCGAGATCTATCTGCCCGTCCACCGCCTCGTTGCCTATTATGGTACACTAACGAGGGAGGCCCATCTGCCCTTCAATTTCATGCTGATCTCCCTGCCCTGGGATTCGCGTCTTATCTCAGCTGGCATCGACGAATACGAAGCCGCACTTCCGGCAGACGACTGGCCCAACTGGGTCATTGGCAATCATGATCAGCCACGCATAACCAGCCGCGTCGGTCTGCAGCAGGCAAAGGTCGCGGCCATTTTATTGCTGACCCTTCGGGGAACGCCTACGATCTACTATGGGGATGAGATCGGCATGTTGGATGTCCCCATACCGGAAGAAGAGATCAGGGACCCCCAGGGACTGAATATGCCGGGAAAAAATCTCAGCCGCGATCCCGAACGCACCCCCATGCAATGGGACAGCAGCGACAATGCCGGCTTTACGAAAGGCAAAGCGTGGCTTCGCCTCGACCGCACCTACCACCGCCGGAACGTAGAAGTACAGAAACTCAACGCCTTTTCCAGTCTCGCTCTTTATAAGACACTGATAGAACTAAGACAAAGCGAGCCGTCACTGATGACAGGAGACTACCGTCCTGTCTTTTCCGATCACCAGATCATCGCCTATATCCGGCAGGCCGAAGGACATCCGGGCTTTTTGATCGTACTGAACCTGACACACCGGCCCTGCTATTTTTCACCGGGAACGATAAAATTCAAAGGGACTATTCTCCTTGATACCTTCCCCGAACAGGTAGGCGCCTGCGTAAAGGACAGGATCAATCTCAGCGGGGACGAGGGCCTGGTAATAAAGCTCGATGAATGGATCTCCGTTTCATCAAATCCTTCGTCCAATGCCGCCACCCAGCTTACATAAACACGGATGGCACTTTTCCGTCTGGGCCCCGGAAAAAAATTCCATGACCCTGCATTTGAAAGACGCTGGCATCCTCCCCATGCAAAAGGATCCCCATGGGTATTTCCACGTCCATGTCGCAGACATCCATCACGGCGATCATTATTATTACCAACCCGAAAACGACAAGCTTTATCCCGACCCCGCCTCCCCCTGGCAGCCTGAAGGCGTTCATGGTCCCTCAGCAGTTTTCGACCACCGGCTTCACACCTGGACCGACAATAGCTGGCGCGGTCTTACCTTCTCATCCCTGATCTTCTACGAACTGCACGTAGGCGCCTTCACCCCCGAAGGCACCTTTGAAGCCATCATCCCCCGCCTGGCTGAGCTGGCCGATCTCGGCATCAATGCCATCGAGCTGATGCCTGTGGCCCAATGCCCCGGCCGGCGCAACTGGGGTTACGATGAGGTATTTCTGTACGGCGTTCAGGACACATATGGCGGCCCCGAAGGCTTAAAAAAACTGGTCGACGCCTGTCACCGGCAAGGCATCGCCGTCTTCCTTGACGTGATCTACAACCACGTAGGAAAAGAAGGAAATATCCTCGATAAATTCGGACCTTATTTTTCAGACAAATATCACACCCCCTGGGGCAAAGCGTTCAATTTCGACGGGGACTGGTCGGATGGTGTAAAAGACTTCATCACCGGCAACGCAATTTACTGGGCAGAGCTCTATCACATCGACGGACTCAGGCTCGACGCCATCCATGAGATCTTTGACCGCAACGCCGTCTCCATCTGGGATCTTCTATACGATACCGTAAAAGGCTGGGAGCAGCAGAACGGCCGGTCATTCTACCTTATCGCAGAGTCTGACGCAAACAGTCCCCGTACCGTACGACCTACGGCATCCGGCGGACTCGGCTTCGATGCACAATGGCTCGACGACTTTCATCATAGCCTCTATGTCCTGCTCGACCCGAATGGCCGGCGTCATTATGAAGATTTCGGCCGCCTCGATCAGCTGGCCAAAGCGTATAGCGAAGGCTTTGTTCACAGCAATGAATATGTCAACTTCCGCCATCGCCGCCATGGCGCTTCGTCAGCAGGTCTACCCGGTGAAAAGTTTATCGTCTTCAATCAGAATCACGACATCCCCGGCAACCGGCCCGGGGGCGAGCGGTTATCCCTGCTCGTTGATCTTCCCCGGCTAAAGCTGGCGGCAGCAGCCGTCCTGCTCAGTCCCTATATACCCATGCTTTTCATGGGCGAAGAATACGGCGAAAGAGCGCCGTTCTATTTCTTCTCCGACTACAGCGACCCCGACATCATCAGCGGACTGGGATCACGCCAGCAACAGTTCGCCACATTCAATTTCGACGGAGAACCCCGAGACCCGCAATTAGTACAGACCTTCACCTCCTCCCGTCTCAACTGGGATCGACGCCGGGAAGATGAACACGCCACCCTGCTCGAATGGCACCGCAAACTCATTTCCCTGCGCCGCAGCCATCCCTTGCTAAAAGATTGCTCAAAGAATAATTTCCGGGCCGACGTCCTCGATGGCCGGGGGCTCGCTTTATCCCGTCACAGCGCCGATCAGACCCAATACCTGTTCTCTTTCTTCAACTTTTCGCCCGATCCGTTTACCACCACCTCCATCACCGGCCAAACTATCAGCCTTTCACCCTGGGGCGTAGCGGTCTATCAGTCTGCTAGCCCTTCAATAGCTGCGCTGGAGCCTGTAATAAAATAGCCGACAGCGGTGATCAAAATGGCCGACAGCCGTAATTCCCTGAGCGGGTTGCCCGGATAGATCGTCATAGTTCGAATGGCATTTGCTGATCATGTCCGGCATCGGCAATCTGATTATGCCCTGCTTCAGGGATTTGCCGGATAAAATTATCATATCCTTCTTCTTTCTCATGACTGCTGTACATCCCATATGCGTCCTGGCTATAACCGATCAGCCCGTCATTAGCCCTTATGACATACAATATCTCCATATCAGAAGGATTACTCTCGCCTTCAAAACGGAATACCTTCAATATTTCCAGCTCATGCGGCTGATAAACCTTGCCCCTGCCGATCGTAAACCCCTCCGGAGTCCACCGGAACTCATTGTCCATCTTATTCTGACGAAGTTTCTCCAGCACCTGCGAGGAACTGGTTGCCATACTGTCGGATGCATTCATTTTTGTCATAAGTCATTGTTTGCATTTGCCTATTCAAATAGCATACCCCGCTCACCTGACACTACCGACAATATCGCCGGTGTCAGCGGCAATTCACAAGAGCGCCGTTGTCTGCCGCAACTTACAAGAGTTGCATAATCATTTGCATTCAGCTTCCTCGCCGTCTGATGCGCCAGTATACCAATGGTATTCTGTACCGACGGGGACACCGAATCCTCCGGGGTATGCCCTACCCTTCTCTTTGTGACTGCGTAAGATATTTCCCAAAGGTCAGGCATGATCTTCGTTTCCTTCCAGTCGCCGGGATCATAGGTCCAGTGATGTCCGCGGCCTATCTGAACACCGGCATACAATTTCCCATTGAAGTTTATGAATTTATTAAAAGAAGCTGACAAGTCTTTTGAGGCAGACTTCCGCTTAGCCGCTTTTTTTGGAGGACCTTTTTTTAGCTGACATAACGAAATAGTTTACTTTATTTAAAGTTGAAATTGTTATGCCAGGGGGATGGCATAATTTTTTCGGCGACTTTATCGAAGCGCTTCAGGTAGGTTCATTAATTATTTCATCAAAAAATTTAAGGTATGAGTACGAGAAATTCAGGCAGACGCGGATTTGCGTCGATGGATCCGGAACAACGTCGCCAGATGGCGCGTCGCGGTGGCCAGGCATCTCATGGCGGGTATGGCAGCCAGTATCAGCAAAATGACTATGGCCAGGATTATGATGAAGAAGAGGAAGACGATGACTACGATCAGCCTTCTTCCCGTTATGGCGAATATGAAAATGAAGAGGATTACGACGACGACTACGAGGATTATGACGAAGATGAAGATGAGGACTATGATCAGCCTTATTCCCGGTATGACGAAGAGGAAGACGAGGACGAAGAAGAATATGGCGGAAATTACCGCCGGGGTAACGACATGGATTATGACCAGCGGTACGACCGCGGCTATAGCAATGAAAGACAAGGACAAGGCCGCCGCTCCAACGAAGGCCGCAGCAGCAGCCGCGAATCCGATCGCAGCCGCGGTGAATCCGGTCGCAGCAGCCGCGAATCCGGTCGCAGCAGCCGCGAATCCGATCGCAGCGGCCGTGAATCCGGGCGCGGCAGAGGCTTTGCCTCCATGGACCGCGATCAGGTCAGACGCTACGCCAGCGAAGGCGGACGTGCCTATCACGAACAACGCGGCAACCACGGACACGATGCAGACCGGGACCGCAACAGATCTTCCCGGGGCTCGTCCGACAGGGGCCG
>DATJJA010000040.1:0-12341 GCA_035492595.1 Puia sp.
CCAAAAATCCAATTTGTATATACAAATTCAAATTTTCCAAAAACATATATACTTCTCCTGCGAATGATTCCAGGGCCCAGCGTTTATCACAGTCAATTTCTCGTCGCCCGGTACCGGCGCCGACGGCACCTGGCGGGGCCAATTCATTGCGCTGATCAACCCGGCGAGTTACTGATCTTCGGGGGCGCTGTGGTTGATCTGCGCTCGTCTCTAGCCGGCGCAGGCGACTTGCTGCAACCATAGAGATTGTGATGCGCCCGCTTAAAGACTGGCCTGCCAAGCCATCATTCCCCCGGTTAAATTCTTCACATTCGCAAACCCCGCCGACTCCAGCATCATCGACGCCTGCCCGCTTCTATTCCCACTCCGGCAATAGACGATGACCTCTTCATTCTTCCACGGCTCGATCTCATCGGTATCCATCTGCATGACGCGGCCAAGCGGCAGCAATGTCCCGCCGATATTGAAATCCGCATGCTCATGAGGCTCCCGAACGTCCAAAAGGTGAAGAGCTTCCCCGGCGTCCAGTCTCTTCTTCAACTCTTCAACAGAAATAGTCTGCATATAATTATTTTTACAATATTACTAATAAGCGTCCAACTAATAAGTACTCGCCGAAGTCGGCACATTTGCCGAATCAGCCCCACGTACCGGCCGCTGCGCCTTTAACCAAATATCGATGATCATACCGGGTTTTATCCGGTTGGGCAGATTCTCCTCCCCCATCTGCGGAGGCGACTGCTTCCAGATATACCCCTCTGCCGAATCCCGAACATCTTTCTCTGTCACAACAGCGCCAATAGTGACCCCCATGGAATCAAGACGGGCTTTCGCCTGCAAATAGGTCAGACCGAACAGGTCCGGAACGATAAAACCCTGCCCGCCTCCAATACCATTCCCCAGGACTAGGGTAATGGCGCTTCCCTGCTGGATCTGGGTGCCTGGCTTGATCGCCTCACCCTTGAACTGCTGCTCCAGGACTGAATTTCGGGCAAAATCGGGTTTGAAAATGGTATCCCCTATCTTCAGACCATACTGCCGCAGGACCATCTCCGCATTCCGGAAACTCATGCTCACCAGGTTGGGCATCTGGATAAAAGGAGCCTGCGAGCGATTTATCGTCAGATAGATCGTCCGGTTGATCTTGACCTGGCTCTCGGCTTCCGGGAACTGTTTGACCACCTGCAGCGGGCGCATCGTGTCGGAATATACGGAGTCCTGTATCTGAACCTCAAAACCCTGACCTTCAAGGCTCTTTTTGGCTTCGGTATAGGAAAGGCCGGTAACAGTGGGGATTCGTATGGTCTTACCGTGCTGGGTCAAAAGGGCCAGGGAGCCCAAAAACAAAAGTAACAGCAACAACAGCAGCACTACACCTGCTAACACATTGACCCAGAGCGGCTTAGCGGTAAGGAATTTAAACACTACTAATGATTTAAGTTGGCCCGTCCGGCAAAAACCCGCCGGCCAGGCGATGTAAAATAAAGATTTTTTTGATCTAACTATCACTAACCTGCATACCCCCCGCACCCCATCCCCGCGCCAGATCTATCTCTTCACCAGCGCCTCCTCGATCAGCGCCGAATAAAAATCGGTCAGCGTCCACCCTAAAACCCGCAGCTGCTGAGGCACAATGCTCGCCTCACTCTGCCCGGGCACCGTATTGATCTCGAGCATAAATGGTTCCCCCTTCGCCTCATTATAGATAAAATCTATGCGGATGATCCCCCGGCAATTGAACGCCGTATAGATCTTCCTCGCCGCAGCCCTCACCTTCTCCGCAACCGCTTCATCCACCTGCGCAGGCGTCGTCTCCTCATTCAAACCGGCCGTATACTTTGCCTCAAAATCAAAAAACTCTCTCTTGCTCTTCACTTCAGTAAAAGGAAGGGTAATAATTTCCCCTTTTGATCTGAAGACACCGATCGTGAACTCCCTCCCCGCAATAAATTCCTCTATCAGCACCTGGTCATCCTCTTTAAACGCTTTTTCTATCGCCGCCCCCAGTTCCTCCGAAGGTGAGTTAACTCTTGACATGCCAATACTGGACCCCCCGTTATTCGGCTTGACAAAAACCGGGAATTGCAGGTTACGCGTCACTTCGTCAGGACTCTCCATCCGCCCCTTGATCAGCAGGACACTACGCGCCACATTGATCCCGTTAAAGGCAGCCACCGCCACTGTGAAACGTTTGTTAAAGGTCAGCGCAGAAACAGCCGCATCACAGCTTGTGTAAGGAAGGTTCAGCAGATCAAAATATCCCTGCAACTTGCCGTCCTCCCCGGGAGTACCATGAATACCGATCAACACCGCATCAAACCGGATTTTGACGCCATCCAGCGTCAATGAAAAATCGTTCTTGTCCACCGGGATCTTCATCCCGCCTTTCTCATGAAACCATCCTTCCGGAGTAATGTCAATCCTGTACACATTATAACGATCGTAATCCAGGTTATTTTGAATAGTGATGGCGCTTTTGTAGGAAATGACCGACTCACCGGAATATCCACCGGTAACAAATGCGATAGTAGGCTTCATGAATGGAAATAATTTTCGCAAATCTAACGAAAAAGGCAGCGAGTTTATTGAGATGCGCCGCCACAAACAATCCTGGCTGTCTCCCCAAAATAAGAAAGGTGAAGGAAACAACCCCTTCACCCTTTTATGACGGGAAATATCACCCGCCTATTTTCAGTAGCACGAGGCTACATTCGCAAACAAATTAACTACCTGAAGATACCAATTTTTGGAAAACTTCCCAAAAAATCATTGCCAACTTATGCACAATTCTTCATCCCGGTGCCAGCCCCTTTCATCCCTCGCACCCTTTCTAAACCCGCCAGCACGCCATTCTACAGATGCAACTTCTCCTTCTTCGACAACAATTCCTCCACCGTCTCCTTATACATCTCATCAGGCACACAGCAATCTACCGGGCAAACCGCAGCACACTGCGGCTCTTCATGAAAACCCTGGCACTCCGTACATTTATTCGGAACGATATAATAGGTGTCCACACTAACTGGAGCATTCCGCTGGGTAGCGTCGATAACCGTACCATCCAATAAGGTAAACGGCCCCTTTACACTGGTTCCGTCCGTAATAGCCCATTCTACCCCTCCTTCATATATCGCGTTGTTGGGACATTCCGGTTCACAAGCGCCACAATTGATACATTCTTCTGTTATTTTAATAGCCATTTTTCAAAAAATTTAGCAGTGAGAAAAGTTACCTTTGCACTTTTATACCGTAGGCAACAAATTTTAAGCCCTCCGGGCGACACAAATATAGCGTGGATTTTATGAACTTGGAAAAACGGATCGATTTATTGGCCGAACTAGGCGAATACTGCCTCTCTCAGGCGCCTGCTCTGGAAGCAGCCAAATATAAAGCATACACGGAGAACGGCTGGTTCATCCCGGAATTCATCGATCTGGCCATACAACAGATCGCCACTCAATATCTGCAAAAAGATAAACTCACGGCCTGGGTAAAAAAATACAACCTGCTACCCACCGTTAGTGTCCCAAAAACCATCGGCCTTATCATGGCCGGCAACATCCCCCTCGTCGGCTTCCACGACCTCCTGACCATCTTCATCTCGGGCCATCGCCAGCTCATAAAAACATCCACCCGTGACAATACCCTCATCCACCACCTCGTCGAATGGATGATCACCAAAGACCCCGAAGTCGCAGGCTACATCGCCTTCGCCGAAAGACTCAACGGCTGCGACGCCTACATCGCCACCGGCAGCAACAACTCCGGGCGATATTTCGACTACTATTTTGGAAAGTACCCGCACATCATCCGGCGCAATCGCACTTCAGTAGCCCTCCTGGCAGGCAACGAAACCCCGGCAGAGCTCAGCGCCCTCGCCGACGACGTAAACCTGTACTTCGGCCTCGGATGCCGCAATGTCACCCAGATCTACGTGCCGGAGAACTATGACTTCCTGCCCCTGCTGAATGCTTTTAACAAATACCAGCACCTCTCCGACCTCCAGAAATACAAAAACAACTACGACTACCAGCTTACCCTCCTGCTCCTGAACAAAAAATTCTATATGACCAACGGGCACAACGGTGTTAACGGAACCATCCTCCTCACCGAGAACGAATCCCCCTTCAGCCCCATCAGCGTACTGCATTATCAATACTATAAACCCGGCCAGATCCCCCCTGCCCTGACCGAAAACAACACAGCCATTCAATGCATCGTCGGACAAACCGATGCAGCAGTCCAAAAAACCAGCTCTACAGCCCAAAAAACCAGCTCGGCAGCCGAACAAACCGGTTCTCCAGCGAAACAAACCGGATCTCCAGCGAAACAGACCGCCTCAGCAGCCGAACAAACCGGCTTTCCCGCGGGCCAAACCATCATCCCCTTCGGAAATGCCCAGCAACCCTCCCTCGATGACTATGCAGACGGCGTCGACACCCTTCAATTTCTGCGGGACCTGTGACCAGACTGCCACCTTCGATCCCTGCGGGCGACTGCCCCGCAACCTCCGCCAGACCATTGCCCCACAACCTCCGCCAGACCATTGCCCCGCAACCTCTGCCGGATCGCCACCATGCCAACACCCAGCCATCCTGCCGGATCGCTAACCCCACACCAACACCTGCAATTATTGCGGATTCATGCCCCCTTGTCACCCTCTAACTGCTAATTTTTCCGGTTCAAAGAATTGTATTTCCCCTCCGTTTTTTTCTTTGTAACTTTATAACCATAGGTCACAGCGCGATCTACGAAGGTCTTAGTAAATTATTTGTTAAACTAAACCCGCGGTAGAAACAGAATTCAAACCTTGACGTTAATTTGCTATCTCAGGCATGTGATTTGAACAATGCCTGTAGCATGTTAACGATTTTGGCAGAAAGGCGAATTCCGGAAAAAGCCCCAGGCCAATGACTTTAAAACGAAAAAAAATTCTATAACAAATGAGAGCAAAACAAATAGTAGCTGTTATCCTGATCAGTGCGTCGACCGCCATAGCTACCATGTGGGGATATGGTCATTTCACCGAAGGAGGTAAGACCTACGTTTATTCCCAGCAGGACTCGGGCAAAGTCCCTTCCAACTATGCCAAATTCTTTGAAGGAAAAGAAGGAAGATCGGCCAGCGGTCCGGCAGACTTCAGCGACGCAGCCAGCGCCGCTATTCCTGCTACCGTTCACATCAAAACGAAAACAGTCCGCACAGTCAGCAATAACTTACCAAAGCACAACCCCTTTTCCGACCTCTTCGGCATCGACCCCGATGACTTCTTCGGAGGCGGCGGTAATGGAATGCGCAGCATGCCCGAAATGGCCTCCGGTTCCGGGGTCATTATCAGCAACGATGGTTATATCGTAACCAACAACCACGTCGTGGACGGAGCCGATGAGGTCACCGTTACCCTGAGCAACCGGAAATCCTTCAAGGCAAAAGTTGTTGGCGCCGACCCCAGCAGTGACCTGGCCGTAGTAAAAATAGACGCGCAGAACCTGCCCTTCTTACTCTATGGCAACTCCGATGACCTGAAGATCGGACAATGGGTCCTTGCAGTGGGCTATCCCCTGACACTCGAAACCACCGTTACGGCAGGTATCGTCAGCGCCAAGGGCAGAACCCTCGACATCAACAGACGTCAGAGCCAGACACCCGTTGAATCCTTTATCCAGACCGACGCAGCGGTAAACCCCGGTAACAGTGGAGGCCCGCTCATCAATACCGACGGACAGCTTATCGGCATCAACTCAGCCATCGCTTCGCCGACAGGCTCCTATGCCGGTTACTCCTTTACCATACCGGTCAATATCGTCAAGAAAGTGGTCAACGACATCATGAAGTTCGGTACGCCGCAGCGCGCTTACCTGGGTATATCCTACCCAAGAGACGACATGAGTGACGACCAGAAGAAAGAAGCCGGGATCAAGGATGGTGATGGCGTATATGTTATGGACGCTACCCCCGATGGAGCCGCAGCCCATGCCGGTCTCAAAAAGGGCGATATCATCACAAAGCTCAACGGCGTAACCGTAGCCACCGGCGCTGAAATGGTCGGCCAGATCGCTACCTACAGCCCCGGCGATAAGATCACGCTCACTTATAAAAGAGACGGTAAAGAAAATACAGTCTCCATTACTTTGCGCAACAACTCGGGCACCACTGCCGTAGTCAAAACGTCTTCTCTGGACAAGCTCGGCGCAACGCTCGAAACTCTCAGCAAGAAAGACGCTGCCAGCCTGGATGTTAAGGGCGGGGTTGTCGTGAAGAACGTCACCGAGAACGGCCTGATGGACAAATCCCGCGTACAGGAAGGCTTCATCATCCTGAAAGCGAACGGCCAGGAAGTACACAACGTAGAAGAATTTCAGAAAACATTGGAAAAAGCTACCGGTACAGTAAAGCTGGAAGGTGTGTTCCCCGGTTATGAAGGAGTATATACTTACCCGTTGCGCTTATCAACCGGAGGTTGATAATAAAAAGAGAACATTAAAAAAGGGGTGACCGCAGGTCATCCCTTTTTTTTCGTAAGAATTTCTCAAAGCTTTTCCCTAAAACCTTTTCTCCAGCACAACATACCCCCAGGGCGATATATACACTTCCTTCTCCCGGGAAAAATCAACCCCCACGCCCGTAAACAGCTCCTGGAAAGCTCCCTGCAGCAACAGCTCGTTACTGGCAACCGTCAGCCACTCCGCAGAAAAATTCAATATCACCACCACCTCATCATCCCCCGCCTTTCGCGCAAAAGCAAAACAACGATCGTCCTGCTTCGTATGCAGCCTGTGCAGACTCACCCCAGGATCTCCAGCCCTCATCGCCGGATTCCTCTTGCGCAGCGTCAGCAAGGTCTGAAAGAACCCAAACAGCTCATACCGCCCCGTCCACGCGATAGGATCCTTATCAAAGAATTTAAGCCGTTTCATATTCGGCATCTCCTGACCACTATAGATCAACGGCAGCCCACTCCAGGTGCAGCAAAGTACACAGAACGCTTTAGCCGCATCCCCCATCCGCTCAAACTCGCTGCCGCTATGCGAATTCTCATCATGATTGGTTGTAAAAAAGACGCGCAACGCACCGGTCGGAAACTGACTTTCGTAATAAGACAATACCTCATCCAGCCCATCCAGCGAAGACTCCTTCCTCCAGATCGCCTCCATCCTGTGCAATAGCTTCCAGGTATAGGTCGCATCAAATACTTCATGATAGGCGATCTCTTCACACTCGGCCAGCCAGAACAGCGGCTTTATCGGATCCAGCGCTGCCCTTGCCTCCCGCCAGAACTCCAGCGGCACCAGCATAGCCATATCACACCGGAAACCATCTATATCACATCGCTCGATCCAGAATCTCATCACACCCGTCATCGCCTTCCTCAGCTCCGGATTATCATAGTTGAGATCGATCACATCCTCCCAGCCGTTCGGGTCAAAGAACTGCCCCTCGAGGTTCCGGCGATAAAAATCCGGGTGCTCCCGGGTCCAGCGATGATCCCAACCCGTATGATTGGCAACGATGTCGATAATAACCTTAAAGCCCAGCCCGTGCGCCTCTTTTACCAGCCGTGAAAAATCCTCCAGCGTACCGAACTCCGGGTTGACATCCGTATAATCCGAACAGGCATAATAGCTGCCCAGACTGCCCAGACGCTTCTCCCGGCTAATAGGCGTGATCGGCATGAACCACAACACATCGATCCCCATATCCCTTAGACGGGGCATTTCCCGGCAAAACGCGGCAATCGTCCCCTCTGCTGTATACTGTCTCAGGTTTACTTCATAAACATTGGATGAATAAATCCAATCTACCGGTCGAAAAGCTTCACTCATAACTTCTAAATTAATATATATTCCACTGTCCCAACACCTAAGTTTGTACCTTTGTAGCCTAATGAAAAACTTCGATATCCCTATCATCTATCGCAGTCCCCTGATCTCCGCCATCAAGAACCGACGCCGGCAACAGGACAAAATGAAGAAGGATTTCACGCCTACCCTCCTTGACTTCACCAGCCAGCCGCACCGCGCCGACGCGGACAGCCTTCAATCCGTCAACACCAATTCGACCAGCGCCCAATCCTCCGGTTCCAATCCAGGCACCACCAATTCGACCAACCCCAACGGGGGCCTCCACATATACCTTGCCCGGCATTTTGGATTCTGCTACGGAGTCGAGAACGCCATCGAGATATCTTTCCGCACCATCGACGAAAACCCCGGCAAACGGATCTTCCTGCTCAGCGAAATGATCCACAACCCCCAGGTCAACGCCGACCTCCTGTCCCGCGGCATCCAGTTCCTCCAGGACACCCACGGCGGGCAGCTCATACCCTTCGAGACCCTGAGCAAAGACGACATCGTCATCATTCCAGCCTTTGGGACAACGCTCGAGATCGAAGAAAGATTGCGGGCTATCGGCATTCAAACTGAGAAATACAATACAACCTGCCCTTTTGTTGAAAAAGTCTGGAACCGCAGCACACAGATCGCCCAAAAAAATTATACCATCGTCGTTCATGGCAAACCGGGACACGAAGAAACAAGAGCTACCTTCTCGCATGCAGCAGCAGCTACCCCTACTGTCGTAGTAAAAGACATGAAGGAAGCAAAGATATTAGCGGAATACATAAAGGGTGCCCGGCACCCCGACTCCTTTTACACCACCTTCAAAGGACAATACAGCGAAGGATTTGACGTAAAAAAGGACCTGACCCGCATCGGCGTAGTCAACCAGACCACCATGCTGGCCAGCGATACCCAGGCCATCGCAGACTATCTGAAACAAACCATGATCGAAAAACATGGTCTGATGGAAACCCCGGCAACGGGCAACGGCACGCCAACACCGGCAATCAGCGCCAACACCGATGCCGATGCGTCCACCCCCAACGGCAACAGCGCGCCCCAACCCACGAGCGGCCCCATTCCCTCAACAAGCGGCCCAGGCGCCCCCACCCCCTCTATCAGCGATTATTTCGCCGACACCCGCGACACCCTCTGCTACGCCACGCTCGACAATCAATCCGCCGTCATGGGCCTCCTCGATACCCCCGCTGACCTGGCCATCGTCGTTGGCGGCTACAACTCTTCCAATACCTCCCACCTCGTAGAGCTCTGCGAAGAAAAAATGCCGACCTACTTCATCAGCTCAGAAGAAAAGATCCTTTCCCAACAGGAGATCCTTCACTATAATTTTCATGAAAAACGTGAGCAGACAACGCAAAACTGGCTCTCCTCCCCAAAGCCGTCCCAAGCTTTGACATCCCAACCCGCAGCAACAACACCCGCACCCGTGGCAGCAACACCCGCACCCAAGGCGACAACACCCGCACCCGTGGCAACAGCGTCCGCCAAACCCTTATCCATCCTCATCACCAGCGGCGCTTCCTGCCCCGACGCCCTCGTCGAAGCCGTCATCCGCAAAATAGCAGGCTATTATGCTTCCCCCGACCAGATAGAAAAAATGGTTGCGGAGTTTTAATTCCGCAACCATCAGTTATTTTATCAACTTCGGCTTATCGGCGTTCCAGCGCCATCGGCTTATCACCCCCACCCACAGCCCAAAGCCGCCGGCATCATCGGAGCCAAAACCATTCATTAAACCATCTTAAACGACTCCAAAAACTTCGTATTAAAATCCCCAGCCCTAAACTTCTCATCCTTCATCAGCTGCAAATGAAAAGGTATCGTGGTCTTGATCCCCTCTATCACATACTCGCTCAACGCACGATGCATCGTATTGATGGCTTCTTCCCGCGTACGCGCGACCGCAATGATCTTGGCGATCATAGAATCATAATATGGCGGTATCGTATACCCGGCATAAGCGTGAGAATCAACCCGGATCCCATGTCCGCCCGGCTGATGCAGCACGTTGATCCGACCAGGCGAAGGCCTGAAATCATTGTAGGGATCTTCCGCATTGATACGGCACTCGATAGCATGTCCCTGTGGCTCATAGTTCACTCCGCTGATGCTATCTCCGGCAGCTATCTTTATCTGTTCTTTAATAAGATCAAAATTGACGACTTCCTCCGTCACGCAATGTTCTACCTGGATACGGGTATTCATCTCCATGAAGTAGAAATTACGATGTTTGTCCACCAGGAACTCGATAGTACCCACGCTCTCGTAATTGATAGCAGAAGCAGCCTTGATAGCGGCCTCACCCATCCGGCGACGCAGGTCCTCGGTCATAAAAGGTGACGGACTCTCTTCCACCAGCTTCTGATGGCGACGCTGGATAGAACAATCCCTTTCGCTGAGATGGCAAACCTTGCCATACTGATCACCAGCTACCTGGATCTCGATATGCCGGGGCTCCTCCACGAACTTCTCCATGTAGATCCCGTCGTTCTTAAAAGAAGCGCCGGCTTCCGCCTTGGCAGTATTATAGGCCCTCTCCATCTCCGACTCTTCCCAGACAACCCTCATCCCTTTACCACCACCACCGGCAGTCGCTTTCAAAATGATGGGATAACCTACTTCCTTTGCCATCCCCTTCGCCTGGTCAAGACTCTCAAGCAGACCTTCACCACCGGGGACTACCGGTACCCCCGCCTTGATCATCGTCTCCTTGGCAGTGATCTTATCACCCATGGAATTGATCATGGCCGGGGTCGGCCCGATGAACTTGATCTCATGTTCACCGCAGATCTCGGCAAACCGGGCATTCTCTGCCAGAAATCCATATCCGGGATGAATGGCATCCGCATTGGTGATCTCCGCGGCAGCCATGATATGAGGGATATTCAAATAAGAATCGAAACTTGCTGGTTTTCCTATACATACAGCCTCATCTGCAAACTTGACGTGGAGGCTTTCCTTATCTGCGGTGGAATAGACAGCAACGGTCTTGATACCCATCTCACGACAGGTACGAATGACCCTGAGGGCTATTTCTCCTCGATTGGCGATCAGTATCTTTTTAAACATTCTTGCAATTTTGTGGGATCTGTCCGTTATGGTTCTACCAGGAACAAAGGCTGGTCATATTCAACAGGAGAGGCGTCTTCTACCAGCACTTTTATGATCTTTCCCGATACTTCGCTCTCTATTTCATTGAAAAGCTTCATCGCTTCAATGATACAGACGACCTTGCCTGGCGCTACTTCATCACCGACACTCGCAAAAGGAGGCTTATCCGGCGACGCGCTACGATAGAAGGTACCGATCATAGGACTCTTTATAGTAACAAAATTACCGGCCGGAGTCTCAGCTGCCTTTGTTGCCTTTTCCGCTGCCGCGACAGGCGCCTGAGCCGCAGCTGCCGCTACTGGCGGAGCAGCCATCGTAGCTACGGAATGCGTCTGCATCGGCGCAGCGATCAACTGCTGGACCGGTTCTTCTTTCTGTTTAATAGTCAACTTAAACCCTTTCTCCTCAATACTTACCTCTCCGATATTTGACTTATTGATCATCTTGATCAATTCCTGAATCTGTTTAAAATCCATATGGATGAATTTACAGTTTTATTTGGGCGGCTAAAATAGGGATTAAAGCTAAATATACCCAAAAACACCGGTGAATTTTAAAATTTCAACCCTTTGAAAATAAAGGGAATGGACCGCCCTGGCGAAGTGAACGGTCCATTTTCATATCTTTTATGCGAGTTATTTTACTCTTTCTACGTATTCTCCCGTCTTCGTATTGATCCGGATCAATTCACCTTCATTGACAAATAAGGGAACATTGACAGTAGCACCAGTCTCGATCGTAGCCGGCTTGAGAGTGCGCGTAGCCGTATCCCCTTTCATACCGGGCTCGGAATAAGTGACCAGCACAACGATCTTATCGGGTAATTCCACACTCATCGGCTGCTCGGTCTCGGTATTGATCAACACCGAAACTTCCTGCGCTTCCTTCAGAAACTGAGGCGCATCGATCAATTGTTCCTGCAGGGCGATCTGCTCAAAAGTTTCATTATCCATGAAATTATAGCCCGTATCGTCCTTATACAGGTATTGGTAGGCTTTACGCTCAACACGTACAGGATAAATGGTATCTCCGCTGTTCCAGGTCTTTTCGATGGAACGGGCATTGTCCACCCCCTTCAGCTTTGCCCAGACTTTTGCAGCAGCCCGGGCCGTCTTGTTCTCCCCGAATTCCACTACGGTATACAAACTACCATCCAATTTGATGATCATGCCACGACTGATGTCTGCAGTATTTGCCATAAAAGCTGTAAAATTTTTAGCTGTATAAATTGTAAACCCCCTCCCGCCAGCTGCTCCTGCTAAAAAACATAGTAGAAGCCTCTTTGGTGAGGGAGGGGGCAAATTTACATCAAAATCAGTATGTGGCAAATACTTGCTAATGTTCTGCTAATTTATCCGCCGTAATGACCAC
>DATJJA010000041.1:0-19654 GCA_035492595.1 Puia sp.
ATGGTGACCCTGTCAGGATTCAAACCTGAAACCTTTTGATCCGTAGTCAAATGCTCTATTCAATTGAGCTACAGGGCCTATTGTGACTTGTTGACAGTCCCGTAAGGGGTTGCAAATATAGTACAAAATCCGGAACGGAAAAAAAACCTACTCATAAATTTTCATCGCCGTTTTCTCCACCATCGACTTGGGCAGCAACCATGCCATGGCCGCCCCCAGCTTATTAATAAACCCGGTGATGACTTCGCTCCTGCCTGCCAGCATTCCCTTTACGGCGATGGAGGCCACTGTCTCAGGCGACATATTGAACTTCTCTGCCGCCTTCAAACCTTTTTCACCCAGCTGGGCGCGATTGGGGAAGTCGGTATCCGTTGCACCGGGGCTGACACAGGTGACCGACACGGACGTACCCCGAAGCTCCTGGTAGAGACCGCGGCTGAAGGCCAGGACGAATGCCTTGGTAGCTGCATAAAGACTTAGCTTCGGCACTGCCTGGTAGGCGGCGGAACTGGCGATATTCAGCACATATGCACGCGGCTGCTGACGCAGATCGGACAGGAAGAGCCGGACCATGCCCACAAGGGTTTGCATGTTCAGCTGCATCATATTCCAGTGCTGTTCAAGGGAGTATTTTTCAAAGGGGCCGCTAAGGCCATAACCTGCATTGTTGATCAGGGCCTGCACCGTATATCCCTTTGCCTTGCACCAATCGTAGACATTTTGCGGAGCATCCGGATGAGCGAGATCCAGCGCGAGCCAGTCCGCCTTTACCTTGTAGCGGGACGTGATCTCTGCGGCAACCTGCTGCAGCAGTTCTTCCGACCGGGCCACAAGCAGGACATTGAATCCCCGGGTTGCCAGCTGTGTCGCGATGGCCCTGCCGATGCCCTTGCTGGCGCCTGTTATAAGTGCGTATTCCATATATTTTTTATGATAGGGGAGCCCCGTTTTTATAATGGGGGAGTTCCCCGCGTAAAGATAGGGTAGACAGGATAAAAAAAGCCGGCTCGATCAAGCCGGCTTTTAGAATATCATTTAAGTCGAATAGGATCTAATTCGAATAACGGTCAGGTCCAATATTTTTCAGATCAGTTCTGCACTTTTGATGCCAGCCTATGATAGAATGGCGTCTTACTGTTGGCATCCTTTGGCATGTATTTACCGGTGATGATCGGAACATACAGGACCCTGCGACGGCTGGCTTCACCGTAAAGCGGTGATTGCTGTGCACGGTGCCAGATACGGCCGTCATGTACGGTCAGGTCGCCGGCTGCCAGGTCGAAGCCGATCTCCCGGCGGTCAGGATTGTTGTCGATGAAATATTTCTTGCCGAAAAGAAGGCGCAGGATACCCTGTTTGTGTGTACCAGGCAACACCCGTAAACCGCCATTCTCGAACGGAGTGTTATCCAGGTGCAGACCCACATTCAGCATCGGCATGATCTTCTGGCCAAGGAAAAGGTCCCGGGGACTATCCGTATGCCATCCCATCTGCGTAAAATTGCTTTCCGGCATCCGGACATAGTGGTTCAGGATCAATCCATCCTTCTCATTCTCGCTGATGCGGCCTTCGTAGGGGTAAAGCAGGCCGACCAGCGCCTGAACGCGCGGATCCTGCAGTACTTCATGCAAGGGTTTGCTATACAGGGAAAGAAAACACATCCGCTGGATCATCTTGTTGCCATTCTGATCCTTGCCGAATTTCAACGGGATCCCATTGACCTTCTCGCGGCCTTCTTCCAGCCATTGCTTTTCAATCCTGTTAAGCTCAGATATGAATAATTGAACGGTCTCCGAATTCAGAAAATTCCTAAATATGATCACGCCATACTTGTCGAAAAAGTTTAATTGTTCTTCCGTTATCTTATCTCCCAGGACAAAATCGGGGCATTCGAATTTTTTCATAAATGCTAGCTTTATTTAAGAAAAGGAAGGGTCATCCCTTTCCGCTCCAGAGCTTTTAAATATTGGGTTAAGTATATTTTAACAAATTGTGAATTCTTCATTAAACATCAAATGTAAGAAAATTAGATTTTTCAACGTTAATTTGCCTGCTTTTATCAATAAACATTAATAAATATAATACAACATTGCCCTCCCATTCGTTCAGAAAAGTACAATTTATCTATTTTCTTGGGCTTTGCTGCTTCATTTTTATGTCTGCGGGCGTTAACGCCCAAAATGACAGCCTTAAAACAGTTCCTGTAGAAAAGCTGCCACTCCCGATCAAAAGCCCGGCAAATATACGGCATGTTCTCGTACTCCCAATCATTGCCCGTAGCATAGAAACAGGGTGGTCTTTCGGCATCGCCAGCGCCTCCACCTTTCACCTCAAAAGCCGCGACACTACTACACGGACCTCAAACGCACAGGCCCTTGCTCTCTATACAACCCGCAAACAGTTTGTAATGGCCATAAATGGTTCCATTTACTTTCCGGGGGAGCGTTTTATCATCAATGAACAGCTTTCCTACAGTTCGTTCCCCGACAATTTCTGGGGTCTTGGCAAGCATGCCCCGGATAGTAGCAAAGAATCTTATAAATATAGGCAGTATTACATTTATCTGCACCCGCAGGTTCTGATAGGTCGCAATCTTTTTTTAGGAATGGTTTATGAATATCAACGCGTTTTCGACGTAGAATATGCGCATGGAGAGTTATTTGACGAAGAAAACGTCGTCGGCCGGTATGGCTACCATGTCTCCGGCGTCGGTCTTAGTCTCACCTATGATACCCGGAACAACGCCTTTTCGCCCGACCGCGGAGCCATGCTGCAGTTCTATTTCGACCATTTTAGCCCGACATTCGGGTCTAATTATCAGTATACCAATTATGTTGTGGACCTTCGCCGGTTTATCCGCGTTTTTCAGGATCAGGTCCTGGCCCTGCAGGCGTTTGGCAGCTTCAACACCGGCGAAACACCCCTGCGCAGCCTTTCCTATATCGGGGGAGCCAGTAATCTGCGCGGTTACTATGCCGGCAGGTTCCGCGACAAGAATGCCGCCATTTTACAGGCAGAATACCGGGTACACCTGTTCTGGAGACTCGGAGCGGTAGGATTTGCCGGCATGGGCAATGTAGGCCCCGAAATAAAGAACATCAATTTCAATTACCTTAAATACTCCTATGGCGGAGGATTACGCGTCGCGCTGAACAGAAGCGAAAAATTAAATCTGAGGCTGGACTACGGAATAGCGAAGAAACACTCTCAGGGTTTCTATTTACAGATAGGAGAGGCCTTTTAGCGGCTCAGGAGCGGCTTTTCTGATGCGCTGGCGCCCCACTGGGCAGCGCTGATGGCTGCTGGCGCCATTGACCCGGCGCCTGTTAATCCGCGTAACCGTCGAACTCCCTTACGATGGACTTTCTTGCCAGCTGATAACATCCCCAGGCAAACAGCAATCCGCCCAGAACATCCAGGGTATAGTGAACGTGCTGGATCAGCAGCAGCGAGCCGACGCAGGCCGTAGCCAGCAGCGCCAGCTTCTTATCCATCTTTCCCGGTATGGTAAGGTATAAAAGAAAAACTGATGAAGTATGGCCCGAAAAAAAGAGGTCCTTGGTCACGAACTTCTCCCCATAAAAGAAATTACTCAAGGGATCCCTAAGGTTGACCAGACCTATCGGCGGGTCCAATGGGATCATCGTGATCGTCAGAACCCGGCACAGCGATAAAAAGATATAAGCCCATAAAAAGGTCAGGAACATCTGCGGGGTCTGCGCCGCCCGAAAGACGGACAGAAGCGTGATGGCCCAGATGACGATGAACATGGGGATGGATACGTCGTGAGGCCTGAGGAAGCTTAAAAGAGGGTCATTGAGCAGGATGCCATGTCTGAGCTCGATACGCTGGAAGAAATGAGGGAATAAGGATAGGATCGTGATGATAAGGGCCATTCCGACGGTTACCTTTCTGCGGAAGGCCGGCATTTGCCAGGCGTCCTGCCATTCCTGTCTAACTGCTATGAATGTGGTAGTTTGTGGCATAGTGCGGCCACAAAAATACAATTATCCCCAATTAACACAAATTTAATACAGAATTGTAAGGGGTTATTTACCAGGCATAATAACATGGTTAAAGCATCGTTGCGTCGCACTCGTGTGCTGAAACAAGGCTATTCAACGATGTTTCAGTTGCAAAGTCGCTGGTGGGGCTACGGCGCTGCTGCGCAGCGCCTATACCGGGGCCAGAACTTCGTCAAGGCGTCGTCCCTCGCCTTGCCTCGTTCGTTCCCTTCGCTACGCTCGGGAATGCGCCGCACCCCTTCGCTTCGCTGCGGGGATGCGGCGCGCTTTCGTTAGATGGCGTCGCTGAAGTGGCGAGTGGCCGTTAGTAGTGCCATCTAACAAAAGCTTCCATCGCCGCATACTTCGTCAGCCCCAGCTGCGCATACAGCCCCGCGGTATTCCCATTCCTATCCTCCGCACGCTGCCAGAACTCCCTGCTATCACTACCCTGGAAAGGAACCATGTCCTTCTGCGACTGGTGGATAAAAATGCCAAAACGCTTTTTCAGAACCTGGTCGGGGCTCATAGGGATCGCCATTTCGATCTCACTGATATCCCATTCCTGCCATGCTCCCTTATACAGCCAAAGCCAGCAGTCCTTCAACCAGGTGTCACCAGCCTCTTTCAGCCTGCGCATGGATTCGAATATAATGTCAAGACATACCTTGTGCGTACCATGCGGATCGGCAAGATCGCCTGCAGCATAGATCTGCTGCGGCTTCAGTTCACGAAGCAGGGCCATCGTCAGCTTTATATCCTCTTCACCCATCGGCTTTTTCTCGATAGTGCCCGTCTCATAAAAAGGCAGGTTCATAAAGTGGATGTTCTCGTCCTTCAGCCCTACATAACGGCAGGTGGCCTTGGCCTCGCCGCGGCGGATCAGCCCTTTGATAGCCCTGATCTCAGGTGTGTCGATATCGCTGGACTTTTTGCTCTTCAGGTAGCTGGTAGCCTGCTGCAGGATCTGGGAAGATTTTTTGCTGTCAATACCCGACAACACTTCGAAGCCAACGGCAAAATCCAGGTAACGGGTAACGAATTCATCCGTCACCGCGATGTTCCCGGAAGTCTGGTAGGCTACATGCACGTCATGTCCCTGGTCATGCAGCCGCATAAAAGTGCCGCCCATCGAAATAATATCGTCATCGGGATGCGGAGAAAAGATCAGCGAACGTTTGGGAAAAGGCTCCGAACGCTCCGGATGTGTCGGCAGGTTGGCGCCGGGCTTACCGCCAGGCCAGCCGGTAATAGTATCCCGCAGCATATAGAAGACCTGCAGATTGATCTCGTAGGCATCTCCCTTTTCCACAAGAAGATCGCTAAGACCGTTGTCATTATAGTCTCCATTGGTAAGGCTGAGAATTGGCTTCTCCAGTTTCAGGGCCATATTGACGACAGCCTTGCGGATCATCTGTGGCGTCCAGATCGTGTCGCCGGTCAACCAGGGTGATTTGAAACGCGTCAGCTCGGATGCAGCTACCTCATCCGTAACGAACGTGACATTGTCGTGCTGCTGCAGCAAAGATGCCGGTATCTGTTCGGTAACATTCCCTTCCACAGCTTTCTGGATCACCGGGGCTTTCAGCTGGCCCCAGGCCATCAGGACGATACGCCTGGACTTCATGATCGTGCTGATGCCCATCGTGATGGCCAGCCGCGGCACTTGCGATATGTTCTGGAATTCATGCGAGTTGGCGATGCGGGTGGAATTGTCCAGCGGGACGAGACGGGTATTCGAAAAGATGCTGGACCCGGGTTCGTTAAAGCCGATATGCCCATTGTTGCCAATGCCAAGGATCTGGAGGTCGATGCCACCCGCCTTTTCGATCAGCTGATCGTATTCAGTGCAATATTTCTTGATCTCTTCTTTTTTCCACTGCCCGTTGGGAATATGACAGTTGGCCGGATCGATATCCACCTTGCTGAAGAGCTGCTCCTTCATAAAACGATTGTAGCTCTGCCGCGCATCGTTGTCGATCGGATAATATTCGTCAAGATTGAAGGTGACCACATTCTTAAAGCTTAATTTTTCTTCCCGGTGAAGCCGCACCAGCTCGGCATACAGCGACTTGGGCGAAGATCCTGTTGCCAGACCTAACACCGTCTTTTCACCTTTTGCCTCTTTCTCCCGAATAAGTGTCGCAATCTCTTTACCAATAAAACGAGAACCTTCTTCCAGGGAATGAAAGATCTTAACCGGAATTTTTTCGAATGAGTCTACCATGCTCATAGATCAGAATATTTTGATGTTTTATGTTAACTGAACTTCGTTCAGTTTCGCAGGGCGAAATTAATGGCTATTTACACAATTCCTTGTGTCGGGAAGTAAAAAAATGTAATCAATCGTTTGTGTAAGTTGCTAAAGAAAAAGCAAAAGCAGCTCCAGCGTACCTGCTAACAGGGTTTTAAGGGACTTGATAGCCTGATAAAGAAGATTGCGCGCTACCTGGTAATTGATATTCATGATCTCACTGACCTCTTCGTAACTGAGGTTCTGGTAATACTTGAGATAGATGATCTCCCGCTGGCGGTTCGATAGCCGTTGCAGTGCATCAACAACCAGCTGTTTCTTCTCGGCACTTTCCTGTTTTGCGATGAGAAAGTTCTCATGGCTCAATTCAAAGCTGAGGTCATTGTTGTTGAGCGGCAATAACCGTCCATTTTTCCGAAAGGCCTTTAAGAGCTTGTATTTTAGTGATTTAAGTAAGTAGGCCTTCACCGATAGGACTATTGTGGCGGACCTGGCCTGCCAGAGTTCGATAAAGAGTTCCTGGATCGAGTCTTCCAGCAGTTCAGTATCGGTAGTGAACTTGCTGCCAAAACGGAATAAGGTCTCATAATGTGCCCTGAAAAGCGCTGCAAATGCTTCCCTGTCCCCTTTGCGGAAAGATTCCCAAAGTTTTATGTCCTGGCCAGCCGTGTTCAATGGTTTATAGATGGTTGAAACTTTGATGAATGTAGGAAAATACTGCTATCCTTTTCAAAAAAAATTTACAGGATTAGCAAAAAACACTGAAATTCGATCCTTACACTTTATGGCAAAGAACTTTAACGAGCCGGAAGACCTTTTGTCCGATGAGTCTTTTCTTGCCTGGTATTTTAATATGCCGGGTAAAGAACAGCAGGAATGGGACAGCTGGATGAGCGGCCATCCCGAACAAGCCCAACTGGTCCAACAGGCCGTCAGCCTATTGGAGGCTACCCGTCTGGAAGAATTACCTGTTCCTTTGCAACAGATTGCAGCAGCAGAAAAAAAATTGTTTGACCGGATCGAAAGATTGCCTCTGCCTTCATTATTCACCCGGCGTCGCCAGATGATCGCTGCCTCTGTCGCCATCCTTCTTACCGCCGGTCTTATCATAACAGCCATTCGTTCGTCAAAAGGGGAGGCCATAAAGACAAGCTTCGGCGAGATCGCTAACCGGCAGCTGCCCGACGGAACCGAAGTGATGATGGATGCAAACAGCACTATCAGCTTTGCCGGCAGCTGGCCCGAAGGGACCGACCGCGAAGTGTGGATGAACGGAGAAGCCTTTTTCCATGTCCGCAAGACCCGCCAGAACAGCCGTTTCGTCGTGCACCTCGATCATGCCGATGTCATCGTGACCGGCACAAAGTTCAATGTCATCAACCGGCACGGAGAAGAAAATATCATGCTCGAAGAAGGATCTGTCAATCTTCGGAGTGCCAGTGGCAGGCAGCTTCAGCTTTCTCCCGGCGAATTTGTCGACCTTCGGGATCAATTGTGGGAGAAAAAGAGTGTGCAGCGGGATAGCCTCATGGCCTGGAAAGAACAGAAGCTGGTATTCGACGGGACGCCCCTGAGCAAGCTGGTTAGCATTATCAATGATCACTATGGAGTACATATAAAGCTTGCTGATAGTTCCATCGGAGACCAAACTATCTCCGCCATCCTGCCGAATAATAACCTGGATGTGCTGTTAAGATCGCTGGAAGCAACGGCTGAATTTGATATTTCGAAAGATGGGGACCAGATCATTATCAGGGCCCGTTCCGCGAGGAATTGACATTGTGTTTGTCATGTCTTTACCAAAACGCTGTAAGATGGGGAAAACAAGCTTTTGCAGACTGCTGTTAGGGGTCTTTCTGGGCATTCTACTGCTCCTGCCTCTTCCTGCCCGTTTGCAAACACCTCCTGCCGATCCCGGCCAACGGCCACTCATCGACGTACTGGTCGAGCTCAATAAGGTCAGAGGCGTCTATTTTCTTTTCTCCCGCCAGCCCCTTGGAAGAAAAACCGTCAATTCCCCTGTGCTGGCTGCCGGCCTTTCTACAGAAAAGGTCCTCTCTCAAATACTAAAGAATACGGGCCTCTATTTTAAAAAAGTGGACGACCGGACCTTTGTCATCCTTGAAAAACAGGTCGCCGGCCGCAGCAACACCTTCGACAGCACCGCCACTCCCGAGTTCAGCGACACCTCCAATGTCAGCCCGGCACTTGCCCGTCCGAACATGGCATCAGGCCATGTTTATACCAACGAGGGTAAGAACCTGCAAGGAGTCAGCGTCACGTTGCTGCATACCCGAAAGGGTACGGCTACCGACCTTGCCGGCGCCTTCGAGCTTGAAGCTCAGAGAGAAGATACCCTTGTCTTTTCCTTTGTCGGGTATAAATTGAAAAAACTGCCCGTAAACAGGCTGGGGTCCGGGGGAGTATTAATGGAGCCTTCCGATCAACCGCTGACAGAGGTTCTCGTCACCGCTCTCGGCATCCCAAAACAGGAAAGGTCACTTGGCTTTTCCGCCGCAGAGCTGGACGGTTCCCTGTTCACCCAGTCCCGGGAAACAAATCTTGGCAACGCCCTGATAGGCCAGGTAGCCGGGCTTGGCGTCGCAACGAATGCAACCGGTCCATATGGCAGCAGCAGGGTCCTCATCCGTGGCAACGCCTCACTCAGTGGTAACAATCAACCCCTGTATGTAGTAGACGGCATCCCCTATGATAACTCAACAGTGAATTATTCCGGTCAATATGGCGGCGTGGACCTGGGTGATGGTCTTTCCAACATCAATCCCGACAATATCGAATCTATCCTGGTCCTGAAAGGAGTGGCGGCATCTGCCCTTTATGGTTACCGGGGTGGGAACGGCGCCATTCTCATCCGGACAAAATCGGGGTCCAGAACACATGGCTTTGGCGTTCAGGTCAACAATAACCTGACCCTTACTTCGGTCGTAGACCACCGCGATTATCAATATGAATATGGACAGGGGGTATCCAAACTAAAGCCGGTCAACCAGGGAATGGCTTTGGCCGCTCCCTATTATAGCTGGGGCGCCAGGCTCGATGGCAGCAATGCCATCAATTACCTGGGGAATAGCTATCCCTATAGTCCGGCAAAAAACAACTTTTCAAATTTCTTCCGTACGGGCATCACCAATCAAAGTTCTGTCGCTCTCACGGGCGCCAACAGCAAAGGCCATTTCCGGTTGGGTATTTCCGACCTGCACCTGGCTGCTTTTGTGCCCAATTCTTCCATGAAACAGCAGGGCCTCAATCTCAACTCCACCTATTATGTGACCAACAAACTGCAGATGGACCTGACCGCGGATTATGTTTTTGAACACGTGAACAACCGCGCCAGTCTTTCCGACGATCCGGGGAATGTCATCGCAGCTCCCTTGTACCTGGCCAACAGTTTCGACATCCGGTGGATGAAATCACATACCGTTCACCCCAACGGGACCGAATGGCTGCCTGGCGGCAACAACGATCCTTATTTTGAGAATCCTTATTACATTGCCTATGACTACAGCAACTTTACGGATCGGAACCGCATCACCGGCGGGCTCACCCTGAAGTACCATCTCCTCGACTGGCTTTATGTGCAGGGCCAGGTCAGCCGCGACGGCTATCAGTTCGATGTGACCAATATCGTGCCTTCAGGGGTACAGTATACCCGCAGCGACGGCATCCATGGCGGCAACCTTACGCAATATGAGGTCAATTATCACGAACTGAACGGAAGTCTCATGATCGGGGTGGACAAAAAGTTCGGGAACAATTTCAGCTTCGATGCCAACCTTGGCACCAACCGGCAGGATAACAGCTCCACTGTTCAGGGCGTTGGCGCAGTGCCCAATTCCTCCAATCGGGCCGCAGGTCCCTTTCTTGTCGCGGGTAATTACAATGCCGCCAACATTATCAACAAACCCTTTAGCTCCTTTGCCCAGCGTTACCGGGTCAATTCCGTCTATGCCAGCGCGGACATCGGTTTCCGAAATTACCTTTTCCTCAACCTGACCGCCCGCAATGACTGGTTTTCCACCCTGAATATCAACACCGATCGTTATCTATATCCTTCCGTTTCCGGGAGCTTCGTTTTTTCCGAGGCCTGGCGACTGCCTTCCTGGATCAGCCTTGGCAAATTGCGGGCATCCTATGCCGCCTCTTCAAATGGGACTGAGCCCTATCAGAACGTGCTCAACTATGGCATCCAGAACTATTCCATCAGCGGGCAGCCACTGGGTTATATCGCATCCGGAAATCTCCCGCTTATCCCCAATGCCGGTCTGCGTCCGATCAGCATCGCCGAAAAAGAGCTTGGGCTTGCGGGGCAATTTTTACAGGGCAGGGTTGGATTTGATCTTACCTGGTATAATAAGCAGACGACCAACGATATTGTAAAAGTGACCGTTAGCCCGACATCGGGGTATTACCAGTACATCGAGAACATTGGAAAGATCCGCAACCGCGGTCTGGAATTGCTGCTGACAGGCACCCTTTTTAAGACGCCCGCCTTCAGCTGGAAGGTCTCGTTCAATTATTCTGTCAATGACAATAAGGTACTATATATCGGCGGACTACCCAGTATCGTCATCAATGGCGCCTACCCACGCTGGGGCAGCGAGGTCAGTATCAGCAATGTGGTAGGCCTGCCTTATGGTCAGATCATGGGTTATGCTTATAAAAGGGACGCTAAGGGAAGGATCATCTATAGCGATGGGATCAGCAATCCTGCGCCGGCAGGAGAACCCGAGCCAAGTAATGGCGTGGTGCCGCTTGGCTCCACAGTATACAAGCAGATCGGTGGGCTGACCAACGAATTCCACTATCGCAATCTTTCCTTTTCCTTCCTGATCGATTTCAAATATGGAGCGAAGCTCTATTCCGGTACCAACCTGCTCCTTTATTATTATGGACTGCAAAAGACAACGCTCCAGGGTAGGGAAGGGGGGTATATCGGAAAAGGAGTGCTGGAAAGCGGACACGCAAATACCATCGCGGTGCCGGCGCAGCAATATTTCCAGGATATCTCTGCAGGCGGAACGGATCATATTGCCGAAGAGTTTGTCTATGATGCAAGCTTTATCAAATGGCGATCGGCTTCCCTGACCTATAATTTCCCTGCCAGGATGCTAAAAATGAAATTTATAAAAGAGCTCAGCGTTTCGCTCGTCGGCCGTAACCTGGCAACCCTGATGAAACATACTCCGAATATAGACCCGGAGTCCAGTATCAATAATACAAATGGACAGGGCCTGGAGCTGACAGGATATCCGGCGTCCAGAAGCCTGGGGGTCAACATGAACCTGAAATTTTAACATGAAAAAACACACGAACATATGGCCTCTCTTTCTGTGCCTGCTTCTGGCATGCAGCGGTTGCCGCAAAGACTTCGTGTCTATCAATACAGATCCCAACCAGATCACGGGGCAACAGATCAATTTCAACTATCTTTTTACGAATGCTGAGCTGATCACCTCGGGGAACTCCGATGGTAATGGTTATGAGGACTGGCGGAACAACCTCATTTATTCCGGATGTATGATACAGCACCTGGCTTCTACCCAGTCGTATTGGGATGGAGACAAATATCTGTACAGCGGGGCATATAACTCTGCGTACTGGGATGTCAACTATCCCAACAGCATCGCCTGGATCGTGGAAGTTGAGCAGCATGCCTCGAAGGATACGGCCCTATCCAATCTGTACCAGATCTGTCGCATCTTTAAGGCGTTTATGTTCCAGCGTATGACGGATATGTACGGGGACTGTCCGTATAAGCAGGCAGGGCTGGGTTATATCTCGGGGATAACAGCGCCTGTTTATGACCGGCAGCAGGATATCTATACCGATCTTTTACATGAACTGCAGGATGCCGCCCTGGCCCTCGATCCCGCAAAAGGCAATACCATCGGGGCTGCTGACCTGCTGTACAATGGTGCACCGCAGTCCTGGCAAAGATTTGCCTATTCGGAGATGCTTCGGATAGCGATGCGGCTGAGCAAGGTGGACCCTGCATCCGCGGCACAGTGGGCGCAGATCGCTGTTCAGGGAGGAGTGTTCCCCGACAATAGCTTTAATGCCATTGTCCCGCATCAGAATGTTTCCGGTACGCCGGTGGTCAATGGCGATGGTCTTATCCTGCTGGGCAATGACCCCAACAGCTACCGTCTCAACAAGACCCTTGTGGATTTTCTAAAGAATACCGGCGACCCCCGTCTTCCCTACCTGGCAACTGTATGCGCAAATCCGGCTCTTTCTGCGGATAAGGGAGATACCAGCGCCGCGCGGCAGCTGGGGCAGCCAGGCGGATATGACCCACCGGACAATGGCGGAGCCTACGACCTGAAAAACGCGCCCGGCTGGCCGGGAAATCAGAACAATTATTCTGTCGTGAATCGCTATACTTATGCCCGGCTGGATGCACCTACTTTTTTCCTGACAGCCGGAGAGACGGGATTGCTCCTGGCCGAGGCGGCACAACGGGGTTGGATCGGTGGTGACCCGGGCGCGTATTATATGGCGGCGGTAAAGAATGCCATGTTACAGCTGGGCGACCAGAACGGAGCAGGACCATCCGAAGGAACGATCGAGGCATGGCTGTCGGCCCATCCCTATGACCCTGCCCAGGGTCTGCAGGTGATCAATGAACAATACTGGATAGCCGGATTTATGGATGAGAATGAATGTTTCGCCAACTGGCGACGCAGCGGCTATCCCGTGCTTACACCCGTCAATTATCCCAGCAATGTTACGGGTGGAACTATCCCCCGCCGTTTTACCTATCCCCAAAGCGAAGCTGCTTCCAACGGCGCCAATTATACCGAAGCCGTTTCCCGTTTGTCCGGCGGTGACAAAATGACCTCGAGAGTCTGGTGGGATAAGTAACACCAGCAGCGTCTCCAAAAAAAGCTAAAAAAAAGACATTACAACGGTGTTCCCTCCGGCACATATAATCGGAGAAGACCGTTTATGTCAAAAAACTACGCAGAAGTAGAAGACCTTTTAACAGATGAAAGCTTTCTGGCCTGGCATTTCCGGGCAGATAGCCTGTCTATCCGGCAGTGGGAAGAATGGATCGCAGCCGATCCTTTACATAGCGCACGCGCTGCGCAGGCTGTAGAATTTCTGCAGACTCTCCGGTTTGATGAAAAAAAGTTGACCACCGGGCAACTGAGTCAGGCAGAAAGCCGTTTGTTGAAAAAAATCCTCGATGCAGAATATAAAAGCGGTCAGCCAAAGCAGGACGATCAGCCACACCAGGACGATCGGCCGCGCCGTTTGCCGGTCATATCTTCCCGCCGTTGGTGGATGGTGGCGGCATCCATCCTCTTACTGGTCGCAGGCGCATATGGTATCGGTGAGATGTTGACCCGCTCCGCTCCCGAACTTCATACTACCTATGGAGAAGTAAAGGAAAGCCATTTGCCCGATGGTTCCAGTGTTGTGGTCAATGCGGACAGCAGGCTCGTCTTTTCGAAGGGATGGAAGGATGGAAAGGATCGCGAGGTCTGGCTTACCGGTGAAGCATTCTTTCATGTCGCAAAGACACCCATGAAGAGCCGGTTCATCGTCCACGTTAACCATTTCGATATTATCGTTACAGGCACCCAGTTCAACGTAGTCAACCGCCAGGACAAAGCTAATGTAATGCTGAAAGAAGGCAGCGTGGTCCTGCATACCGAAGAAGGGAAAGAGCTGAAAATGGTTCCCGGTGACTTTGTGGAATACCGGAGCAGCCTGGAAAAAAAGATAGTTCGGAATGACAGCATCCTGGCCTGGAAAGAACACAAACTCATATTCGATGGAACTCCCCTGCGTGACCTCATCACGATCATCAGGGAGAATTATGGTGTAACTGTCACCACTTCCGGTGCAGACCTGGAAGAAAAGAAACTATATGGTATTATGCCCAATGACAATCTCGATGTACTTCTGCTGGCTCTGCAGAGCACCGGTGACTTTGAGATCGTACATGAAGGCAACGGCATCCTGATCAAAGAACACCAGTAACTTTAAGGAACACCAATAGCATCAGAAAGCTCGCAACCAGGGAGCTATCCTGCACCAATTAACACCGCTAACACTAGAAATGACATCAATAACACTATTAGTGTTATCAGCAACCTCGTTAAGCACCATCTCAAAACCAGGGTTTCATTTATTACTGTTTCAAACATTGTTGTCATTACATTAAACACACGCTGCAAAAATGAGAAAAAAGCATTGTCAACGCCGCATGATCATCTGTCTGCTGGGTTTGCAACTGTTCTGTTTTGTTGGTGCCCGCTCGCAGAGCGCCTACGCGTATAACGGTAAGAGCATTCGGGCCGTAGAACAGAAAGACAGGATCGAAGAGAACGAAAAAAAGGAGTCTTTATTCAATGCCCTCAAAGAGCTGAACCGGACAAAAGGAGCCTATTTCCTTTTTTCCGAACAGTCCCTTGGCACGAAGATGGTGAATTCACCTACGGGCAGTGAGACCAGTATCGAAAAAGCGCTGGATCATATGCTGAAGAATTCAGGATTGAAATTCCGCAAGATCAATGAAAAAACCTATGTTATCCTGTCGAAAGACGGTGTCGCTTCGGCCATTGAGGCCAGATCCGTTAGTTTCACTGAGCCGATGAGCATCGAACCGGTGACGGACAACATAACCGGTATCATTGTTGCCGACCTTATTTCCGGGAAGATCACCGCTGCCGACGGCACTGCCATTGCCGGCGTCAGCGTTGCCGTTAAGGGCACACGTAAAGGAACTGCTACCAATGCCGCCGGTGAGTTCACCATCGAGGCAAAAAAAGGAGATGTGCTGGTTGTCAGCTACATCGGATACCAGACCCAGGAAGTCACCGTTTCCGATGCGACGACCTTGTCGATCACGCTTCAGGTCGGCACCAGCCAGTTGAATGAAGTCGTTGTCACAGCCCTGGGTATCCAGCGCCAGGCGAAGTCCCTGACCTATTCGGTACAAAAGATAGGGAACGATCAGCTGACGACCGTAAAGGACGCCAGCTTTGTGAATAGTCTTACCGGTAAAGTTGCGGGTGTGACCATCACGAAAAGCTCTTCCGGCATCGGCGGCTCGACCCGTGTCGTGCTTCGTGGCAACAAGTCCACCCGTAACAACCAGCCGCTATATGTCGTCGACGGGGTACCTCTTACCAATTATTCCCCGGCTCAGCCTGGAGATGAATACGGTCAGTCCGGTGTCGGTTATGCCGGCATCGACGGCGGCGACGGTATCTCCAACCTGAACCCTGAGGATATCGAGAGTATCTCTGTCCTGAAAGGGGCCTCCGCTGCCGCCCTCTATGGCAGCGCCGCCTCGAATGGAGTCATCCTGGTGACAACGAAAAAAGGAAAGGCCGGCAAGACAAGAGTGGATGTTTCCTCCTCTCTTACTCTCGACAGCCGTGCCTATAAAACACCCCTGCAGTTCAAGTACGGCCAGACAACACCTCCTTCCTCCGGCAAGCCCGGCTCGCTGGACAGCTGGGGTTCCCCGGTCAATGGGCCGAATTTTGTCGATCCTTTCTTTCAGACTGGAGTGACGACTTTTAACTCCATCGCCTTATCCGGCGGAACGGAAAGATCACAGAGCTACTTTTCCTATTCTTTTACTGATAATAAAGGGATCGAGCCTACTGTCTCACTAAAAAAACATAATATCAATTTCCGTCAGACCTCTAAATTCTTCGACGACCGTCTGACGGCCGATCTGAATGTATTATATGTCAACCAGGAGGCGCACAATCGTCCTTCCAGCGGTCTGTACAACAACCCGCTGACGGGCTTATATATGTTCCCAAGGGGATTGGATTTTAATAAATACAAAAAGTTCGAGACCTTCTCCACTCTGCGGAATACCAATATCCAGAACTGGTGGGATGCCAACTACGACAGTACACAGGCTGGAGGTTCATATGGCGGTAACTTTGAAGAACAGAACCCTTACTGGCTACTCAACCGGGTGACCAGCGATAATAATCTAAACAGGGTATATACCAACTTTTCGCTGAGCTATAAGATCAACAGCTGGATCAACCTACAGGCAAGAGCCAATATCGACAAGACCTTTAATGACATCGACTCGAAGAGTTATGCCACTACTTCTACGGTACTTACCGGCAATAACGGTGGTTATGGCCTGCTGACATTGACCAATACGCAGCTTTACAGCGATCTGTTGTTATCTGGTAACCGTCATCTGACGGATGACCTGGGTCTCACTGTTACTCTGGGAACCAGCATCAATGACAATAAGATCGACCAGTATAATTATGGTACGAAGGCGCAGGGGGACGGTCTTCGTTTCGCCAATGTCTTCAACCTCGAAAATATCCTGCCTCCCAATCTTGTTGTCAATCACGCCAATACCAGCCACAAACAGGTGCAATCGGCTTTTGGCACGGCTCAGCTGAACTATAAGAATTATCTATACCTCGACCTGACAGCCCGTAACGACTGGTCTTCCTCCCTGGCCTATACTCCGGTGGAAGGTCGCGGTTTCTTTTATTATTCCGGTGGTCTGACGGCTGTGCTCAGCGATATGTTCAAGATGGCAGAACCCATTACCTTCAGCAAGTTTAGGATATCTTACGCCAAAGTGGGAAATGATGTAGATGCCTATAAATCGAACCCGCCTCAGGCTACTATCGACAACCTGAATGGCTCTGTCACTAATACCAAAGGACCTAAACCGGGAACTTATCTCAAACCGGAAGACAACCGGTCCTTTGAGGTCGGTACCGAATGGCGTTTCCTGAAGGATCGGGTAGGCTTCGACTTTACCTACTATCTCAATAACAACTTCCGTCAATACGTAGAAGTACCGGCTCCTCCGGGCGGAGCGGCTTCCGCTACCGGTCAGGCGTTCTCGACCTGGTACCTGAACACGGGTAATATCCGCAACCAGGGTGTCGAGCTTTCTGTCAGCGCTACTCCGGTGAAGGAAAAAGATGTGACCTGGACCACAACGATCAATTACGCTTACAACAAGAACAGGATTGTCAGTATCGCCGATCCGGCTGATGGTATTACCCAGGATTATCAAAATCTCACCCAGCTCGGTAACCTGCTTTATGCTTCCTATATCAAACAGGGTGGTCAATGGGGTGATATCTATGGCCGATTCTTCAAGCGGGATGCCCAGGGACATATGCTGGTGAGTGACAATGGCGCACCTATCGCAGGAACCGACAGCACAAATGCGGTGGGTCTGTCTTCTGTAAAAAAGATCGGTAATCCACAGCCCCGCTATACACTGGGATGGAACAATACCATCGAGATCGCCCATAGCTGGACTATCGGCATCCTCTTCGACGGTCGTTTCGGCGGTAAGGTCATGAGTGTTACCCAGGCATTACTCGACGCGAATGGGGACAGCAAGGCGACGGCTGACGCGCGGGATGCCGGCGGCGTGACGCTCAAAAATGCCGTTAAAGCGGACGGTACCAAGTTTAGCGGTAAGGTAGACGCGCTGACCTTTTACAATGCAGTAGGCAACACTAATGGTATCGGTGAATATTATATGTACGATGCGACTGCTGTCCGGCTCCGCGAGGCTTCTCTGACCTACCGGATACCGGTTCAGGCAAAATGGGTGCATTCACTTAGCGTGGCAGTCATTGGAAAGAACCTGTTCTTTATTACCAAAAAGGCTCCTTTCGATCCTGAACTTTCCATGGCGACCAGCAATTTCCTGCAGGGTGTAGAAACCTTCGGACTGCCTTCCACCAGGAGCCTTGGTGCATCTGTCAAGCTAAGTTTCTAATCGAATACATTTAAATTCAAGCACAATGAGAAGTATAAATAAACTATTGGTAACCTGCATCACACTGGCCTCTCTTGGCCTGGGCAGCTGTACCAAGAATTTTAAAGATATAAATACCGATCCCAATGGGATCTATCCGAACCAGGTCTCTGTAGACTATGCCTATCTCGGCGAACCATTGAACCAGGCGCAGTTGAATATTTACGGCTACATAGACTATGTATACCAGATCCAGCAGAATCTGAATGCTGACATCTATTCCGGTTATATGATGTCCTCAGACCCGTTCTATACGAACAACCAGAATAATACCAATTATTTTATGGTCGATGCCTGGAACTCACAGTTCTGGGACCTGGCTTACAACAGTGTCATGGCGCCTATCGCTACAGTACTCCAGGCGACAAAAGGGAATAACCAGTTTGCGCCCTTTTATGCCTGGGCCAAGATCCTTCGTGTAGAGGCCATGCATCGGCTTTCGGATCAGATGGGCCCTATCGTATATTCTCATTACGGTCAGACCAACCCCGACGGAAGTTCGACCTATGATTCCCAGCAGGACGTATATACCGCCTTTTTTAACGAGCTGGATTCTTCTATCGCCACTTTTACGACGGCGGCTGCCACAGGCCTGCCAGCTCCATTCGCCAAATTCGACCTGGTATATGGCGGCAGCTATAACCAATGGCTGAAGTTCGCCAACACGCTGCGTCTCCGTCTGGCCATTCGTATCTCCAATGTCGACGCCGCCCTCGCGCAAAAGGAAGGTGAGAAATCTCTCTCAGATCCCGCGGGGTTACTTTCGGTTGCCGGGGATAACGCACTGATCAATATCGGCAGCAACGAACATCCTATCGATCTGATCAGCGAATCTTACCAGGACATCAACATGGGTGCACCGATACTTTGTTACATGAAAGGGTACAATGATCCGCGTATACCTTTTTATGCAAGACCGGCACTGGATTCTGCAGTAAAAGGACAGTATATCGGTATCCGGGAAGGTATTGTCATCGGCGGTAACGATGGCAGCCGTTACTACGGATATTCTCTGCCCATACATTTCTCCAGCGCCAGCGGTAACAGCCATATCCAGATGATGACGGCTGCCGAAGCCTGGTTCCTTAAAGCTGAAGCAGCACTACGCGGCTGGGCCGGGGCGGGAAGTGCACAGACGGATTATGAGAATGGTATCACTACTTCTTTCAGCCAATATGGTATCAACTCAGCGGCTTCCTATATTGGAAATGCCACCAGTACAGAGCAACCCTATGTCGATCCCAGAGCCTATACGCCAGGTCAGAATGATGTGCCGGCAGGGAATCCCAATCTCTCAACGATCACCATCAAATGGAATGATGCCGATCCGTTTGCAACAAAGCTGGAACGTATCATCACCCAGAAATGGATCGCCACCTTTCCCGACGGCCAGGAAGGCTGGTCCGAATTTCGCCGGACACGGTTCCCGAAATTATTTCCTGTCGTTATCAACAATAGCGGCGGGCTTATTTCAACCGACAAGTTTATCCGGCGGATGCCTTTTGCGCCCGATGAATATAGTTCCGATGCCAACGGTGTAGCCGGTGCTGTAAAACTTCTCGGCGGACCTGACAATGGCGGTAC
>DATJJA010000042.1:0-33453 GCA_035492595.1 Puia sp.
CGGTCAAAATCGCTGAAGATGGTGTAGACGCCTTCATTGGTCCTGAATATGGAAATACAGATATGGGCATGTTCTGTATACCGCAGCTGGTCCAGCAGCGAGGAAGAAATGGAATGGTCATTTTCCCTTCGCTGTTTGATAATGGAACGGATCTCATAAGCATCCAGCACATTTTGCCGTCTGGCGGCGGTTGATGGTTTATCGAAGTATGAAAATATCAGAACTGATGAACTGCAAAGGTCAAGCAACCCGTATATCATTGGGAAGGACTCGCCATGACGGCGCAGTAAGGCAATCATTTCATCATATCTTTCCTGGACCATACAGATTAAGGTTTAATGGCACAAAAAAACCGTCTCTGATCGGAGACGGCTATATACCCAGAGTTTACGATTTATTTTATCTTCTGCCTGAAATAGGATGCTTCTACTATATTATAAATTTCGGTGGCATTCAGCCCGCAAACGTTTCCTATTTTGTAGATCTCCCTGATCTTAAATTCTTCGACCCTTTTCAGCAATAGATCAATCTCATTCTCTGTCTTTGCCAACCGCCTGGCTAGCAGATTCTTTGGAATCAGTCCCAACAAATCTTCCAGGTCGTGGAGCGTCCCTGCAAGCAGCGATGCTCTGACAAGACTTTGTATATGCACGTTCTTCTTAACCAATTTAAAAGAATTGAATTATTTAAACTTAAAGCTGGCTCCTGTTTCCCATTTTTTGGCTCCGATTTTCCAGATGTCGGCTCGTATTTTCCAGATTTGGGCCCGGATTTTCCATGTTTCGGCTCGGACAATACAAAAGTAAGGAAAATGCTAAATAATATGGCAATAAAATGCTATATTGTTTAGCTGGGAGAAATAAAAAAACCGGCCCTGGAAAAAGCCGGTTTATCAGAAAAGGTCGTATAAAAGATCTAATCACTAAAAAAAGGAAAATAGGAAAGGCGCCTTCAGGGCAATGGTTATGGTTTGATCATTCAGAACTTAAGGACTTTTTTTGAGTTTGTTTAATGTACTCGGCTTCTACAAGCTTCAACGTATCTGTCAGGGCCAAATAACAAAGATTTCCAATGGCCACCAGCGTTTTCAGAGGGAATTTTTTAATTCCGGATCTTATGGATTCTGCAAGACGGGACCTGTTCTTCTTTATATCCTTGGCTACTATTGAAACGCGGATATATTTAAAGATCTCGCTAAAGGATTGTACTTTACCCTGATCATACATAGCCCTTACAGCTTTATACAAGCTGTTCTTTTCATCAGAAGGCTGTGTTACCACGGTCGGATAATCTGCAATGATAAGGCTTATCATCTCGCCCAAACTGAGATTGACCAGACTACCCATCAGTACAATTTCTTCTACCGTAAACTGATCAACCTGTTCGATCAGTTCTTTAAACCTTTCCGTCTTTTTACCCAGATCGGCAGCAAAGGTGGATTCCGCTACGTATTGGAATATGTCCCGAAAACGGCGGATCAGTCCCTGTTCGAATAAAGGTCTAATGGTCTCGTACAAATCGTCCCGCTTCATACTATTGGGCAAAGAAAATATTTTTAAATAGTGGTCGGAGATACCGGCTCACATTTCCAGTTTTGTGAACCACTTTTTCAGATTTGTGGCTCGTCTTTACCATTATATGGCTCATATTTTCCTTTTTTTTAATGGTTAATTTTTATTGAACAAAGTACAATTAGCTGAATTGCAACGGGTAGGTATTATCGGAATATTCTATTCAAGACAAAGCTAGGTATTGTTAAAATATTTAGTTTTAAAATACTAAATATTTTAGTATTTTTGAGATGAACCAGGTTTACGAAGATCCGCTGAGGGATTGATTTATAGGAGGGCGAAGAGAAATTTCAACTCTAAAAAAGAGAAAAAACGGGACTAAAAAAGAGAAGAATTTGCTCTGAGAGATCGATATTCAACCCTTTTCATTGATTATGAGCACACGGGATAAAAGATATGACAATATTGCAAGTTTGTATAAGGATGGTAAGGTAACTACCCTGACAGATATTTTTAAGACCGTTCCAAAAACAGTCATCTCGATAGATATTGGGAAGAGGGTGGTAGACTTCAACAAAAGGCTGAATAAACCCGACTTGTTCGAAATAGGGGAGATCTATTTGATCGGTCGTTTATGTGGCCTGACCGAAAGCGAGATCTATGATCTTTACGAGGATCACTATTTTAAGATAAAAAATGGGAAGATTACGGGAGATGGGAAGAAGGTAACGGTCAAAAAGAAATCTATTTGATAAAATGCGCTGATCGTTTGGATCTTGCTCTGATCGAGATCCAAAATGGAACTCTATCGGCTTTTGAGTTTGAATATCCTTCGAATAAAAAGCATAAAATTCCGTCCGCGTTTGCAGCGACATATCCAGAGGCCACATTCAAACAAATATCCAGAGACAACTATTTGGATTGGATCGAATGAGGGAGTACCTCTCTTAAACTCAGTTCTTACCGGACCGGCTCTACGCCCGTCGCAGTTTGAATAATTTTCTGAATGGTTCCATCCGCGTTGTAATACATATAATCGACACAGATTGACCGCCGGTAACTACCACCAGTTGGCAAAGCTCCATTGTGATAAAAGAAATAAGATTTCCCTTTATAATCAATTATTCCGGGATGCGTGGTAAAACTGTTGGGGACATTTTCCTGGATAATACCCTGGTAGGTCCAGGGGCCAGCGGGACTGGGCGCCGTACAGTATTCGATCATTTCCGGTTTGGTGCCGGCGCTGGCATATACGAGGTAATATAATCCTTTACGTTTATAAACCCAGGGACCTTCGATATAGTGCAACGGTTTAAAAGTGGTAATTGCGCCGTCCAGCTCGATCATATTCTCTTTCAGTTTCACCCATTTGCAACTTCCATTTCCCCAAAAAAGGTAGGCCTGTCCATCGTCATCTATAAAAACGGTTGGGTCTATATCATCCCAGCCGTATTTCATATCGGTTGTCATTTCGTTAATAGTAAGAGCTTTTCCGATGGCATCTTTAAATGGGCCCGTAGGCCGGTCGGATATGGCCACGCCTATGGCAGCGCCGCCGTTGCTAATGCTGTCTTTTTTATGGAATGTAGAAACGAACCAGTAGAATTTACCATTCCTTTCGATACACTGTGCCGCATAGGCATCTCCAGTAGCCCAGGAGAATGTAGAGGGAGAAAGTAAGGCTCCATAATCTTTCCAGTGCACCATATCGGTGGAAGAAAAGACATGCCAGTCAGGCATTTTGTAATTCGGTGCTGTTACAGACGCCGTGTCATGTCCCGTGTAGAGGAATACTGTGTCGTGATAGACGATGGGAGCAGGATCTGCGGTGAAAATATCTTTAATAATGGGGTTCTGTGCGTTTGTACAGGCATAGCTATAGCATAAGCCAATGGTGGCAAGGAATTTTTTCATCATATTGTTTTCGTGTTATTTTATTTTGACAGATGCTTTTAATCTTTAAATAGCAGCGGGGCTAATTCCTTTAAACTGCGGCGCCAGGTTTGAAATTCGTGAGCCGTATTCTCGGAAATATAGGATACCGAATTGATGCCCGCGGCTTTGAGTGCCGTCGTCGCATTCCTGACACCATCGGGTCTTTCCTTACTGCCACAACTGAGAAAGATCAATTTCACTTTTGTCTTGTCCTTGATCTCGTCGGGCGTGTAAGTCCCTCCGCTAAGTAATGCGTAGTAGGAAAACACATCCGGCTTATTCAGTGAGATCATATGTGTTTCCATGCCGCCCATCGAAAGCCCCGCCATGGCCCGGTGCGATTGTTTGGCGATGGTACGGAAATGCGCATCGATAAAAGGTATCAATTCGTCTACCAGTACCGTTTGAAAAGGCTCGATCTTAAAGCTTCTTATGCCGCCAAATTTAACATCGTTGGTCATACCGTAGGTCATCACGATTATAAACGGTTTGATCGTTCCTGCCGCGATCATATTGTCCATGATCAGATTGGCGTGCCCCTGGTTGGACCAGGCGGTTTCATCTTCTCCCCAGCCATGCTGAAGATAAAGGACAGGGTACCGCATTTTCTGCTGGCTCTCGTAACCGGGTGGTGTGTAAACAAACGCCCGGCGGGAGGTATTGGTGCTTGGTGAAGGGAATAGGACCTGCTGCACATTGCCATGCGGAACATCTTTCAGCGCGTAGAAATCCTGATCGTGGGCGGGTATTTCAATACCGCTCTCCCAGCGCACCGAACCATAATAATTCAACGCGCCTGGGTCATTAAATTTTCCGCCATCGATCCTGACATTATAGTAATGAAACCCTTCGTCCATCGGTCCTTCTGTTGTACCAACCCAGGAGGTATCAGCGGCCTTTTTGAGGATCGTCCCACCCCTCCCGCCGAGGCCGAGGCTGACCCTTACACTGTCCGCTCCAGGCGCAAGTATGCGGAACCTTACATATCCCTGCGAATTTACCTGTGGATATTCCTGTCCGGGCTGGTTGAGCACAGAGGGCTTAAAGTCTTCTAAAATGGCAGGCTGCGCCGTTTGAGAATAAGATAGATTGACGGCTAACATCGAGACTAGAATAATCATTGAATATTTCATATATATGGTTTTTACAGATTTGCCAACGCTTCGAAATTGCTTGCCAGCTTACCGGTCAGATCTTCAAATACAGAATAGTACCTGGCATAGACACTACTATTGTGGTTATTGGGCTTAAATGACTCCGTCAGCGAGACCGACCTCGATGCCTCTTCTATACTTTTATATACTCCGATATCGGTAGCGGTCAACAGATAGGCCCCCATGCTGACGCTGCTTGCATTGGTGCTGGTTCTGACAGGGAGATTGAAGATATCTGCGATAAGCTGGGTGCAAAAAGGGATGGAAGCAAAGCTGCCGTTGACAGAGATCTCTTTTATATTCCGGTGCTCCTGCAGCATTTTTTCGATACTGTACATCTGGTACAAGATCCCTTCGATGACAGCCCTGGCAAAATGCTTTCGTTCATGATTAATATTGACCCCAAAAAATACGCCCCTGGCCTGTGCATTCCAGATCGGGGCCCGTTCTCCCAGCAAGTACGGTAGAAAAAGAAGTCTTTCTGCGCCGGGAGCCGCCGAGGAAGCCTCTTTTATAAGATCCTCCATACAGGTTTCCAGGTCATAGGCATTCCTGAAATCGCCGAATTGTTTGGCGAACCACTCGAAGATAATGCCTCCACTATTGGATGGACCGCCAGACACATAATGCGTATCGTCCAGCACGTAGTTGAACAACCTGCGCTGTTTGTCGGATAGAACCTGGCTGCCAATAACCCGGACGGCTGCGCTGTCCTCGATAGTGACCGTTGCTTTGTGCTGATCCCATACGCCGGCCCCCAATGTTGCAAAACAGCCGTCGCTGGAGCCGACCAGTATTTTTGTCGAGGCAGAAAGACCCAATGAAACCCGGTATTGATTCAACAGTTTTCCGGGGCTATAGTTGATAGGGACCGGTTCCGGGAGCTGAGCCGCCCTGATGCCTGCATACCGGAGTGCGGTGGGGTCCCATTCTTTTTTATAGATATTCATTAAACCGGTAGCAGAGGAAAGGCTGTGATCCAGGATAACATGACCGGTAAGTTGTTGGATGATATAGCTTTTAAGAGACATGAACTTATCCGTTTGCTGAAACACTTCAGGCCGTTGATCCTTGAACCAAACAATTTTAACCAGGGGCGACATCGGATGTATAGGTGTGCCGGTTGCATTGTAGATCTCTTCCGCCACGGAGGCGCCCTTCAAAACGGCGGCTTCCTTTTTCCCTCTGTTGTCGGCCCAGGTTATGAGATTGCTCAGTGGCGCCCCGTTCTTATCAACGGCGAGGAGGCTGTGCATGGAGGCGCTGAAGCATATCGATAATACTTTGTGATCTTTTGAATGAATTTTTTCATTGAGCAGGTTCTTCAGTACATACAGCATGGTTATAAAAATCTGCTCGGGGTCCTGTTCGCTGTGATCGGGGGAAGGATGGAAGGTAGGATAGGAGCCTTTGGCGAATCCAATGGTATGTCCCTGAAGGTCGAAAGCATACACCCGCACCGCATTTGTGCCTAGCTCGATACTGATAATACAATCCATAATATTTTTTTTAACTGTCACCGGTTGTTTTTTTTCTAAATTCACGCGGCGTCTGGCCGGTAAGCTTTTTAAAAGTGGTCGAGAAATGCTGGGACGAACAAAATCCTGTGTCGAGGGCGATATCAGTAAGGTTCAGATCCGGCTTTCTTAAAAGTTTGATGGATTCTGCAATACGTAAATTGATAAGGTAGTTGGTAGGCGTAAAACCGGTATACGATTTTACCCTGACATTAAAAAGGGTAGTGCCCATGCCAACGGTTGCGGCCATCTCTTCTACCGACCATTGCCTGGCTAAATTGTCGCGTAGCTTCTGTTCAAGCTGTAAAAAGACCTTTGAAAAATCCCTCCCCGGGTTACCTTCTTTTGCCAGCTGACGTGCAATGATCGCCAGAAATTCATCCAGTAACTGGTTTACGCGTGTTTGGAAGGCTATTTCCTGGTTCAGCAGTTCGTTTTGCAGGGAGGCTAAGACCCGGCCGGGTTCACCCGTTCCCGATGGAACCTGGCATCTGTTCAATAGCAGTATATTCCCGATCGTGCCGCACTCGCTTTCAGTAAGGCTGCTCCATTTCCCAGGTATGAACTTGTTGCGCTCGAGTTTTTCTATTTTAAAGTGGATCCACGCTAATGCGCCGATCTCTAAAAATCCCTTCGCATTGCTAAGCTTCCGGCCCGGAAGTATCAGCACCGTATCACCCGGATACAGATCGAGGTTTTCGTCGTCTATGCGCCATTCGTGTTTGCCGTCGATGATATTGTAGATACGGATAAAGTCAGTGATCGATTCCCTGAAGGATTCAAGTTGAATGGCATGGTTCTTTTTACACCCGGTACTTACAATATGCGGAAACATTTGCAATTCCCGGGAACTTCCCTGTTGAAGTTCGAATAAATTCATATGGCCCCTATTTTACATTGTATCCCGCACCAATGTCCCGGCATCGTCCATCAGAAGCCTAAAGGAATACATTTTATTTGAATAATTCGTACAAAAATCAACGATGTTATATAATGGAAGTTTTCCGAATACTATATCATTACATTGCTGCTTCATAGGTGATTAAAATGTTGAAGTCCAGCTGCCTATGGACTAAAATTAGCAATATGGAAGCAAATGACAAGAAACTGAGAAGCCAGGAATGGTTTGGGGGCAAGGACAAGATGGGTTTTGTACATCGTTCCTGGTTCCGAAACCAGGGTTACCCCGATGATTATTTCAGAGGAAGGCCGGTAATCGGGATCTGCAACACCTGGAGTGAATTAACTCCGTGCAACGGCCATCTCAGAGAATTTGCAGATATTGTAAAACGGGGTGTATTGGAGGCAGGGGGTGTGCCCCTGGAATTTCCTGTTTCGTCTTTAGGAGAGACGGTAATGCGCCCGACGACGATGCTGTTCAGGAATCTGGCAAGCATGGACGTGGAAGAGACTATCCGGGCCAATCCCCTGGACGGTATCGTTTTGCTGACAGGTTGCGATAAGACTACTCCTTCCACCGTCATGGGGGCCTGCAGCGTAGACCTTCCGACCATTGTCGTGCCGGGTGGCCCGATGTTAAATGGACGATTCAGGGGGGAATGCATGGGAAGCGGGTCATTCAACTGGATGGTAAAGGAAAAAATGCTGGTCGAAAAATATACCGAAGAAGATATTCTTGAGGCGGAAATAGGCGTTGCGAGAAGCGCAGGGCACTGCATGACGATGGGGACCGCGTCTACGATGGCCTGTATGGTGGAAGCCCTGGGGTTGACATTACCGGGTGCGGCGGCCATTCCGGCCGTAGATGCGCGAAAGAAGGTGATGGCCCAGCTGAGTGGGAGAAGGATCGTCGAAATGGTAAAGGAAAACCAGAAACTGTCTGCCATACTAACCCGGCAGGCCTTCGAAAATGCTATTGTGGTAAATGCCGCTATCGGCGGATCGACCAATTTTATCCTTCATTTGCTTGCCATTGCTGGCAGGATCGGCGTTTCGCTGGATCTGGAAGATTTCGACGCCATCGGCGGCAAAATTCCCTTGCTGGTAAACCTGAAGCCCTCCGGAAAATACCTGATGGAAGATTTTTACTATGCAGGCGGTTTACCCGTGGTAATCAAAGAGCTGAGTAGTTATTTACACAACGGGGCCATCACGGCAAATGGAAAAACCATCGGTGAGAACAATAAGAATCCTGTGTGTTACAACCAGGACGTGATCGCAGCTATCGACAATCCATTGCAGCAGGAGGCAGGGATCGTTGTATTAAAAGGGAACTTATGCGAGGACGGCGCCATTATAAAACCGTCCGCTGCGACTAAAGAACTGATGAAGCACCGCGGAAAGGCAGTGGTATTTGAATCAATAGAGGACTATCATGCCCGGATCGACAGTGAAGATCTGGATATCGATCAAAATTCCGTCATAGTGCTGAAGGGCGCCGGGCCGGTCGGCTATCCGGGTATGCCCGAAGTTGGGAATGTCGATCTGCCGGAAAAGTTATTGCGCAAGGGCATTAAGGATATGATACGTATATCCGACGGCAGAATGAGCGGAACCGCTGCGGGGACTGTCGTCCTGCATGTATCCCCGGAATCTGCGGTTGGCGGCATGCTGGCATTGGTAGAAAATGGCGACATGATAGAACTGGATGTGGAGAACCGAAGATTGCATCTGGATATCAGCGATGCCGAAGCCGCGCGTAGAAAAGCGGCATGGGTAAGACCCGAGCCGAGGGCAGGGAGAGGGTATGTCAAATTTTATATAGACCATGTGCAGCAGGCGAACCTCGGGGCCGATCTGGATCTGCTGCAGGGCGGGTCGGGGAGCGAGGTAACCCGAAATTTGCATTGACCAAACGCGGTCAACCCGATTGTATGACCATTAAAAAAGAAAAAGCCGGTCGGAGGGGCATCGACGCTCATCCGACCGTAAATTTATTCGAAGAATGGAACATTGGGTGTCGCATATTTTTTCAATCCTTCCATGTTCAGCTCGACGCCGATGCCGGGTTTATCGGATACTACCAGGAACCCTTTTTCGATAAAGGGTTTATCGTAAGTCACAATCTCTTTCCATTTGGGTTCCGTGTCGCTGAGAGTCTGCCATTCCAGGATATGGAAATTCGGGACGGAGGCGCAGACATGGGCGGATGCCATTGCACCAAGAAAAGACCCTACCATATGTGGTGAGAAAGGCGTATAGTATAGATTGGCAAGGTTTGCTATTCGCTGCCCTTCGCCCAGTCCTCCGCATTTCTGGAGGTCAGGCATGATTATATCGATGGCGGCCTGTTCCAGCAAACGGGTGTATCCGTACGCGAGATAAAAATTCTCTCCGCCGCAAATGGGCGTACTGGTTTCCTGTGTGATGGTCTTATAGACGTCGATATTGTCTGCGGGAACCGGTTCTTCCAGCCACATCAGATTTAATGGCTCCATCATTTTCGCCACCTTTCTTCCCGTCGGTGCATCATACCGGCCGTGCATGTCCACACAGATATCGATATGCGGACCGACTGCCTTACGGACAGCGGCGATGGAATCATACATTCGCTCCATTTCAGCATTGCTTGCAGTCCAGTTATACCTGTCGAATTTATTTGGATCGGTCGCCGAATCGATATCGAACTTGACGGCTGTATATCCATTGCCAACGGCCTGCAGTGCAGCGTTGGCATAGTCTTCCGGCTTGGGGTTTCTGACCGCATATAATTCCGTGTCACAGTATACCCTCACCTTGTCGCGAAACTTCCCTCCCAATAACTGGTGGACCGGTAAGCCCAACGCTTTTCCGCACAGATCCCATAACGCAGCATCGAATGCGCTGAGGACAGCCACATACATACCCGATTGTCCGCCGCCGAAGAAAGCGCCTTTGCGGAACTCCTCAAAGATCCGGTTTGGGGTCAGGGGACTCCGTCCTTTCAATTGCCGGCCCAGCCGTTGCACCAGGTAATAAGTGCCTCCGACCGCATCCACTGCCTCCCCGCTGCCCCATATGTCCTGGTTGGTATGGATCTTTACAAATAATCCTCCTCCTGAGTATCCGCATTTGACGTCGGTAATTTTCAGATCGGAAGGACTGGAGTGACGCGGCGTTTTTTCAAGCGCATTGGTAAGGCCCTGACCAAAGGTATTGGTTACGGCGGCAAATGGCGTCATTGCGGCTGCTATTGCCGCTTTTGTCAGGAAGGTTCTTCTTGTGGCAGTCATCGTTTTGTTTATTTTTTGTGTTAGGATAATTGTCTGATCGTACGGAGTCCAAATTTTTTATTATCACATTTTACCAGGTCCGGTCTTTAAGAAATTCCTGGATCTGCTGTTTGCCTACCGGCAATTCGTCGATATGATCGTTCAGCCACCTGGAAAAATCCTTTTCAATTTCATCTGTCCAGCGGGCGTCGATCTGCCCGGCCGTATATTTTCCTTCTCTGAGGCGGAGGTGGCCAAACTGATCGCGTAAACGAACGATCTCCGATGTTTTGACCACGAGTTCGGCCAGATGCGGAGGAATGAAAACGACCACGCCGATCTTGCCGAGCACGACATCGCCTGGCATTACGGTTACTGTTCTGATACGGGTCGGGTGATTGATCCCCACGATCATCGTGGTCAGATCCTGATTTTTTCCTGCTCCGGGATTGTGGTAAGATGGGTCATAGCTGGTATAAAATGAAGTGAAACCGCCGATCTCCTTCAGCCCTTCCAGATCTCTGATAGCGCCATCGTATACAATTCCGTTTCCGGTCTTTGCATAGATCGCGTTGCCCACATTGTCGCCGATGGTAGGTCCATTCCTTTTGGCTCCGAACTGGTCGGCAACGTATACATCGCCTTTTACCAAAATTTCCACGGCCCAGACATTTTGGGCTCTTCGTCCTTCTTTTTTACCCAATGAGTCGATGGCTTTCCATACATCGGGGCGGCCAGGGGCAAAGGTTGCGGTTACCGCACGCCCGACCAGTGTGCTGTCGGGGTTGATTACCTGCCAGCCATCGGCTACCTGGTAACTGTAGCCTGCGTTCTTCATCGTGGCCCAGGCTTCTTCCACACTTACTGACCTCATTCTGCGGATAATATCGTCGCTCACCCTGGGTCTCCCGTCAGGGAACCGTTCCCCTTTCCATTCAGGTGTGAGAGCGATCAATTCCTGTTTGCTGATCTGTACCTGTTGAGCTTTAGATGAAAGACAGAACCATAAGGCAATTATGAGCGAGAGTGAAGATCTGGCCATAGCATTCGTATTATTATATGATCGCAATCGCAGTAGGCAGCGACAGCAGGCTATAAAGGAAAGAAATTTAATCAAGAAATATTTACAGTATTCAACAAAGTTCCTTAGTGGAAGTTTTTTATAAGAACTACAGGTATTTTGCATTCGTACATAACTCCGGGGACCGCTAACCAGTTTCCCGTGCATCTACTTACGCAAAACGACTTGCATTATGAAAAAACACCGCCAACCCACCTCCAAGTGGAATCTAATCAGGTATTTATTGTCTTTTCTTCTCGTTGCCCTCTTTGGCAGGGCGCAGGGACAATCGGTTACGGGAACAGTCCTGGACGATGTAAAAAAACCAGTTGCCGGTGCAACCGTGATGATAAAAGGGACCTCGAGGTCGGCAATTACGAATAATGAAGGGCGTTTCAGCATACCAGGCGCACCCAATGATATCCTCGTTGTAAGCCATATTGGGTTCCTGACAATAGAAACGCCTGTGGACAGGCAAGCCGAAATTGTGGTCAGTCTGGTAAGAGGTAATCGTAAAGACCTCGATGTCATCATTGTAACGGCGCTTGGCATAAAGCGGGAAGAGAGGAAATTAGGTTATGCGGCAACGTCTGTAAAAACCGACGAGCTTATCACCAACAGGACCACCAATATCGGGGAATCTCTCGAAGGAAGAGTGGCAGGGCTGAATATTACGCCTCCCGCTGCCGGCGCAGGTTCGAGTACACAGATCCGTTTGCGTGGCCAGGTTGGCTTTGCCGGATCGACCAACTCGCCTTTGATCGTGGTCAATGGCCTTCCTATGGACCAGGGCGCCAGAGGTGCTGACGGAGGCGGTAATCAGCGTGACCAGGGAGATAATCTGCAGGTCGTCAATCCTGATGATATTGAAAGCATGACCGTATTGAAAGGATCGACCGCGTCCGCATTGTATGGATCGAGGGCGGCCGCCGGCGCCATCATTATCACTACCAAGTCCGGTGCGAAAAATTCCGGGATAGGTGTGGAATACACATCCAGCTATACGGCGCAAACGGCATTGAATTATATGGATCAGTTCCAGACGGTGTACGGACAGGGAACAGGAGGAAAGAGGCCGACGTCACAGGCAGACGCTGCCGGGAACGGTCAGTTCGGATGGGGAGCAAGGCTGGACGGCGCACCGACACCCATCTTCGACGGTACGCTGCAGCCTTATTCCGCTTATCAAAACAGGCTTTTCGACTATTTACAGACAGGGTCCAATTTCACCAATACAATTGCCTTATCCGGAGGTGGACCAAAAGGCAGTTTCCGGGCCTCCTTTTCCAATTCGGATGCAAAGGGTATCGAACCCAGGGACGAATACAAAAAGAGGATCTTCAATATAGGGATCAACCAGAACATCACCGACAAACTCAAATTAGCGGTAAATATCAACTGGGCAAACGAGATACAAAGGAACCCGCCGCAGGTGGGCACACAGGGCGCCGGTTCTGTGAACTTCTTTACGAGACTGGCGCTGTCATTCCCTACATCGGCTCTCAAGAACAGTGCAGTGAATCCTGCCAACGGAACGGAAAGACAAACTTCAGGATTTCAGGGAACAGTGCTCAATCCTTATTATGCCAACCAGGCCGGTCAGAATTGGGTAAATAACAGGGACCGGATCCTGGGAACCGCGACCTTGCGATATGATTTTACCGATTGGTTATTCCTTCAGGGAAGGTACAATTACAATTATTCGGTTAATAACAATGAATTTCATGTGCCTTATGGTATCGGCACGAGCGTACCGACGAATGCAGATGGAACTTATAAAGGTTCTTACAGCATTGCAGAGGGGAAAAGTACGGAAGTGAATGCGGACTTTCTGCTGGGGGCCAGCAAAGAGTTGGGAAAATTCTCATTCGATGTGAGTGCAGGCGGCAACACCTTCACGTCTGAAGGTAATACGTTGACCGGCACCTCGGGTAATTTCGTGGTCAAGGACCTCTATTCCATTGCAAATGGAAACGTTAAGACCCAGACGTATACTTATGGTAAAAGCCGGGTAAATTCGCTGTATGGGTTGGCGGAAGTAGGATTCAAGCGCCTCCTGTACATAAATGTCACGGGCAGGGAAGATTGGTTCTCGGTCTATAATCCCCGCAACAACCATGTCTTCTACCCTTCGGTATCCGGCAGCTTCATATTCTCTCAATTATTGCCGGACCTGGGATGGCTGAATTTCGGAAAATTGAGAGTCGCCGGTTCCAAGACCGGTAGTGCGAATGGCGTCAGTAATTACGAAGGATTGCTGGGCTATACGATCTCACCGAATCCTTTCAACGGACAGGTTACGGCGACGATCAATAGTGCGAATGCGCCGAATGCGTCATTGACCCCATTCAAAGCCGATGAAAAAGAGATCGGGCTGGATCTGCGAATGTTCAATAGCCGGTTGCATGTCGACGTATCGGCCTTTAAGAAGGTGACGACCGACCAGGTGCTGTCGGTCACTCTTTCCAACACATCGGGCTATACAAATTCCAAAGCTAACCTTGCATCATTGAGGAATAGCGGTCTGGAGACCCTGCTGGAGTTGACGGCCATAAAAACGACCCGATTCAGCTGGACGACCTCCTGGAACAATACCTACCTCTCTACAAAGGTGCTGACCATTTCACCCGGTGTGAATGATTTCCTTTTGCTTTATTTCAATGGTACAGGCAATGAGTTCCTTGGGCAGATACATTATACCGTAGGCCTGCCCATGAATCAATTGTATACAAGAACCTATCTGAGGGATGACAAAAATAATATCCTGGTCAGTCCGGCAGGCCGTCTTTTGGCGACACCCGATTATAAACCGGTGGGCAGCGCCATACCTAAGTTTACAGGGGGATGGACGAACTATTTTACGTATAGAAATCTCAGTTTGGGGGTATTCATAGATTATAAGTTCGGCGGAAAGGTGATGTCTGCCACTGCTTTGAATATGTTGAGACAAGGATTGTCCAAGGCTTCGCTGGTCGGTCGCCGAGATGGAGAGAATGGAATTGTGTTCCCCGGGATCAACCAGGGTACCGGGCAGCCGAATACAGTTGCGGTTACGGACCTGCAGGGATTCTATGCCGATTACCGGAACCTTCAGATCGGCGACCCATTCGTATTCAAATCGGATTTCGTCAAACTGAGAAGCATTTCGCTTACTTATAACTTTACTGAGCTTGTGAGGAGGGCGGGCTACCTCAAATTCTTCAAAGGGCTCAGCCTTTCGGGTTCGGTGCGCAATGTGGCGATACTTCATAAGGATCTTCCCGGCCTTGATCCAGAGGCGATCCAATCTTCAGGAGACACCAGAACAGGCTATGAGAATTCATCATTGCCGACCACACGCAGTTACAACCTTAGTTTAAACGTAAAGCTTTAACCATGACAAAGATATTTAACTTATCGATCCTTATCGGTATTGTCCTCCTTGCTGCCGGATGTGATAAGAATTTCGTGAAGATAAATACGGACCCGTATGCTGTAAATACCATCGATCCCGCTCTGTTATTTGCAGGAGCGGAGCGTAGCTTTACGGGGGCCGGTTGGGAGACTGAAAATACGATTGTTCAGCAATTTGTAAATCCATTCAACGCCGGGGCAACCCTTGGTCCTAATTTCAATGCAGACATTGACAATTTCAATAATGGCCGGTGGGATGCATCCTATCCTGGTTCGGCGCCGCTGAACAACCCTGTTACCGGGGGCATCAAAAGTCTTGTTCAGGCAATGGCGATATTGAAAGGGACCACCACTTCGGTCAATTTGCTCAGCATGATCCGGATCTGGAAAGCCCAGGCATTCATGGGGTTGGTGGACGAATATGGGGATGTGCCTTACTTCGAAGCGGGGAAGGCATATACCGAGGGCATCTTTTATCCGAAATATGACGATGATGCTGTGATCTATGCTGACCTTGAAAAAGAGATCAGGGAGGCTACCGCCGCATTAAATCCGTCGGGTGACTATGTTTCCGCAGACCTGTTCTTTGGAAAAAATGCGGCCGTACCTATTACGTCGGCATCGGCCCAGGTTGCGAAATGGAAGAAAGTAGGTTTTTCTTTGTTGCTGAGGTTGGGAATGCGTTATTCGAAGGTGGATGCGGCGAAGGCCAAAGCGCTGGTGGTGGAAGCTTTTACCGGGGGGGTAATGACATCGAATGCGGACAATGTATATGTAAAATATGATGGCACCGTGGCGACCAATGTTCTAAATGTTGGCTTGGTCAACAACAATCCCCGCTTTTATTATGCGGCAGAACCATTTGTCAACCAGCTGAAGGCGACCAATGACCCGAGAAGCGGTTTTATCATTGCAAAGTTCGCCGACCCAAATAATCCGCTGGCCGACCCTAATCCCGATTATGTCAGCGCCGATCAGTACGGCGTACCAGTAGGGGTCATCAGTGATGCCCTTGCAAATCCGCCATACCGGGGTACGAGGGGAGGGGGGTATAATTATTCACAACTCAATGTAAGATGCCTTGCATCCCAAACCGCCCCCACCTTTTGGGTCACTTATGCGCAAACTTCACTGCTGTTGGCTGAGGCGGCAAAGAACGGATGGATCGCGGGCGGCGATGCTGCGGCGCAAAGTTATTATGAGAACGGGATCACAGCGGATATGGATACTTATTCGCTTTATCCCAATGGAGGTGTAATCGCAGCATCTGCCAAGACTGCGTACCTTACCGATCCTGCGGTGGCCTATAACGCGACTGATGCGCTAAATCTTATCAACACACAGTACTGGATAGCCAATGTGACGAACGGCACGGAAGCCTGGTCCAATTTCCGGAGAACCGGTTTCCCTGCGTTGAGTCCAAATCTTTCGAATAATAATCTTGGCGGCGGGTTTATTCGCAGGCTGTCTTATCCCGACTATGAATTATCGAATAATAAAGCCAATTATCTTGCTGCGGTGCAGGCGATGGGTGGAAAGGATAATTTAACGGCAAGGGTATTTTGGGATAAGTAGAGATCGGGTGTGACCCAAAACCCGGATGCCTGGAACCTGCCGATAAAGTTATCGGCAGGACAGCACTGAATCGTAGAATTTTACCGAGTCTGGCAGTTGATATTTGTATTTATCGGCATAATCCTGTGTCAATAGCATATCTCCGCCGGATGGAGAATTTACCGCATAAACGACCGGAAACTGTTTGCCGAGGAATAAGGCACGCAGGTCCGCCTTATTTTGGTGGTCACATAAGTCGTAATCATTATTTCCCCCATAGATCTCGCCAGCGACCTTATACTCGAATATAATCGTGTATTTCGAGCTGCCCCACCGGGGTAGGTTAATTCTTGTCACCCTGCCGGGTGTGAAGGCAAAATGATGACGAATTTGATAGATTTTATAAAACATATATATAAGCATGATCGCCAGAAAGGCTAAAACTATAGGAAGTCCTATATCACCTATTTTTTTGTTGATCGTCTTGAAATCACTCATAGTGTATTTTGTTTCAAAATGATACCGATGCGTAGCATACTGTTCAGTTTTTTTGATAGGGGATAAAGCTAAACATTTTTAAATTAATTCAAGGACGCAATAATTGAGGGTAAGCATCGGAAATAGTAATATCTATTCTCGCAACATCGGGTGTCTTATATTGTGCTTATTTCATCGATACACATACAGACCCTCAGACAGATAATCATTTATTTTTCTCATTTGTGTGCGCGGGTATTGGCCTATTTCTGAAAAGCCCTGCCCAGTCTTTCGAGAGGGTAGCTGCTCGTCGAGCTTTTGAGGGAGGATTGGTTATTTTAACGAATCCTATTTCCTCTATACAGGCGAAATCGGACGTAATCAGCTTGTCATGCGATTTGAAAAAGACAAACTGATGGAATACGTTTCTAATGACCTTACGTTCGTCCAAAAGTTTGCGGAACAGGCCTATAAGTTGCAGCGGCTTGAAAGGAATGATCTGGATATTATTGCAGCGAATAAAAATTACAGGACCGGGTCACATGAAATTTTCCGTTCGAAAGGATTTAGAATGTCGTAGTATGGTGGCCGTTGGTTCGCCTGCCGGCGAATAAAGAAGGGTGGGTTCCTAAACCCACCCTTTGCGCGATCACTGTTTCTTCAAATATCCAAACAAAGCATGTTGCTCGCCACCGGGACCTGCGGTAAAATATAATTTAGCGGGATCGGCCTGGGGGTATTCGTTGACGGGAAAATCAAGCGCCCACAATCCCGCGATGACGATGGGCTGCCCGTCCTTTTGCACTGCGCCTTTATAAACACCTGTAGAGTCATAGACATTGATCCATCCATCACCGAAATTCCCAATCAGGATCGAATGCCGTTCGATCCCGAAGCCATCGGGCACCTGCGCGATACCCCATGGTGAATTGAGCGCGCCCTGCGATGCAAAATTCTTTACCAGCTTCCCATCGGGTGTAAAGATATCGACGTACCCGTTTCCGGCGCCGGCCTGATCGTCCTCATTGTCAGGGCCCTGCAGCTTTGCATAGGTCACATAGAGCTTGCCGCCGATATTGGCAATGTTGAAAGGTCCGAAGCCGGCTGGAATAGAGGGGTCTGTGAAGGCGCGGCCCGTCACAAGATTGAATGCTTTGTCAAATACATCGATGGTTCCCCCTTTGAAATTTGCAGCATACAGATAATTGGCGGCGCCATCGGCGGCTATAGCGCATCCCTTATATACCCTATTGCCCGTTGAAAGATCGGCTACCTTCTTTGCGGAAGGCGCGTCCAGGGCCCAGGCTGCAATTGTTCCGTCCTCGTTTACAAAAATGAATTTCGTAGGAGCAGTCTCCCGCGGGATCGTAAAATCTGCTGTACTATTGAATACAACGCCTGTGGGGGAACCGCCTGTAGCTGCGCCGACGGTGGGAATAGGGACAGGGGCTATCAATGATTTCCCGGTTTCGTCATATAGCAGTAGGAACGCGGACGCGAATAGCCCGGTTGCTTATCCGGCTGCCCTAATTGCCCATGACTACATCACTCTTATTTTTTACTCCACCACCCATGCTGTTTTCTTGATGAAACGGGTCTACTTTTTTTAAAGCCTTCCCCGTGACCTTTTTTGAACGTGATCAGCATTATTTGTTATTTTCGGCGCGGTCATTTGGCGACACATTATGGAAAAAATAAAAAATGCTCTTCCTTATTACACAGAGATCAATGACTTCCTGGCGTCCATACCGTGGCCGGCCAGGACAGGCAACCCCGATTTTTATTGCCTGCGGCTAAAACCGCTCGACGGGCAGGTATCGGTTTACCGGCCGCCATTTAAGCGTTCATTTTATTTTTTTTCGCTGCTTTTTAATTCGGGTAAAATTGAGGTGAATTACGGCGATGAAACCGTTCGTGACCCGGATTCATACCTGGTCTTTCACTCCCCCAACCTGGTTTACAGCTTTTCCCACAACAATGCGCTGGAAGGATATGTGATCTACTTTAAGCCGGAGGCTTTCTCGTTCTTTAAACCGGACTTTCATCAACTGTTCCCTTTGTTCGCTCCGCTGCATACCAATCTGTTCAAGTTCGATCACGCCACATTTGACCAGCTGGCGCCGCAGTTCGAGGGGGTTTTTACCGCCTATGAGAGATCCGACAGGTCACAGCATCTGGAAGCAAGACTAAAGCTGCTCGGCTTACTCTATTATTTAGAAGAGTTCATGGGGGAAAGAGAAAATGAGATCAGGCAGGCTACGGCTCAACAAGTATTGCTGCGGGCCTTTATTCAGTTAATAGATAATCATTATATTGAAAAGCGGACGGTCCAGGAGTATGCCGGGATGCTGTCTGTTACCGCCAATTATCTTTCACAATCCGTTAAACAGGTTTCGGGCAAGAACGCGCTGGCATTCATTGCAGAACGGCTGGCTGCCGAGGCAAAATCACTCCTGCAGTATACCCACTTTGAGATAACGGAGATCGCCTACCAGCTTAACTTTTCCGATCCCGCCAATTTTGGTAAATTTTTTAAGAAACAGACCGGTCTTGCGCCTTCGGAGTTCCGCAAACAGCGTAAGTAATGAAATGGACCAGTTTATCCAAGTTTTTGACCGACCCGTTAGGGTTAGAATAACTTTCTTTGCCCATCTAATTAAAGAAATCAATAACCGTTCAAAACACTAATTCCTGTGGCAACAAAAGTATTCATCAATCTGCCTATAAAAGACCTGGCGAGGTCTATCGAGTTCTTCCAAAACCTTGGTTTTTCATTCAATCCGCAGTTTACCGACGAGAAGGCCGGCTGCATGGTCGTGAGCGATAGCATTTTCGTGATGCTGCTAACCGACAGTTATTTCAAATCTTTTATCGACACGGAAATATGCGACGCACATCAGGCTGCCGAGGTGCTGATCACGCTGGATGCGGCCTCGATCGCCGAAGTGAAAGAATTTATCAGCAAAGCAGAGACATTAGGGGGAAGGATCTATGCCAAACCGCAGGATCACGGTTTTATGTATCAGCATGGTTTTGCGGACCTGGACGGCCACAGATGGGAAATGGCTTACGTAGATATGAGTCAGTTTGGTCATTGATCGAATGGCGAGAGAAGGGGCGGGAAGGGTGGAAACATTTTGATCTTCGCCTCTTTTATTTTGTTCGCAAGCAGCTGTTGAAATCTGGATGCTGCAATCTGCATCCTGATATTCTCACGGACCTGTCCAAAAGGAGGGTAGCCAGGCTCTTTATTTTTTACCCCGCCATAATAATCCCTTAATTCCTTTTCGGAGGGTGGGTTGATGGCAAGCATTCTTCTTTCCGTTTCCAACCGCGCATTGCTCAGAATGTATTCATAGAAATTGTTGTCCCCGAATTGCTGAATACCATAAATAACCTGCCCCTGTTGGATCAGGGTCTTTCTCTTTTCATTTTCGTCCCTATAGGCCCTCAGGAATTGCGTATAGTCAAATCCCGGCAATAGGCCATATTGCTGCATTACCTCTATCTCTACCTTATCTTCCACCAGCTGCTGCAGGGTTCTGGTCCTGATCCATTCCCCTGGCGTGATGCCGTTGAAAGGATGATCCCAGAAATCCGGTCCATTGTATGACGCATTATATTTCTGCATAAAATAATTAAAACAGGCGCTTCTGAACCCATTCATTCTCCAGACAAATTCGCCTTTTGAAACTCTTTCACTGTCTATCCGGATAAATGTCGAAGTATCATCATTCCCGAATGAGGCAGTAGGCTGGATTTGTGCGCCCGCCAGGAAAAAGAAAAAAACCGACGGGAACAAACTCCCTATGATGTAAGTTTTGGCCATGGGATCTTTGTTATTCTGTTACCAATATCCTGTAGCTTTCGCGCCTGGTACTCTCTGAGAGAATGGCAATGTACAGGCCGCTGTTCATCGGGGGCAGCTTAACGGTTACCCAATTTGTTCCCTTCACCAGGGCCAGTTTCCCGGTGAAAGCCAACTGGCCGGATGAGCTGTAAATTTCTATCTTTCCCTCGCTGCTGCCCTCCCCGGCATTGTAACTAAAATTCACATTGCCACCACTGTTGACCGGGGAAGGGAAGACCCGGTTCTCCCCGGAAAAACCGTCTCCGGGACGGGCGGAGGTCTTGCTTTCGATCACCCCGATCGAGGCTGCCGCTACTGCCGACCCATTGTAGGCTCCGATATTCGGTGCAGCGGCGGAAGAGACAGGGTTACCCCAATAATCATGACCACCGTTGCCGGTCACCAATTTGCCTGCATGCAAGGCTGGTGAACCGGTCTTTAATTTATATCCCTCCGCATTGCCGAAGGTGAAAATCCCATTGACCAGGCTGCCGACAGCGCCGCGGCCCGGGGACAGGAGCTGCGGATCAGCTGTCAGGTTATTATTGCCGGACGGTTCCCCGGAGGTATGCTTGCCATAGACGAGATTGTTGTCAAATACTTTTGCCCCGATCCTGTCCCAGCCGATCCAGGAGCCGGCAGATGCGAGATAAAAGAGATTGTTTATAAAATATATGCCTGCCGGGTATCCATTCCAACCGGAGGTTATTATGGGCGCCGTAGCCGATCCTTCGGGAAGATAGAACGTGTTGTTGTAAATCCAGGCATTGGAGATGATCCCTGCCAGGTGAAAGAGTCTCGTGTTGTCGTTCTGGCTTATATTGTATCTGACTATGGCATTGCTGTTCCCATTTGGTAAAGGGCTACATAACAACATAAAGCCACCCGCGTTATCATGGCTGTAATTGTATTGATAAATGGTGCCATCCTGCCCATAATCCACATCATAGGCCTGGCCATCAACTCCTGTCGTCGATGTTTTTACGTTATAGACTTCGTTGAACTGGAACAAAGTGCTGTCTGCATTCCAGGCCCAGATGCCTGCATTAGCCTCCCCTGAAGTAGTGTTGGCACCATTCAGTAAATTATATTCGACGACGGCGGATAAAGTTTCCTCCGGTACAATACCATCCCCGCCCGCATTTTCGACATAGTTGTTGCGGATGGCGACATTGGTATGTGGGATGTAGGCGGTACCATCGGTACACCCGACGGAAGACCGGCACCACCAGTCCGAGGCAGTGCCAATACCCGTCCTGTTCACCGTCCTGATAATATTGTTCTCGATTTTAACTGTGTCGAACCAGGATGGCGCAGGATCGATCCCTTTGCGGGCCGCGACAAGTATGCCGAGGCTGCCATTAAGGTCCTTTGTATTGTCTCCCAGGACATCATGCAGGTAGTTGTTGCGTATATAAATATGCGTGAGTTTCCCCTGGTCGATGGCTTCCACTTCAATGCCTCTTTTTTTCTTCCCTGCATCCACGGGATTGGTAATCTCAAGGTTGGTTATTTCCCAATATTGCTGGTTAGTCAGGTACACGACCCTCAGGGCGCCGTTGCCATTGAGAATGGGCCTGGTGGAGCCGCCTCCATAGCTGCTGATAACGACCGGGTTCCCGGCCGATCCCGAGCCTTTCGGGCTTAAAGTACCCGTCCAGGCACCGGTGCTATTGAATAAGATGCTGTCGCCTCCGCTGAAATTGGTTTGGTTGACCTTTCCCAGGGTTTGCCAGGCAGTAGCCGGACTTTTGCCATCGGCGGTATCCCTGCCGTTAACGTTGTCGATATAGTAAGTCGTGTTACCGGGGGAAATGGTGGGTTGAGCAGGGTATAGATCGAGGTCATCTCCGTAGACGGCGCCTGAATCGGGTGTATAGAAGAAGACGGTGGCCTGGGTACTGGTGTCGCCCATGGTGAAGCTCACCTGGTATTTTGTATACGCTGTATCGATGGCGGTGATGGTTGCCTGCGGCCCCCCATAATTCTTGACACCTAACTGAGCCGATTGTCCGGGCGCACCCACTTTAACCCAGCCTTCAAAAGTATAGTCGGCCCCCGGCAACAGGCCGGTTACCACTTGTTCGATACTTGTCTCGCCGCCCGACCCGGATACCGCATAAGATCCCGAATGCGCATAACCCGTCGTTACCGTCGAGGTGCCGGACGGGTTCCAGGCATACCAGGGCGAAAGCCCGGCTGTTTCAAAGCCAGGATTCGAAACGGCGACGTAGAGCGTAAAGTCATCGCCATATGCCTGACCATCGTCCGGCTTGTAAAAATACAATGTGGCCCGGGTATTGGAGGCGCCGGTGGTAAAGCTCAACCGGTATTTCGCATAGACGGTGTCTGAAGCTGTAAGAACGACCTCGGAGCCGCCATAGTTCTTGACACCGATGATTACGATCTGACCAGATGCGCCCAACTTTGCCCAGGTTTCGAAAGTATAGGTGGTATTCGGCTGAAGGTTTGACACCACCTGCTCGACGCTGGTTTCTCCACCTGACTGAGCCAGGGCATAATTGCCGGTATGCGAGTTGCTGCGCACCAGGGTCGAGGTACCATACGGGTTCCAGGCATACCAGGGCGATAAGTTGCCGGTCTCAAAATCGCCGTTGTTAATGAGTTGTGTCTTAGCGATGTAGAATGCTAAAAGGGAAGTAATGAATAATGTGATCTTTTTCATAGATTGGTTTGACTATTTAAAGATCGACACGGATGCCCAGTGGTTCCTGTTCAATACCTGTAGCACGGCAGGCGGATCAGGCCAATGACTGATCGTAATTTACATTAATTTATTATGTGGAATAAGTAAGGGCAAAAATGGGCAATTTTTCGCCGGTTCGACCTTGTATTATTTCATTCCAACGGATTTCTTGATACCTGTGAATACCGTTTTCCAGATCAGGTTAAAGAATGATTTGTTGAGGATACGATCAAAGTGAACCTCCGCCACCCTGGGGTTTTCACCGCCATTGGAATTTTTTATAACGAAATTGGCGAACAGGCTTACCAGCACTTTTTTATTCAAGGTTCCCTCTTCCTTATCTTTTTTCAGTAAGGAAATTTTCAGATCGTCGTACAAAAGCAGTACGGTGCCATTGCCTGTCGAGTCGGTTCCGGTAATATCAAAGTGAAGTTGATGTATGGCCCCTTTGTCCATCCGGGCCAAACCCATGGGGCGGGTCAGGGGGTTCAATACTTTAACATCGATGGCTCCGATATCTCCTTCAATGGAGAATTTTCCATGGGGATCATTTAGCAGCATGACCAGCCGGGCATCTACCGGCGTTGTGTTGAAAAGGCGGGCTTTGAATTTCAATACGCATTTATTGTCCTGCAGGATATCCCTTTTTCTGTTGGTGACATTGGTCAGGGTGGCGTTGGCATCAAAGAACCGGAGGCGACCCGCGCTGTCGCTCCTGGCGTTCTTTTCTTTATATTCTATAAAGGAATGTTCGAAGGTCAGCCGTCTGATATTGACGGGAAAAGGCAATCGCATCAACAGCTGCTGCGGGTACTTCCCCACTTTACTGGTCGTATCCGGAGGCCGGGACAGATCACGATAGACCTTGAACGAACTTTTCCCGATCGTCATCGCTTCGGCCACAAGCGCCCTATGCCACAGGCTTTCCCTATCGATAGCCTGCAGGCTGATGTCCTCCAGGAGGAAGTCATACCTGTCTTTCTGTACGGGGAAGGAATGGGCAAATTCATTCTCCGGCAACTGGGGGATTATTCTCACCTGGTGAACGGATAGGGCATTGTTGTGGCTGGTAAACCGGAGTCCGGCTACATCCAGCTTGTATCTTTTATTTTTTATTGGCAAGGCTATCTTGTCGCAATTTATGTCGAGTTGTTTCGCAAAAAGGATCCTGGAGCTATCCTTGCCGGTGGTACTGTCGATAAGCAGATCGGAAAACAAAAAAGATACGTCCAGGCTGCTGGCGATCTCGCGGCCGGTATGAATATTTCTGACCATTACATTGGCATGTGTGATCAGGACAGTATCCACTTTTATCTGCAGCAATTTCCCCAGCAATTGTTTTGATATGTCTCCTGCCGGATTGTAAACAGGTGTGCCTTTTTTTGAAGGATCTGTCTGGATCTCAATGCTGGCGCCGTCTATTTCGACCTTTGTTCCCTCGATCTCCTTTTTCAGCAGTGCCTTTGGAGTCTTTACTCCAAGTATATCCAATGCCGGGACTTTAAGTCTTAGCAACACGGGCGGATCGCGTTTGTCAAGTACCATCTGGTGATAGACTGCTGTATCGGGTGTGATCTCAATATTTTTTACATGGAGAGCTCCGGCCATTTCGGCAAGAGAAAGTTTGTCGTAAGAAATCGTATAAAGGCCTTTTGTTTTTGTCGAGACCGTGTCGTCGATCTTCCGATGCACTAACTTGTATTTATAGAATTGCCAGGCAATGATGGCAAGTGCGAGCAAGCCCATTGATAGTAGTAGAAGCGATCGGCGTGGTGCTGATTTCGACATATTGGGAATAAGCAAAATATGGTGCCAGTTTCCGGGGCGTTTATATAAAGCGGCTCCGGGGGAGGCATGTCGCCAGAGGAAGGGGGTATGGGCAATTTATTCCTCAGAGGAATGCATAAAGCGAAAATGCCCCGGGTTTCGGAGCATTTTCGATATAACGCGGGATGAATATCACCTAATTCTTATCGAACCACAATTTCGTGGTCAGAAGATCGGCACCCTGATGCTGAACGGCTTTTGTATAATTGGCTCCATTCAATGTCTGCTCTGATCCGGGATAGATCAGTCTCTCTGGCATCTTTCCGCCGAGGGTTCCTGCGACGGCCGGGGAGAGTTGTGGGAAATCCAGTCTTCTCCATTCTGCGAATGCCTCGAGTCCCTGTCCAAAAAGTGCGATCCATTTCTGGTCGCCCAGCGATTTTTTGAAATTTGCTGCGTTGTACTGGACCGATGGCTGAGCGAGGTAATTGGCGGTGATGGTAGCATCTTTGATACCATATTGGTCCAGGCTGGCGAGGACGGCCTTATTGTACAGGTCGGCTGCATCGCCCGTGATGAATCCACGGGAGACTGCTTCAGAAAGATCGAATAATACTTCTGCATAGCTCAGAATGACAGCCGGCGCGTGGGGTGCGCGGAAATAGTCTCCCGGGCGGGAAGTCTTGCTAAGACCTAAGTTGTTGGCGTCGCCGGTGGTCAGGCCATTGGGTACGCCCACATAGCCATGAGGCGCATCGTCGGTGGGCTGGGCGTAGATGGGCAGGCGGGGATCGTTCAATGCAGCCAGCCTGTCGACGATGGTCTTGCTGATCCGGTAGTCCTGCCGGGTATCGAATGTAAGGCTGACGGGGTTCTGGTTGGGGGAATCCTGGTAGACGAGTGCCGCGAGGTCTGCATTGCTTTCAAACCAGGCTCCGCCTTCGCTCTGGATATCGGTGAATACCTGCTTAGCCTGATCAGGCTCCTGGTCTGCGATGCGCAGGGCGATACGGATCCGCAGTGCATTGGTGAATTTCTTCCAGCTGGCGATGTTTCCGCCATAGATGGCGTCACCCTGTATAGCGGGACCGGATGGGTCGAGGAGGGTCTGGGCCGTTTTGAGGTCGGCCAGCAGACCGAGGTAGACGTCCTTTTGTGCGTCATAAACCGGTGTCAGAAAGCTGTCGATATTACCTGCCTGTTTGTAAGGGATGTCGCCATATGCGTCCGTCAAAAGCTGGAAGGCCCATGAGCGCAGGGTCAATGCCGCGCCCTTATAGTTCTTATTTTGCTCTTGATCTCCGATGTCCATCACTTTGTTCAGGTCGGTAATACTTTGGCTATAGAGCTGCTTCCACAGAGAGGTAAAGCTGCTGTTGTTGAAGATATAGCGATCCGGGTCGGTATATTGGATCTTGGCCCAATGCTGGATGAAGAGCAGGGAGGAGTTCAGGTTATTGTCCACGCCCCAATAGGCGTCGGCCGTCAGCTTTTCTGCAGCTGTCAACAGATAGTCCGGTTGTGGATTCTCGGTGCTGTTGGGGTTCTTGTTGACACCCGCCAGTTCTTTCTTGCAGGATGCAGTGGTGAGTAAAAGCCCGCCCAGAATAAGTTGATATATCGTCTTCATCGTGATTAGAATTTGAAGTTTACATTGATGCCATAGCTCCGTGTGCCGGGGAGGCTTAGATCTTCCAGTCCCTGTCCATTGCCGGTATTGAAAGCCGTCTCGGGGTCTACATTCGGTACGTTCTTGTGGATGATCCACAGGTTACGTCCGACCAGGGTGACGGTAGCGCCTACAAATCCTATGGGTTGCAGCCATTTGGAGGGCAGTTCATAAGCCAGCTTCACTTCCCTCAGCTTGATAAACGAAGAGCTATAGATCCATGCTTCGTCGAAGTTGTTGAGCGTCTTATAATATTGAGAGGCCGGCGTGATGGCTGAATTGGCCTTTCCGCCCTGGGTGACGCCTTTGAAGATGATGCCATCGTCATGGATCGTCTCGCCGGCAGGACCTGCTGATCCTGCGACGGGCAGCTGCGTATTGTCGTTGCCGGGATAATAGTAGGAGAGACCGCCGTGCGCCGCATCGCGACCTGGCAGTGTAGAGGCCAGTACACCCGTGTATGCGCCTGTCGCATTGGTGGAGGAATATTGACTTCCGCCAAAGGAGCCGTCTATCAGCACGCTCAGGGAGAGATGACCGTAGGTGAAAGTATTGGTGATGCCGCCCAGCCAGTCGGGTGTATACTTACCCAATACCTTGTTGGTAGGATTGGTTGCAGGAGTTCCGTCATCATTGACGATGATCTGGCCCTGTGCATCGCGTAAGAATGCCGTCCCGAACAGGCTGCCATATGCCTGGCCAACGGTAGCTACGGTCTGGATGCTGCCATCGCTGCCCAGCACATAGTTCTTCAGCAGGCCCTGATTGTCCAGGGATTGGAGTCTGCTTCGATTCGCCGCGTAATTGGCGTTGATATCCCAGGTAAAGTGAGTGGTTTTGACCGGTGTAAAACCCAGTTGGACCTCAATGCCCTTGTTATTAAGTCTGCCGGCATTGACCAGCTTCTGTGAATAGCCCGTGGTATTGCTGACGTCTACTTTCAGGATCTGGTTGAAGCTGCTGCTTTTATAGAGGCTAAGGTCCAGGCGGACTCTGTTATTGAAGAAACCCGCTTCCGCGCCGACCTCGGAAGAATTGGTCTTTTCGGGTTTGAGATTCGGATTGCGATCCAGCAGGCCGGCCGTCAATTGAGGATTGGCGCCAAAGGTGGGCGTGATAAAGGGATAGGTATTGATCAGCTGATAAGCCTCCGCATCGGCGCCAACCTGGGACCAGCCGCCCCGGATCTTGGCATAGCTCAGGAAGTCGCTCTTGATATCGAACGCGTCCGACAGTACGAGAGAGGCGCTGATCGACGGATAGAAGTAAGAAAGATTGTCGATGGGCAAGGTGGAAGACCAGTCGTTGCGGGCAGTAAAATTCAGGAAGGCATAGTTGCGGAAGCTCAGTTGTGCCGATCCGAACAGGCTGTATGTTTTTAGCTTGTAAGTACTATCCGATGATACCAGGGGGTCTCTTGAGTTGGTCAGGGTATAAAGACCGGCCACTGCCAGCCGGGGTGCTTTCTGGTCGTTCTCCCCGAAGGATTTGACCCGGACATTGGCGCCGCCCAGGACTTCGAGGGCAAAGTCGCCGCTGAGCTTTTTGTTGTAGTTCAGGGTGAACTCGGTATTGGTCTCCTGGATGGTATAGGCATCTTCTTCATAAGAACCGAACGGTGTGCCGCTGGTGCCGTAGGCGATCTTCAGCTTGCGCCGGTCGGTGTAGTAGTCGGTGGCCGATTTGAGGTTGGCCGTCAGGTCGTTGGTGATCTTATAGCTCAGTCCGATATTGCCGATAAGACGGTCGCGGCGCTGACCTACGGTATTTTGATTGGCGACGAAGAAAGGATTGCTATAATAGGAGTTGTTCCAGTTCAGCGGGCTGCCTGTGCTATTGTAGTGATCGCGGAGCTTGTTCATATCTACCTGCCGGCCCATCCAGATGAACTGCAGCATGGTAGAGGTTGAGCGTTTGCCTCCGGAACCGGGGAGGTTGCCCGAGCTGGTCTGTATGTAATTGGCATTGACGGAGAGGGTGAGCTTTGGGTCAAGTTTTAGCGTGGAAGTGAGTGAGAAGTTATTTCTTCCGAGGTCGCTGTTGGGGATGACGCCAAACATCTTTTGGGTATTGGCGGAGAAACGATAGTCGTATTTATCTCCTGCGTCGCCGATGGATATGCCGTTGGAATAGCTGACGCCCGTTCTGAAAAAACTTTTGACGTTGTCCGGGTGTGCTACAAAGGGTTGCGGTGTGCCGTCGAAGAATTGAGGGATCAGCTGCCCGCTCATTTTCGGGCCCCAGCTTTCGTCTACGTTGTCATTGATACCGCCGCCGGCGCCGTCCTTATAGCTGAACTCTCCGTTGGCACCTTGTCCGAAAACGTTCTGGTATTTCGGGAGGGTGAGCAGATTGTCAAAGCTGGTATTGGAGTTGACCGTGATGCCGACACCTTTTTTCCTCCTGCCACTTTTGGTCTTGATAAGGACCACTCCGTGCGCTGCGCGGGAACCGTAGAGCGCTGCCGCATTGGGGCCTTTCAGGAAGCTGATGGATTCGATATCGTTGGGATTGATGTCGGAAATGGGATTGGCGAAATCGCGGGATGGCGCCGTACCCAGTTGCTGGTCGTTGTCGACGGGGAATCCATTGATGACGAACAGGGGTTGGTTGTTGCCGGATATGGACGTCTCGCCCCGGATGACGATACGGGATGATCCCATATCTCCCTGGCTGTTGGTGACCCTGACACCGGCCACCTTGCCTTCGATGGTATTGATGAGATTGGGCTCGGAGGTTTCGGAGATGTCTTTGGATTTTAGTTCCTGAACGGCATAACCCAGGGATTTCTTTTGTCTTGCGATGCCGAGGGCGGTGACTACGACCTCATTCAATGATCCTTTGGCTTGTTCCAGTGATATCTGAAGGGGCGTTTCGTCCGATGCGGGAAGCTCCAGCGGCTGATAGCCTATGAAACTGAATTGAAGGATGTCTTTGGGAGAGGCAGCTATTTCAAATTTCCCTCCTGTATGGGTCTGTGTGGCTTTTGTGCTTCCTTTGATGCTGACGGTAACGCCGTCCAGGGGCAGGCCGTCCGGCTTTCCGGTAACAACGCCGTTTACTTTGATGGATTGAGCTTGAGAGGAGGAAAAGATGAGCAGGAGTAGGGCCAATAGCGGACCGTGCCTGTCCGGCATGAACCCGGTTAGCAGTTTCTTCATAACAGTGAAATTTAATGACTCGATGTTTTTCTGGCTGCAAAGATAAGTCCTACTGTATTTGTGGACTAATATATTTTACCAAAAGCGAGGGACGTTCCCGAGCGTAGCGAAGGGAATGAACGAGATGGCGGAGCGAAGCGAACGTCACGAACGAGCCAGGGCAAGGAACGACGCCCTGCGAAGTTCTGAGGGACGAAGCTTTTCGAAGTTCCTCGCCGGCGGCAGCATGGACATTTGAAGTGTAGAGATATTTGCCGGCGGCGCATCATTGGCCCTGCCAGGTGCCAAGGGCACCGGTACTGGGCGACGAGATCAAGGGTAGTGAGGAATGCTCGACCATGGAATAGTCGAACCAGCGATCTTACGACTGGTACTTTAATACAACCAAACCCGAATTCAACGACTTCGAATCGATCAATGTCAGTTTCTTCCGTTGTTCCAGGTTATTGAAGAGCGATTTTCCCTTAGCCAGAATAGTTGGGTTCAATTCAAAGCGGTATTCATCTACCAGGCCAAGCTCGATGAGGCTTGCGGCGAAATTGGCGCCGCCCCAGGCGATGATATTTTTTCCATTCTCTTTTTTCAGGCGTGATACTTCAGCAGGAAGATCGTGAGCTACCCTGGTATTTTTCCAGTTGGGCTTGAAATCGCCTTTTGTAAAAACGATATGTTGAGTCTTATCGGCCAGTTTTGCAAAAATCAATTCGTTGGGTTTACTGTCTGGGTTACGTAATACTGATTGCCAGTATTGGGAATAAAGAGGATACATCTTTCTTCCCAATAGGAAGGTATCTGCTGAATTGATGTCATTGAGGTGGTCCGTCCACTCGTCATCATCGCTCATTAACCAATCGGCTTCGTCGTTAGGTCCGGCAACAAAGCCATCGAGGGTTATTTGCATGGAAAGAATAAGTTTTCTTTGGCTCATAGCAAGCGTTTTCAATGTTGATAACTATTTGCGGTGCAATATTTATACCACGCCAGGGGTAATCTTGCTGCGGGCAATTCTACCGGCGGAATGGAAAGTGGGGAGACTGGGAGGGGATGGGGGGCTTATTGCCCTTAACAAGAAGGGGAATATGACGATGTCGTTCAATACGGAACCCTTTACCTCTTCAGAATACTCGTGATTTTGGCTTTAAATTCAGGAGGACACTCTTTCAAAATTTTCGTTTTCTCAGCGTCAGAGATATTGCTTGCATTTAACCACGACTCGAGGTTTGGTTTGTAGATGCTTTGGTCATAGTTGTGTCGTATTTTTCCGTCTTCAAAGAAGGTGTAGTCGTTATCTAATTCTCCGTTCGGTATGGATATAGTAACTATTTCTTTTGACGTTCTGTTCATAGCATGATTTATTTTATATAACGCTTAGCGAAGATAATTTTTATTGGTTTCTGGTAAAAGTTTGGGGATAAGAATTATTTTAGAATTTATGAATAGAATAGTTGCCGATGAACGGTGCGTCCGAATGGTTAATGGGGATCATATGCTGTCCCCACTATTATAATGCAGCTGCCGACATCAACGGCGATGACAATAAATTGATTAGATTCGAATATTAAAATAAGTTCGTGATCTATCGCGCTCGTTTTTGTATATTGACGATCATATTAATGTAGATGGGAACTTATTCCCTCAATATTCCTATTTTTTCCGGAAAAGATGCTACCTCGCGTTTGCTCGAATCTGTATTGGTCTTCCAATTTCCGCCTCCTAATGTTGGCTATAAAGTTTATGATTTTCGCCTGGAAAATAAATACGAATTGATTGACGGGCCGATCCTGGCGCCGCCCCTGAGGAAAAAGAACCAGACACCCATATTGGAGGGAGAGCCTTTTTTGATTTTTAAAAAGTCTCGCTTGCTGAGGCGGTTGGTTTTACGAAACAGGCCGAGCACCGCCTGTGGTAGCGATGATGCCGAACAGGGCGACGGCGCAGAACTGCCAGCTGAAGTAGGAGAGGTGGAGGAGAGTCTTAATTTGCTGTTGTTCCGGAACAGGAGGGCAGGCAAAGCAATGAGTGGGAATGAGATTTCCAAATATTTTGTCTGTGGTGGGGGGGTGTCGGTGGCAAGAAAGTGTAAATTGACAATGATCGTTTTAAAAACCAGGCATCATAATTGAATTCCCGTAGATTATGAAAAGAGTGACGATATTTTTCGTGCAGGGGGGTGGGGAAGGCGCATATGGCGCGGATAAGAAACCAGTATCCTATTTGCAGAATGCCCTGGATGAAAAATATGAAATAGTTTATCCCAAAATTCCGGGCGAGCGCCGTTCTCACACCTTTTGCTTTATAAAGAAAAGTTTCCGCATGCGAGATTCCGCGAAATTGTTGGGCGCGGGCTAATAAAAGAACTGTTCCGATATGATCTGGCCGTCCTTTACTTCATACAGCATTATCTCATTCATTTGAATCCGTCCATGTCCCTGCACTGTGATGTCCATCGATCTTGCGACTGCAAAATGGTTGCCGCTTACTATGGGTTCGCTTGTATGAGCGCCATGAAATGCCTCTATCTTTTTTATAAAGTCTTCGCCTTTTTTGCGAACCGGGGCTTTGCCTTCGGCGTAACCCATATAGGGAGAATTGGGAGGATCGATGCTCTTTACGTTATCGGCAAAGAACTCGTCCTGGATCTCAAACCATTTTTCCTGTTGGGCGAGCTCGTTGAACCGGGCTGCGATCTCCTCTGTTGTTGCTATTTTACTATCGGCTATTGTTTGCATTGACTTATATTTTTAGTAGTTAAATTTTTATGGTTTTATGCCAGCACGAGCAGCTTGCTTTTGCCGGTGGTGATCAGGGTGTATAAGCCTTCCTGGATGAGCTGGGTCCAGGCGACGGAACAGCTGTCAAAGCATTCTACTCCGGGATGGATGCCTTCGTGGGTAAAGCGGAGTTGTGTCTTATCGCCCTTTTGGGAGATCTCAAAGATGATCTTTGTGCCTTTCCATTCTGTTTTGTCTTCTATAAAGTTGAGGGTGCTTTCGGTAACGAGCCAGACTACTTTTTTGTCGGGGATCATTTCGACGACCCTTTGTTTTGTGTAATGAAAGTCTTTGTAACGGTAGGTGAATTCGTCGTTGAGTTGGGACATATTGCCTTCGAATTCTCCTGACCACCAGGCGCGAGGGTTGTTTACTGCGGCGAATACCTGGGATGGCGTGGAGTCTGCCAGTATGGTAGTTGTAATGTCTTGCTTTGTCATAATAAGTAACTTTTAGGTTACCCAAATGTATGAGTAACTTTTGAGTTACGCAAATAAATTTTTAAAAAAGTCGGAGCCCCTAAGGGCGCAGGCTTTTTGAAAAAACGCCGGCGGCAGCAGGGACATTTCCGTACACGGGAGCGTATTCAAGTAGTATAAAACGAAAAAATGTAGGACTAAAAAAAGCCTGAAGACCGCGAAGACCTTCAGGCTCGATGAAGTAAATTATGTATTACTGATTAAAAGACCACCGAGTAAAAAATGTTGACCCCTGGTCGTTGCCGAAAATGTACCGCCTGAAGCACAATTCCATCTTAAAATTGTCGGCAATACAGC
>DATJJA010000043.1:0-5713 GCA_035492595.1 Puia sp.
TAACGGAAAATGTCCTTTCTCAGTCGACCGGAAATATTAGGGGCAGCATTACCGATAATTTAAGATCGCCTTTACAACAAGTGAATATCGTCCTTGATAAAACAAATTTCAACACGACCACCAATGGCAAAGGCGAATACATGATCAGCAACATCCCCCCTGGCAGTTACCGTATTATAATTTCGCATATAGGCTATCAGTCCATTAAGCGGGATATAACCGTAAAAGGGAATGAAACCGTCGAATATTCCTATGCGCTGCAGGCCAGTACTGCTGAAATTCCGTCCGTTGAAGTATATGGGGAAAGAAGAATATCCAACATCGCGCAATTACCTGAGATCAGTGGAACAACTATTTATTCGGGGAAAAAAAATGAAGTTCTCCTGCTTGACAGCATGAATGCAGATTTTGCGCAGAATAGAGCCAGAGATGTGTTTGGGAGAGTACCGGGTATTTCTTCGTGGGAGTTGGATGGTTCGGGCACTCAAACCAGTGTAGCTACAAGAGGATTGAGTCCGCACAGATCGTGGGAATTCAATGTGAATCAGAATGGCTACAATGTTAATAATGATTTATATGGCTACCCTGAAGCAATGTACAATCCTCCACTGGAAGCCGTGCAGGAAATTCAAATTATCAGGGGATCTGCCGCACTTCAATATGGACCTCAGTTTGGCGGCATGCTCAATTATTTAATTAAACAACCCGACACCACAAAAGTGCTGGGGTTTGAAACACAGCAAACTTATGGCTCATTCAGTACATTCAATTCATACAATGCCTTAGGCGGAAAAAAGGGGAAATTTACTTATTCCGCTTACTTTAACTATCGCAGCAGCGATGGATGGCGCCACAATTCCAACTATAATTTCCTGAATGCATATGGAAGTTTACATTATAAGCCTTCGGACAAAATGAATATAGGCATTGAGTATTCGAGGGAAAATTATGTACAGAAGTTTGCAGGTGGACTTACTGATTCAATGTTTGCTGCCAACCCACGTCAATCCACAAGATCCAGAAATTATTTTAATCCCATCATCAATTTGATCTCCTTCCTTCTTGACTACTCCATTAATCCGAAGACACAAGTGAATGTGAAAGCATACAGTTTGTTTGGACAAAGGAATATGGTGATTGCCAATCCCAACCTGGCAACTAATGCAGACACCATCATCAGGGCGTTAAGTTCTTATGCGCCGAGACAAATAAACAGGGATTACTATCAGAGCTATACCGTCGATGCAAGGATGATAAGAAAATACAATCTGTTCGGTCACGAAAGTGCATTGTCGGGCGGAGTGAAATATTCGAATATCTCTACCGACAGAAGACAAAACGGAACGGGAACCACCGGAACCGATTTTGACCTGACCCAAACCGGTGATTATGGGATCAATCTCCTTTTTAGAACGGTTAACTATGGTGTATTTATCGAAAATCTTTTCCGGATTACCAATAGACTTTCCGTTACTCCCGGCATAAGATATGACTATATCAATTCAAGCCTGAATGGGACGGAACATGACGTGTACAACGATTTCCGTCCTGTTTCGCATTCAACTTCCAGAAATATTTTGGTTTCAGGGGTAGGGGCGCAATACAGGATCGCCGGGAGCATAGATATTTATGGAAATTATTCTCAGGCGTATCGGCCGATCCTTTATTCAAACCTTATAATCGGTTCAAGCACGGCAGTGATCGACCCGAATTTGAAAGATGCCAGCGGCCACAATTTGGATATTGGAATAAGGGGAAAGATTAAGGATATTTTGAATTTTGATGTGAGTGGATTTGAATTATCGTATCGGAACAGGATAGGAAATATAACACTGACTGACGGCACAGGAAATCCCTATACTTTTACGACCAATGCAGGAGACGCGTTGACTAAAGGGGTGGAGGCCTATTTGGAAATTCATCTGCTTAATCTGATAAATGAGCATCCCAACTGCGACCTTTCGATATTTTCATCATACGCCTACAATGATGCAAAGTATCTAAATGGAAAGTCCGGAAAAGCTGACTTGACTGGAAAGAGGCTGGAAGATGCCCCGCAATACATTAGCCGTTCAGGCGTCAACTGCACGGTGAAAAACATATCTGCTACAGTCTATTATTCCGCTGTAGGGGGATCGTGGTCGGATGCAAACAATACAGTTGCCACTGAAAAAAATCCGAGTGTAGGTTATGTGTCTCCTTATCAGGTGTTGGACTTTGCTCTAGGCTATAAATTCCATGACAACTATAATATTAGAATAGGTATGAATAATCTGACTGATAATAAATACTATACCAGAAGAACCGAAACACTTGTTTATCTTGGTAAAGGAGTATTACCAGGGGATGGAAGATCCATCTATTTTACGTTAGGTGCAAAGTTCTGACTCATTTAGAGTCGTAAAAAGCGAAAGCCTTCACGTGTGTGAAGGCTTTTTTAGCTTTAGACCATTGTCGGGAAGACAGGATTCGAACCTGCGACCCCTACGTCCCGAACGTAGTGCGCTACCGGGCTGCGCTACTTCCCGATGGATCCGCGAATTTGATGATCCGCCGGCGAGCCGGAAAAATCGTCAAAACGGGACGCGAAGATAGGCCGTTTGTTGAAGTTGGCAAAATAGATTATTGCCTTCCCTGAATGATTTGGAAGGCATTACCCAGTTGGTCGGTGAGGTCGGAGGGGAGCATGGCTTCCTGTGACCAGCGTTGGGCTGCGCAGTCTCCGGCCAGGCCGTGGAGGTATACGCCCAGGAGGGCCGCTTCGCCGGGGGAGTAGCCCTGGGACAGCAGGGCGGTCAGGATGCCGGTCAGAACGTCGCCGCTGCCGCCTTTGGCCATGCCGGCGTTGCCGGTGGAGTTGAAGTAGCCCTTTCCGCCGGGCATGGCGACAAAGCTATAGTGTCCCTTCAGGACGATGATTATCCGGTGCTGTTTTGCTTTTTCCCTGGCCCGGTCGAGCCGTGCGAAATCGTTGGGGGAGGGGCCGAACAGCCGCTCGAACTCCTTTGGATGGGGGGTAATGATAGAGTAGGGGGGAAGGGCCTCCAGTAGCTTGGGATGGGAAGCCAGTATATTCAGCGCGTCGGCGTCCGCCACCACGGGCTTGCGGTAGCGCGACAACATGTCTTTTAGCAGGGCGGCCGTCCGCGGGTCGGTGCCGATGCCCGGTCCGATGCCGATGACGGAGTATTTGTCCAGTTCGCCGGGAAGGGAAGTGTGCAGGCGCTCTTCCGGGTCAACCTGCAGCATCGCTTCAGGAACGGCCGTCTGAAGGATGGTATTGCCGCAACCGGGCACCTGACAGGTGAGGAGGCCTGCGCCGGCGCGGAGGGTGGCCCTGGCCGCCAGGACCGCGGCGCCCATCTTTCCAAAGCTGCCGGCCACCAGCAAAGCATGGCCGAAGTTGCCTTTGTGGGCAAACTGTCTGCGGGGCCGGAAGATCGCGCCGATGATGGCAGAGTCCAGCAGCTCGGACTCGCCGGACACCTGATTCAGATAGTCGGGGTGAAGCCCGATGTCGAGGATGTGTACGTTCCCGGCGAAGGCCGCGTTCTCCGGCATCAGAAAGGCCGGCTTGTAGCACTGAAAACTCAGAGTATGTGTGGCGCTGACGATGGTATTGCCTTTCGAGGTGCTGCTGACGAAGAGTCCGCTGGGCATGTCGATGGAAATGATCTCGCAGGCCGAGTCGTTGATATGCTTTACCAGCAGTTCGGTGACCCCTTCCAACTGTCTGTTGAGCCCCGAGCCGAAGAGGGCGTCGACCACTATATTGTCTGGCGGGATGGAATTAAAATGTTCGGGTCCCTGTATATAGACCACCTCCACTGGTGTAGGGTGGAGTCTTGCCAGGTTGGTCTGGAAGTCGTCGGTGCCGAGGTGGCCGAATTCGAGTATATGAACGGTAACCGCGCAGTCCAGTTCGGCGAGCATCCGCGCCAGCGCCAGGCCATCGCCGCCATTATTTCCCTTGCCGCAAAAGATGGTGAAATTTCTTCCGGAAGTATAGCCGTGGGCTTCAAGCCACCGGAGACAGCTGGCAGCAGCCCGCTCCATCAGGTCGATGGAATCGATGGGCTCGTGCGACATCGTAAAACTATCCCAGGCCCTGATCTGATCGGCTGATAAAATTTCCATACGGAAATTTAGGCATTTTTCTTCACTGCCGTTTTCTTCTTTACCACCGCGTGCGTCGTTGCCGTCTTCTTATGGACGGCATGGTGAACGGTGGAGCGGTGATGTACAGCGGCTCTTCTTACGGGTTTGGGTTTCGCAGCGGGCAGTTCTTCGCCGGAACCTACGGCGGCATTGGCCGTCGAATCGTTTTCGCCTTCGTCAAAACTTTCGTTGCCCTGGCGGTAGTCGCCGAAGAGGTCACAAAGCCGTTTGGCCGAATAGACGTTGCGATAGTCGTTATTGCTGAGGGCTATGATCGTGGCGTCCTCGTCGAGCATCCGGACAAAAACGGTCCTGTTGCCATGCCACCAGCCATTGTGATAGATCAGTTTCTTACCATTTGGGATCATCAGCATTCTCCAGCCCAGTCCGTAGTTGCGCTGGCCGGGCTTTTCAAAACTATACCCGGAATAGGCGCTGTCCAGTACTCCTTTGGAAAAGAGCTGGCCGGAGCGCAGGGCCTGGTCCCACTTGTACATGTCTCTTACGGTGCTGTAGACGTTCTTGTCGCCGTAGACACCGTCCAGATATTCCGTGCGGAAAGGCCGGCCGTTCTGGTAGAACGAAAGCATCGACTTTCCCGAATCGCTGGAGTTGTAGACGTAGGTATCCTGCATGTTGAGCGGCTGGAAGAAGGTCCGGGACAGATAGTCAGGATAGGGGAGTCCCGATACTTTTTCAATGATCAGCGCAAGTAAGGCGTAGTTCGTATTGGAATATTCAAAATGACGGTTGGCCTGACCAGAGAACACGTCGCGATCCTGCTGGTGTTCGGCGATATACTGGAGGACGTCGGCATTGGTCAGCATCACGTGCTTGTCGATGCCGGGCTTGTACATGAAATGGACATAGTTATGCAGGCCGCTCCGGTGGTCCAGCAGCGTCTGGATGGTAACTGCGGGATAGGGGAAGGAGGGAAGGTACTTGCTGACGGGGTCGTGGATGTCGAGCTTGCCTTCCTGCCACAGTTTGAGTGTGCCCATGGCGGTAAAGGTCTTGGAGACGGACGCCAGGTGAAAAGCGGTATGCGCATTGATCGAATCCTGTTTCCTCACAGGATTGCGGAAACCCTTGTAGCGCTCGAAGAGCACAACACCGTTCTTGGCGACCAGGATACTGCCGTTGAAATGCCCGGCGAGCATAGGATCGAAAAAACGATTCGTCATGCTGGTATAATGTTCCTGCTCGGGTCCCGTCAGCGAGGGTGCCGGGGGAGCGGTTTTTACCGTATCGATGAGCACGGTGTTAGGCGGCTGAGCCTGTCCACAGGAGACGACCAACAGAGTTACGGACAACACTAAAGAACCAATTCCTTTCAACGCAAGAATTTTTTTTGGGTTAAAAAACGGCAAAAATAAAATAATCCGGTGTTAATTTGCACTTCCGAATTGGAAAACTAACGCAAAAAGCAGGGCAAAATTATGGTGGAAAAGAAAACTACAAGCTACCCTAAAGAAAAGATTAACATACTCTTCTTAGAAAACATCAGTGATGCCGCCGTTCAGCATTTCAAGGAGTCGGGCTATGCCTCCGTTCG